>CAXTPR010000012.1:0-115147 GCA_964246235.1 uncultured Acidobacteriaceae bacterium
GAGCTCATCGCCTGCTCCTGCTCACCGGACAGCGCGGGCGCGGCCTTCGCCCAGCGGGCGGAGGCTGGGGTGGCGCGCGCACGCGGCAGCGGGGGCGACAGCGCGCTCGATGCCAATGCGGTAGCCGGCCACTGGGCCCATGCGTTCCGGCCCAGGCTGGAGAATGCGGTGCGGCTGCAGTGGGTGCATGACCTGGAGAGCGAGCGGCCCCGGGCGCCGCTCCCGCAGGAGCCGGCCATCGCGCCCGGTGGGGAGGCTCCAGAGGTGGAGATCGCGCCCCAAGGATTTACGTATGGCACGGCGGCGAACCTGGACCGCTCGGCGTATCCGGACGAGCATCGTTTCGAAGCCGCGGAAACGCTGCATGGGGCGCTGGGCTTCCATGTGCTGAGCGTCGGCGGCGATTGGAGCCGGGTGGCGGACCGGGTGGACTCGCTGCGGAACGCCAATGGAACGTTTCTGTATGACAGCGGCGACGTGAATGGCCGCGCGGGTGGCCTGGTGGATTGGATCACGGATGCGACCTTCAACGTGCATGCGTACCCGAACGGCGGGTGCCCGAGCATCGGGGCAGCGGTGCACGACTTCTGCTTCCGGACTTACACGCAGAGCTTTGGGGCCGCGCAGCAAGCGTTTACGACGCATGAGTTTGCCGGTTTCGCGGAGGACAGCTTTTCAGCGCTTCCCAACCTGCGGCTGACGCTGGGTGTGCGCTATGAGTACACGCTGCTGCCGCTGCCACAGGTTCCGAACCTCGGGCTGGACGCCAGTCTGCGGACGTTGGCGCTCCCTCAACCGCTGGCGGGCACAACGAGCGCGTTTCCGGAGGACCGGAACAATGTGGGGCCGCGGGTGGGGCTGGCGTGGTCGCCGCGTACGGGACGGTGGGCGACGGTACGGGCGGGGTACGGGTGGTTCTACGGGCGGCTGCCCGGCACGACGCTGCGGGCGGCGCTAGCTGACAACGGGCTTGGCTCCGGAACTGCGGCTAGCGGGATCGAGCAGGTGCGGATCACGCCGGCCACGGAGACGGTGTGTCCGCAGGTCGCAAACCAGGGGTTCGGGTATCCATGCGCCTTTGCCGGCACGCCGCCAAGCGCGGTGGCGCAAACCGGGGCGGCGACCGTGTTCTCCGAACGGTTCCGGCTGCCGGCTATTCAGCGGGCAACGCTGACGGTGGAGCGGAGCCTGGGACGGCATTTCGAGATGCGGCTGGGCTATGCGGGGGCGGTGGCGACGCAGCTGCCGACCTCGGTGGACGTGAACATCGCGCCGGCGGCAAGCGTGATCCGCTTCACACTGCAGGGTGGGGCGAGCATGCCGGGCCTTGCGGAGGGACGAACGTTTGCTGTGCCGCTGTATACCGCGCGGCGGCTCCCGGGGTACGGGCCGGTCACCGCGATCACCTCGCAGGCCAATTCAACCTACCACGCGGGCTCGCTCGAAACCCGGATGCGGGCCTGGCATGGCATGGAGGCGCGAGGGAGCGTGACCTTTTCGCGGGCGATCGACGACGGCCCGGAGAGCGGATCGAGCCCGCGGGTGAACGGGAGCTTCGATCCATTCGCAATCGGCTACGACAAGGGGCTGAGTGACTTTCAGGCTCCCCTGCGGTTCGGCGGGCTTCTGGTCTCAAGGACAGATTGGCAGCACGGCTCGAAGGCGGCACGGGAAGCGCTGAGCGGATGGCGGGTGGCGGCGAGCGCTACGGCCGCCAGTGGAGCACCGTACAGCTACCAGATCTTCGGAGGAACGCGGCTGAGCGGCGGCCACACCTCGATCAACGGCTCGGGCGGCTCGACCTATCTGCCGACAGTGGGGCGCAATACGTTACGGCTGCCGGGCCGCGCTAACGTGGACCTGCGGCTGGAGCGCGGCGGAAGCCTGCGCGGATTGAAGGTGAGCGGGTACGCCGAGGCTTTCAACTTGCTGAATGCGCGGAACCTGTCGCGGGTGGAGACACGGGCGTTCGTGACGGGAACGGCTGCGGGCGGGGTGACTCCGCTCCTGTTTCAGGATGCCGCGGCTGTAGCTGCCGAAGGAGTGAGCACGCCGGCGTTCGGGACGCCGACCTCGTCCACAGGCGGTGGGAGCCGGGAGCGCCTGGTGGCGGTGGGGGTGAGGGTGGAGTTTTGAGAGCGAGACGAATACGAGAGAACCGAGAGGAGCGAGGAAGATCGGAGCTGGCGTTTCGTGGTTCCCGATTCATGCCTGACGGCGAGGGCGGGCAGCGAGGTTTATTCAGCTATGTGTTGGAGCTTTCAGCTGCGAGTGGAAGGTGATTCAGCTTGAGCCTGTAGAGGCTGTGCCGAGGCGACTTGACTTACAGGATAAGACTGGGTTTCGCGGGGAAGGGGGTGGGCCGGCCGCGCTGCTAAAGAAAGTCGACCCGTCTTCCGCGGCACGCATCCAACGGTGAAACGCGGCGCAAACGCACGGACCGGCTGCGGCCGGGATTGGGGTCTGAGAACGATGAACCTGCTCGCATTAGTCACGCAGCACGGCTACGCGACGGTGGGCACCATCCTATTTCTCTCCGCGTGCGGGCTGCCCCTGCCCCTGAGTGTGGTGCTGCTGATGGCGGGCGCGGCAGCGCATGGCGCTTCGCTCAGCCTGCAGATGGTGCTGCTGACAGCCTTCCTGGCCTCCACCGCGGGCGACAATCTGATGTATCTGGGCGGACGGGCCACGGGCTGGTGGCTACTGGCGGGGATCTGCCGCATCAGCATGAATCCGGAAACCTGCATCTTCGGTTCAGCTAACTCCTTCTACAAGCGGGGCCAGAAAACCCTGCTTTTTGCGAAGTTCGTACCGGGGTTGGCGACAGTATCCGCACCGCTGGCGGGCAGCCTGAATATGCGCTGGTGGAAGTTCCTGAGGCTGGACGCATGTGGTGTGGCTTTGTACGTCAGCGCGTGGACCCTGGCGGGATACCTGTTTGCGCCGTTCGTGAAGACCATCGTGGGGTTCGTGCAGCGCGCCGGGCACGTGACGGGCGAGATGCTGCTGCTGGCAATCGCACTCTACATCGGCTGGCTGGTCTACAACTGGGTGCACGACAATCGCTTTTCGAATATCGAGAAGATCGCCGCACACGATCTGTGGGAACAGATGAAGAATCACACCCATGAGCGCGTGATGGTGATTGCGGATGTGCGCTCCCACGGCTACTACGATGCGGGAATGAAGCGGATCAAGAACTCCATCCGCGTGGAGCCGAGCCGGCTGCGGGAAGAGCTGGTGGCGTTGCGCGAGTTCATGGCGCCGGAGTGCGACATTTATCTTTACTGCTCCTGTGCGCGCGAGGCAACCAGCATGCGGGTGGCGCACATGCTGGAGCAGGAAAACTGCCGAACCAAGGTGATTCGCGGGGGCTTGCGGGCCTGGGTGAAGGCCGGCGGACCGGTGGAAGGGGTGCCGGAAAGCGACATGGAGCACCTGCCACGATTTGACTAGCGGGCTACTGCTTTGAACTTCCTTCGGCAGCGCAGGCGCAGGTGCGGAAGGTATAGGCCCTGTCCTCGGTGAGGGAACAGGCGTAGCTGCGCCAGAAGAGCGCCATAACCGCCGCGTGAAAACCAGTATCGCCGGCAAAGTAGAGGCGCTGATACGCCTGACTGGCTGCGGCTTCCCCGGCCCTGTCCGCGAGAAAGCCGGACGTGAGGGCATGCAGTGAGGCGCCGGAGACGTCGGGCAGCTTATAGGTTTCGCGAAAGCTGTACTCCGGCTTTGACGCCACGCCTTCCCCAACCAGGAACACGGTGTAATCGAGAAGCACGGCGGTGTGGGGATCGACCTGCGCAACCGTGAACGTGGGCAGGTTGCCGTTGACGGGCGAGATCGAGCTGACGAGCTTGGCGGAAACACCGGTCTCGCCGCCGGCTGCATGGAGGAAGCGGAGCTCGTCCGCATGGGAGTGGGCAAAGATCGCCAGCGCAATCACATCAGGGTAAGCGGTGAGCACGTCGGCGATTTTTTCGTTGCCCAGGAACATGACGGGCGGTTGACCGGAGCAGACCTTCGAGCCGTTATGAATCGTCGAGTACATGTCGATGCCGGGCGGGACGTGCGCCATGACCCAGACGTGCTGGCGGTGCGCGCGGGCGTCGGCGAGCTGCGCGGTGAGCCAGGCAAGCTGGGTTTCGGCAGCGGAGGGGTTGAGCTTGCCGCCGCACCCGGCATAGCGGCCGGTTTCGAAAATGTCCTGAAGAACAAACAGGCGGCTGTCGTGCAGCGGACCGGGCAGGGCGATGTTGTAGTCGCCCTCGTCGGAGAACTCGCGCAGGATGGTTTGGCCGCTTTCCCCGCTCCCGGCGGCAGAAGCAAAGGACTCCGCTACATGCTGCAGGAAAGCGCTGTTGCGGTCCTCGCGGTAGTCGGTGCAACCGGAGTCGTTGTTGCCGAGGGCGAGGTAGACGGGCGAGTTGGGAAACGCTTCACGCAGCTGCGCGGTGACGAAGTCGACTGTCTTCGCGGCGAAGGCGCTCAGTTCTTCCTCACTGGCCCTGGGTGCGAGGCTCTTGAAGCGGCAGTCGAACGCATGGCTGAGCAGATCACCGCTGACCGTGACGAAAAGCGGGTGCGGCAGCCGGGCGGCGGCCTGCGCCAGGCTGCGTGAAAGCAGCGGCCAGGCGGTGTCGAGGCCATGCACCGGGCAGGCCGCCTGCAGGCGCTGGAAATCGGCTGCCTGCGTCACGGATGCAGGAGCAGCGAGAATCGCCTGCCATGCATCGACGGGAGCGGTACGCAGGGAGGCGAGCTTGGCAGGGTCCCGGAAGGGCTCAAAGTGGATGTCGCTGAGCATGAGCACCGGGACGGTGTGTGCATCAGACTTTGTGGCTGCGGCAGTGCGATGACTGGAGGGGCTCTGCGCGGCGAGGGAACCCACTGGCAGGGTGAGTAGGGCGCTTAGAAGCAGGGACAGCGGGAAGCGTCTGGGCGCAGCAGCACCTGCGCGCCGGGCAAATACGTGCCTGGGGAGCGCGATCCCAGGCCGTGCTGCGGGGCGACCCATGATGGTGTCCAGTGTATCGTCGTGTTTTTGGCGTGTGGCCCTGAGGCGTCTGCGAGGGGCAGGAGCGGGGACGGAAGCGCATGGAGGAAGCAAAACAGCTGGAGCAGGAGGACCGCGCCGCCGAAGCCGCTGTAGCGGGTGCGGACACATCGCGGGACCTGCGGATTCCGCTGCCGGAGTTGCAGAGCGCGGTGGAGCGTGCGCTGCTGCGGCTTGGCCTGACGCCCGAGCGAGCCGGTCTCAGCGCACGGCTGATTGCGGAAACCGACCGCGACGGCGTGCGGACGCACGGCATCGCGCGGCTGCCGCGCTTTGCGGAGATGGTGCGGCTCCGACAGATCGATGCGAAGGCGGAGCCGGAGTGCGTGAAGAGCTTCGGCGGGCTGGAGCGGTGGCGCGGGCATCGCGGGCCGGGCAATGTGGCGGCACATGCGGCGATGGCACGGGCGATGGAGCTGGCCAGCCAGCACGGGGTGGGCGCGGTGGCGCTGGGCGATACCACGCACTGGCTGCGCGGCGGCAGCTTCGGCTGGCAGGCGGCGGAGGCGGGTTTCGCGGCGATGTGCTGGAGCAATACGCTGCCGAACCTGCCGCCGTGGGGGGCGTCTTCGCCAGCGGTAGGCAACAATCCGCTGGTGGTGGCGGTGCCTTCGGGAGATGGCGGCGGGGTGCCGATGGTGCTGGATATCGCGATGAGCCAGTTCAGCTATGGCACGCTGCAGGCGTATCGCGAGCGAGGCGAGCAGCTGCCGGTGCCGGGCGGGTTCGACGAGCGGGGCGAGATGACCACGGACGCAGGTGCGATCGAGCGCTCGCAGCGGGCGCTGCCGATCGGGTTCTGGAAGGGATCGGGGCTGGCGTTCGCGCTGGACGTGTTCGCGGCCCTGCTAAGCGGCGGACGCGCCACGCACGAGTTCGGCCCGGATGCGCTGCAGGAGGTTGGGCAGTCGCAGATGTTCGTGGCGTTCGCGCCGGAAAGCGTGGCGGCGAAGGAGGAGATGGCGCGTGTGCTCCAGGGCGCCGCCGATGCGCTGCACGCGGCCACGCCGGTGGAGGCGGGGAGATCGCCCCGGTACCCGGGCGAGGGCACGCTGCGAGTGCGCGCGGAGAGTGCGCAACTGGGCGTGCTGGTGGACCGCAAGCAGTGGAACGCCGTGCAGGAAGTCAGCAGATAGCAGGAGTTACATGTTGGTCTGGCCGGCGCGCATGCTTTCGTTGAAGGCGGGCTTGATGAAGTTTAGCGCTTCGGTGATTTCGTTGCGATAGGTGGGTTCGTCGTTGCGCAGCCTGTCCGTGGCGGCAGCCCACTCGCCGGCTTCAGCGAGCTCGACGTAGCCTTCCGCGGCAAGCTGTGCGCTGGCGGATTTGAGCTCGGCGGGCGTGGTGTTGAGGTACTGGGCGTCGCGCGGGTCGACGATCCAGGCGGGCATGTTAGCGCCGAGCATGGCGGAGAGCCAGAAAACCTTCATGGCGAGGAAGTCGCGGCGCTGCTGCGGGGTGGTGTCGTTGAAGATGAAGCGCTGCTGCTTGGCCGAATAGTAGCGCGTGGTGACCGGGACGGGCTGGCGATTGCCGCTCTTGACGAGCTCAATCTGGCCCTGATCGACGGTCTTGCGCACGGCGTTGTAGATGAAGCCTTCGGCGAAGGGCTGTTCCAGCGCGGGCACCACCTCGGCGAAGGTGCGGGTCATGGACGCGGAGATCTTGGCGTGCAGAAAGCTTTCGCCGCCGTCTTCGAGACGCACCTCGCCGTGGACGATGGAGGTATCGGCGCCGGAGGTGGAGCCGTGGAACGGCCAAGCGAACTTCGCGAAGCTGAGCGGCAGGCCGAGCAGGGTGAGGTGCACGTCAGGACGGGGGCTGCGCAGGCGCGTGGCAGCCTCCTGCAGATAGCTGGTGATGCTGCCGACCAGTCGAGGGTCGGCGGCGATGCGCTGCTCGAACGCCTGGCTGAGCTCGAGCGCCTGGTTCTTGCTGGGATCGGAAGCGAGCGCGGCGATGTAGCGGTCAGTGGGTGCGCCGGAAAAGTCAGCACCTGGCTCAACCGGGGTGAGGAGAATGCCGGCGGCATGGGCCAGCTCGTGGAGGGTCGCGGCAGGCGCGAAGGGGGTGCTGCTCATGGAGTGTTCCTTGCTGTTCAAACTGTCCCGAATGTCCGCTGGAGCGGTCATTCTCCTCCCATTTTAGCGTTTGGCGGCCCTAGCTCCTCCGGGGAATGCGATCCGGAGCATCCTTTCCGTGCAGTGGAATCATCTTTTTGCTGAGTGAATGTTTCTCGAGGAGTTGACGCCGTGGCAGCAAGTGCGCAAGCAACGTTGGATGAGGCAGCACAGGAGAACGCACAGGAAGCAGTCGAAGCGAGTGGAGCGCTCGAAGCCGGCTCGGGCGACGGCACCGGCGTGAGCACCGCGCAGGCCGAGCAGTGCATAGAAGCCAAGCGTATCGGGGACCGAATCAAGTACCTGAGGCAGCGCAAGCAGATGGGCCTGGTAGAGCTGGGACGGCACACGGGACTTTCGGCTAGCTTTCTGAGTCAGCTGGAGACCGGCCGCGTTGTGCCGACGCTGCGCAACCTGGCCCGCATCGCCATGGTATTCAGCAAGGACATGAGCTATTTCTTTGAGCCGGAGAAGCCGGAGCTGTTCCGGATAGTGCGCGCGGAGGAGCGGCAGCGGCTGCCGCAGACCGGGGCGGACGAGCCCGGCTATTTCTTTGAGGCGCTGGGCGCGGTGCCGATGGACAAGCGCATTACGCCCTATATCGCGGAGTTTCTGCCCGCCAGTGAAGGACGCGTTCCGCGCTCACACCAGCACCAAGGGACCGAGTTCCTGTACATCCTGACAGGATGCCTGAAGCTTACGCATGACAGCCAGGAAGACACCTTCGAAGCAGGCGATGCGGTGTACTTCCAGGCGAACATACTGCACAGCTACGAGTGCGTAGGTGACGGAAAGTGCGAGGTGCTGATCATCACCATGCCGGAACTTGCGCACGGAGCGCATACCGGCTCCCGGGTGCTGGGCGGTAAGGCGCGGCGGGACTGAACAGGGCCGCCAATGCGGCTGAGCTGTTACCGTCACGCCAGCAACTGCGGTCTGATCGCGGGCAGAGCCGTTGTGGCAGCTGAAAGCATCAAGGGCTCCGGCGGGGGACAGACTGCAAGGCGGCTGCGGGCGAACATCTCGGTGGCCTGCTCGGGAGCGAGGGCGGGAGCGAACAGGTAGCCCTGGCCGAAGTCGCAGTTGAGTTGTTGCAACAGCGCCAGTTGGGCTTCAGTCTCGATACCTTCGGCGGTGACCTTCATGCCGAGGTTGTGGCCCAGCGCGATGATCGTCTGGATGATGGACAGGCTGTCCCTGTTCTGCTCGATGCCGGCGACGAAGGAGCGGTCGATCTTGAGGGTGCGGATGGGCAGGCGGAGGAGGTAGCTCAGCGACGAGTACCCGGTGCCGAAGTCGTCGAGGCTGACGGATATGCCGGCTCCGACCAATTCCTGGAGCACTTTCTCGGCGCGGCCGGCGTCTTGCATGGTCAGGTTCTCGGTTACCTCGAGCTCCAATGACTTGGAGTCGAGACCCGTATCACGCAGGGCATCGCGGACCTGCTCCACAAAGGTGCCCTCGGTGAACTGGCGGGGAGAGATGTTGACGCAGACGCTCGCGGGAGGGTAGAAGCGGGAGTTCCACGCCTGCATCTGACGGCAAGCGGAACGGAGCAGCGCCGTTCCCATGGGCAGGATAAGGCCGGTTTCTTCCGCCAGCGGGATGAAAGCGCTGGGAGGGATAAAGCCCAGTTTTGGGTGATTCCAGCGCATCAGGGCTTCGAAGCGCGTGAGGTGGGACCTGGAAAGATCCATGATCGGCTGGTAGTGGACTTCGAACTCGCCGCACTCGACGCCGCGGCGCAGATCGTTTTCGAGCTTCAGCAGATTCACCGTGGCAGAGCTGCGGTCCGGCAGGGTGATCTCGTAGCGCGACCTTCCCAGCAGCTTGGCCTTGTTCACCGCCGCGCAAGCCCAGCGAAGAATCTCGGCCGGCTCGGCCGGCTGGCCGGTGCTGGTGGAGATGCCAATGCTGGCGCTGATGATGACAGCTTCTCCGTTGATGGAGAAGCCGCGCTGCAAGGCAGCGTTGACCCGGTTCGCAATGAGGATGCCTTCCTGAAGACTGCCGGCCTGCTCCAGGATGATGACGAACTCATCTCCATCCAGACGAGCGACAGTATCCTCGCAGCGATTCCTCTCTCTGCGCCGGTCGTCACCTACAGCATCGGCAGAACGGGTTCGCACCGTTTGCAGCAGGCGCTGCGCGATCTTCTTCATCAGATCGTCGCCCGCAGTGTGGCCCAGACTTTCGTTCACGATCGTGAAGCGGTCGATGTTGACGAGCAGGAGAGTGAACTCGTGTTCGGGCCGGAGCCTCATCTGTCTGGCGCAGTCCGTCAGCCGCTGGATGACATGGGCCCGGTTGGGCAGCAGAGTGAGCGAGTCGTGCAGGGCCCGCCGGGCTAGGGCATGCCGGGTACGCAGGGTGCGCTCGGCCAGGCGCAGGCGCGCTTTGAAGACGCCCAGTTCACAGGAGGTTGCGATGGAGTCGTCCGCTCCCGCGTCCAGACCGCGCGCCACAGCCCGGGATGATGCGGACTCCGTGCGGAGAATGATGTAGAGGGAAGGGTGCCGGGCCGACGCGTGGATTTCTCTGCAGACCGACAAACCGCTTCTGCCGGAGAGTCCCGGTCCCAGCAGAGCGATCCATGGACCGTCTCCGCAGAGAAGATGCTCCAGTGCGGCATGACCATCGGCCACGCACACCACATCGAAGCCCTGGGTTGCCAGGGCGGTCTGCAAGCGCTTTCGAACGCCTGGGTTTCGTTCCGCCAGAAGGACCCTCATCGCGCCCCCTTCCCTGCCACTGACAGGACGGGTTACGCCACGCAGGGGCGTTCGGCAGAATCCAGCCGGGGTCTTCGGGGCAGATGGCAGGCGGTTGCCGTTCTCCCTTCCGGTCTTCTGAAGCTTTCCAACTCGCATGATCACCACAACTCTCTACTGGGCGGTTCCTACGAACTATCGGCAGAGAAGCCCACCCTGATCAACCGAGCCGAAGCTTTTTGGCCTGCACAGAAAGCGGAGTCTGCCGATAGTCGCCAGAGACCCAAACAGACACTGTCGTCACGCGGTGCTGTGAAGACTCTTGATCTCACTCAGGACAGACCAGCCATGTTTGCAATCATCGGAATTGTTGTCGTTTTCGGGTGCGTCGTCGGCGGGTACCTGATGGAGCATGGCAATCTCGCCGTCCTCGTCCAGCCGGCCGAACTGCTGATCATCGGCGGCGCGGCGCTGGGCACGGTACTGACGGCCAACCCGATGCACATCATCAAGAAGCTCATCGCCGGGGTTCTGGGCGTGCTCAAAGGCTCGCCGTTCTCCAAGCAGCGCTATACGGAGACGCTGAAAATGCTGTTCGATCTCCTGACCAAGGCGCGCAAGGAAGGCGCGGTGGCCATCGAGCCGGACGTAGAAGACCCGGAGAAAAGCCAGACCTTCGCCAAGTACCCGGCGTTCCTGAAGGATCACCACATTCGCGATTTCGTGTGCGACACGCTGCGGATGATGATTACCGGCGGCGTGACGCCCTTTGACGTGGACCAGATGATGGAGCTGGACATGGAGGTGCACCACCACAATGCCGTGCAGCCCAACCAGGCGTTGAGCAGCATGGCGGACGCGCTGCCGGGGCTGGGCATCGTGGCGGCGGTGCTGGGCGTGGTGGTGACCATGGGCTCACTGGGCGGGCCGCCGGAGGAGATCGGGCACAAGGTGGCGGCGGCGCTGGTGGGCACATTCCTGGGCATCCTGCTGTGCTACGGCATGATCGGGCCGCTGGCTTCGAGCATGTGCAAGACGGTGGACGATGAGCAGTCCTTCTACCATGTGCTGCGGGTGATCCTGCTGGCCTATATGAAAGGCACGTCGCCGATCATGGCGGTGGAGATGGGCCGGCGCGCTATCCCGGGCCACGTGCGGCCTGGCTTCACCGAAGTGGAGAAGAGCTGCAGAGACAAGGGCGAGGCAGCCGCGTAGGCGGCGCAGGACACCATGACGAACTCAGACCAGATCATCATTATCAAAAAGAAGAAGGGCGGCCACGGCGGCCACCACGGCGGGGCCTGGAAAGTGGCCTATGCCGATTTTGTGACCGCCATGATGGCGCTGTTCATCGTGCTGTGGCTGCTGAACACCAGCAAACCCACGCAGGAGGCCATAGGCGGCTACTTCCGCGATCCCAAAGGCACGGCGGAAAAGAAGGGCACGGACCGGCCCGACGCGGGCAATGCGGGGGCGGCGAAAAAAGACGACATGAGCAAGCTGGAAGAGAAGCTGATGAAGTCGCTGCGCTCGGTTGCCGGGTTTGAAAAACTGAAAGACCAGATCGAGATGAAGCTGACCGACGAGGGCCTGAAAATCGAGTTGATGGAGACGCCCAAGGGAACGTTTTTTGAGAACGGCAAAGCCATACCCACCGATACGCTGACCCAGCTGCTGGGCGTGATGGCGGTGGAGATCGCGAAGCTGCCCAACCCGATCATGATCGAGGGACACACAGACGGAACTCCCTACGCGGCGGGCACCTACGGCAACTGGGAGCTTTCAGCGGATCGCGCGAACATGGCGCGGCGGCTGATGGAAGCGCATGGCGTGCGCGAAGACCAGGTGGTTGAGGTACGTGGCTATGCCGACCGCAATCTGCGCAAGCCAAACGAGCCGCAGGACGCTTCCAACCGGCGCGTGACGGTGCTGGTCCGGTATGCGCCGCACGCCGGTCCGGAGCCCTCGGTGACCTATGCGGGCGGCAACATCGCCGCCGCAGACCTCACGCCGCCGAAAGAGCCGCAGGCGAAAAAGGAAGGCGAAGGAAAGAAAGACGCAGAGTCGAAGAAGGAAGCGAAGCCAGCGAAGGAATGATGCTGCGGCAGGCGACAGCTTATCTTCTGCGGCAATGCGTCCGCGCTGCTGCGACGGATTCGTGCACGATCCTGCCGAAAATGCCCGACCCTCTTGGGGATTGACGAACGAATACACGCGGAGAGTGGATCGGCAACGCATCCGGAGGATTCCCTAGCTGGACTGCGGCAGCACGGAGGACTTCGTCTGCCGCTGGAGGAAAACGGCAAACTGCTCGGACGCGGTGCGCTCTTCCTCCGTCCGTGAAAGGAAGGACAGGCCGACCTCCTTCTCTTCGCGGTGGGTCACGACGGCGGCAAGCGTGAACTGCCGGCCCGGATAACGAAGCACGAGAGACCCACACGTTCCAGGCTCCTGCACGCCCCGCTCGAAGGTAGCCAGAAGCCCTTCCTGGCTGACGTTGGTGCACACACCCTGCACGGTTCCTTCACCGGTCTGGAAGGCGAGCTCCGCGCCGCAGTCGAATCGCGGATTGCGGTAATTGAAGTTGCGCATAACTGATCCTTGACGTGGATGGACGAGAACGCCGGCAGTATCTCGCCTGCGCAGCAAGCCTGATGGTATCGGCACCGGAGCGCGAATTGTTCAGCGGAAATGCGGGTTGGGTGACACTTTCGTTCGAAGCGAAACGACCTCTGTAGCATTACAGCCGGATATCGCGGGCAATATGGTCTTCCTTGTCAGCAGCCAGGAACCCAAGGGAAGACATGTACAACGAAAGTGCCATCGCGGAAAGCGCGCCCGTTCACAGCTTCGGAGAGGCTCACCTTCAGGAAGGGCAGGGTCCCAAGCGGGTGCTGGTGGTGGAGCCGGATGCCGCGCTGGGGCTGTTCCTGAAGCGGGAGCTACGCCTCAAGGGATTCGACGTGGAGCTGTGCCGCGATGGCGAACAGGCGCTGCAGGAAGTTCGCGCGGCGGAGTATGCGCTCATCCTCCAGGACCTGAACCTGCCAAAGATGGATGGCATGAGCCTGCTGCATGCGTTCAGCACGGAATGCCCGCAGATCCCCGTCGTGGTGCTGACGGCGCGGAGCCGCACCGAAGATCTGGTGCGGGCGCTGGACTGGGGCGCGCACGATTACCTGGTGAAACCGTTTTCGCTGCTGGAGCTGCAGGCCCGCATGCGCAACCTGCTGCGGCGTGCTTCCATGCCGGCTCCTGCGCCGGGATCGCCTGCGCGAGGAACGCAGCTGGCAATCAACAAGCAGGAGCGCAGGGTGACGCGCGGCGGGCGCAAGATCGACCTGACGCCGCGGGAGTTCGCCCTGCTGGAGCACCTGGTAGACAACCAGGGCAAGGCCGTTTCACGCGCCACGCTGATGCAGGACGTGTGGAACGCTCCCTTTGAGCCGAGCAACAACATCGTGGATGTGTACATGAAGTATCTTCGCGACAAGATCGACGGCGAAGGTGAGCCGAAGCTGATCCGCACGATCCGAGGCGTGGGCTACATGCTCGATCCAGCTGCCTCCGCAGAGCAGCGCGACCTGCTGTGGACCTAGACGGCTCGTTCCGCAACCAACATCACGGCTCCTTGCCGAAGCACCAGACAGGCACCGAAGGACAGCTGCCACATGACGTTGCGACCGCACTGCGCAGCGCAACTCAAGAGCAACGCAACTTAAGAGCAAGCTCGATGCACAGAAACACCTGAATCGCTTTCTTCGTTGTAAGAACGCTTCGACCAGACTGCTATACGGCCGGGCGAAATTCTTTGTACGTCCTTTTTTGAGCAGGCAGACGCAACCGTGAACTATCGCAGCTCCGATCTGAATGCACTCCAAGTTCTGCTGGTCAGCGCGGACGAGGCGTTGCGCCAGAAAACGAAAGAGAAGCTTCGTTCGCCGCGCTGGAACGTGACGGAGGTGACCAGCGGCGCAGGCGCGCTCGAATGCCTGCATGCGCGGGACTGGGACATCCTGCTGACCGTTTGTGAGCTGCCCGACCTGGACTTCCATGAGTTCAGCGCGATGGTGGGCGAGCGGTTTCCGAATGTGCAGGTGCTCACGCTCAACGCGCAGACCGGGCACCTCACGCTCGGCTCCACGTCACCGACGGCGCTCTCCGAGCAGTTGGTGGAGATGTTCCGCGGCGGCTCCTCCACGCCGGTCTCGGTGCCGCTTTCGGAACTGCAGGTGAAACGGCTGCGCGTGCATGGGGAAACGTCGGGACTGCGCGGTGTGGTCGGCGACTCCGAAGCGATGCAGCGGGTGTACGAGCTGACCCACATGGTGGCACGCCGGGAAACGACAGTGCTGGTCACGGGGGAAAGCGGTACCGGCAAGGACGTGATCGCGCGCGCCATTCACCAGATCAGCGAACGGCGCAAGCAGCCCTTCGTCACGATCAACTGCGCGGCCATTCCGGAAGCGCTGCTGGAAGCCGAGTTGTTCGGCCATGTGAAGGGTGCGTTCACGGGAGCGGCCCAATCGCGAATCGGCCGCATCCATGCCGCGCACGGCGGCACGCTCTTCCTGGACGAGATCGGGGACATGCCGCTCTCGCTACAGAGCAAGATCCTGCGCTTTCTGGAAGAAGGCGAGGTGCAGCGGGTAGGCGCCAACGACAACCTGAAAGTGGATGTGCGTGTGATCGCGGCAACGAATGCTCCGCTGCAGGATCTGATTGAACGCAAATTGTTTCGCGAGGATCTCTATTACCGGCTCGCGATCTTTCCGATCAAGCTGCCGACGCTGCGGGACCGGCCCGGCGATCTCGCCCAGTTGGCCACTGCTTTCGCCCAGCGGTTCTGCCCGGGCGTGGCGCTGAGTAACGCGGTGGTGACCCTGCTGGAACGTCATTCCTGGCCGGGCAATGTTCGTGAGCTTCGAAACGTGATGGAGCGCTGCAGCATTCTGGTGGGCGACGGGCCGGAGATTCTTCCGGAGCACGTGATCCTGTAGGTAGTGCCGGCCCCTCCGCTCTAGGCCGGGATGACACTCGGAAGCCCATAGCGACGCGGTGCGATACGTCACGTTACGGATCACCGGGAGTCACGTTACAAGGCTTCGCAGGGTGTAGGAACTGTACTGAACAGTTGCAGCGGGAGCGTCGATAGAGGCTGATTTGCCCGCGCACTTTGGCACGCACCGTGCATAGGAGATAGGCAGATGCTGCCTAACTCTCATCATCCGCAAATAATTGGATCGACCGAAGCGGCGCACCTTTTTGGCGGCTTCAATCTCTCCGCCGCGCAGGCAGCAGGCGTCATCGAGAGCGGACCGCACCTGTCGAGCGAAACGTCTCTGCCGACGAGCCTGAGCGCGATGGCCCTGGCGGAGGCGTTCGCCAACTTCGTCTCTACATCGTCGCGGCTGGAGCACTCGTACCGTGAGCTGCAGAGCGAGGTTTCCGGCCTGCGCGCGGAGCTGGCAGAGCGAAACAGCGCGCTGAAGGAGAGCCTCTCCGAGAACCGGCGCGTGCGCGTGGCGCTGCAGCAGATTGTGGACTCCATGCCATGCGGCGTGCTGGTCGCGACGCGCGGCGGCAAACTGACCACGGTAAACCCGGAAGCGAGCCGGTTGCTGGCCCTGCCTGCGTACGCGCCGCTGCCGATGTCGCTTTGCGAACTGGAAGAGACGCATGGCTTCCAGACGCAAGAGGGCGGCGACGGCGAGCAGGAGTTCTGCCTGCAGGCAGGCGCGGAAGAACGCTGGCTTCACGTCCTGGTGCGGCAGCTTCCCGGACGCGAGACCGAGCCGAACGAGGCTGGCGCAGCGGAGCACACCGCGGAAATCGCAGCGGAAATCGCAGCGGGGCTCACGATTCTTATCCTTCGCGATGTGACCGCACAGAAGCGCGCGGAGCGGGACCGCGAAGCAGCGCACAACGCCACGGTGCTGGCGCAGATCACGTCGATGTTGGCTCATGAGATTAGAAATCCGCTGGGCAGCCTGGAGCTTTTTGCCGAGTTGATCGAGAACGATGCGGCGGGACGCGCGGAGTGGATCCGGAACCTGCGCGCGGGTATCCGGTCGCTCGCCGTGACCGTGAACAATGTGCTCGGCCTGCATGACACGGGCTCGCTGAAGCGGAAGCGGCTTCGGCTCGCTGAAGCGGTGGGTAGCACCGTGCGGTTTGCGAAGCCGCTGGTGGACCAGGCCATGGTTTCGCTCCGCTGGCTGAGCGACAACAGCCAGGAGTTTGTCGAAGCCAATGAAGGCGCGCTCCATCAGGTACTGCTGAACCTGATCCGCAATGCGGTGCGGCATACGCCGGCAGGCGGCTCCATCACGCTTTCCGTGGAGACGGCGCCTGCGCACGGGATCGCGGTGCAGTGCGTGGATACGGGGAGCGGCATCGGCGCCGACGCGATGGGCAAGCTGTTTCAGCCGGGCTTCAGCGGCAGTGGAGACAGCCCCGGCCTCGGACTCGCAGTCTGCGAACGCATCATGCGGCAACACGGCGGAGAGATCCACGCCGCAAATGCGCCCGGAGCGGGAGCCTGCTTCACGCTTGTGTTTCCGCCATTGAAAGAGGAGCTGACCGCCGCATGAACAACGATCGTTTGCGTGACAGAAATTCGTCCGTGCTGCTGGTCGATGACGAGCCTGGGATGCGCACAGCGCTGCGGGCCAACTTCCTGCGGCATGGCTGGGATGTGGAAACCACCGACGGCGTGCGCAGCGCAGAGCGGCTGCTGGATCGCAGGGAGTTCGACCTGGTCATCAGCGATGTGCGCATGCGCGACGGCGACGGCTTTGAAGTGATGGACTATGCACGGCGGGTGGCGCCGAACACAGCGGTCATCCTGCTGACGGCGTTCGGCAGCGTGCCGGAGGCGGTGAGCTCCATGCGCAACGGCGCCTGCGATTACCTGACCAAGCCGGTGAGCTTCGACCGGCTGCAGGAAGCGGTCACGCGCGTGCTCGAACGCATGAGCACGGCCGATGCAGCAGCCGATGCACCCAGCGTGGAGGCCGAGCCTGCGCCGATGCGGCCGGAGCTTTCGGGTATCGTGGGCCGCTCGCCGCAGCTGCTGCAGGCATTGCGGCGGGCACGCGCCGCGGCCGGCACCAACGTGGATGTGCTGGTGGAAGCGGAGAGCGGGACAGGGAAAGAGAAGCTGGCGCGCTTTCTCCACGACGAGAGCAGCCGCAGGGAGAAGCCCTTTATTGCGATCAACTGCGCGGCCGTGCCGGAGCACCTGATCGAAAGCGAGCTGTTTGGGCATGTAAAGGGCGCCTTCACGGGAGCGATCTCGGATGCGGTAGGAAAGTTCGAAGCGGCGAACGGGGGCACGCTGCTGCTGGATGAGATTGGGGAGATGCCGCTGAACCTGCAGCCGAAGCTGCTGCGCGTGCTGCAGGAGCGCGAGTTCGAGCGGCTGGGTGGAACGCGGTCGATCCAGGTGGATGTGCGGGTGATTGCGACGACGAATGCGTCGCTAAGCGCGATGGTGGCGAAGGGCACGTTCCGCAGCGACCTGTACTACCGGTTGAATGTGATTCCGCTGTCGTTACCGCCGCTACGGGAACGGCGCGAAGACATCGCGGAGCTGGCGCAGTATTTTGCGGAAACGTTTGGGGCTGACACCGCCGGTGGCGTGCCGCGCCTCCATGCGAGCTTTCTCGCGGAGCTGCAGACGCATGACTGGCCGGGCAATGTACGCGAGCTGGCGAACTTCATGCGGCGTGTGCTTTCGCTGCGCGAAGGCAACGTGCTGGATGCGGCGAGCTTCCGGCGGGAGTTCCGGCCGATGCATGCGCCGCCGACGGAGTCCTTCGCAGCCGCTACCTCCCTTGTCCCAAAGGGCGCGCCGCTGCCGGGAACGCGGATCTGCGACCTGGAAAGGGCACACCTGGAGCGGACTCTGGCGACGGTTGGCGGAAACAGAACGCACGCCGCTGCCATGCTGGGCATCAGCCTGCGCACGGTGCGCAACAAGATCAAGGAATACGGGCTGCCGCCCCGGAGCTACGCATGACGAATTCCACCAACCTGCTTTCCGCGCTGGAAAGCTACATCAGCCTGGCCAACAGCCGCGAGCAGACCATTGCCGCGAACATGGCGAACGTCGATACCCCTGGCTATCATGCCCGCGATATCCGCTTCGAGCATGAGCTCAAGCGGGCGCTGGACCGGTCAACGAACGATGCTTCTTTCGAGGACAGCGCGGCGCAGTTGAATCCCGCGGCCCTCGAAGTGAAGGGGCTGCTGGAACGCCCTGACGGCAACAACGTGGACCTGGATCAGCAGGGCATGATCCTGGCACAGACCCAGCTGCAGCACCAGATGGGCGTTCAACTGATCAAGCACCAGTTTCACAACCTGCTCAGCGCCATCAACGGAGGGGGACAAGGATGAAGATCTTCGACGCACTCGCTATCAGCGCGTCCGCGCTCAGTGCCGAGCGGCAGCGCTCGGAAATTATCGCGGCCAACATGGCCAACGCGGAGACGACGCATACCAGCGCCGGTGGTCCCTTTCATCGGCGCGAGGTCCTCTTTCGTTCAACCGGAAATTCATTCGGGTACGCGCTGGCGAACGCGAACATGTCAAGCGGCCGGCCCGCGGGCCTGGTGCAGGTCTCGCAGGTGGTGGACGATCCGACGCCGCCGCTGATGAAGTACGAGCCGGGCCATCCGGACGCGGACAAGGACGGCTATGTCGCGTACCCGGCGATCAACTCGGCGACGGAGATGGTAGACCTGATGGGCTCGGTGCGGGCGTACCAGTTGAACGCCTCCGCAATCAACGCGACCAAGCAGATGATCCAGCAGTCGATCGACATCCTGAAGAGCTAAGGGGAGACAGCAGATGAACGGCATCAACACAAGCCTGGGCAGCATCGGCACGCTGAACCTGCCGAATGTCTCGAAGAAAACTGCGGCCAGCAGCAGCGAAGGCGGCTTCGGCGATGTGCTGCAAGGCGCGCTGCAGAACGTGAACAAGCTGAGCGGGGGCGCGGAGCAGCAGATCACCAACATGCTGCAGGGCGGCAGCGCCGACATGAGCTCGGTGATGGTGGCCGTGGAGAAGGCGGATGTGGCCTTCCAGCTCATGATGCAGGTGCGCAACAAGATCGTGAACGCGTACCAGGATATCGAGAAGATGCAGTTCTGAACCGCTTTGCCGGCCGCGGCCGGCAGTTAGGAACCGGTGATGTCAACGACCATGGCGACAACAAATCCATTGGCCGCAATGCAGCCTGCAGGGATCGCAACCGCAGGGGCCAAAGTAAAGACTTTCTGGGAAAGCAGGACCACATCCCAGCGGGTGTACCTGGGCATCGGCGTGGCGGTTACGCTGCTGGCCACAGCATTCTTTGCGCACATGGTGGCCGCGCCGGATTACAAGCCGCTGATGTCGGGCATGGAGCCGGCGGACGCGCAGACGCTGGGCTCGCAGCTGGCCGCGAAGAAGATTCCGTATGTGGTGAGCCCGGACGGAACCTCGATCGGCGTGCCGGCGGACCAGGTGGATGCGGCGCGGCTGGAGCTGGCCTCGCATGAGACGCCGCACAGCGGACGCATCGGTTTCGAGATCTTCGACAAGGTGTCGTGGGGCGAATCCGAGTTCGATGAGAAGGTGAACTACCAGCGCGCGCTGGAAGGGGAGCTGGAGCGGACGATCCAGACCATGAGCAACGTGAAGAGCGCGCGGGTGCACCTGGTCATGGCGAACGAATCGGTGTTCGTAGACCGCGAGCGGGCGGCCAAGGCTTCTGTGACGCTGCGGCTGCGGCGCGGCAGCCTGAGCAAGGAAGAGGTCGCCGCGATTACACGGCTGGTGGCGGGCGCGGTGGACAACCTGAAGCCGGAAGATGTGGCGCTGGTGGATGCGGATTCCAACAAATCGCTTTCCGTGAGCGAGGGCACGAATGCGTCGGAGCTGGAGGCCGAGCAGGAGCTAAGCCGCCGCCTGACCGCGACGCTGGTGCCCATCGTGGGCCCGGAGGGCGTACACGCGACGGTCAATGTGGACTACGACACGAGCAGCAGCGAGCAGAGCCAGGACAAGTACGATCCCGCGGTCTCGGTGGCGTTGAACATGCAGAAGTCGGAGGAGACCGCTACCAACGGCAGCGATGCCGCCGGGATTCCGGGAACCTCCAGCAACCTGCCGAAGCCGAAGCAGGGGACGCCGGATGCGGCGACAGCATCGCCTGCTGCGCCAGGGCAGTCCTCGAAGACCGAGAGCGCCACCTATGGCGTAAACCGCACGACGGTGCATCTGCTGCAGCCGGCGGGCCGCATACGGCGCATGACCGCGGCGGTGCTGGTGGACGATGCGGTGGATCGCCACCAGGAGAAGGGCAAGTGGGTGGAGACGCGGCACAAACGGTCCGCGGACGAGATGGCGCTCATCATCGAGCTCTCCAAGGCAGCCATGGGCTTCGATGCCGCGCGTGGAGACGTGATGAGCGTGCAGAACTTCGCCTTCCACCGGCCGCAGGAAAGCGAGACGCCGGCTCCGCCTACCTTTGCGGAGAAGGCGCAGAAGAACCTGCGGGATTACTCGGCGGTGATCCGGTATGGATCGCTGCTGGCCGGGCTGCTCATGGTGTTCCTGCTGGTGGTACGGCCCATGCAGAAGCGTGCGCTGGGTGTGCCGGACGTGGTGCCCGCACCGCTGGAACTGGCCTCGGGCGCGGAGGAGGCGAGCCTGCCGCTTCCGGAAGAGACACTGGCGCTTCGCTCCGCCGCGCTCAAGAAGCAATTGACGGAGTTCGTCAGGAGAGAGCCTGAAAACAGCGCGACGGCTGTGCGTGCCTGGCTTCGGGAGGAGACGTTGTGACGGGAACCATGGAGAGCAATTGCATCAGCGGCGCGCGCAAGGTGGCCATCCTGCTGTCGGTCCTGAACGAAGATGCGGCGGCCACGATCTTTCGCAGCCTGGACAAGTCGGACCTGCAGCGCGTTGCAGACGAGGTGGCCAACCTGGGGACGGTGCCGCTGGAAGTCTCCGTGCAGGTGATCGAGGAGTACCGGCAGAAGAGCATGGAGCAGGAGAACCTGGCCCAGGGCGGACGCGACGTGGCCAAGCGGCTGCTGGTGAAGGCGCTGGGTGAGGAAGAATCCGACGGGATTGTGCAGCGGCTGGTGCGGTCGCACGAGATCACGCCGATGGAATCGCTGCGCAGGACCGATCCGCACAAGCTGGCGAAGTTCCTGGAAGCGGAGCATCCGCAGACGATCGCGCTGGTGCTGGGGCAGCTGGGCGATCGGCAGGCGTCCGCGCTGTTGATGGCTTTGCCGCTGCAAACCCGCGCGGAAGCGGTGAAGCGCCTGGCGGCACTGCGCAAGTTTTCGCCGGAGATGGCGGAGCGGGTGTCCAGCACGTTGAGCCGACGATTGAAGACGGTGGGAGAGCAAGGCAAGCGCACGTACTCGGGCTTCCAAAGCGTGGCCGACATCATGAACTGCATCGACAGCTCCGTGGCGCAGCAGATCCTGGAGAACATCGAGAACGAGGAGCCGACGCTGGCCATCAGCATCCGCGACCTGATGTTTACCTTCAGCGATCTGCTGGAAGTGGATGAGGCGCAGATCCGGGAGTTGATGGCCGCGGTGGACAAGAAGGCGCTGGCCATCGCGCTGAAGGGAACGACCGAGGACTTGAAGAATCACTTCTTCCGGACGATGTCTTCGCGGGCCGTGGAGATGCTGAAGGAAGATATCGATTCGCTGGGGCCGGTACGCAGCAAGGAAGCGATCAAGGCGCAGAACGAGATCGTCGCCACGGCGCGCAGGCTGGAGGCCGAGGGCAAGATGATGCTGAAGCGGGATGGAGGAGACGAGTATGTCGTTTAGCTCCGCAGCCAACCTCTTGCAGGACCCGGTCAGCAGCTTCGCCTACCGCAACGTGGGCGCTACGGCGGTTCACGATCAGCCGCCGTTCTTCGCAAGCGAGACGAAGGACCCTCATCGCGAGCAACCGGTTATGGCAGGCGTGCCGCAGCACGAGGTGGAGCGCCTGCTGGCGGAGGCCCGCGCGCAGGCCACCAGCGACGCGCGACGCGGCATGCAGGCGGAAGCCGAAGCAAAGATCGCCGAACAGATCGCCCGAACGGAAGCCGCGCTGGAAAGCTTCCAGCACGAACAGAAGAAGTATTTCTCGCTTGCGGAGGCGGAGCTCGTAAAGCTGTCACTGGCGATCGCGGCGCGCATCCTGCATCGTGAAGCGCAGGTGGACCCGATGCTGGTGGCCGGTCTGGTCCGGGTGGCCATCGAGAAGCTGGCGAGCGGCTCCACCGTGACGGTGCGGGTGGCGCCGGAGCAGTCGGAGTATTGGAGGGCCTATCGCGCAGCCGCAAGTGACGGCCTGCACGTCATCGTCGTGGAGGACTTGGCGATGAAGTGCACGGAGTGCACCCTGGAGACGGAGCTCGGCTCGGCCGACTTCAGCCTGGAGGCCCAGCTGAAAGAGGTGGAGCGGGGCTTCTGCGACCTGCTGGCGCTGAGGCCGCAGGCGGGATGAGCGCCGACAGCATGCTGGCTCCCTACTTCGATCACCTGGCCCACGCGTCCACGCTGATCTGGCGCGGCCATGTGTCGCAGGTGGTGGGGAGCCTGATCGAGTCGGAAGGGCCGTTCTGCTGCGTGGGCGAGGCTTCGGAGATCGTGAGCGGCCGGGGAGAAACGTGCACCGCGGAGGTGGTAGGCTTTCGTGGCAAGACGGTGCTCTCGATGGCGCTGGAGCCGCCCCACGGGTTGCGCTATGGCGACCTGGTGGTGACGCGCGGAGCGAGGCCTTCGATCCGCGTGGGCGATGCGCTGCTGGGCCGCGTAATCGGCGCGACTGGAACGCCGCTCGACAGCCGGGGCGACTACCGGGCGGAGCGCAGCATGTGGGTGGATGGATCCGCCCCGCTGCCGCTCCAGCGGCTGCCGATCCGCGAGCCGATCGGTTGCGGCGTGCGCGCGCTGGATGCCTTCGTGACCTGCGGACGCGGGCAGCGCATTGGGATCTTCGGCGGCAGCGGCGTGGGCAAGAGCACGCTGCTGGGAATGATGATTCGCGGCACCGCCGCCGATGTAACGGTACTGGCGCTGGTGGGCGAACGCGGCCGCGAGGTGGGCGAGTTTCTGGAAGTGATCGGGGAGGAAGGCCGGAAACGCTGCGTGGTGGTGGTGTCCACGTCGGACCAATCGCCGCTGCTGCGCATGCGCGCCGCGCTTTCGGCAACTGCCATCGCGGAGCACTTTGCCAGCGAGGGCAAGAACGTCTTGCTGGTGGTGGATTCGCTGACGCGCTTTGCCATGGCGCAGCGGGAGATCGGCCTGGCGGCAGGCGAACCACCCACAGCGAAGGGCTATACGCCCTCCGTGTTGAACAAGCTGGCCAGCCTGGTGGAACGGGCCGGCTGCTTTGGGACGGGGAGCATCACCGCGTTCTACACGGTGCTGATGGAAGGGGACGACCATCAGGATCCGGTCGTGGACACGGTGCGCTCGCTGCTGGATGGGCACGTGATGCTGGACCGCAACCTGGCATTGAAGAATCACTATCCGCCTATCGCGGTGCTGGACAGCCTGAGCCGGTTGATGAGCAGCGTGGCCTCGGAGGCGCACCAGGCAAGAGCCAAGGCGCTGCGGCGCCTGCTGGCGGCGTATGCGCGCTCGGAAGAACTGATACGGATTGGCGCGTATCAGAAGGGCGCCGACCCGCTGCTCGACAGGGCGGTCGAGACGCTGCCCGAGGTAGAGAGATTCCTGAATCAGCGCTCCGATGAGTACCAGACGCTACCGGAAACCCTCGAACGCTTTCTGCAGATCGCGAGCTGAATATGGCTTTTCGCTTTCCCCTCGCCACGCTGCTACGGGTTCGGACCATCCAGGAAGAACGCGAAGAGCGCATGCTGCAGCAGATCCTGGCCGAGATCGCGCAGACCACGGCAGCGCAGGCGGAGGTGGACGCCGCGATCGAACGGCTCGGCGCCAGCCGGCACGAGGAGTTCGCCATGGAGGCTACCGGCTCCGATGTGCACAGCCACTACGGCGAGCTTGCCGGCCTGCACGAGCGGAAAGCGGAGCTGCAGGCGCACCAGGACAAGCTCGCCGCGCTGCGGGACAAGCAGATGAAGGTCTACGAGGCGGCGCACGGGGACCGTGAACTGCTCGCCGGCCTGGGCGATGCGCAACGGGCAGCGTACCGCTCGGACCTCGCGAAACGCGAGCAGAAGATGCTGGACGACAACTTCGCGGCCAGGCGACGGCGGGCGTAGGCAGGCCCTGCCTCAGCCCCGACAACCCGCAGCCACGGCTGCGGGTTGTGCTTTTGCCGGGTGTGATCACGGCTGCTCCAGCTGGCCGGGCAGTCTCTCTGCTCATCCTCAGGGCGAACAAACACCCAAAGCAGCACAGGCGAATGCAGGGATCCCCACCGGGCTCACCCCATCGAGATGACAGGCACCTTGAGGCCGCACGCTTCGCGAGGCGGCGAAGCTCGCGGACTTCCTCTGCCGAATTCTGGACACCTCGGCCGTTTGCGCGCACCCCGGCAGCAACTGCCCGGGCAGAGCGGGCAGCGTTTGCCCACTTTGCCCGGGCAGCAGGCGGGAACAAAGTCACAGTGTCCCGCGAAGGTGTGTCTTTTGTTTTGCTTATGGCGTGGTTCCCGATGCCCCTGTGTTTGGCACGGCACATGCTCCTCCTCAGGCGTGACCGTATCGCATGCCAACCCGAGCTCTGCAAACCAAGGCCGCCTGAATACGCCGGGCAAGACCGAAAGTGCCGCTCCGGCAGCGAACTTCTCGGCTGCGCTCAGCGCCTCGCTTGCCAGCTCCTCTTCAGCGAATGGCGGCAGTCCTCTCCCGGCGCCCGGTGCCGGAAAACGGCCAAGGAATGAAGCACAGGAGTCGAAGCCGAGCAAAGCGGGCGCGGACGCTGCGCAAGGCAGTGTGCCCTCGGCCCTCGCCCTGCAGGCGGTCCCGCCCTTGACGCCACCTGCAACCTGGAGCCTGTCCTCTTTGCCCGGTTTTGGAAGCTTCGCCAACCCAGGTGTTGCGGCCGGTTCAACCGTGTCCGCGGGTCCAGTCCAGCTGGGCAATGGAACCGCGCCGAGTTCAGCCGATCAGCCGGTGGCGAGCGGGATTGCGCCGGCTCCTCCCGCAATGGCCGGCTCCGACGCTTCGGGTGTGAGTGGCGATGACAGCACGGCACCGAACGACACGCCTTCCGCAGAGGCCATGCCCCCGGTTGACATGCGCACCGGGTGGACGCTGCGGGGCAATCCCATCCAGGGTATTGAGCTGGCCGGTACGCCAAGCGACGCACCAGACGCCGCAGCCGAGGCCGGGACAGGAGCAACGGCTGCGCCACCCGCATCTGTGACGCTCGATACGGATCCGCTGATTGCGGACTCCGCGCCTTCGAGCCAGCTGCCTCCGCGAGCCGATGGCACCGCCGTGATCGCAAACGCCGTGATCCCAAGATCGGTGCACGGCACGAACACCGACGTCCCTGGGACGGCCGGAACGGCGACCGGAGCCGTGGAGAGCCGGGCCACTTCCCTGCCGGCCCGGAATCCTGCTGCCACGACCGCGCAGGGTTTGGACGGCATGCGCGTGACACCGCGCAACAGCAATCTCATGGGGGATGCGGCGAGCACGCGCGCGGCGGGAAAGCGCGGCAAATCCGGCGGCCCCGGCACTGCAACCAGCAGCGATGCCGCGGCGCATGCGACAGACTTGAAGGGCTCCACCCCCGGAACCGACGGCGACTCCACCCGGAGCGATCACGCGCGGATCGGCAAATCGTTTGCCGACTCGCTGCTCAACGAAGGCGCGAGCGGCGATCAGGACGGCAAGCCGGCCGACCCCGCGCCCACGGCGACTCCGCTCCCGGCAACGCAGACACTGCCCACCACCGTGAGGGCGCAGGACGCCCCGGTCGCGCCGATCCTGCCAGCCGCGCCGGCGGCAACGCTGGACGCCGCTGCGGCAAAGACGGGCTCCACCCTCCAGGATGCGGGCGCGCAGCTGCATGGGACGTCCGCCGCCGAAACACACAGCACGGTAAGTACGTCCAGGCTGATTCAGACAGCCGGCCAGACGGAGATGCGGGTCGGCTTGCGGTCCAGCGAGTTCGGCGACATTTCCATCCGCACGTCGTCGACGCGGGATAATCTCTTCGCGCAGATTTCACTGGAACATGCCGACCTGGCGAAGTCGCTCGCGGCCCACATCCCGGAGATGCAGGCAAGGCTGGGGGGCCATGGCGGATTTGAAGTCAACGTGAGCGCCAGCAGCGACCGCAGCTTTGGCAACGGCTCCGGCAGCGGCTCCGGTTTCGCCGACTCCGGAACGGGGTCGCAGGGCAGCGCTCAGCAGGGCGGAGGGGGCCGCTCTTCTTCCACCTCCGCCGCCTCCTCCTCACGCTTTTCCGGCAGCGCGTTTGCGGAGACGTCCCCAGTGACGGCAAACGTTGCAAACACCTTCCAAAGTGCGGGCCAGAACAACCGCATCGACCTTCAGGCGTAACAATCCAGCAGTCTTCAAGGAGCGATCATGTCACACAATATTGCGGCCAATCTTTCCATGCCGAACCTGGCCAACTCCGTCACCAACGCGGCGACGAAAGCCATGACGAACAGCAGTGGATCCGCTTCGTCCAGCAGCTCGAGCATGGACGCCAGCAACATCGGCTCAACCTTTCTCAGCCTGCTGACACAGGAGCTGCAGAACCAGGACCCAACGGCCCCGATGGATTCAACAGCCATGGTGGGGCAGATGATCTCGCTCAACCAGCTCAGCCAGCTGGTCAGCATCAATCAAGCGCTCGGCACCGCAACCTCGACAGGAACGAGCGGCAAGACCACCACCCATGCCGTGGGAGCCGACGCGAACCCGGACACCAGCTCGGCTGCACTGCAGGCGGCTTCCGGCTCGGCCAGCGCACTGGCCATGATGTTCCCGAGCAGCCAGCTGGGCCTTGCTCCCGCGACCGGCACGGCGGCCCAGAAATCTCTTTCCACATCCTTGTCAGCCCTTCGCTAGGCCTGCTTCAGTGCTTCGCTGAAGCAGCGGTTCAGCAGATTCTCCCCATTCAAACTTAGGAGTACGCCATGTCGTCTTTCGCCATTCCCCTCTCCGGTCTCACCGCTGCCCAGAAGCAGCTGGACTCGGTTTCCAACAACCTGGCCAATATGAGCACGGTCGGATACAAGGATCAGACCGTCAACTTCGCCGACGTGTTTGCGCAAGCCTACGCCGTCACCACCAACGGCAGCGGCAATCCCCTGGAAACGGGCACCGGCGTCAAGGTGTCGTCCATTGACACCGACTTCACGGAGGGCAGCCTGAGCCAGACCGGCACGTCGTCGAACGTGGCTCTTTCCGGCAACGGATTCTTCGTGACCCAGAACGCGAACGGTTTGCCGAACTACACTCGCGCAGGCGACTTTACCACCAACAAGGCGGGCCAGCTGACCACTCCCAGCGGAAACCTCGTCCTCGGGTACCCTTCCGTCGCGGGGGTCGTGAATACCTCCGGAGCCCTGCAGCCCCTGCTGGTCTCCGCGCAGACGAGCCCGGCGGTGGCCACCAAGAACTTCCAGATTAACGCCAACCTGAGCTCGAACGCGGCCGTAGGCGATAGCGGGCCGGCGAGCGACTTCTCCGTGTACGACTCGCTTGGCCAGGCGCATACCGTCTCCGTGAGCTATACCAAAACCGGCGTGAACGCATGGAGCTATAACGTAAGCATTCCCTCCGCGGATTTGAGCACCGGCGGCACTGGAAGCACGACGTTGGCATCGGGAACCCTGAACTTCGACAGCGCCGGACACCTCGACACTACCTCGGGCAAGAGCATCACGATCGCGATGCCGCCGAGCGGCGCCACCTTCAACGACGGTGCGGCTTCGATGTCGGTGAACTGGAACCTGACCGACAACGTGGGCAACACAACGCTGACGCAAACGGCCATCGCCAGCTCCACAAGTGGAACCAACCAGGACGGCTATGCCAGCGGAACCCTCTCCAGCTACACGATCCAGCCGGACGGGACGATCTCCGGCGCCTTCAGCAGCGGCAAGACGCTGGCGCTGGGTCAGCTTGCGGTGGCACAGTTCGCCAACGTAGACGGGCTTTCGAACGCGGGAGACACCAGCTATACGGCTTCGCCTTCCTCCGGTGACGCCGCTGTGGGCGTAGCCGGCACGGGCGGGCGCGGAACGATCATCGGCGGGGAGGTCGAGCAATCGAACGTGGACATCTCCAAGGAATTCTCCAAGCTGATCGTGGCCCAACAGGCCTATTCGGCAAACGCCAAGTCGATCACCGCCTTCAACCAGGTTTCGCAGGCCACCATTGCGATGATCCAGTAACCGGCACGGTTTTCTTAGCCTCAGATTAGCGCCCCATTGACTCAGTTCTCATACTGAGCCGATGGGGCGTCTTCGCGTGCGAAGTCCTTGGGCTTCGCCGATGCGCAAGGGACGCGCAACGCGGCCATTCAGGCCGTCAATGCTGCGTTTCCGTTCAGCCGAGCACCCTACAACTTCCGGTCTTCCGCAGCGCTGACTCTGGCAGAGCACTTGCTCCCTACCGCAACAAACCGAAATGGCGGGAGGGTACGAGCGGATGAAGGTGGGAAGCGAGGACGCAGCGTCTGCAGGCGAGACCAGGGCCGCGGCCGATGCGTCCGGTCCGGGCTCGGGTGCGGGATCTGTTCCGGGCAAGGCGCAGGACAAATTCGACCTGCTGCCCTGGTTGCCGTGCTGCCTCGCGCTGGACCTGCCCGTCGTGAAGTTTACGGTGGCCGATCTGCTCATGCTCAAGCCCGAATCCATCGTGGAAACCGCCTATCACCAAAGCAGCGACCTGCCACTGCGGGTGAACGGACAACTCATTGGCTGGACAGAATTTGAAGTCGTCGGCGAACGCCTGGCCGTGCGGCTTACGGACCTCTCATGATCTCACTGTTTCAACGGAAATCTTCCCAAGCCGACGCAGCGCCGCTGGCTTCGACGCCCGGCCTCCCTGCCACGGCCGGTCCGGACGCGACCCCTGCACCGTCCGCTCCGGGCACAGCCCTGGCGATCCAGCCCTTCTCCTTTCCGGCGCCTCCGGGCGCGGGACGATTCAGCCTGGCGTCCCTGCTCGGCTTCCGCTTCAAGCCACAGTGGCTGCAGCTGGGCCGCACGAAAAAGCGGCTGCGCACCCTCGAAACCGTTTCCATGGGAGAGAAGCGTTTCATCGCTCTGGTACAGGTGGATGGCCGCCAGTTTCTGATCGGTGGCGCGCCCGGCAATGTGGGCATGCTGACCGAGTTGTCTCCGGAAGAGAGCTTTCACCAAGTGCTGAAGGACGCGACGGAAAGCATGGACACGCCTGCTCTGCCGCCGACGGGTCCGCTCCGCAACCTGCCCGCTCCGGCCGCCACTCCGGCCGAAGCAACCCTCACGGCAACGCGCCCCGAGCCGAACACGACGGCCAAGACACCCGGGGGTGACGGGGAGACAATGGCCGCCACTACCGTTTCGCTGAGCGAAACGAGCAGGGTCAACCCGCCAGACCGGGGGCGCAAAGTGAACCCGGCATTGAACCCGGAGGCGCGCAGCAGCGTCACCCGCAGGCGCGTTTCCTCCGCGCCTGCTACCCGGCCCGCACCTTCCGCGACGGCAGCCCCGGTCGAAGCCGAAGCCAAACCCAAACGGGTGCGGCGGCCTTCGATCAAACGGCAGACCAAGCCGGTAGTGGAAGAGCTCACGGCGCAGCCGCAGAAGGGCAGCCAACCGGCGAGTTCGCCGGCAGCACGGACGTTCCAGCTCTCCCCCGTACTCACCTTTACGAGCTCGCTATGGAAGCCCGCTCCGGCCCCACTTCCTGTCAGCAAAGACGGGCAGGCATCGCCGGTACTGGCCACAGCTCCCAGCCGCAGGCGCAAGGGAGTGGCCGCGTGAAGGCTTCGCTTTCCCGAGGGCTGGGCAGGTTGATTCTGTGCGGCTTCCTCTTGCTCGCAACACGTGCAGCTTCGGCAGCGGCTGCGCCGGGCAGCGGACCTGCGGGAACGATCGGCCTAGAGGAAGCGAGCGCGGCCAGTCCTTTGCCGCAGCCCGCGGCTACGGCAGCCGCTCCGCTGCCCAAGCCCGGTCCGCTTACAACGAGCCCGAACCCCAATGAATTGAAAATCACCGGGCTGGGCGGTGGATCGACGCAGTGGACGATCGTCGTCCTGCTCACGTTTCTCACGCTGATCCCTTCGATCCTGATCTGCATGACGCCATTTGCGCGGCTGCTGATCGTCTTTCACTTCCTGCGGCAGGCGCTGGGCCTTCAGACGACGCCCAGCAACCAGACGCTGGTCGGGCTCTCGATGATCATGACGTTCTTTCTCATGCAGCCGGTGGGCCGCGCCGTATACCAGAATGCGGTGGCGCCGCTGCAGGATGGCAAGATCACGATGATGCAGGCGCTCGAGACAGGCTCGGCGCCGATTCGCGGCTTCATGATGCGCTATGTGCGCGACAAGGATGTCGCCATGTTCCTGGACATCGCCAAGGAGCCGCGGCCGAACAATCTCAACGATCTTTCCTTTCGCGTGCTGCTGCCGGCCTACATCCTGTCGGAGCTGAAGTCCGGTTTTCAGATCGGCGCGGTGCTTTTTCTGCCGTTCCTGGTGGTGGACATGGTGGTGGCGTCGATCACCACATCGGTGGGCATGATGCAGCTGCCGCCGGTGGTGATCTCGACGCCGCTGAAGCTGCTGCTGTTCCTGATGGTCGATGGCTGGCACCTGCTCATCGGCGCCTTGATGAGGAGCTTCAGCTGATGGGCGTCGATCAAGTGGTTCTGCTCGGACGGCTGATGCTTCGCGAGGTTCTGATCCTGACCGTGCCGGTGCTGCTTGCAGCCGTCGCGGTGAGCCTGCTGGTGAACGTGATGCAGGTGCTGACGTCGCTGCAGGACCAGACGCTCTCCACGGTGCCGCGGCTGCTCGCAACGGGAGCCACGCTTTTCCTGATGATGCCGTGGATGTGGCGGCACCTGGCGCATTACTCGGTCAACCTGCTGCAGGACTTCCATGGGGTGCTGCAGTAATGACGATCTCGCTGGTACAGGTGTTCGGGGCACTGCTGACGATCGGCATGCGGCTGACCGGGCTGATGCTGTTCGCGCCGTTCTTCGGCAGCGTGGTCATCCCGGCGCGGGTGAAGGCGATTCTGGTGCTGGCGTTGACGGCGCTGCTGTATCCGATGACTTCCGCCAGGATCCCTGCGTTGTCGATCAGCCAGTGGCCGGCGGTGGTGCTGGGAGAGCTGATGATCGGGCTGGGGGTTGGCGTGGTAACCAACCTGGTGTTCGACGGCGTGCAGATGGCGGGCCAGATCGCCAGCACGCAGATGGGCTTTTCGCTGATCAACCTGCTCGATCCGCAGACACAGGTGGAATCGACGGTGATGGCGGTGTTTCACCAGACCGCGGCCATGCTGATCTTTCTGCGGCTGGGCGTACACCTGTGGCTGCTGCGGGCGCTGGCGCACAGCTTCGATTACCTGCCGCCCTCCACAGGGCACTTCGGCGCTGCCTTCGTGACCGCCACCTTGCATGCGGCGGGCAGCGTATTTTCCATCGGCATCCAGATTGCCGCGCCGATTCTTTCCGCCACGCTGGTGACCGATGTAGCGCTCGGGCTGCTGGGCAAAGCCTCGCCGCAGCTGCCGCTGATGGTGCTCGGCCCGGCCATCAAGAGCGTGCTCGGCATGCTGGTCCTGATCTCTGTGCTGAAGTACTGGCCGGAATTGTTCGAACGCTTTTTCACGCACTCCATCACGATGACCGACAAACTGCTGCATTTGGCGTAAGAGGCGTAAGAACTGCTTCACCGCACGACTGGCTGCTTCACCGCGCATAAGACGACATGGCTGAGAACAAAACAGAGAAAGCATCTCCAAAGCGCCGCAAAAAGGCGCGCGAACAGGGCCAGATACCGCGTTCGCGAGAGCTCTCGTCGACGCTGGCGCTGGCGGCTGTCATCGCCGTTCTGATGCTGCTGGGTCCAGCCACCGTACGGTCGTGGGGAACCTATTACCGCGAGACTCTGTTCCTTGCGGCAAGCACCAACCTCGATAGCAACGGACCGCTCTTCTTCTGGTCGGGGATTGAGGTCTTCCGCTGGATCGTGCCGGTGCTGCTGGCGGCCTTCATGGTCTCGGCGTTCGCAGGCGTGGCGCAGGGCGGGTTCAACCTTGCGCCGCAGGCGATGGCACCCAAGGTGGAACGCTTCAGCCCGGCCGGCAAGCTGAAGCAGATCTTTTCACCCGTGGGCCTTGCCAATCTGGCCAAGTCGCTGCTGCCGTTCGCGGCCATCCTGTGGGTTGCGGTTGGGATCCTTCGCGGCAACTGGGGAGCCATGCTTTCTACGTCCACGCTGGGCATGCGCGGGCTGGCGAGCCTGATCGGGACCATGTTGTTCACGCTGGGTTGGAAGTCGATGCTCATTCTGCTGCTGTGGTGCGGCGTGGACTACCTGCTGATCTGGAGGAAGGGGGAAAACGACCTCAAGATGAGCAAGCAGGAGCTGAAGGAAGAGTACAAGGAAACCGACGGCAACCCGATCATCAAGCAGCGCGTGCACAACATCCGGCGGGCGATGCGCCGCGCGCACTCGCTGAAGGCAGCCGCGACCGCGACCGTGGTGATCACCAACCCCACCCACTTTGCGGTGGCCATGCGCTATGAGCCGGACATGGCCGCGCCGGTGATCGTGGCCAAGGGCCGCGATCTGCTGGCGCAGAAGATCAAGGCACTGGCCTATGAGAACGGCATCATGACCGTGGAGAACAAACCGCTGGCGCAGGCGCTCTACAAGACCGTGGAAGTGGGCGATTCGATTCCAGCGAAGCTGTACCAGGCGGTCGCGGAGATTCTTGTGCTGGTGTACAAGGCGCAGGCCGAAGTGCGGCAGCGTGAGGCCGCGCGGCGGTCGCGCAATGCATCCGGCCAGGCTGGCGCCGGGGCTCCCACGCAGAAGCCCCTACCTATGGGGGCGCGATGACCAAGCTAATGGCTTTTCTTCGCCAGTCGGGCGAGTGGATCGCGCCGATCGCCGCGGTAGCCACCGTGTTCGTGATGCTGGTGCCGTTGCCCAGCTTCATGCTGGACCTCTTGCTGACGGTGAGTATCACGGCTTCGGTGCTGGTTCTGCTCACCGCGATTCAGATCCTGCGGCCAACCCAGTTCAGTGTGTTCCCGAGCCTGCTGCTGCTGCTCACCTTGCTGCGGCTTTCACTCGATCTGGCGGCCACGCGGCGCATCCTGATCCATGGCAACGAGGGCACGGCGGCGGCCGGCGGAGTGATCGAAGCGTTCGGCCAGTTCGTGGTCGGCGGCAACTATGTGGTGGGCTTCGTGCTGTTCATCGCGCTGGTGGCGATCCAGTTCCTGGTGATCAGCCACGGTGCGGTGCGGACCGCAGAGGTGACGGCGCGGTTCACGCTGGATGCCATGCCGGGCAAGCAGATGGCGATCGATGCCGACCTGAACGCCGGGCTGATCAACGAGGCGCAGGCCAAGGCCCGGCGCGAACGGGTGGCGCAGGAAGCGGAGTTTTGCGGCGCCATGGACGGCGCGGCGCGCTTCAGTCAGCGCGATTCCATGGCGACGATCCTGATCATGGCCATCAACATCATCGCCGGGTTCCTGATCGGTGTGTTTCAGCAGGGCATGCCGTTTCAGGATGCGCTGAAGACCTACACGATCCTCACGGTAGGCGATGGGCTGGTTTCCATTCTGCCTTCGCTGCTGGTGTCCATTGCCGGCGGCATCGTGGTCACGCGCGCGGCCAGCAAACAATCGCTGGGCATCAATGTCGGCAAGCAGCTCTTCGTCAGCCCGCGGCTGCTGTGGATCGCAGGCGGCGTGCTGTTCGCGCTGGGGCTGATCCCCGGGCTGCCGAAGCTCTCGTTCTTCAGCATCGCCGCCGTGCTGATGTATGCCGCGAAGAAAATGAAGGCGGAATCTCGAGCAGAAGAAACGGAGGAGATGAGCACTGCCGCGAAGCCGGCGGCGGGCGGAGCAGCAGCCGCGGCACCGAATGCCGACCCGGTGGATGCCTCCATGCGGCTCGATGAGCTCATGCTCGAAGTGGGCATCGGCCTGGTGCCGCTGGTGGACGTGCAGCAGGGTGGGCAGCTGTTGAACAAGGTCAAGGCCATGCGCAAGAACCTGGCCCAGCAGCTCGGGTTCCTGGTGCCCTCCATCCACATCACCGACAATCTTTCGCTGCGCGACCGCGAATACGTGATCTACATGCGGGGCGTGGAGATCGCGCGCTGGGAGCTGCGCAAGGACTGCCTGCTGGCCATCAACTCGGATGCCCATGCCCTGGAGCTGCCGGGGCATCCGACCCACGAGCCGGCGTTCAACATGCCGGCGACGTGGATAGCGGCCCAGACACAGGGACAAGCCATTGCCGCGGGCTACGCGGTGGTGGACCCGACGGCGGTGCTTTCCGCGCACCTGGCCGAAGTAATCAAGCACAACGGGCATGAGCTGCTGTCGCGGCAGGAGACCAAACGGCTCATCGAGCGCCTGAGCGAATCGCATCCCAAGCTGGCCGACGAACTCGTTCCCAAGATCATGAGCCTGGGCGAGGTGCAGAAGGTGCTGCAGCAACTGCTGCGGGAGCAGGTTTCGATCCGTGATCTCGGCACGATTCTGGAGGTGCTGGTCGAGGTGGCTTCCTACAACAAGAACCAGATCGCGCTGGTGGAGTCTGTGCGCCACTCGCTAAGCCGGGCGCTGGTCCGGCCGCTGCTGAGCGAGACAGGGGAGCTACGCGTGGTCACGCTGGACACCTCGATCGAAGAAGAGTGCACGCGCGGCTCGAACATGCCGCCGCAGAGCCAGTCTTTCAGCACGCCGCACCAACTGGCTTTGGCACGCCGTGTGCTGGACGGTTTGCGTACCAGCTTCGGCCAGGAGATTGGCAAGGCCCCGCCGGTGCTGCTGTGTTCTTCGCCGGGCCGCTTCTATTTACGACGTTTGCTGGAGCCGTTTATCCCCAAGATCGTAGTGATTTCGCCGGGGGAGATTCCACCGATGACCCCCGTGCAGTCGCTGGGAATGCTGCATTAGAACGCTCGTGAAAGTTAGGACTGCATGAGAGCGAAACCCGGCCCCCGGAACACGAGCACCCGTACCGAGCGTGAAAGTGAGAAATGTCTATGACCGCAGCAGAGATGGCATATCGCAGCAGCAGTGACGAGCTGGGCACACGGAACGACCTGATCACGAACGAGCTTCCGCAGGTCTACTATGTGGCGGCGCGCATCCGCGAGCGTCTGCCGCAGCACGTGGAGATGGAAGACCTAGTGCACGCCGGCGTGCTGGGCCTGATCGAAGCGTACCGGAGCTACGACAGCAGCAAAAACGCGTCGTTCAGCACATTCGCCAAGTTTCGCGTGCGCGGCGCGATCCTGGACAGCCTGCGGGAGCTGGACTGGGGGTCACGCTCGCTGCGCAAGAAGGGCCGGCAAATCGCGCACTCGATGGCTTCGCTGGGCGCGAAGCTGGGCCGGCAACCGATGCAGGAAGAGATCGCGGCCGATCTCGCCATGAGCCTGAAGGAGCTGCAGAACACGCTGACCGAGCTGGATGCGCTCTGCGTCGTGGGCCAGCAGGCGGAAAGCGCGGACGATCCTTCCGCTTCGTTCGATCTGATCGAATCGGCGCCGAGCCGCGGCGGCGACAACCCTTTCGAAATCTATCTCGCAGGCGAATCGAAGGCGCTGCTGGCCGCGGCGGTGGCCAAGCTGACCGAGCGGGAACAACTGATCCTGCAGCTGTACTACTACGAAGAGCTGACCATGCGCGAAATCGCCGAAGTGCTGGGCTTTGCGGTGTCGCGCATCTCGCAGATCCATACCGCGGCCCTGCTGCAGCTGCGCGCGGCCATTGCGGGCAAGAGCCAGAAGGCCACGGCAAAGGCCATTCCCAAGGTCGCACCCAACCCCGCTCTCGCTCCCGCACGTTCCATGGGGTCTGATGCCGCGATGAGGCGCGCATGAGCGCAAGGGACGGTAACGCAGCGGAAACACTGGAAGAGAGCGGACAGGGGGCGCGGTCGCGCATGATCCACTCCTGCAACTTCCGGTACGCGGGACGCTTGTCCAACGAGAACGCGCGCGCCCTGACGACGCTGCACGAGAAGTTCGCCCTGCAGGTGACCAACTCTTTGCAGGTGTACCTGGGTGCGGCCATCCGGCTGCGGTTCGTGTCCCTGGAGCAGAAGCCCATCCAGGACTACCTTTCGGAGCTCGGCGCGAACAGCTTTCTGGTGCCGTGCGCCTTGAACGTGCTGCAGAGCCACATTCTCATGCAGATGGACAGTTCGCTGGTGTTCCCGATCATCGACCTGCTGCTGGGCGGCGTGGGGGCGGCCCAGGAAGGCGCCCGCGAGCTGACCGAGATCGATGAAGAGATCATGGAGACCGTGTCCGTGGTCATCGTGAAGGAGATCGAGCGCAGCTGGCGCAGCCTGAACGTGACCCTGGCGCCGGGGCGCGCGCTACGGCCCACCGCGGTTCCGCAGGTGTATCCCGCCAACGAGAAGCTGGTGTTGCTGATGTTCGAACTGGAAGTCGGAGAGATCAAGGGTTCGTTCAGCCTGGTGCTCCCGACCTCGTTCGTGGGCTTTCTGCTGCGGCACCTGAAGGACTCGCAGCTGAAGAAGAGCCTGGCCTTCCGCAACTTGCCGGCGCCCACCATGCGCGAGCGCATGCTGGATTGCAAGTTCCAGATCGCGGCGGACATCCCGATGATGCGGGTGTGCGTGAAGGATCTTGTCGGGCTGAAGGCAGGCACGGTGCTGAAGCTGAACACGCCTCTGAAGACTGCCGGCAAGCTCACGGTGGAGCACACCGACCTTTTTGAGGCAATCCCGGTCCGCAGCGGCTCGCTGAAGGCAGCCCAGATTGCTTTGCGACTCAGCGAACCCAGCTTGCTTAGCGAGTAGGTAGAGATGACAGAATCGACGGAAAACAACGCAGAGTTGCCGGCAGCCGTTCCCGCAGCACAGGAACCCAACCTGGACCTGGTGCTCAACGTGGAGCTGAATGTCACGCTGCGCTTCGGCCAGCGGCTGCTGGCGCTGCGCGAAGTGCTGGACCTGACCACCGGGTCGGTGGTGGAGCTGGACCGGCAGGTTGATGAGCCGATCGAGCTGCTGCTGGACGGCAAGGTGATCGCGCGCGGCGAAGCCGTGGTCATCGACGGCAACTACGGCCTGCGCGTCACCGAAGTCCCGCAACCGCTTTCCGCCCGGATGCTGGTGTAGTGAAGCAGAACAAAGGAGCAAGAGGTTGAAGCTGATTGAGTCGATCACGAACTCGAACTGGGCCGCCGCTTTTCGGCATGTGCACTGCGCCAAGCGAGGCTGCCCGCGCTGGTTAACGCAGCGCCACCTTTCGGTGCGCAAGGTAGGTGTGCACCTGGGCGCGAGCTGGTATTGCAGCTACCGTTGCGTGGCCTCCGCGCTGCAGGGAAAGCTGATGCAGCTGATGTCGCCGGTCAGCGGAACGAGCCAGCCAGCCAAACGCATGCCGCTGGGGTTGATGCTGGTGAGCCGCGGCAAGCTGACCAAAGAGCAGCTGCAACTTGCCAACGAAAGGCAGCGGCAGACCCGGCGCGACATGGGCGATGTGCTGATCGAGCTTGGCTTCGTGAACGAGAAGCAGGTCACGTCGGCACGCTCCGCGCTTTGGCAGTGCCCGGTATTTGAGCCGCCTGTCACGGCGCGCGCATCCGGTGTCAGCATTCCCACCACCCTCATGAGGCAGCATTCGGTGGTGCCGATCCACAACACCTCGTCGGCGGACAAGGTGCTGGTGGCGTTCCGCGACCGCATCAACTACGGGCTGCTGTATGCGATCGAACAGATGACAGGGTGCAAGACCACACCATGTTTTGTGACGCCGAGCGATCATTCGCAGTGGATGGAGTCGCAGCCGCCCTCGCCGGATGAAGTTCTGGTGGACACAGCCATCAGCCCGGAAGAGATGACGCGGGTGGTTTGCCGGCAGGGCGCCCGCATGGATGCCAACGATATCGCGCTGGTGCGTTGCGGAGACCGCATCTGGGTGCGGCTCAAGGACGGAAAACGCGCCGCCGACCTGCTTTTCCAGGCGGCGTAGAGCTTTCAGTTTTCCGGAGACGTTCATTGAACAAACGACCTTGCCAGGCCGATGAAGCAGATACAGGGGAACAGAATGCAGGGTCGGGGCTCTTACACGCTACCTTCTATGGGCTGGATACCGGCTGCCGACTGGCGGTTCGACAACTACGCAACACGCTCCACGCTGCGGACCGCGGACGCGGACTGGATGCAAGGCGTTCCGGTAGAGCCCGTCACGATACTCGGCCTGGAGCTGCTGCTCGAGGAGCCGTCACTGGACCTGCAGAAGGCGTCGGACCTGGTGTTAAGCGATCTGGGAGCCACGCTGCAGGTGTTCCGGCTGGCCGCACGCGAACACGGCGGCCTGCCCAAGGAGTTTTGCGAAATGCAGGAAATCCTCTCCAGCCTGCCCGTGGAGCAGTGGGTTGCGGCCGTCTCGGCCCATAGCACCAGCGCCTATCCCAACTGCACGGAGATCAGGGCGGTGTGGCACCACTGCCGCCTGGTGGGGCAGTACGCGAAGCTGATGTCCGGAAGCCTGGAGGGGGTGTGCAGCGACCTGGCGTATGTGGCCGGCCTGCTGCACGAGCTGGAAACGATCCCGCATGTGCTGGACCCGCACTTCGGGGCGGCGACGAGCTCGCAGCTGCATGTCGAGGACGTGGTTCCCGAAGCAGTGCTGGCGGCGTTGCAGAGCGCGCGGGAGCGCGGGTCGGCATCGGAGTGGCGTTACGTGCTTTCTTCCGCGCATGCGCTTGCGGTCGCCACGCCGCGCGTTCCGGTACACATGTAGCAGGCGGCGCGGGACCACTCCCGGGTCTCCATCCCCGGGTCTTTCTCCCCGCGGCCTTCATGAGATGGCCGCTCTCATCCGTCTCTCATGCATGGCGCTGCCCGGCAGCGATGCGGCTGCGCTTCCACGCTTCCCCGGCAAAACGCTCCCACGGAAGCCGTATCCGTTTTGGTCCCCTGCATGCACATAAGCATGGCAAAGGGAGACGCTGCTATGGACAGTGGTTTGTATGCCGCATGTGCCGGACTGGTGGCCCGCACGGAATCCGTAGACACGCTGGCGAACAATCTCGCTAACGTGAATACAACAGCCTTTCGCGGACGGCACAACACCTTCAGCTCGGTGCTGGCACAGATGGGCACGAAACATCTTTCCATGCTGAACCAGGACGCGAACGACTACGGCATCCTGGGCGGCAACCGGCTGGATACGACGCAGGGCGTACTGCAGCCTACCGGCAACGAGCTGGACGTGGCGATCGAAGGGCCGGGTTACTTTCCGGTGAAGACGGCCACCGGCACGGCCTACACAAGAGCGGGAAACTTCCGCGTGTCGCCGCAGCGCCAGCTGATCACTGCGCAGGGCGACCCGGTGCTGGGTGAGAACGGTCCGATCACGATCGTAGGCACACCGGTTTCCATCGGCGCGGATGGCACTCTCTCCGTCGACGGGGCGGTCGCCGGCAAGCTCAAGGTTGTGGACTTCCCGGCCAACGTGGAGCCCGAAAGCGTGGGATCCATGTACTTCACCGTTCCCAAGGACACCGCCGTAACCGCCGCAACAAATTCGTCAGTTCACCAGGGCGCGCTGGAAGGCTCCAACGTGAACCCGATCACCAGCGTGGTGGAGTTGATGAGCGCGCAGGGAGAAGTGGAAACCATGCGCCGCATGCTCACCATGTTCAGCTCCGAAATGGACAAGACAGCGTCGCAGGATCTTCCGCACGTGAGCTAGCGGAGGAGCAGCCATTCGTTGGACCAAGAGTTTCGCTTCAGAAAGGAACACCATGTTTCGCGCTTTGTACTCGGCCGCCAGCGGCATGACCGCCCAGCAACTCAACCTGGATAACATTGCCAACAACCTTGCCAACGCGAGCACCGCAGGCTTTCAGCAGCGCAAGGTCCAGTTCAGCGACCTGCTGTACCAGAACCAGATCATGCCGGGCTCCGCCGCCAGCCAGCAGACCACCGTGGCCGCCGGTCTCCAGGTAGGCCTGGGCACAAGGGCAAACGCCACGGAGCTGATCCAGACACAGGGGGCGCTGCAAAGCACCGGCAACCCGATGGACCTGGCGATCTCCGGACCAGGCTTCTTCCAGTTGCTGCTGCCGAACGGCCAGACCGGCTATACGCGGGCAGGCTCCTTCCACCCCGACGCGCAAGGAACGCTGGTGACCGCCGACGGCAACGCCTTGCAGCCCGCGGTGACGATCCCAGCGGATGCGACCAGCGTTTCGATTGCGGCGGACGGAACCGTCTCCGTGATCCAGCCGGGGCAGACGCAGGCCGCGCAGGTGGGCTCGATCCAGACCGCGATGTTCGTCAACCCCGGCGGGCTGAACAGCGTGGGCAACAATGTGTATCTTGCGACGACCGCATCGGGGGATGCGGTGGTGGGGTCCCCGGGCGGGTCGGACGGACAGGGGACCCTGCAGCAAGGCATGCTCGAGCAATCGAATGTGAGTGTAGTGGACGAGTTCGTGCAGATGATCCTGGCGCAGCGCAGCTACGAGTCGAACTCGCGCGTGCTGAAGGCCGGCGACGAAATGCTGCAGCAGCTCAACCAGTTGGCGCAGTAGCGCGGAAAGCGGAGGAGACCCATGAAGAAAAAGTTAGCCGCGCTATCGATCCATGCGATGACCGCCGCCACCGGGAACGCCCAGCTGCGGCCGGTGAAGCAGCACTTCGTGGTTCCCGCCTCCGTGGTGGCGAGGGCCATCACCACCACCTTCGCGGACCGGGGATTGCGCGTGGACGCCGAGCAGGTCGCGCTGCCGGTGAGTGTGTTCGCGACCGAACCCAGCCCGGTGCTGGAGGTGGGCGCGGTGCAGCCGCTGGGAGGGCTCGATGCGGCCCATCCGGAGCAGGCCAGCGCGAGGGTACGGCTGCGGTGCAAGGCCACGACCACGTGCCTGCCCTTCTATGCCGTGGTGACGTGGCAGGACAGTCAGGATGTCCTGGCGAGTTCACCAGCCGCTGCGACGAAGGTAGCATCCATCGCGGACTCACCGGCGCCCAACGCCGTCAAGAGCGGAAGCCATGCCACCCTGCTGATGGAAGCCGATCACGCCCGCATCCAGATGGACGTGATCAGCCTCGGCAGCGCGGCGCTGGGCAGCCAGGTCCGTGTGGCCAGCATGGACCGCAAACACACCTACACCGGTGAAGTGATCGGCACCAACCTGGTGAAGGGACGGTTCTAGATGCGACTCCATACCCGTAGCCTCCTCTTCCCTGCCGCGGCTTTGCTTGCTCTGTGTGCCGCCGCGATGCCCGCGTCCGCGTCGATCCTGAACAAGCTGAAGCAGCATCCCAAGAGCGCTGCGCAGTTGCGGTCGGAATACCTGGCGCGTCTGCAGCAGGCGAACTTCACGGCGAAGGACGAGCACACCGTGGGCAGCCTGTGGACCGAGCAGAGCGCGCTGGCGGACTTTGCAACCGACTACAAGGCGCGCCACCTGAACGACACCATCACCATCCAGGTTTCCGTGCAGACGACGGCGGCGCAGTCCGGCACGGTGAATACGTCGCGGGCCTTCAATACGTCATCGGCCATCACGGGCATCGCGGGGAATGCGCCCTCGGCCACCAACCCGCTGCTGGCGGCGAACTCGACCACGGCGCTCAAGGGCTCAGGGCAGACAGCCTCCAACACCAGCTTTCTCACCAGCATGACCGGCCAGGTGATCGCGGTGCTGCCCAGCGGCAACCTGGTGGTGGAGGCCGAGCGCGAGATCTTCATGAACAACCAGCACGAGCACGTGATCGTGCGCGGCCTGATCCGGCCGGGCGACATCGGCCCGAACAACACGGTGACCTCCGCCGCCCTGAGCAACCTGGAAATCGAGATGAAGGGCAAAGGCATCATCTCCGACGGCACACGGCCTCCCAACCCCATTACCCGAGCGATCCTATGGCTATTCGGTTTCTAAAGATTGTTCGGAACAGAAATCGTTCGAGCCTGAACCTGCAGCGGAGCTTCCTGTTTGGGCTTGCATGCCTCGGTACGCTGTTGTGCCCCTCCCTGCGGGCCTCGGTGGCCGAGCACAAGGTATTGATCCGGGATGTGACGGAGATCCAGGGCGTGCGCGACAACCAGCTGGTGGGCTACGGCCTGGTGGTGGGGCTGCGCGGCACGGGCGACCGCCAGCAGACCTTCTTCACCGTGCAAACGCTGGCCAACACGCTGCAGCGCATGGGCGTGCAGATAGCGCCGGGCGTGGTCGTGGTGAAGAATGTGGCGGCCGTGTTCGTCACCGCGAAGCTGCCGCCCTTCACCCGCCCAGGCATGCAGCTCGATGTGACGGTGTCCTCCATCGGTGATGCCAAGAGCCTGGAGGGAGGCGTGCTCCTGATGACTGCCTTACGTGCTCCGGATGGGCAGATCTACGCGGAAGCGCAGGGAGCGCTGGCGCTGGCGGGCTACTCGGAAGGCGCGGGCGGGCAAAGCAAGAGCGTAAACCATCCCACCGTGGCGCGGATTGCGAACGGCGCGGTTGCGGAACGCGATGCGTCGGTCGACCTGAGCAGCTTTCATACGGTTTCCCTGCTGCTGCACAACAGCGACTTCAACGCGGCGCGCGCGGTGGCGGAGGCCATCAACAAGGAGTTCTCGCACATCGTCGCGGCGGCAGTGGACGGACGCCGCATCGATGTGGACGTGGCCGCGACCGGGGAAAAGTCCGTGCCCACGCTCATCTCGCGCGTGCAAAGCCTTTCCGTTCCCATCCAGCCCCGCGCCAAGGTCGTCATGAACGAGCGCACAGGGACCATCGTGATGGGCGGCGACGTGAAGCTCACAGCGGTATCGGTCATTCACGGGAACCTGTCCATCCAGGTGGTGACGGTCCCACTGGTGTCGCAGCCCGCACCCTTCTCCGGGGGATCGACAACAACGGCGCAGCAGACGACGCTAAGCGTGAAGGATGCTCCGGCACAGTCCATCCAGCTGGAAGAAGGAGCGAACGTGGAGACACTCATCAAGGGCCTGCACTCGATCGGAGCCACCTCGCGGGACGTGATCGGCATTCTGCAGGCCATCCAGGCAGCCGGCGGCCTGCAGGCCGAGCTGGAGGTCATCTGATGAGCGCCTTCTGGGATTCAGGAACCGGCGGCCCTGCTGCAGTACCCTCCTCCTCCGGAACAGACTTGCTCGGAAAAGCGGGCAAGGCAGCGAAGGACGATAGCAAGATTACGAAGGCCGCCAAAGACTTCGAAGCGATCCTGCTGGGCAGCTGGTTTCAACAAGCGGAAGAGACCTTTGCGAAGATGCCGGGCAGCGACGAAGACGATGAGGACGGCGGCGGCTCGCAGTTCATGGGCATGGCAATGCAGTCGCTGGGAAGCTCCATCGCCGCAGGCGGCGGAATCGGCATCGCGAAGATGATTTCCGAGAAGCTGCAAAAGACCGTAGGAGCAAAGGAAGTGGACGCCGTGTCCGCGGGCTCGCCGGCAGACGCCGGCGAACAGGGCCCCGCCGCCGGAACGCAACCGCTGCCAGGATTGAACAGAAGGCAAACGCTGCCGATAAAGTAGCGTTGGCATAGGAGGAATCCAGTTATGAAAGTCGACTTCAATAGTGGAGTAACAAGTCAGATCGGTGTGGAACGGACAGCGAAACAGGTCTCCAGCAGCAAGGTTTCGAACGATCAGAGCGCCACGCTGGCGACCGGCACGCGAAGCACACTGACGCACACCGTGCCCAGCCTGGTGAGCCGCGCCCTGAGCTCGCCGGACGTCCGTCAGGACCGGGTGAACTCCCTGCGGGACTCTATCGCGGCGGGAACCTACACCGTGGATAACGTCAAGATTGCCGGAGCGATCCTCGCCGACGACGGCAACTAGCCCAAACGCAGCTCAGCAGACAGATGCCGCCGGTCTGGCTCCGGTCTGAGGAGTACCTCCCATGAGCACCGAACGCCTGCAGAAACGCGCCGATGTGGCTGCCCTGTACCAGCAGGGGCTGCAGGCGCTGGCGTTCGAGATCCGGGTGGCGATGCAGGCCATCGCTTCCAACTCGCTCCCCACGCTGGAAGCAAGCGTTGCAAAGCAGGAGACGCTCTGCGCCACGCTGCTGAAGCTGGCCGGGAGGCTGGAGCAGGAGCTTGGGTCTTCAGAGCTCCCCGAATCGCGCGGGTCTTTTCCAGACGGAGCCTTCCCGGCCGGCGCCGTGGAGCAGCGGGCGGTCGCCACCTGCAGGGCTGTGTATGAGCTGAATACCCAGTACGCGTCCCTGCTGAAGCATTCGGGGCGCTCCATCGCTCTTCTCTCATCCCTGTGCAGAAGCCGCGCGGGGCACTTTCCGGAGGCTCGCAGGAGCCCTGTCAAACGCCAGACCTGGTCCTGCGAAGTGTGACGCCATGAACCTGAACACCGCCCTGAACACCGCAGTGGGCTCGCTCCTGGCGAGCTCCGCGGGTCTGCAAGCCACCAACAACAACATTGCGAATGCGAACACGCCTGGCTACAGCCGTGAATCGGTGGTGCTGACGGCTGCCTCGGACTACGGGACGGGCGTGGGCCAGGGCGTCGTCCTGCAGGGCTACCAGAGCCTGCGCGATGAGGTGCTGCAATCGCAGATCCAGCAGCAGACGCAATCGCAGAGCGGCGCCAATGCGCAGCTGGGCACGCTGCAGCAGGTGCAGACGGTGTTCGCCTCGTCGACCAGCGATATCGGGTCGCAGATGTCGACGCTCTTCAGCAGCCTGTCCAGCCTGTCGACCGACCCCTCCAACACCTCGCTGCGGCAGGCTGTACTGACGGCCGGCAGCAACCTGGCGAACAGCTTCAACAACGCCTCCAGCTCGCTTACATCGCTGCAGACCTCGTTGAACAGCCAGGTGACGCAGGACGTGGGCCAGATCAACCAGCTGACCCGGCAGATCGCGGCGCTCAACCCGCAGATTACAGAGAAGACCGCGGCGGGGCAGGATCCCGGCGCGCTCAAGGACCAGCAGGATCAACTGGTGCTGAATCTTTCCAAGCTGACCGATGTGGCGATCACCAGGAGCGATGACGGCGTTACCGTGACGACCGGCAACGGCACGCCGCTGGTAGTCGGCCCCAACAGCTACAACCTGCAGACCACCACGGGCAGCGATGGGACGACCCATGTGCTCGATAACTCGGGCAACGACGTCACCAGCACCATCAAGGGAGGTGACCTGGGCGGAACCCTGCAGGCGCGCGATGTTGCCCTCCCCAGCGTGCTCAGCCAGCTGGATACGCTGGCTGAGCAGGTGGGAACAGCCTTCAATGCCGCGCAGGCCGGCGGCTATGACGCGACCGGGGCGCAAGGGAGCAAGTTCTTCAACCTACCCACGACCGCGACCGGCGCGGCGGCCACCATCCGCCTGGCTCTCTCCGATCCGAAGCAGGTTGCGGCCAGTTCGGAAGCCTCCTCCGGAGCTTCGGGGAGCAACGGAAATCTGGCGGTCTTTGCGGCTATCCAGAGCTCCAAGCTGCCGTCCGGGCAGACACCCACGGATGCTTACGCGAGCCTGGTGTACAGCGTAGGCAGCATGACGTCCACGGCGAATGCGACCTCGATAGCCACCACCTCTACCCTGCAGCAGCTGAACGATCAGCGCAGCTCCGTATCGGGTGTTTCGATCGACGAGGAATCCACCAACCTGATCCGCTACCAGCAGGCGTATGAAGCGGCCGCCAAGGTGGTGAACACGGTCACCACGCTGTTCAGCGTGACCATGAACATGCTCGGCAATTGACGGCCTAGCCACACCCGGCGAGAGGCCTGGAGAAGAAAACGATGCGTGTAGTAAGTTCGATGGCCGACGTTCAATACGGAATTCAACAAAGCGAGCAGGCTTTGTCCTCAGCGCTACAGCAGCTAAGCACAGGCAAGCGGGTCAACCAGCTTTCCGACGATCCCGCTGCGTCGGCCAGCTACGTCCGGTCGCAGGCCACGTCGGCAGCCGTGGATCAGTACAGCAGCAACGTGAGCTCACTGCTTCCCAGGCTGCAGACTGCAGATTCAGCCTTGAGCACCGTGGTGACCTCCCTGAACCAGGCGGTCACACTGGGGACCGAAGGCGCGAACGGAATCACGGCCGCCAACCGCGCGGTGCTCGCGCAGCAGGTGCAAAGCATCCTGAGCACCGTGGCCGCGCAGGCCAACACCTCGTACCAGGGAGCTTACCTGTTCGCCGGCTCTGCCGGCGGGCAAGTACCTTTCAGCGCAGACTCCTCCAACCCGAACGGCTACACCTACAACGGCAACAGCAGCGTGAGCCAAGTGCAGGTCGGCGCGTCTCTCAGCGTGGCTGTGAACCTGCCCGGCGATCAGGTCTTCACCTCCGGCGCGAATGTGCTCGGCTCCTTGAACAAGCTCGCCGCCGCGCTGCAGAGCGGGACCGCGACCGACATAGGAGACGCCACGGCGGCGGTAACGAATGCGCTGCATTATGTGGATGAGCAGCGGGTGCCGCTGGATAACTCGATCACCCAGCTGAATGCGCAGGAAAACTACCTGAGCCAGGAGACGGTGAACCTCACATCGCAGCAGACATCGCTGGTGGGGATCGACCTGGCCAAGGCGGCGACCAACCTCGCGCAGGCGCAGACGCAGAATAGCGCCGTGCTCGCGGCCGCGGCGCGGGTGTTGCCGCAAACGCTGCTGGATTACCTGAAATGAGAACGGATGAGTGCCGCTCCGATGTGGCACGAGATTTGCTTGTAAGCACTGAACAAGCGTCCTGGTAAGCCGATAAGAAGTTTGTCCAAGGGCGTCCACCTTTGAGCAAACGGAGCCAACCCAAAGGGCTCACACACCAACGAACAGGGCGCAATTTTGGCAACAAAAGGAGATCGTACCCATGTCACTCAGCATTCTCAACAACATCTCTGCCCTGACCGCAGAGAACTCCCTGTCCAACACCCAGATGGGCCTGCAGAAGACCCTGACCCAGCTTTCCACCGGCATGAAGATCAACTCGGGTTCGGATGATTCCGCCGGCCTTTCCATCGCCAACGGCATGCAGGCGAACATCGCGGCTCTCACCCAGTCGCAGCAGAATGCCAGCTACGGCATCGGCCTGCTGCAGACCGCGGACGGCGCTCTTTCCCAGGTCACCACACTTCTGAACCGCGCTGTCACGCTGGCCACCGAAGCCTCATCGGGCGGCCTGACCACCGGCGGCAACAGCCAGGCGGCCGCTCTGAACACCGAGTTCCAGTCGATCCTGACCGAAATCGATCAGATCGGCAACACCACCGACTTCAACGGCGTGAACGTGTTCTCCGGCAACGCGCCCACAACGTTCACCTCCACGCAGGCCTCGCTGGCGACCAACACGGTACTGACCACCGGCTCCAAGACGACCATCAGCGACACCGCCACGGGTGGCACCTTCGTTTACACCGCTGCCGCGGGCGCGACCGTGAACGACCTGATCAGCGCCGTTTCAGCAGCCGTAAGCGCCGGCACTCTTTCGGCCGGAACCACCGCCAGCCTCAACGGCACCGGCAATCTCGTGATCGGTCCCAACACAGGAGCCACAGGCATCGAAGTGACCTCCACCGACGCCAAGCTGGGCACGATGACCGCCAACTCGACCGCGAACAGCAGCAACACGGTGTTCATCAGCGACGGCTCCACTTCCGGTACGGCCAACACGACCATCACCACAACCATCAGCGCCCTGTCTCAGGGTGCGCTGACCCTGACCGGCAAGGACCTGAGCAACACCACCGATGCGCAGGCGGCGCTGACCGCAATCAACACCGCCATCAAGACGGTCTCCGCACAGCGTGGCCAGATCGGCGCTTCCGTGAACCGGCTGCAGGCCGCCAGCAACGTGATGAGCAACCAGGTCACGAACCTGCAGAGCGCGTCCAACGGCATCCAGAACGCCGACATCGGCAAGACGGTGGCGAACATGACGCAGTACAACATCCTCCAGTCCACCGGCATGGCATCGCTCCAGCAAGCCAATCAGGCATCGCAGGCCGTCCTCAAGCTGCTCCAGTAATCCTCCCCAGGGGAGTGGCGTCTTCGGGCGCCACTCTCTTCCTCTCGTCTCAGGTGATCGTCTCCTGCCGCGGGTAGATCAACCAACGAACAAGTCCCTCAGGGTAGACCCATGAGCTCTGTTTCCGCAGTCAACTCGCTCCTTTCCAGCTCCACGACAAGCTCCACCTCCAGCGTGAGCGTCAGCTCCATTCTGGCTGCGGTCGCCGGCACAAGCACGCCCGGCATCGACGTGGATGCAGCCGTGACAGCCGCGCTCTATGCGGCCCGGGCCAATGAACGTGTCTGGCAAGGGGAGCAAACGACGCTCTCCAGCCAGGTGTCCGCGCTGACCTCGGTGCAGACCGCAACGCAGGCACTTTATAGTGACTTCGACTCGTTGAATTCGCTCACCGGGCCGCTTTCTTCCCGCGCCGTCGCCACGTCGAGTTCCAGCGTAGTCACCGCTTCCGCGGCAAGCGGGACCACGACCGGAAACCACACGGTAAGCGTCAGCAACCTGGCTTCCACGGCGTCGTGGTACTCCGACCTGGCATCCAGCGCGACCGCGACGCTACCGGCCTCCTCCTTTACGCTGAGCACGGCCGCGGGTTCCTCTGCGACCTTCACGATCGGCAGCAACGGCGTGAATACGTTGAACGATCTGGCTGCGAGCATCAACGGCCGGAGCCTGGGCGTCACAGCTTCCGTCGTCAGCGACTCCACGGGCTCGCGGCTCGCTATCATCAGCAGTACGTCGGGAAGCGCCGCGGACTTCTCCATCACCTCGGCGCCCACCACTGGAACCTCCTGGTCGTCGCCTCTGCTGGCCAGCGGCCAGACGCTCGGGGCGGACAGCTTCACATTGCAGAGGAACGGCAGCACCACAACGATCAACACAACCGATGGCGAGACTCTTTCCGGCCTGGCCACTGACATCAACTCCCAGAACCTGGGCGTCACGGCCAGCGTGGTCAGCACGTCATCCGGCTCGAAGCTCTCGCTCACCAGCGCCGATGGATCCACTCCCTTCACGATCAGCGAGCCCGCTTTCGGCTTTTCGCAAGCGGTGCAGGGCGCCGATGCGCAGTTCACGGTGGACGGCGTGCCGCTGACCAGTGCCAGCAACACGGTTACAACCGCGATCAGCGGCGTCACGATGAACCTGACGGGCGTCACATCATCGTCCGCGCCGGCAACGCTCGCGGTCACGGCGGACAGCTCCACCATCGGCACGGCGATCACGCAGTTCGTGGCGGATTACAACACCGCCATCAAGCTTGTGAACTCGCAGTTCACCTACAGCAGCGGTACATCGTCGCAGGGAGCCCTGGGTGCGGATCCCACCATGCGCTCGCTGCAGAACGCCATGCTGAGCGTATTGAACTATGTGCACACTCCTGCCGTTGGAGTGACTACCGTGCCGACGCTTACATCGCTTGGAATCTCCACCAACACGGACGGAACGCTTTCCGTGGATACGAGCACGCTGAGCAGTGCGCTCGTGAACAACGCAAGCGATGTTCAGAACTTCTTTATGGGAAGCGCTCTGAACGGTTTCGCCAGCCAGGTGACTTCGGCGCTGAGCTCGTTCACGCAAGCGGGCAACGGCGCGTTCTCGGTGGAGCTGAATAGCCTGAACAGCACCAACAACGGCCTGACCGATCAGATCAACAACTACGAAAACATCTACATCGCCAATCAGAAGACTCTTCTCACCACGATGTACAGCAACGCGGAAGCCGCGCTGCAGTCCCTGCCAACGCAACTCAAACAGATCCAGGCTGAGCTGGGGAATTCGAGTAGCAGCTAATGTACCCACGTCAAACGGAGTTATCGTACAGGCGTTCCGCCCTGTCGGGCGCCAGTCCCATCGGCCTCATGATTGCGTTGTACGACACGCTTTCAGGAAATCTTCGCCGGGCGGCCGCAGCCGTCCGCAACGGCAACATCGAAAAACGCTGCTCGGAGCTGAACCACGCCCTGCTCGTTCTTGGCCAGCTGGAAAGCATGGCTGCGCCATTGAATGGGGAAGAGCTTGCCGGCAATCTCGCCATCTTCTACGCCTATCTTCGCGCCAAGATGATGGAGGCGACGGTTCAGCAATCGGCGGCCATTCTGGAAGCCCAGATCGAACTGGTCCTGCAGGTGAGGACCGCATGGCAACAACGGGACACCGCCGCGACGCCTCTCGCTCCGGTCGGCTCCCTTCCCAATGGGTTCGCGTATGCCGTTGCGCCGGAACGCGTCGGCTTTTCGCAGAGTATCTAGTCCGCGTAGTTCGGGTAGGCCGCAGGGGACGAGTTGCATGAAGACGTTACGTACCGCACCGACACGGCGGACACGCCGTAAAGCTAGGGGCTCCGTGTGAAAAGAAGTGCACTTGGTGGAGCCTTTGTCGCCGTGGCGGCGATTGCCGTGGGGCTTTACCTCGACGGAGGCAAGCCCGCACAGCTGCTGCAGCCCACAGCCGCCTTCATCGTGTTCGGCGGCACGCTGGGCGCGGTCCTGATCCAGTTCCCTACCGGGATCCTGCTGTGTGCTTTGAAAAGCCTTCGCCAGGTGTTTCTCGACGAGGCTGACTCGGGCACGCACCTGATCGACGATCTGCTGCGCTACGCACAGAAGGCCCGGCGCAGCGGCCTGGTCTCTCTTGATGCCGACCTGCAGGACGTGAAGGACCCTTTCCTGAAGAAATGCCTGACGCTGGCTGTCGACGGCGTGCTCGCTTCCGACGTGCGCCGCACCATGGAACTGGCGCTCGACGTGGAAGCGGAAGAGGAAGACTGCACGGCGCGTGTCTTCGAAGCCGCGGGTGGATTCGCGCCCACCATTGGAATCCTCGGCGCCGTGATTGGATTGATCCAGGTCATGCAGCATCTGGGCGATCTCAATGAGGTGGGCCGAGGGATTGCAGCCGCCTTCGTGGCAACGGTGTACGGCGTGGGAGCGGCGAACCTGCTGCTGCTGCCGATCGCCGGGCGCGTGAAGCGGCTGGTACAGACCAAACAGACACGCCGGGAAATGATGCTGGAAGGCGTGCTCGAGATCATGGAGCGCATCAGCCCGACGGTGCTCGAATCCAGGCTCAGGGTGTACCTGCATGAAGCGCCGCGCCCCAGGCCGGTGGCGGTCGCTTCGCGATGAGGCGGCGGGAGCGGGGCGGGAGGGGCAATCGTGGAGCGGAGGAGCCGGTACACCATGAGCGCTGGCTGGTGTCCTATGCGGACTTCATGACCCTGCTGTTCGCGCTGTTTGTGGTGCTGTTTGCTTCGTCGTACAAGGACAAGGCGGCCCTGGCGAAGGTATCTGCCGCCGTGAAGGACGGGTTTCAGGACCTGGAGGTGTTCTCGCCGGACACGCGAGCTGGAGCTGGTACGGCAAAGGACTCTCCCCTCACCCCGGGCACGGCGCGGCGCAGCGCCGGCATCGACATGGTAGAGCTGCAGCGGAAGCTCCATAAGGCCCTGGGCAAGGAGATCGAACGGCAGGAGATTGCGTTGAAGATGACCCCGGAGGGCTTCGTGATCAGCCTGCATGAACTGGGGTTCTTCGACAGCGGGCAGGCGCGGCTCCTGCCTGGAGCCGCGGACAAGATCAAGCGGCTGGCGGGTGTGCTGATGGAATACGGCCTGGATATGCGCGTGGAAGGGCACTCCGACGATGTGCCGATCCACAATGCGCAGTTCAACTCCAACTGGGACCTTTCCACGGGCCGTGCGATGGCTGTCGCGATGATGCTGCTGGAAGATAACCGCTTCGATCCGAAACGGCTTTCGATCGCCGGATATGGGCAATACCATCCCGCGGCCAGCAATGCCACGCCGGAAGGCAGGCGAGCCAACCGGCGCGTCGATATCGTGGTGGTGAGCGGCGGCAATGAAATCAAGCCTCGATAACCAAAGGCAGCCAAGCCGTTCCCTGATTGCGCTTGCTTCGCATTGCGGCAGCAAGTTCCTTCCGATCGGGAACAAGAGTTAGAGAAAGGACGCGATACTCTGCAGGTAACTCGACTCCATGAGTAACGTTACTGGAGAGCTACAGAGAAGGCTGTTCGTTGAGCTGTTCTTCAAAACGGTAGGCACAACTTGCAGGCTTTTCGTATGTGTGCGTAGAATCCCGCTACGTATTCTATGCGAACCCAGGTCTCCCTTTCCCCAGCCGTGATGTGTCTGTGCGCCTTCCTTTTGACTGCCTGCGCGGGAGGGAACGGCAGTAGCAGTGGTAGCTCCGGGGGAGGCTCGACCACCCCGGCGGCGGTTCCCACCGTCTCCTCCGTTTCGCCTTCCAGCATTACGGCGGGAGCAGGGGCAACGACTTTCACTGTAACTGGCGCGAACTACACCAGCACAACGGCCGTTCAGATCGGTGGAGCGCTTGAGCCCACTACTTTTGTCAGCAGCACGCAGCTCACCGCGGTAGTACCAGCCTCGCAGCTGAGCAGCGGCGGCGCGCTCAGCGTGATCGCGACCAATAGCAGCGGCAGCAGCAGCTCCGGAAGCACGGTCAGCGTGACGGTCAACAATCCTGCTCCGACTGTTTCCGTTCTGGTTCCCGCCAGCCTCACCATCGGCTCCGCCGCAACCACGGTCAGTGTTTCGGGCGGCGGCTTCACACCGGCCACCGTGGTGCAGGTGAACGGCAGCGCGCGCACCACGACTTTCGTGAGCACGACCCAAGTCAATGTCGTCCTGACTGCCGCAGACCTGGCGAGCGCAGGCAATTTGACTCTGCTGGCTGCCAATCCCACACCGGGAGGCGGGAACTCCAGCTCGGTAACGCTAGCGGTCAACAACCCCGCACCGGGCTCGATCACGCTTACCCCGAGCACGGTCACCGCCGGAGCCACAGCGGCGCTTACCGTCACCATCGCAGGATCGAACTTCCTGCCGGGTTCGACAGTGCAGGTAGGCGGCACGAACAGGGCGACCACCTTTGTCAGCACAACCCAGCTCACCTTCCAGCTCACGGTCGCCGATCAGGCCGCGGCTGCAAAGCTTGCAGTCACGGTGGTCAACCCGGCGCCGGGAGGCGGCGCTTCCACGGCGGCTACGCTGACGGTGATGGCGCTGGCTCCCACGGTCTCGTCCATCGCGCCCAGCAGCATTACCGCGGGTGCGGGGGCAACGACTTTTACGGTGACAGGCGCAAACTACACCAGCACGACGGCCGTTCAGATCGGCGGCGTGCCCGAGCCAACTACCTTTGTCAGCAGCACACAAGTCACCGTGGTCGTCCCCGCTTCGCAGCTGAGCAGCGGCGGGGCGCTCAACGTGATTGTGACCGATAGCGGTGGCAGCAGCAGCTCCGGAAGCGCGGTCACCCTGACGGTCAACAATCCTCTGCCGGTTGTTTCCGTTCTCGTGCCGGCGAGCCTGCCGATCGGTTCCGCCGCGACCGCTGTCAGTGTTTCGGGCAGCGGCTTCGATCCGGCCACCGTGGTGCAGGTAAACGGCAGCGCGCGCTCCACTGCTTTCGTGAGCGCAACTCAGGTCAACGTCGTCCTGACCGCGGCGGATCTTGCCAGCGCAGGTACTTTGACTCTGCTGGCGGTGAATCCCACTCCAGGCGGCGGCACGTCCAGCTCGATGACCCTCTCGGTCAACAATCCCGCGCCAGGCGCGATCACACTCACCCCTAGCACGGTGATCAGCGGAGCGGCCACGGCAGCGACGATCACGGTTTCGGGATCCAACTTTCTTTCCGGGTCGACGGTGCAGGTGGGCGGCACGAACAGGACGACCACCTTCGTCAGCGCTACCCAACTCACTTTCCAGCTCACGACCGCCGATCAGGCGACGGCTGCAAAGCTGGCAGTCACGGTGGTGAACCCAGGGCCGGGAGGCGGAACATCCGCGGCGGCTACGCTGACGGTGGCCGCGGCCACGCCCACTCCCGTTCTCACATCCCTGTCGCCGAACCAGTTCCCGACCGGCTCGGCCACCACGGCTGTGTACGTGTTCGGCAGTAACCTGCAGACCGGTTGCATCGTTCTGTGGAATGGATCGTCCCTCGCCACCTCCTACTTTTCGAGCACCTACTACGGGTTTTACCTTGGGGCGACGGTGCCCGCCAGCCTGCTCACCACCGCAGGAACGGCCAGCATCACGGTAAGCTGTCCCACTGCGCCCGCTGTGTCGAATGCTTTGACGGCAACGATTGCAAACCCGCCCGCGCCCACGCTCACGTCCATTTCGCCCGCCGCCGGCGCCATCAACACGACCACAACCGTGACGCTTTACGGCACCGGATTCACGAGCGGTTCCACCGTGGCCTATAACGGCACGGTCCTTTCTTCCACCTTCGGCAGCTCCACCTCGCTGACCGCCGTGTTGCCGGCGTCCAGCGTGACCCTGCCCGGGAACGGAAGCTTCACGGTGACCACGCCTGCTCCGGGGGGCGGCACCAGCGCGGCAGTCGCCTTCACGGCCTACGTAGGCATCGTGAACAACAGCATGGTGTACAACCCGGTCAACGGCCTGTTCTACGTGTCGGTGCCCAGCTCCGTGGGTGCGCCGTATGGAAACTCGGTCGTTTCGGTTGACCCTGCAACGGGTGCGCTGGGGACACCCATTCTCGTGGGAAGCGAGCCGGATAAGCTGGCGATCACCGCGGACGGCAACTTCCTGTGGGTTGCACTCGATGGAGCCTCAGCGGTGCGTAAGGTCAACCTTTCCGCAGGCACGGCCGGGCTGCAGTTCAGTCTCGGCGGGAACACCGGCGTGTATGCGGCGCCGCCGACGGTATATGCGCTGGCTGCGCTGCCCGGCGCAACCGACTCGGTCGTCGTTGCGAACAGCGGAAGCTCCTACAACTCCGCGTTGGCGATTTACGACAGCGGCGTTCCCCGCGGCGCGGCCAGCACGACTGCGTCCTTCGCGTATCCCTATGCGCTGCAGGTGGACGGTACCAGGAACGAGATTTATGCCGGCGGATCGGCGTACAACACCTACACCTACAGTGCGAGCGGGCTCACGGCCAAGGCCACAGGCAGCGCTTCTGCGACCTTTGCAACGTACTACTTTCCGGAGATGCAGGTCGCAGGAGGACGCACCTACACCGACTTCGGAGGCGTGTATGACTCCGAATCCGGAGCTCTGCTGGGCACCCACTACGTGAGCGGCTCCACCACAGCCAGCGGACCGACCGTGGCCGATACGACTCTGGGCAAGGTGTTCACGCTGGACCAGGCAGTGAACTACAGCTCCACCTACAACCAGATACAGGTCTTCAATGTGTCGGACTTCAACATCAGCACAAGTTCCGTGATTCCCGTCAGTGTGGTGTACGCCTCTTCCAGTACAAGTAGCTATCCTTCCACCTTGACCCGCTGGGGGACGAACGGTCTAGCCTTCCGGACCAGTGCGGGTTTATTCAGTGTGCGTTCCAACCTGGTCAAGGACCTGTCCAGCGTCTCGGCGGACCTTGGAGTTGCACTGGCAGTCACCGGTGGCACCAGCACGGGGAGCAATTCAACGTTCGTGGCGACTGTCAGCAATGGCGGCCCGGCGACCTCTACAAACATTGCTCTATCAGCCTCCGTCCCCGCTACGGGACGACTGGTTTCGGTCACTCCTTCCGCAGGAACCTGTTCCAGCATGACCGCAGTTTCCTGCGATCTGGGAAGTCTGGCCAGCAGCGCTACAGCGACAATCACGATCGTCGTGCAGGAGCTTAGCTCCGGGAGCGCGACACTGACGGCGCAGGTGAGCGGCTCCGAGACAGATCCAAATTCAGCCAACAACCAGGCAAGCCAGACGGTCACGGTGACCGGGAACACCTACTCTGTGACGCCTGTGGTGAGCTCCATCAGTCCGGCGGCGATTTTGTCCGGCTCCAGCGACACGATCGTCACGGTGACCGGCACGAACTTTACCTCGGGATCGACCGTCATGCTGGGCACTGCCGCGCTCACGACGAGTTACACCAACAGCACGACGCTCTCCGCAACGGTACCGGCGGCGCAGCTGGCAAACCTTGGATGGTCCACGCTTAGCGTGTCCAATCCAGCTCCTGGCGGCGGCCTATCGAACACCGTGCCGCTCACCGTATACAGCGTGATCACGCTCGGCGTAAACCACATCGTGTACGACCCCTACTCGCGCAAGATCATGGCCAGCGTAGGTTCTGGATCTTCGTCGGTGACCGGCAATTCGATCCTTCCCATTACGCCTGAGACCGCTACTCTGGGGACGGCAGTGTCCATCGGCAGCCAGCCCACGAATATGGCGCTGACCTCCGATGGGCAGATCCTCTACACCATCCTGTCCGGGAGCCAGAGCGTTGCCAGGTTCAACATGCTCACACAGCAGGCCGACTACACCTATGCGGTCCCCAACAATTCGAGCTTCGTAGGGGGCATTGCGCTCCGAGGCATAGCCGCGCAACCGGGAACCGAGAATACGATCGCGCTGGACATTGCGTCGTTTACCGGGAATGCCATTTACGACTTCAACCCAGCGGCAAAGACGGCTGCCATACGGGGCCAGGCATCGGGGCCGTACAGCGGATCCTGCATTCAATTCCTGGATGCAGCGAACCTGTTGGCCTTCGACACAGATACAAGCGGGGCCACGCTCGATCACTACACGGTCACCTCCGCGGGCTTCACCTACTACAACTACTCCCAGTACACGGAGTCCACGCTCAACAAGTTCGGCTGCTTCAAGCTGAGTGGGGGGCTGGCCTTCGCGAACAGCGGGGGAGTGGCGAATCCGGCAACAACGCCAGCTACGCAGATCGGGGTTTACCCTGTCAGCAGCCTCTCCACCTTCAGTTCCGCGGCCCTGCTGGCACCGGATACGTCCCTGCAACGTACGTTCTTCCTGGTGAATGCTGCCGCGTCTGGAACGTCCTCCTCGTCGGTGCAGACAGCGATCCAAGCCTTCGACCAGAATACGTTCCTGCCCTCCTCGCTGCTGCCCTTGAACATCGCGGCCACGGAGGGAAGCACCAACTTTAGCGGAGTGGATCTCATCCGCTGGGGCCAGGATGGCTTGGCGGTGCTTACAAGCGGCGGCCATATTTACCTGATGCGTGGACCCGTGGTTGCTTCCCAGCTGCTCAACACGAACACGGCGGCGGTGCTGACGTCGAGTTCGGCAGCTTCCATCACCCATGGCGCGGGCAATACGCTGATCACGCTCACGGGCAGCAACTTCGTCCCCGGCGTGGCCGTAACGTGGAACGGAAGCTACCGGACAACAACGATCGTGGACTCCACCCATCTCTCGGTGGCGATTCCGGCAAGCGATCTTGCGAGCGCGGGTTCGGGATCGCTGGTCGCCACCAATCCGGGCGCATCGGCTTCCGGCACGCTCACGATCACGGTCAACTAAGCGCTGCAAACGGAGCGACGCCGCGACTCAAGCTCGCGGCGTCGCTCCGTTTGGGCGTTTGAAAACTAGCCAAGGAACAGAGTTTCGATTTCCTGCCAGTTGCGGACACGGCGATAGCCGCTGACGTGGATGTTGGCGGGCGCGGTGTAAAGGATGCCCTGGGGACGGAAGTCTCCGCCGCCTGCTGCGGCGTGGGTGGGCTGGGAGGCGCGGCTTTCGAAGCGGTGGAGCTGGCGGGGGTTGTCGTCGATGAGAAAGTCGGCGCGGAGGATGGATTTGTCTCCGCAGAAGACGATATGCGAGGGCGTGATGAAGGGGAAGTGCTCCGCCAGCCAGTGAAACTTGGCGGTGAAGCTGGTAGGGACCTCCATGGCGGCGGTGGCGATGAAGACGTCGAAGCGCACCTGCAGGCGGGCGAGAACTCTCTGGGAATCCGGCATGACGGTGAGGACGGAGAAGAAGTCCTCAGACATCATGTAGCCGGCCAGGACGTGATGCCGGCTGGGTGGGATGAGGTCCCAGAGGTGGCGGCCGTGGAGGTCGTCCAGCGTGTAGGCGGTGCGGAAGTCGCGGTTGTAGCGGAGGAGATGCTCGGCGAGGGCATCGGCGATGACTTCGTCCATATCGACGGCGAGGATGGGGCGGCGGCCCGTAGGCAGGATCAACGGACGTTGCGGGGCCGGCGGTGGGACGCTTGGAGGCACGGAAAAGGGTATCAAAAGACGGGAGAGGAGAGATGCGAGAGAGGAGATGCGAGAGAACAAAGAGGAGAGGCGTGCGGGAATGGAAGAACCTGTGGCGGCCAGCTACGGGGCTTGGGCCGGAACGGGCGGCGTAGACTGAAGCTCGACTTCGCAGACCTGATTCTCAGAACCGATCCGTACACTTGGAGAGAGCTTCCTGATGTTCAAGCATTCTGGCAATCCCCTTCGCGTGGCCGGGCTGCTGCCGGTACTGATCCTGCTGGCAGGCTGCGGGACGGGCACGCTGCAGACGAGCACGTCCGGTGCACTGGCAACGAACGGCAGCGTGATGGGCGGCCAACAGGGCGTTGCCGGGGCGGCCATCGCGCTGTACCGGGCAGGAAAGACGGGGAATGCGTCGGCGGCAAGCTCGATGCTGACGACCGCGGTGACCACGGACAAGTTCGGGTTCTTCAGGATTACGGGCGACTACAGCTGCGCCAGCGCGAGCGACCAGGTATACATCGTGGCGACCGGCGGCAATCCGGGAACGGGCGGCAACAACTCCGCCATTGCGATGATGGCCGCGCTGGGGAACTGCGGCGACCTGCTGGCCGGCGGCGATAGCCGGTTTATCACGATCAACGAGATCACCACGGCGGCGGCGGCGTGGGCGCTGGCGCCGTTTATGAGCGGCCCGGACCATGTGGGTGCGAGCGCCACCAACGCCGCCGGGCTGCAGAACGCTTTCCTGGATTCCGCGCTGCTGGCCAACACCAGCACAGGCGCGGTGGCCAGCAGCAGCCTCGGGCTGACCATCGAGGGTGGCAAGCTGACCGGGCTGGCGGATGCGATCGCCTCCTGCATCAACAGCAACGGCGGCTCGGCGTGCACACCGCTGTTTACGGCGGCCACGCCGGCGGGGGGCAGCGCGCCCACGAACACGCTGAACGCGCTGCTGAACATCGTGAAGAACCCGGGGCAGAACGTCGCGGCGGTGTTCAATCTGATCCAAACGACGCCCCCATTCGGGACCACGCTGAGCAGCCCGCCCAACGACTGGACGATGTCCGTGACGGTGCCGCTGGCGCAGCTGCCGTCGAGCTACCCGTATCCGTATGCGGCGCCGACGACGGTGGACATTGACGCGAACGGGACGGTGTGGGCGGCCGGTTTTTATGGGATCCTCAACGCGGTGACGCCGCAGGGTGCGCTGCTCAGCGCTTCCGGCTTCGGCGTGGGCGCGCTGCGGGAAAGCTACGGGGTGGCCATCGACACGAGTGGCTACGTCTGGGTTTCGAATGAAGAGTCGTCGCCGCACAGCTATGGCAGCGTGTCGAAGTTCCAGGGCAGCACCATGGCGTCACCCGGCACTGTGGTCGCCGGCAACGGAGGAACGAACTTCTACGACGGCTCGCTCTCCTACCCCTACGATGTCGCCGCGGATGCCAGCGGCCACGTGTTCATCGGGAACTACTACAACGGGACAGCAACCGTCTACTCGACCACGACCAATGCCCCCACGGCGACATCGCTGGGAGCCGGGGTGGCGTCGTATGTGGTGAACGTGGCCCCGGACGCGAGCGGGGGCGTGTGGATGACGGACAACTCCTCCGCCGCGGTGACGCATGTGCTGGCCAACGGCAGCGCCAGCAACATCGGCACCGGCCATGCACCGGATGGTTTGGCGCTGGACGGGGCGGGAAACGTCTGGGTGGCGAACTATTCGGACTCCTCGGTGAGCGCAATTTCTTCAGCGGGAACGACGCTGGTGAGCCAGGTTACGGCGGGCGGCATCGCGTATCCGTCGCGGCTGGCCGTGGACGCGGGCGGGACGGTGTGGATCGCCAACTACCATGGGTCCAGTTTCTCGGCGCTGAGCTCGGGAACGGTGAGCGGCGAACGGGCGGCGGGCACAGCGATTTCTCCCAGCAGCGGTCTGGGGCTGGATGCGAACCTGCTGGAGCCGTACTCCATCGTTCCGGACCGGTCCGGCAACCTGTGGGTCGCGAACTTTGCGAGCAACGACCTGGTGATGTTCTTTGGGCTGGCGACGCCGACCTCCACCCCGACGCGGCCGGCGCCTGCCGCGCCGTAGAGTGGTCCTCCTCGACGACGGGGGTGCGCACCAAGAGAAGAACTCCAGATCTAGAGACCGGCGTACCAGTCATAGCCGAGCTTGGTCCAGTAGTCGTCCGGACGGGTGTCGGTGTAGGCGATCAAGCCGATGCGCTTGAGGTTTTTGTAGCCGTACTTGAGCGGCGTGAACAGCCGTGCAGGAGCGCCGTGCTCCTGGGTGAGCGGCTTGCCGCCCATCTCCGTGACGAGCAGGCTCTGTGGATGGCGGATCGCGTCCAGGTCATAGCCGCCAAAGTAGTTGCCGTCCGGCGTTTCCATGTAGACAAAGCGCGGCTCGCGGCCGTTGACCTTGGCCGGAGGATAGGCTTCGACGAAGTCGCGGAGCAGGACCCCCGCCCACTGCGTGACGTTGCTCCAGCCTTCGATGCAGTGGAACTCCATGACCTTCTCCGCGCGCGGGAACTTCAGCAGGTCGCTCATGGCGAGCAGCAGGCCGGGGGTACCGATATCCAGCGAACTGGCCGATGCGCCGGCCTCCGCGGTGCCCTGATAGCGCTTGTGCGTGATCTGCTCGCGCATGCGGTTGAAGCGCTCTTCAATGGAGAGGCCGCCTGCGTCCGCATGAGCTCTGGCGGTTGCGGCATCGGTGGCCGGCTGGCCCGAGCCCGCGCCGGCACCGGGCTCCTCGGTGGTGTTGCCCTTGCTGGATTGTCCGGCCTTGCAACCGGGAGAGCTTTTCTGCTCGGCGGGCGCTTTCCCACCGGTGCCTTTATCGGCACCGGCCTTCCTCTCGTCGCCGCCTTGATCGTCGTCATCCTCTTTGGGTTTGGGATTGCCCAGCGTATTGCCGGGAGCGGATTTCACATCGAAGGCCTGCTGGTCGGGCTCCATTTCGCCCAGGTACCTGTACTTCCAGGCGGTGACGTCGGGTACCCAGAGGGGCGAGCCCTGCCCGACCGAGCTGCCCACCACCTGCAGACGCCAGCTGTCGAGGTCCAGCGTCCGATCCATGCCGATGGTGCCGTTGAGGCGCAGCTCGCGAGCCCTGCTGAGCGCGTACTCGGGGGCGAGACCGCGCTCGCCGAACAAGCCACGGAAGACTCTTGCGTTGGCCTGGAACTCGCGCCGCATGGCAATGGGCTGCCGGCCGATGACCTCGCCTGACTCGATCAGCTTCCATAGCCCGTAGCCGGCGGCCGCGGACAGACCGCCTACCAGGAAACTGCGCCGGGTGCGGCGTGCGCTTTCGCGGTTCACCGTTTGCTCGCTACCGGCGAGGATTACTTTGTCTTGTGCTTCCGTATGCATGGGGAATGACCTGGGGTTGAACGAGCTGTGAGCTATTCAGCTGGAGCCTGGAGCCTGGAGCAGAGAGACCGCTACCAGTGGGACGACGGGAACTGACGTGTTCGAAAGCAAACCAAACTACTCTCCACCGACGGCCTGACCGGTGGGCTCGCCGCTGTGCGCGTCGACCGGCTGAGCGCCTGCGCGGCGCTGGATTTCGAAGCCGCTGACCATGGAGCGAAAATTGTTCCATCCGGCCAGGACCACCTGGCCGACGTGTACCAGGAAGAAGCCGCAGAACCCCATGGTCAGCCAGAAGTGCAGCCAACGGGCCATCTCATAGCCGCCGCAGAGCGTGGTGAGCCAGTGCGCCTGGGTGGGCTTGTAGATAGCGAGGCCGGTGAGGAGCATGGCGCCTCCCATGAGGGTGACACCGCTATAGGCGAAGCGCTGCGCGCCGTTGTACTTGCCCTGCGGGGGCATGCCTTTGCGGCGCGCCCAGGGCACATGCAGATCGTAGAGGGTAACGAGCAGGGCGTCACGGAAGCTGCGGCGCTCGGGCCAGAGCACGCGCCACTCGCCGGAGAGCAGCAGATAGAGCACGTAAACGACACCGTTGATGCCGAAGAACCACATGACGAGGAAGTGCCAGCCCAGGCCGGTGGTGATCTGATAGGGCGCGCTGAGAAAGTTCCAGAACCAATCGGGAAAGAGGCGCACAAGCGTCCAGTTGCCGAACCCGATGCGGTAGACCTGGTGGGCGTGCTGGTAGGGCGGAATGGAGTCGCCCCAGTAGATCAACAAGCCGCTCCATATCATGATGGAGAGCAAGGGAAAGTTGATCCAATGCATCCAGCGGATGGCCCGCGGATGTTTCCTGGCCAGTTGAAGCTCGCCCTGGGGGGCGTCCGGGTTCCGCGCTGTCAGTTCGACACTCATCGAAGTGCTCCGACCCTGAGGGTGCGCCCCGCGAGGCGCTTTTGGCAAGGGGTTTCCCGGTCGGGACGTGAAAAGTGAATCGCTCGCACGCCGGGCGGAATCCTTACTGGGAACTCATGGCGACCGCAGCCCTCGATCTCCCCAGCCAAGAACCGAAAACTGTTGCCGTACCGGTACCGTGGCGACCCAGGATCAATCCATGGATCGTTGCCATGACGGTCACGCTGGCGACCTTCATGGAGGTTCTGGACAGCAGCATCGCCAACGTGGCTCTGCCGCACATTGCCGGGGGCCTGGGCGCGACCCAGGACGAAGCCACCTGGGTGCTGACCGCCTATCTGGTGGCGAACGCCGTGATCCTGCCGGCCGGCGCGTACATGACCACGTTCATCGGGCGCAAGAAGTTCTACATGATCTGCGTGGCGCTGTTCGGCATCAGCTCCGCGCTGTGCGGGCTGGCCCCAACGCTGCCGCTGCTGGTGTTCTTCCGCATTCTGCAGGGCATCGGCGGGGGCGGCCTCGCGCCCAGCGAGCAGGCCATCCTGGCGGACACATTCCCGCCCGAGAAGCGCGGCCAGGCCTTCGCGATGTACGGGCTGGCCGTGGTGGTAGCCCCAGCCATCGGGCCCACGCTGGGCGGCTACATCACCGATAACTTCGACTGGCGCTGGATCTTCTACCTGAACATCCCGATCTGCCTGCTCAGTCTGTATCTCACGCATCGGATCGTGGAAGACCCACCCTTCATCCGGAAGGAAGTGGAGCGGAACCAGCGCGAAGGTATCCGGCTGGACCTGCTCGGCTTCGGCCTGGTGGGCGTGACCTTCGGGTCGCTGGAGTTCATCCTCGACAAAGGACAGGAGGATGACTGGTTCGCTTCGCACCTGATCACGTTCTTCACCGTGGCCATGGTGGTGGCGTTCGTGTTGCTGATCTGGTGGGAGCTGAAGCTGCTGCGCGACGGCAAGAAGCCGCTGCTGAACCTGACGCTGTTCACGCGGCGAAGTTTTGCGATCAGCTTCATCCTCATGTTCGTGCTGGGCTTTTCGCTGTACGGGACGACTATCCTGATTCCGCAGTTCGTGCAGACGCTTCTGGGCTACACGGCGGAGCTGGCCGGCAAGGTACTCTCGCCGGCCGGGTTCATGATGATGGCGATGATGCCGGTCGTGGGCGTTCTCTCGGGTAAAGTGGACCCTCGCAAGCTGCTGGCCTATGGCTTTCTCATGCTCACGCTCAGCCTGTTCTACATGAGCAAGCTGAACCTCGGCTTGAGTTACGGTCAGCTTGTGTTCATGCGCTGTTTCCAGGCCTCAGGGCTGGCGTTCCTGTTCATTCCAATCAACACGCTGGCCTATGTAGGCGTAAAGCCGACGGAAAGCAACGACGTCTCCGGACTGACAAACCTGGCGCGGAATATCGGCGGATCGGCGGGTACGGCTTTCATGGCGACGATGTTGACGCGGCGAACGGCAGCGCACGAAAGCGTCATGAGCCGCTCCTTTACGAGCACCAGCCCGGCGTTCATGAGCCGGGCGAGGGCGCTGGCGCAATTCTTTGCGGGAGGCAACGGCGCCAAGCCGGCCGGAGGCGGTCCCAGCCAGGGCGCGCTGCACATGGGGCAGGCGTTCCTCTACAACCAGCTGCACAGGCAAGCGGCGACGCTCGCCTATGTCGACATCATCGAGTACCTGAGCGTGTTCTGCGCGCTCATGCTGCCGCTGCTGCTGTTTATCCCAAAGCCGCCGAAGAATGCGGCGATGAGCGCGGGCCACTGAGACGCTCGACGGATCGCCCGAGCCGAGACGCAGATTCCTCTGGACGACAAAGAAACGCGTATCAGGCTACTTTGTCCGATCGTAGACCAGGGTCTGGCTGGTTGTTTTGCCGCCGGACTTTACAGTGCACTTCTCGGTGACCTTTTTCTTCGCATTTTCCATGGAGAATCAGCGACACGGCTACACACAAAGAGCGAACGATTCCTATGTTGTCGTGCCTCATGCCAGCCATGCTCCCAGGCACCCTTGTGAGCTCTACCCGAGGGGCGTATTGCCCGGCTTTGTGCTCTCCGTCTGCGCGAGTTTCTGCAGTTGCAGAGCGTTGCCGGTGGCATGGCCCAGAGCCGTGTTGTCGAAGATCACCCAGGTATCGACTGGCTTCTTGTCGCTGCTGCGAAGCTGCCGGGCAAAACCCTGCAGAAAGCTATCCGTGTAGTCAGAGTAGTAGGTGCGAGGAGCGCCGTGCAGGCGGAAGTAGCGCAGGCCGGTGTAGCCTCCCGGCCGTGCGGCTGCAGGCGAGCCCTTGGGCGGGTCCGCAGCGGCACGGGCGAGTTCGAAGCCGCGCAGCAGGCGGTCAACCGCGGGAGTGAACCAGGTGGCGTGACGCGGCTCCAGTACGGCAGCGCCGCTGTGCAGCTCGCGGAGCGCGGTGAGAAACTCATGGGCCGTGCCTTCGTCGAACGCGAGCGATGGAGGAAGCTGGATGAGCAGCGGGCCGAGCCTGCCGCCGAGGCCGGTGCACTCGTCAAGAAAGCGCTGCAGCAACGCCCCGGTGCCGATCAATTTGGCGGTGTGCGTGATCGTCTTCGGAATCTTGACCGCAAAGCGAAAGTTTTCCGGCGTGGACTCCGCCCAGCGAGCGTAGGTCTTGCGCTGATGCGGACGATGGAAGCTGGAGTTGATCTCCACGCAGGGAAGCACCGAGGCGCAACGCTGGAGATGCGTGCCCTCCATGGCGAAGTGTTGCGCATGCTGCTTGGGCAGAGTCCAGCCGGCGGTGCCGATGTGAAGTTCCTGCATGGCTGACTCCAAGGCGCAGCGCCTTCCCTGCTGAGCCTTAGCTATGCGCCTGCGGTACCGGGAACGGGTTGCGCTCCGCAAACTGCACCTGATGCCAATAGGGATAGGCAAGTTTGGTCTGTGAGGCGGCGTCGAGCTTGCCGATCTGCGCAGGGGTGAGTGTGATCTCGGCGGCGGCGAGGTTGGCGCGCAGCTGCTTCTCGTCGCGCGCGCCGATGATGACGGTGGAGATGGTAGGACGGGCGAGCACCCAGGCGAGCGCAAGCTGCGCGACGGTCTTGCCGGTTTCCTGCGCGACCTCGTCGAGCGCATCCACCACTTTGTAGACGTACTCAGGATCCGGCAGAGGGCCTGCGTCGGTAACCATCTTGCTTTGCAGGCGGCTCTCGGCGGGAAGCGGCTGGCCGCGGCGGATCTTGCCGCCGAGGCGTCCCCAGCCTAGAGGCGACCACACCAGCGCGCCAACGCCCTGATCTTCGGCGAGCGGCATCAACTCCCACTCGTAGTCGCGGCCGATCAGCGAATAGTAGACCTGGTGACCCACGTACTTCGCCCAGCCGTAGCGTTCCGACGTGGAGAGCGACTTCATCAGGTGCCAGCCGCTGAAGTTCGACGCCGCGATGTAGCGCACCTTACCCTCGCGGACGAGCTTGTCAAGCGTGTTCAGGGTTTCATCGACAGGCGTCGCCGCGTCGAAGGCATGCATGTGGTAGACGTCGATGTAGTCCGTGTTCAGGCGCTTCAGCGAGCCTTCGATGGCCTCCGTAATGTGGTGGCGGGAGCTCCCTACCGTATTCGGCCCGGCACCGGACCGGAACGTCGTCTTGGTGGACAGGAGCACGTCTTCGCGCCTGAGATGCGCGATGGCTTTGCCGAGCACTACCTCACTTTGGCCGTCGGAGTAGACGTCGGCGGTGTCGAAGAAATTGCAGCCGGCCTCCATGCAGATGTCGATCAGATGAGCGGCTTCCTTGTCCTGGGTAGCGCCCCAAGCCTGAAAGAACTCGTTGCTGCCGCCGAAGGTGCCGGTGCCGAAGCAGAGCTCGGGGACCTTGAGGCCGGAACGGCCGAGAGAGCGGAATTGCATGGTGTGGGCTCCGGGGTAGAGGTGAGATACGAAGAAGATCAGGCCTAAGGGTTAACGAGGGATTGGATGCTTCGCGGGCCGGAACGGCTGCGGAAAGCTGATGTCGAGGTGCAGGGAGTTTGCGGCCGCGTCGAGAGCGGCTTCGGTGGCGAAGAAGCGGTGCTGTGGGTTGGAGTTGGGAAAGAAGCGCACCGTGATCTCGTGGGCACGGTCCACGCCCTCATCCTTGCCTGCATGGTAGTGATAGCCCAGGTCCTGCAGCAGGTGCAGCGAGCCCTCATCGCCGGAGGGATTGCCTTCGTCCGCTACGATGCCGAAGACCGTGCGGCCGGTGCGTGCCGAGTGCACAGCGACGAAGTCGCCCATGTGCACGCCACGGCGTTTGGCTTCCTCGCCGCGAACGACGTAGTTGATGCGTGACGCATCGACGTAACGCAGTGGGTCGGCTTCGCGGGTCCGCGCCGGATCGGTGAAGGATGTCTGCGAGATGTAGTAGCCGGGATAGGGATCGTGCGAGCCTTGCACGACAGGGACATTGGGATGGTCGTCGTCGGTGAGGTAGCCGACGATGGGCCCTCTCCGCCAGCCCCGGTAGCGGGCATGCTTGAGCACATCGAGGGTGGGCTTGCCGCGCGGACCGTAGGCGTTGGGAGCGCCGTCGACGTCGACGTCGAAGCGACGTGTGCCGAGGTCGAAGTGCGGGAAACTTACGGAGGCTGCTTGGCCCTGCGCCGGCAGAACTCTCAGAATAGCTGCTGCGGCCAGGCTCGCCAGCGCGAATTGTCTGAAACGAGACACGCTCTTATAGACGTGGCGGCGCGAAGCGAAGCTCCTGAACGACCGCCGAAAGCTAGAGTCTGGCCAACCACTCGCGGACTGTGTTGTGGTGTTCCGACCACTGCTGCCAGACGGTCTGGGCCCATCGAACCACCGCGGCCTGATGGGCCGTGGCGCCGTTCGCGGAGAGAACATCGGCCACGGTCACACCGGCACATTGCAACGGTGGCGTGAGCCATGGGTAGGCAAACTTCCTGGCGGTGATGGCGAGCATGGCGTCGTTGGCCCGCTGGAGGGGCCAGCCGCGCTCGAAGAGGAGGCAGAGGCGCGACAGGTGGATCCCCACGGAGTTGCGCGCCTGGGGACCGTCGACGCCGGGGTGCTGGACGGCGTAGGCATCCACGGCATAGCGGTGCGTGGGCCAGCGGGCGGAGTCTTCGTACTCGCGCGCGAGCAGCCGGCCGTACGCTTCCCAGCAGCTTGGCGTGGAAAGCATGTACCGATGGGTGGGACTGTCCGGCCCAGGGAGCGCGGGCAGGGCGAGGCCGCAGGTGCAGGTTTCAAGCATGACCCTCATGCTAGGCAGTTTCCTGATGCCTTGCTGCGGGGAACTTCTGAAGATGCTGTTTTCTTGAAGAATGGCGCGAACCGCCTCGAACCGCTTTACACCTTCAGGAAAACTGCCTAGGCTTCTGTTCACGTCATGACCCTGCAACTCCTCATCCTGCTCCAGGCTGTCGATCTCGATCTGCGGCGGCTCCGCGCCGAACTGGCGGAGCTGCCACGCCGCACGGCGGCCGCGCAGACCGCGCTCGGGGCTGCGCAAAAGGCTCTGGACGCCACTCGCAAAGGGCTGGCCGAAGAAGAAGTGCTGCGACGGCGTCAGGAGTTGGACATCGCGGCGCACCGGGGCAAGATCGAGCGGCTTGCCAGGCAGCTCGACAACGCGACCAGCGCCACGCAGGTGACAGCGCTTGAAAAGGAACTGAGCTTTACGCGGGCGGCCATCGACACGCTGGAAGAGGAAGAGTACGCGTCGATGGAGCGCACGGACCGGTTGGACGGGGTCGTCGCGGCCCAGGAGGCGGCGTCGGCGAGTGCGCAGGCGGTGCTCGCGCGGGCGCTGGCGGTGCAGGCGGAGACCACGAAGCGGCACGATGCGGCGGTCAAAGAGCTTGAGACGGAAAGGGCACGGCTGCGTACCGAGCTGTTCAACCCACCGGCGGACTGGACCGCGACAACGCCGGAAGCACCGGCCGCGCTGGCGCTCTATGATCGCGTGGCGCGCAGCAAGAGCACAGGCCCGGCGGGTGGCACAGGGCTGGCAGAAGCGGTGCCGGACGCGAGCGGCGGTGGGCAGTGCTCCGCATGCCGCATGCGGGTGCGCCCGCAGCGCTGGCAGGACATCATGTCACGCGAACATGCGAACGATCTTTTCGCGTGCGAGACCTGCGGGCGGCTGTTGTTCTTCGACCCGCGGCGAAATGCGCCGGGGGAGCAGCCGGCGATCGATCGGCTGCGTGCGGCGTTGGCGGCAGAGCCCGTGAGCCGTCGCTAGCTGCGTTCTTCGCGATGGTTGCTGCCGAGCGATCCATCAGAGAATCGATCAGCCCATCAACCGGTGAGCAGCACAAGCAGCAATGTGCTGGCAATGAGCGCAAGCGAAATGTACGTGGAGTAGAAGGCCGTGAGCATGGCCACTGCAACACTGCCCAAACCGACGAACGCCAGGCGGGTTCTGCTCTTGTTCCAGGCCACGAACTCGGGATCGTCCGCGTGCTCGCGTACGGCGGCAAGACGGAGCAGGGTAAGCGCGACGCTGCAACCCAGTGCGTTGGCGCAGAAGACGACCAGGCTGGAAGGATCCCCGGGGTGCTGGGAAACGGCCTGCACGGTTACAGGAAACAAACTGAGCAGCAGAAGAAAGACAAAGTTGGCCCAAACCATGCGGCGGTTGAGGTGACGGAGACGCACCATGGTGTTGTGATGAAGCACCCACATGGCCGCCGTGAGCTGGAAGCCTATGGCATAGATGAGAATGGGCAGCAGTTCCGGACGCCAAGCCGACCAGCCCGCCTTAAGCGGTGCATGGAGGTTCAGCACCAGGATGGTGATGATGACCGCGGTTACCCCATCCGTGAAGGCTTCCAGCCGGCCCTTCGACATGGGTTCGCGTTGCTGCTTCATAAGGTTTGCTGCTTCACAGATGTGTTCAGACGCCGCAATCGCGAGCCTGGCTGCTGCTGTCACGAAGCTGATGTGGAGTGTTGGACAAGCAGGATGTGTGGGAAGTTAGTGTGCAGGCGGCCCGTAAGCCGAATTTTGTTTTAGACGATCATTCCTCTAGGCGCGCCATTACTGACGCGCTCCAGCAACCTACCCGCGGGTTCCGGCTCCTCCTCGCTTGCGCGATCGGGTCTCTCCGCCTGGGCGCGACGGGCCGTCACGCGACCGTGCCTTGAAGAGTGGCTGCGGTCTCCCTGCCTATTTGGTCTTGCTCCGTGTGGGGTTTACCGTGCCGCGGACATTGCTGCCCGCGCGGTGGGCTCTTACCCCACCGTTTCACCCTTACCAGCCCATGGCTTACGCTATGGATTGGCGGTCTGTTTTCTGTTGCACTGGCCGTCCCGGAGCCTTGACGCCCCGGTCCCGGACGTTATCCGGCACACTGCCCTCTGGAGTTCGGACTTTCCTCCCCCGTTCCCTTGCCGAGGCTTGGGTTCGGCAGCGATCGTCCGGCCGCCTGCACGTGTTCATGGTAGCAGTTGCGAGGCGAGAGGCGGAAACGGGATGAGGGAGCGAAGAGGAGCTGGTGCAGCGCGAGTGCTGCCGTGGAATCTGCATCCTCCTGTGAGCGGAAAGACGTATAGGGAAGTACATCGTCTTGAGTCTCACTTCTGGAACCGCACGGCGTCCAAGCGATATCTCGGGCCCTTTCTGGAACAAAACCATTTGGATGATGTCATGAGCTGGTGGCAGCGCGGTATGGCCGCGTGGGTGATGCTGTGTGCCTGGATGTGTGTTTGCGGCGCGTACCGGCTCCGGGCACAAGGGGCGGCGGTCACGGATGCGGTGGTACGGGGCTCAGTGGTGGATGCTTCCGGCGCGCAGGTGGCCGGCGCGCTGGTCCACGCGGAAAGTCTGGAGCCGGTGAAGGGCCAGACGGATGCGGACCAGGGAGGCTTGAAGCGGGATACGGCCGCGGACGCGACAGGCCACTTTCTGCTTACCTTGCCCGGCGGTTCGTACCTTCTGACAGTGCAATCCCCAGGCTTCGACCCCTACGTGCGCGAGAGGCTGAGGGTGGATGCGGGCCAGCATATCGACCTGGCGGTAAAGCTGCTGGTCGCGGCGCAGGCCGAGGTGGTGAATGTTCCCGCCGATGCGAACGCGAGCACGGACCCGGCCGACAACAAGAGCGCGCTGGTCTTCAAGGGCGATCAGCTGCAGGTGTTTTCCGACAACGACGCCCTGCTGCAACAGCAGCTGACCGCGCTTGCGGGCGGCGACCCCAGTCTGCCGCCGCAGATTCTGGTGGATGGATTTTCGAACGGGCAGTTCCCACCCAAGTCGAGCATTCGCGAAATCCGCATCAACCAGAACCCGTATTCGGCGCAGTATGATTCGCCGGGCCAGGGCCGCATCGAGATCTTTACCAAGCCGGGCAGCAATACGTTCCACGGCTTCTTCGCGCTGTATGGGAACGACAGCGCCTTCAACGCGCGCAACCCTTACGTGGCTGCCGCGCAGCCCGCTTATTATCGCGAACACTTCTTTGGAAACGTAAACGGTCCGCTGGGCAAAAAGATGAGCTTCGACTTCAGCACGAACCTCATCAACGACGACAACAACACGCCCATCAATGCGACGGTGCTGGACAGCTCGCTGAACCCGGCACCCGTGCAGGGTGTCGTGCCGTCGCCCACCAAGGGGCAGAACTATTCGTTGCGCCTGGACCGCCAGTTAGGGGCCAACGATACGGCGACGGTGCGGTACAGCCTCAGCTATAACCGCACGGAGAACGGCGGGATTTCGACGCTCGGACTCGCCTCGCAGGCAACGGATGCAAGCAGCCTGACGCAAACCCTGCAGGCCGGCGACACGCACGTCATCGGCACCAAGGTAGTGCTGGAGTCTCGCTTTCAGTACAGCCGGAGCAAAGCTGTGACCGATGCCGTCAGCGCGGCTCCTTCGCTCACTGTCCAGGGCAGCTTCAACGGCGGCGGGTCCCCAGCCCAGAGCCTGCATGACCATCTGGACCGCTACGAGTTCCAGGAGTACCTGTCAATCGCGCTGAAGAACCATTTCATCCGCACCGGTGGGCGCTACCGGCTGACGCGCGATGCGAACCTGTCCACCGGCGGCTTCAACGGGCAGTACATCTTCCAGGATCTGAGCACGTATGCACGGGCGCTGTCGGATGTTCGAAGCGGCTTGAACGGCGCGCAGATCGCCGCCAAGGGGGATGGACCCTCGCAGTTCAACGTAACCGCGGGACAGCCGGGCGCACGCGTCATGACCGGCGATGTGGGGCTGTATGCGGAGGACGACTGGAAGGCGAGGCCGGATGTGACGGTGAGCTATGGAGGCCGGCTGGAGTCGCAGTCGGCCATTCCTGACCACCTGAACCTGGCGCCGCGGGTGGGCGCGGCGTGGGCGCCGGTGTGGAAGAAGGCCAAAGCACCGTTCGCCACATTCCGTGCCGGATTCGGCATGTTCTACGACCGCTTCGACTCGGGCAACCTGCTGCAGACGATCCGCCAGAACGGCACGCGCGAGCAGGGCTACTACCTGGAGAGCCCGCAGACGTTCGGCTGCGCGGAAGGTACATCCGTTGCAGCCACCTGCACGCCCCTGGTGCCGACCATCAGCAGCTTGAGCACCGTGCAGCCGTCGATTTACCAGCTCAATCCGCGCCTGCATGCCGAGTACCAGATGCGGGGCGGGCTTTCGGCGGAACACAGCTTCGGCCAAAAAGGATCGGGTTCGGTGACGTGGATACGCTCCCGTCAGGTCCACCAGTTCGAGCTGCTGAATGTGAATGCGCCGCTGCCGGGCACCTACGTGGTGGGCAATCCGGCGAGCGGGACACGGCCCCTCCGGACCATGCAGAATACCTACCAGTACTCGTCGGACGGTCTGCGCAACATCGACTCGTTGCAGCTGAATGGAAACTTTCAGCCCACGCGGCACACGTATGCCTGGATCTCCTACCAGGCGGCGAGCCGCACCGGCGATACGAGCGGCGCCAATGCGCTGCCCTCCAACCAGTACAACGTGCGGCAGGATTATGGCCCTGCAGTCGGGTATACCGCGCAGCAGTTTTTCGGCGGAGGCGGAGGCGATCTGCCGTTCGGCTTCAACGGCAACATCTTTCTGGCGGCACGCTCCGCGCAGCGGTTCAACATCACCACGGGGCAGGATCTCAACGGAGACACGGCCTACAACGACCGGCCGGCGTTCGCAACCGACCTCACTCGGCCCTCGGTGGTGAAGACGGCCTTTGGGAACTTCGACACGCTGCCGATGGCCGGACAGACGATCGTCCCCTTCAACTATGCGGCCGGGCCGACGATGTTCTATTCGGAGATGTACGTGGCGCGCGCCTTCCACTTTGGCAAGCCCCGCGCGGAAGCCCTGAAAGCCGCCGCGGACACCAAGACACCCGCAGGCAAACCGAAGCCGAGAGCGGAGCTGCCCTATCGTGTGCAGTTGGCGGTGGAGATCGACAACGCGCTGAACCACACCAACCCGGCCCTGCCGGTGGGCGTACTGCCCGCACCGCAGGCCACGCAGGCACAGACGCAGGCAGCGCTGAACGCTTCGAACTTCGGCAAGTCCCTCTCGCTGGCGTCCATGTTCAGCTTCAACGGAGCGGCGAACCGGACGATTCACCTGGGATTGAACTTTCAGTTCTGAGGGGATCGCGCCGGGACTTCACGCGACCCGCCGGGCGAGCTTTGCGAGGAGCTCGGTGTGGGGCAGGCCGTCGGCGTAGGTCTTCAGCATCAGGCGGCGCAGCAACGGTGTGCGCATGACGCGGAAGCCGCGCGAGGGCTCACGGTAAAAGCTCTGCGCGGCGCGATGGCTGAAGGCGAGCGTTTCCTGGAGCGGACGAAGGTGGCGGGCGTAGGCAGCGGCGAGGGTGCGGGCGTGGGGAAGGTCGTCATGGTTGCCGGAAGGCAGAGTTTCAAGCACGGCGGCGGCGAACGCCTGGCCGCTCACGATGGCGGAGTGGATGCCTTCGCCGGTAAGCGGGTCCACCAGCCCGGCGGCGTCTCCGGCGAGCAGGCAGCGGCCGTGCGGCACATACGCGTGGCCGCCGAGGCCGAGGTACTGGCCGGTGACGTGGGCGTCCATGGCGGCGAGGTCCACGCCGAGTTTATGGCGGGTGTAGCCAGCCAGCAGTCTCCGGGTGACCTGCTCGTAGAGCATGCCGGAGGCGCCTTCCGGGACGGCGGGCGTACCGGCGGGCTGCGGGACGAACCCGCCGACGCCGATGTTGATGTGGTTCCCCTTGGGAAACAGCCAGCCATAGCCGCCGGAGACCGGCGCGAAGTCGAAGACCAGGTCTTCCGGGGCGTCGCCGGCGGGAAGTTGAGCCGGAAGGACGGCGTAGGGCACGGCGGCTTCGAGGGCGAAGCCACGGGCGTACCAGGCAGGCTCGGGCGGCAGGCTGCCGGCGCTGGGCGCAGGCTGCGGCGAGTTGGGGTCCAGGCCTGCGACGAGGCGGCGCATGGCGCCGTTGGAGCCGTCGGCTCCCAGAATGACCGCGGCGGCAAGGGTCTCGGTCGCACCCTCTGCCAGCGTGACGTCCAGTTCCGCATGGGTGGCGAACTCCCGCAGGGCGGAGATGCCTTCAATCTTGCGCAGGCTGGCGTGCGGACCGGCGGCGAGCGTCTGCCGCAGGCAGAAGTCGTCAAAACGCTCGCGGACAGCGGTGGCGCAGAAGGGCTCCCGGGTGTGGACGCGAACTTCCAGAGATTTGGTGGCGGTGCGGATGCCCTGGGCAAACGCAGCCGTACCGGCTTCCTGCAGAACGACGTTGCGGCAGATGCGCTCGACGACTGGTTCGACGGAGTAGCGAAGAACCTTGAGGGTCTTGCGGGTGAGACCGCAGGCACAGGCCTTGGGGCGTGGGAAGGCGCGTTTGTCGAGCAGCACCACGCGACGGCCGGCGCGGGCGAGGTCATAAGCCGCGGCGCAACCGGCGGGCCCAGCGCCAACGATCAGAATGTCCGCGGTCTGCATGCGGATCAGTTTACCGGCTGCGGCTCGGAAGGGCCGAGCGGACGTGTCGTCCATGGGACTGGCGGAGCGCTTCAGCGGGTGAGGCTCCTATGCTGGTCCGGCAGAATACGGCATTCCCGTTCACTGCGTTCAGGGCAGGCTCTTCGCTAAGCTCAGGAGGACGCCATGGCAAGGGAGAGGATGTTTTCACGTGCGGACGTGCCCGGAAGCTCCATCACTTCGGCCAGTAGCTCATAGCTGCGCAGGCGCGCTTCATGCGAGTGGGTGATGGTGTTCACGATCAGCTCGCCGATCTCCAGCTCGCGGGCGATGTGCAGAAGCCGGTCGCGGACCGCTGCAGGCGTGCCGACGACGTAGCGGGGGAACTCGCTTTCGGGCTGATCGAGTGACCCGGCGGTGAAGCTGAGGAGCGGGTTGGGAGCGGCGGGCTTCCCGTTGAGTTCGCGCAGGGCGTCGTCCGGGGTAGCAACGGGGCGGCGATCGTCCTGGCGGATGCGGCGCTGCAGCAGGCGTACCGAGGCATGGAGATAGTCGGCTTCCTCCTGCGTGGGCGCGCAGATCACGCCGATAGCAATCGCGGCTTCCGGTGTCTGACGGCCATCGTTGGGGTTGGACGAAGGGCGGAAGTTGCGCCGGTAGTACTCGATGGCCTCGCGCGTGCCCTGCGCGGAGAAGAAGTGCGCGAAGGCGTAGGGCAAGCCCTCCACCGAGGCCGTGACGGCCGACCACATGGACGAGCCGAGCAGCCAAAGGTCCGGCGCGCCGGGCATCTGGGGCGCGACGCGAATGCGCGCAAAGGGATGCCGGCCCTCCCTGGGGTCGGAGTCCATTGCCCAGCGCTCCGGATGAAGAAAGGCACGCAGCTCGGCAAGCTGCTGCGGAAAGTCGTCGGCCTGCTGACCGTTTTGCGGCTGGCGAGTACGGCGCAGGGCGTAAGCCTCCAGTTGGCCGCCACCCGGCGCACGGCCCAGGCCGAGGTCGATGCGGTCCGGGAACATGGCATGGAGCGTGCGGAAGACCTCGGCGACCTTGAGCGGAGCATAGTGCGGGAGCATGATACCGCCCGAGCCGACGCGGATGCGGGAGGTCTCCGCAGCGGCGCGGGTGATCAGGATTTCAGGCGCGGTGCAGGCGAGCAGGTCCATGGCGTGATGCTCGCTGTACCAGAGGCGCGTGTAGCCGAGCCGGTCGACATGCCGGGCCAGGTCGAGGGAGTTCGCGAGAGCGTCGGCGGGTGTGGAGCCGTCCGGCACGGGCGACTGGTCGAGCACGGACAGGCGGAGCGGCGGTGGCATGGTGGATTGGATGAAGCGCCCCGTGCGTCCGGTGCGGCTTGGGACGGTGCCTGGGTTGGCGAGCTGGTGAGCAGCGATCGAGTGACGTTGGTACCTGCGGCGCGTCTGGGGAAGTAGCGGCGCCTCCAAAGCGAACGGCTGCGGGCTGGGACGGGCTCAGAGCTGTGAGGTGTGGAGCTCGGAGCTGTCCGGCTGAAGCTCAGAGCTGGCGTGAGGATACGTGCTGCGGCGCGTAGACTGGCGGTGTTCGGCCCGGAAAGGAAACGCTTGCGAGTGCGGCGCTGGATGGCTGGGGGTAGCGGAGGCGCGGTAGTGAGTGCCGGGCTGCTGTGCGTGGGACTGGGGGCCTGGGTATGCAGCGGCGCGCTGGCGCAGGGCGGCCCCGGTGACGCCGCGGCTCAGACCCTGACTGTGTGGATTGTGCGCCCCGTGTCGGCGGCGGATCACGCCGTGCTGCGCGCGCAGCAGGACCTGCGCGACATCTCGGTGTACCGCGAGACGACCGCGGGGAGCTTCGGCAGGAGCGCGAGCGACGTCGGGCAGACGGCGGGCAGCTACGGCAAGCCCGCCAGCGAGGTCGGGCAGAATGCCGGCAGCGTGGGAACGAATGCGGGTGATTATGGACAGACCTCCGGCAGTCTCGCGAGCAACGTGACGTCGCAGACGGCGGGCAGCTACGGCATGACCGCGGGGAGCTTCGGCACGGCGGCCAGCGACTTCAGCGGCGCGCCTGCGACTACCGCGCCGGTCACCGCAGACACGACGGCCTCCCGCGACAGCAAGGGACCGCAATGGACGGAGTTCCTGGCAAACCTGCAGGTGGGGCTGCCGGGTGTGCAGGTGCGGTTCGTGGAGGTCTATGGCGTGGATCTGCGGCAGCGGCTGGCCGGCGTGGCGAACACCGGCGGCGTGCCCGACGTGCTGCTGAGCGACCGCATGCCGGAGTGGTGGGCGGGCGCCTCGCGCGGAAGTGTGCTCCTGGCGCTGCCAGCGCCCGCGGTTGCGGGCACGCCGCGTCCTGCGAGGAGCCGGCGTCCGCAGACCGTGTACCGCAGTGCGTATGGGCTGGCGCAGGCGCCGCATCCCGGCACGGCGCGGCGCTTCCTGGAGTGGTGGTACGGGAACGACGTACCCGCTGAGGCCAGCACCGAGAAGAGGACTGGAGCGCTTTCGCCCGCGGCCGGCGTGGCGCTCGCAGCTGTCGCGCAGGTGCTGAGCGGCTCAAACCTGGAAGCGTTGGCCGACAGGGAGATGGCGGCCTTCTCGAGCCTCCAAACGCGAGCGGAGGTGCTGGGAGCACCGGAGCAACTGCCCGCAGACCTGGGCTTCCACACCGAGGTGCTGCGGGAGCAAAGCAACGGCGGCTTCGCCGTGGTGCTGCTGCACACGCAGTGCAGCTCACGCCTTGTGTACTGCGACCTGCTGCCGCTGGTCATGCTGCGGACGGACGCGCGCGGCGCATGGAAAGTGCTGCAGCTCTCGTTGGGGACGGATGGGAGCGAGGCAGTGCACAGCTTCCAGCTTGGTGCGGAGAGTGCGCGCCCTGTGAAGGTTGTGGCGGAAATAGCCGCGCCGCGACCGGCATCGCCGGTGGACGGCGATCAACGCGCCGGGCGCTCCGGGTTGGACCTCTGGTGGGATAACGGCAGCGGTGCGTCCCTGCTGGTATGCGAGTGGCAGGCGGGTGCGGGACGCGATGCACCGGCATCCCACGTGAGCCTGATCAGCGATGTGGAGGGACGGCAGCGGACGCAACTGCCTGCGCCCTTTGCCGACGCAACCGGCAGGGTGCGATGGAGAGTCTGGGCGGCAGGCCAGGGCGGCATGGTTCGGCTCTCGGAGTGGCGGACCGTCACGATGGTGCAGTGATCGGCGCGGCGGGGCGCGGCCAGGCTCTCGTAGACTCTGCTGAAGTGGAGCGACGGCGGATCGAGGGAGATGGGCAGATCAAATACTGGAGAACCGCTGCTGTGCGTTCGTGACCTGCGCATTGCCTTCGACGGGCACGAGGCAGTGCATGGAATCTCCTTCGACGTCGCTGCCGGGGAGACGCTGGGGCTGGTAGGCGAGTCAGGGTCGGGCAAGTCGGCGACGTCGCTGGCGATCCTGCGGCTACTGGGGCCAGGGGCAGAGGTTTCGGGGAGCATTCGGCTGATGGGTGCCCGGGGTGAGCAGGAGCTGCTCGACCTGCCGGAGCGCGCCATGCGGAGCCTGCGCGGCTCGAGCATTGCGATGATCTTCCAGGAGCCGATGACGGCGCTGAACCCCAGCATGACGGTGGGACGGCAGATCGGCGAGGCGTGGCTGGCGCACCATCCAAGGACCCCACGCTCTGAGGTCAGGGAACGGGTGCTGAGCGCGATGCGCGACGTGGCTTTGCCCGATCCGGAGCGGCGGATGCGCGACTACCCGCACCAGTTTTCGGGGGGCCAGCGGCAGCGTGTGCTCATCGCCATGGCGCTGATCAACACGCCCAGGCTGCTGATCGCGGATGAACCGACGACAGCGCTGGACGTCACGGTGCAGAAACAGATCCTGGAGCTGCTGCGCACGTTGCGCGAGGAGCATGGCCTGGCGATGCTGTTCATCTCGCACGACCTTGCAGTCGTCGGCCAGATTGCCGACCGGGTGGCAGTGATGCAGCGGGGCGAGATCGTGGAACAGGCCGCGGCCCGGGAGCTCTTTGCGCAGCCACGGCACGCGTACACGCGGCGGCTGCTGGCGGCTTCCCCTTCCATGAGCACGCGGCGGGACGAACCGCTGGCCGTGTAAGAAGCAGCGGTGCAGGCTCCTTTCGACCCCATCGGGGCATTCGCCCGCGCTCACCGCTCCGGTACACTTGCGCAGCACGGTATGCGCACCCTTGTGGTTTCAGACATTCACGGCAATCTGCACGCGCTGGAAGCCGTTCTTCTGGCGGCCGGAGACGTGGATGCGATCTGGAACCTGGGCGACACCGTAGGGTACGGCGCGTTCCCCAACGAAGTGGTGGAGCGTATGCGCGAACGCGCCGTGGTCAATGTGCGCGGCAATCACGATCGCGTGTGCTCCGGCATCACCAGCTCCGATGGCTTCAATACCGTTGCCGCGCAGGCAGCGGCGTGGACGCACAAGAACCTGAGCGCCGGCAATCTGCAATGGTTGCGCGATATGCCGCGCGGTCCGGTGGCCACCGGACCGGGCGTGCTGTGCGCGCACGGGTCGCCCCTGCATGAAGACCACTACATCATCTCCATGCGCGACGCCTGGCTGCCGCTGCAGCGCATGGGAGGTGTCTTGACGTTTTTCGGACATACGCATGTGCAGGGCGGGTTTTCGCAATCCGGACAGGAGTGGGCCGAGGAGCGGCCCCAGTACGGTGAACACCGCGGGGCCGTGCACTTCGTGGTGCCGCTGCCAGGAGGCACGCGGCACCTGATCAACCCGGGATCAGTGGGACAGCCGCGGGACAGCGACTGGCGCGCCAGTTTTGCGGTCTATGACGACCACGCCGGGCAGGTAGTGTTCTCCCGCGTTCCTTACGACGTGCTGGCCGCGCAGAAGGCGATCCGGCTGGCTGGGCTGCCGGAGCGGCTGGCGAGCCGGCTGAGCATGGGAAGGTGAGAGGAGAGAACAGGGATGAGAGAGGAGTGTTGGCGTAGGACGATGACATCATTTACGTTTGCGCCGCTCACCTGCGAAAGATTGCTATAGACGCTGATCTGATCTCTGATCTCTGTTCTCTCCCTCAGAACAGCTTGCCTAACGTGAAATTGAATTTGCGGTCCCCGGCGTTGCCGATGGCTGGGCCGATGCTGATGACACCGACGGGCGTTTCCGCAATGAGGCCGATGTAGAGGTCGGCGCGGGAAATGGTTCGACCGTCGGGGGAGCGAACCTGGCCGAACTCGAACGCTCCGCCGGCGTAGATGGTGTTGCCCAGCGGCGCGGGAAGCTGGCGCAGCTGGCGCAGGTAGCCCGGCGTCACCAGGAAGTAGTCCGTGCCGCGGTACTGGTCTATGGCGCTGGCGCCGAGGCGCAGCGGACCGCCCAGCGTGTAGCGGAAGGGCTGCGGCACCTTGCGATTGAACATCGTCCCTGCTTCTATGTTGACCAGTGCGACGTTCTTCTGGATGTTGTCGATTCTGGAGCCGAAGCCGTGTGCGTACTCGAGCTCTTCAAAGAACTGCGGGGCGCTGGTGCTGTTCTTGATGCTGTAGAGATAGCCGACGTCGGTGATGGACCGGATGCCATACCGGGGGACCAGACCGCGATCCTGATCGTCGAACACATAGTGCGCGCGGACCCTCTGCGAGTTGCCGCCGTAATCCGGCAGCCCGTCAGCGCCGGTAGTCACGGACCACTGCACGGTCTGGTAGTTCCAGCCGAAGCGGACCTCCTGAATCTTGCGGTCGCTCCAGCCGACATCGACTCCGCCGCCGGCAAACTGCGATTGCCGCTCCGACAGCCGTGTATTGCCGGCGTAAATGTAATAGGGTTGACGGTTCAGGTTGGCGGCGGGATCGATGAAGAACCCGCTCGCTTTGTAGGGGCGATAAAGATAGTCGCCTGACACCACGGTGTTGAAACCGAGCGACAGGTGTGCGCGCGCCTCGGAGCCATAGCCGCCAAGATCCTGGTAGAGCAGGATGGTATCGAGACCCGCGCGGGTCACCCCTGCGGTCTGCGCCTGAATATTGAAGCCGAGGTCGAGATAGGGCGGGCCCGTCTTTTTGTCATTGACGCTGACCAGGATGATCGGTTCGGTCGAAGCCGCATCGCGGTAGCCCACGGTGTAATCGGCGTCATACCGGCCATCGGCGCGGACGTCGGCCAGCAGCTTCTCGATCTGATCGGGATTGACAGGCTGCCCGGTGAGCGGCAGGAAGGCGCGGTTGACCGCATCCTTCACGCCGGGGCTGGGTGCCTTGACGCGCACTTCGTAGACCACCGTTGCCTTGGGCCGCTGAAGCGAACGGCGGTGCGTGAGGTACGCGGTCCACTGGTCGTCCGTGATGGCATATTTCAGCAGCGCGTCCCGATTCTTTTCCGCGGCCGCGTAGCCGCGCTTGGCCAGATCGGCGGTTCGGAGGTAGTCGTTGGCCCCAAAGCCGGTGGTGTCCGGCGTGATCACAACATCCGCCAGCTTTCGGTCGCGGACTTCATTGGCCTCGATGCCCACGGCGAAAGCGCGCTGCAGCACACCGAGAATGGAGTCCAGATCGCCCTTGCCTACCGGGTCCAGCGGCAGGCTGATGGCCAGCACGACATCGGCGTGCATCGCCTTGACGTCAGCGGTGGGCAGGTTCTCAAGGATCGCCCCATCGACGAACTCATGACCCTGATATTCGAATGGGCGGAAGACGCCGGGAATGGAGGCCGAGGCTCGCACCGCATCCTGCAGGGAGCCGCGGGAAAACGTCACGGTCTTGGCGGCGTTGAGGTCCGTGGCCTGGCAGCGAAAGGGAATGGGGAGATTGTTGAAGTCGGTCTGGTCGTTGTAGTTAAGAAATTCTTTGTCGAGAAGCTCGTTCAGGCCGGTGTCGGTGAGCAGCGAGTTGCGCAGGGCCACGCCATGCTTGAGGCCGACGCCGATGCCGCCCGGGGTTTCGCGCGTATCTTCGCGGCGCCGAAAGCTGCGCGCGGAGTAGGAGGACGAGATGCGGAAGACGCGGTTCACCGATTCGCTGGTCAGAATTTGGCTCATCTCGGCCGGGGTCTTGCCGGTGGAGTAAAGCGCGGACAGGATGGAGCCCATGGAGGTCCCGGCGATGACATCGATGGGGATGTGGTGCTCTTCAAACCATTCGATGACCCCGATTTCCGTCATGGCCAGGGCAGCACCGCCGCCCATGGCAAGGCCGACGACCGGCCTGCCCTTGGGCAGGTTCGTGGGGGGTACCGATGGGTCCAGCGGGCCGAGCCGGAGTTTGGTGTCGGACGCGGAATCTTCACCGGCAGTGGCCGGCTTGGCGGACGACTTGGGGTCGGTACCTTCTTTTACGGTGTTGTCGGTGCCTTTTCCGCCTATGCCGCCGCTGGTGGGCTGGCCGTTGCCGGTCTGGCCGGCGGCTTTCTGAGCGTCAGCCTTTGCAGCGTCCTGCGCTTTCGCGGCACCGGCGGCGGACTGCGCGGTGGTCTGCGGGGTTCCCCCAGAAGCAGGTGCGCTTTGGGCCTGCAATGCGAAAAGCGCTGTTACGCCTCCCAGACCCACCAGAGCGCGGCGAAGGGTTCGCGAGAGGCGAAGCGGGGAGAGCTTCGCGGAAGTCGGCACGTGCATCCTTCAGACACTCCAGAAAGTCAGATTCGCCTCCGCAACGGAGCAAGGTCATGGCCGGCGAGCACTCTCGCTGGATTAGACGCGAGCACGGGACGTCCCGGTGCTCAGGATGCGAGCTTCCGGGGTGGCATTCGATGTCCCTTTTGAGTCACTCTCGGGGTCGTACTGATCGACCGATTTACCGGGTGTACTCCTGGAAGAGCGCCGGAAACTGCTGCTGCAAGGATGCAATCTTGGGAATGTCGCAGACCTGGATGTACGGGTTGTGAGGGTTCTTCAGGGCATAGTCCTGGTGGTAGTCTTCGCCGCGGTAGAAGACCTCCAGGGGACTGACTTCTGTGACGATAGGACGCGGGAACACACCAGCGGCATCCAGCTGCCGGACGTAAGCCTGCGCGGCTTCGGCCTGTTCCGGCGTGGTGGTAAAGATTGCCGACCGGTACTGGGTTCCGTAGTCGTTGCCCTGGCGATTGCGCTGTGTGGGGTCATGCACCACGGAGAAGAAGATGCGCAGCAGGGTGCCATAGCTTACCAGGCTTGGATCGTAGACAACCTCAAGGGCTTCGGCGTGATCGGTGTCGCCGCCGCAGACGCTGCGGTAGTCGGCGGTGTCCGCCAGCCCCCCGGTGTAGCCGACGGCAGTCGCCGTGACCCCCTTGACGCGCTGGAACACGGACTGCACCCCCCAGAAGCAGCCCCCCGCGAAGACCGCGGTTTCGCGCTGGCCGGCTTCCCAGCCGCTGGCGGGTTCAACAAGGTCGTGGGTGGGGGCGGGGATCGGTTCCTTGCGGGCACTCAGGGTAGCCATGCGTCTCCAGACTGTGACCACCAACCAGAACGCGCCGAGAACGATCAGCAGCCGGAGGCCGGTGAAAAGCAGCGCGTGGGGCGTCACGGGTAGTTGGATGAGGCACGCGGGACGCTCGATGCTGCTCGCCGGAAAGCATCGCACTGTTCATGTAAGCTCACGCCGCGCGTTCAAGGTCGCCGCAGCGACATTAGGGCTATGTAGCAACTCCTGAGGTTGAGGGTTCTTCTTGAAGGGTGCTCCACGTGGAACCAACGTGATTAACCTACGGTTCAAGTTGCACTTTAGCTGTTATCAAAGGCGGTAACAATATACTTGACTAACCGAGGGAATGTGGATAGTCTAAATGCATGGCAACCCTCGTAGAAATGATTCGCCACTTCTCCGATCCTCAGGTTTGCATCGACACCGTTGCTCGCCTCAAGTGGCCGGACGGAAAGCCTACCTGCCCCAAGTGCGGCGGGCAGGAAGTCCTTTGGCTGGCGAATCAGCAGCGCTGGAAGTGCAAGGTGAAGGAGTGCAAAAAGCAGTTCTCCGTCAAGGTGGGGACGATCTTCGAGGACTCTCCGATCTCCCTGGACAAGTGGCTGGTAGCCGTTTGGTTGATTGGAAACTGCAAAAACGGTGTTTCGTCCTACGAAGTTGCCCGTGACCTGGGCATCACTCAGAAGTCGGCATGGTTCATGCTTCACCGTATCCGGCTTGCGATGCAGGACAGCGGCGGCATGCTCTCCGGGTCCGTCGAGATGGACGAAACCTTTATTGGCGGCAAGGTAAAGAACATGCACAAGTCCAAGCGGCCCCTCGGCACCGGCTACAGCGGCAAGATGGCTGGCGGCATGGGCAAGACCATTGTCGTGGGCATGCTGGAGCGGAATGGCCGGGTCAAGGCTCAGGTGGTGCAGGAGCGCACCCGCAAGGTGCTGCATGCGGTTGCAGACGCGAACATTGCTCCCGGCTCAGAACTCATCACCGATGAACACGGCCCGTACCAGCAGAACCAGTTCCGGCACCAGATCATCAACCATGCCGAGCGCTACGTGATGGGACGCATCCACACCAACGGCATTGAAAACTTCTGGTCGTTGCTAAAGCGTTCTCTTGGCGGTACTTACATCGCTGTAGAGCCATTCCACCTGTTCCGCTACATCGACGAACAGGCGTTCCGTTTCAACCATCGCAAGGAGTGGAGCGACGAAGAACGCGCCGCTCAGGTGCTCTCCCAAATCCACGGCAAGCGGTTGACCTATAAGGAGTTGACTGCGAAGGGGGCAGAAACGCCGAATCGGGTCAACTAGGGTGGCGAAGACCATCCAAGGTGTGTTCGTGAAACGGCAATCACGGGGAAAGCGTTCCACAGCTAAGTAGCATCTATCCATTGTGGAATACAAGAACGCTTGCTAAAATCAAGTGCTACAATGTTCAATTCACCGGAACTACCTAAGCCCGACTACAGGAAAGCGGAGCGAGAGGCGAACCGCCTGCTCCGCGAAGCAGGCGTGTTTCAGCCCCCTGTCAACCCGGTGCAGATCGCACAGAATCTTGAATTGAATGTGGAGTTTGTCGCCTTCTCTGGTGAGAGCGCAGAAGTCTCCGGTTTGTTCGATTTCGACTCCCGCACGATTATGGTCAATAGAGAAGACCCGGGAAACAGACAAACCTTTACCATCGCGCACGAGCTGGGGCATAGCGTCATGCATGGGGAGTGGGCCAAGACAGCAGCCTACAGAGTGCTATGGCGAGACCTCAGGAAACAGGCAAAAGATCGTTATGAGATGGAGGCCAACGCCTTCGCCGGATGCTTGTTGATGCCGCGCGATCTGATGGACAGGTATAAAAGTCTCCCGGTCGCTTCGTTAGCAGACCTTTTTGCCGTTTCGCAGGACGCGATTCGCGCGAGACTCTCTATCCTGTATGGCTACTGAGCGGGATGCTGCCAAAAGCAGCATCGTAAAGAAAGATACCGCTCCTTCATCCCCAGCCATAACGCAGGTCTTGGAGAAAGGTACCGATTTAGAGGTACTGGTTCAAAACCACGGCCATATTGAGCGTATGCAAGCAGCCAACCTTGGTTGGTTCGGAACAATCCTGGGCGGAGAAAGAAACGCGTCAGTTGTTATAGCATTCATCGTCATCCTAATTTCCATGTTCACCGGCATCGGTCTATGGATAGCAGCTGCTCACTCGCCTCATCCCGAGTACTGGTCCCATGAAGCACAGGTTGCGTGGTCTTTCGCTGGTGCAGCCCTTGCGTTCATCTTCGGAAGGACCACGGGGCATCACAACAAGCAAAACTAAGAATCTCGAACCCGCTTAGGCCGCTTCGCCACGGCCTTTAGGCGCATCTCCAGCGGGTGTTCCTTCCGCGTCTGACGATCTTCCTCAAGCCGTCTCTGCATCTCCGTTTTGGAGACGGAGAGCACCTTCCGTAGCGCCGCGTCGAACGTTTCGGCTTCCGTCATATGTTCACCCGAAGTAGTTGTCGAACGTTCGTGCTGTCCTGTGATTCAGTTTGACATGAATGATGGCGTGGGCATCGTTTGCGCGAACCTCTCTAGTGTTCGGCAGTAGCAGCATGGTGTCCGTGCTAACGCGGACCTCAGTAATGAGGCGATCATCTTCGAGTAGGCAGTAGAAGGGGTTTTCGTCCGCCTGGGGAGGGGTACCTGAGGTTTCATCACTGTTTGCGGGCATTCTAAGAGCGTCAAAAAGTGTCTTTAGTTGGCCGTCTATATCACCTGCCTCGAAAACCAGACGCTTCTCCTCGGGCCTCAGTAGGGTGATGTCGATACTGCATCTGAGAGCCATATCCTCGGTAACGAGAGGAATGAACTGGTATCCTGCTCGTGACCATTTTTCGCCGATGCATTGCAGCCCTAAAGTTGCTTGCTGCTCCTTCTGTGGAAAGTATGTAGGGTCCTTATAACGTGCGCTGTGCTCATTTGCCTGCTCATCTGTAAGTGATTGCAGCCGAGTGATATCCGCGAGCATTTGCAGATTCGGGCTAATGCTCCAAAGGCGTCGAAGCTGCGGATGGAACGCCCTCCTTATTGCATGCTTCTCTGCGGCTCTCCTCTTAGAATTGGTCGAGGGCAATAGTTCCCCCTCGTAGAGCAATCGGAACTCCACTTTGCCACGCTCCTCGATTGTTTCGCCTGATCCAACGAACACACGCTGGTTCTCTAACGAAGCAGTCACCGCACACCTTCATCTTCCTCCAGCCTCCACCGGTTAGTCAAGTAAGTTATTACCTCAAAGGCTCAACAGCTCCAGGTGCGCGAAGCGCTCATCTGACGCGAACCGGCGAGCAACGGCGTGGTCCTGTTAAGGTTGTGGCCGGGGGCCGGCGTGAACAGAATCGTGCTGGGGGACAATCTCGACGTTCTCAAGAAAGTTCCGTCGGAATCCGTGCAGCTGATCTACATCGACCCGCCGTTCAACACCGGAAAGACGCAGGTTCGGCACCGTATCACCACAGTTCGCGCTGACGACGGCGACCGGACGGGGTTCGGCGGCCGGCGGTACCAGACGATCAAAGCCGGATCAAGCGGCTACCTCGATGTTTTCAGCGACTATCTGGACTTCCTCCTTCCCCGGCTGGAGGAAGCCAGGCGCGTGCTGGCTCCCGCAGGGTCCCTGTTCTTTCACATCGACGCGCGCGAGGCCCACTATTGCAAGGTCGTTCTGGATCACCTCTTCGGACGGGACTGCTTCCAGAATGAGATCATCTGGGCCTACGACTACGGCGCGCGGTCCCGGCGAAGATGGTCCGCCAAGCACGACAACATCCTGTGGTACAGCAAAGATCCCAAGCAGTTCACGTTCAACCTCCACGCCAGCGACCGGATTCCATACATGGCTCCCGGACTGGTGGGAGCGGAGAAAGCGGCCCGGGGAAAGACGCCCACGGACGTGTGGTGGAACACCATCGTACCGACCAACGGCGGTGAAAAAACCGGGTATGCCACGCAAAAGCCGCTCAGCGTGGTCGAAAGGATCGTCGTCGTGCATTCCAATGCAGGCGACCATTGCCTGGATTTTTTTGCAGGGAGCGGAACGCTGGGGGAAGCCGCGGCGAAGAACGGACGCAGCTTTCTGCTGGTGGATAGCAACCCTGAGGCCGTAACCGTGATGCGGAGGCGCCTGGCGAAATACCTCTGAGCGGACGTGGCCACGGCAGAAGACGCGGGTTCCCTTCGAGGATGACATCGAAGTGGGCAGGGAACGACGGAATGCGGCAGCGATCCGCAGTATTCGGTCGGAGAACGGCTTACCCCGGGGGCCAGCCCAGCGGGCGGCCCCCGAGCAGGTGCACGTGCAGGTGATCGACGGTCTGGCCGCCGTCCGCGCCGGTGTTGATCACCAGCCGGTATCCCCGGTCGAGGTGCCGGGCGCGGGCCAGCTCTCCGGCCACGCCGAACAGGCGGCCGAGGAGAGCCGCGTCTTCTGACAGCGCGTGGGCGTGGGAGGCAATGTGCCGCTTGGGGATGACCAGCAGGTGGGTGGGAGCCTGGGGGTTGATGTCGGCGAAGGCGAGGGTTTCTTCATCCTCGTGAAGGCGTTGGGCGGGAATGGCTCCGGCGACGATCCTGCAGAAGAGGCAGTCGGGCGTGGAGAGGGACGGGGAGACTGGGATAGGCATCATTTTGGGTCCTTGGCGGTGCCGGATGCGGCAGTGCCGGATGCGCTGGGTGCAGCGTCTGCGGGGAAGTACTTGGGAGCGGTGCCGGGCAGCCAGGGATTGTAGGCGGTGGCAAAGGCGGCACGGCGGCCGATGGCGGGGTGGGAGTAGGTCCAGAACTCGTAGAACGGGCCCGGGTTGGGATCGGACAGGCTGGTCTCGCCGAGGCGGTCGAAGGCGGCTCTCCCGGTTGTCTGGGGATCGGGCAGGATGCCGTGCGCCAGCTCCTGGCCGTAGATGTCGGCGGCGTGCTCCTTCTGGCGGATCAGGATGTTCTCGATGGGCTCCGCGAGGGCCGAGAGCGCGGCGAAGGCGAGGAGCAGAACGGCGAGTGCGCCGAAGTCTCCCTGCGACGGGATGCGCCATTTGGCGCCGAACCGGCGCAAACTCCACTGCAGGAACAGGTAGCCCAGGTAAAGTCCGGCCAGCGAGCCGAGGAACCCTTCCAGCATGCCCAGCTCCAGGTGATGCAGGACATAGTGGCCGGACTCATGCCCGAAGATGAAGGTGATCTGGTCGGGCGTGCACTGGCGCAGCGTGGTGTCCCACAGCACCAGCCGTTTGGAGGAGCCGAAGCCTTCCACATCCGCATTCAGCGTGGTGGTCTTGGCCGATGCCTTCATCAGGTACATGCGTTCGGGCGGGATATCCAGGTGCGCCTTGGCGACCACCTTCCCCAACTCGGCGACCAGCGCCGGATTGCTGTCGGCCAGGCGCTCGTGCTGGTAGTAAAGGTAGGTGGAGTAGGGGTACAGAAAGTTGCCGAAGGTGGTGATGGGCAGCATGGCCGCCCAGAAGACCAGCCACCACGTGCGCGGCAGCTTGCGAATCATCCGGAACAGCAGAAGAACGATCAGACCCCCGACGCACCAGGTAAGAGCGAGCGTCTTGAGCTGGTCCAATGTCCATCCCCACCAGCTCTGCACCGAAAAGCCGTACACCCGCAAGAGATGCTCGCCATACAGATCGAGCGGCAGGCTAAGCAGCGCGGTGGCGAGCAGGAAGTACCGCAGGAAGTAGAAGACCTGGCCCCACCGGCCCTTCCGGTGCACCAGCGCCCGGTCGCGCATCCACGCGATGCTGCCGGACCACAGCAGAAGCGCCAGGCTCAGGATTTCCCAAGCCACCCTGGTGAAATGGAGAGTGCTGCGGGCCGCGAACAGGTGCTGTGCTTCCGCGAGGCGGTTGGCAGGCAGACCGTAGTCGGGAAGGTTGCCGTGCAGCGGGTGCGAGGCCATCTCCTGCGCGGCATAGACGTTGGCGGCGTGCTCCGCGGGGGTTTCACTCGCGTGGGCCGCGACCGGCATCGCGAGGCAGAGCGGGAGCAGAAGGCGGAGAAGGCGCAAAAGGTACCTCGGTGCGTGGGCCGCATGAAACTCAGGGTGGTGTCTGCTTCGAGTGTGCAGGAAGACAGGCGTCCCGCCAAGCTGCGTCCGCCAAGCTGCGTCGCTGCGTCCGCCAAGCTGCGTTGGAGTGCCGAAATAAGAGAAAGCGGCCCCGTGGGGCCGCTCCTCTTGTAAATCTTGCGGAAACGCCGGGCGGTTCTGCGGCGAACTCGATCTGTGCAGTGGCAGGAAGGTTTTTCCGGTCTGAATCTCGAAACTCCTGACCCCGATAGTTGCCGGGGCCAAGGTGCCGAAGCCGGTTGCGGATGGCTCAGGACGGCTGCGCTCAGCGAGGGCGGAGGTGTCGCCGACGTGCAGCCCATTCGTTCTTCTACTCTTCGATTTCAGCTTCGATGCCGACGTGGGCGGCGACAAAGCATGGGCTGAGAACGATGAGGACAAAGGCTCCGGCGATAGCAAGATCGTGCATGGTGGGGTGTCTCCAGACGGGTGGCGTTCGCTGATCCCTTGGGAGTTCCGGGGGAGGGGAACCAGTGACTTATCCAGAGTGAAGGCACGTTGCCCGCGAGGGTATTCCTCAGGCTGGTAGCGGTTACGAACGGGTCGGTCGAGATTTCGCCGAAACTAGGCATGAACAAGTGGGCAAGCTTTGCCGATAAGCCATCGCCTCTGCTGCGGAGCTGCCGCCGGTGGCGGTACACTCGGGGCATAGGCGCTGCCGTGCTCTTTTGCCTGGAGCGGGACGCCAAGAAAGTGGGCTCCTTTCCCCATGCGTCCTTCCTGCTCCTGCGCTTTGGCTTCCAGCAACCGCTTTTCGAAGCAGCGCCGTGCGCGCCCCGGCTTGCAGCGTGCGCTGCTCTTGTGCGCCCTGGCCGGAACGCTCGCCTCTGGCGCGCCCGCGGAGCGCCCGGCCAAGGCGGCCGCCGTGGCCAGCGAGGTCAAGCCGGCCGGAACCGCGAGACCCGATCCCGTTCTGCTGGATGCCATGAGCGAAGAGCTGCACCGCGCGTTCGCGGAACTCGGCAGCGGTATGGGGGCAGCCCCTGCGGCGATTGCGCCTGCTTCGCCGCAAGCCGCGGGCAAGGCGAACGCGAAGCCCTCTGGGCCGCCGCCTAAGCCCTACTTTCTGAGCTACTCCGTCGCGGACGCCGAGAGCGTGAGCCTGACCGCGCAGTATGGCGCCATCACCGGCGATGACGCCAATCACTCGCGCACCGCGGACGTGCAGGTGCGGTTGGGCGCGGCCTCGATGGACAATACGCATGGCGACCACCGCACCTCGGCGCTTACGACCATGCCGCTGCCGCTGGGCGACGATCGAGCAGCCATCGAGCGCACGCTGTGGTACGCCACCAACCGCGGCTACGGCAAGGCCCTGGACGCGCTGGAGAAGGTGAAGACCGAGCAGCAGGTGCGCGCCAGGGAGGAAGACACCTCGGCGGACTTCTCCGCCGAGAAGGCGCAGGTGGATGAGTTGCCCGCGGCTTCGCCGCTGGAAGTGAGCAAGCCGGAGTGGCAGGCGCGGCTGCGCGACATCACCGGAGTGTTTCGCGGCCACGGCGACATCTACTTCGATACGGCGGTGATGCAGGCCACGCACCAGACGGATTACTTCGTGTCCAGTGAAGGCGCGCGCGTGGCGACGCCGAACGAAGTGGCGCGGCTGGTGGTAGTGGGGCGCACCCGCGCCGCCGACGGCATGGACCTGTTCCGCATCGAGACCTGGGAGGCGGACGCACCCGGGCACCTGCCTGATCAGGCCACGGTGATGGCGAAGACCGAGGCCATGGCAAAGAACCTCGAAGACCTGCGCAAAGCGCCGATCACCGAGCCCTACAACGGGCCCGCGATCCTGAGCGGGCGGGCGGCGGCGGTGTTCTTCCATGAGGTGCTGGGGCACAGGCTGGAAGGCCAGCGGCAGCGTGGCGACCAGGAAGGCCAGACCTTTACCAAGTTGCTGAACAAGCCCATCCTGCCTACGTTCCTGTCCGTTGCGGACGACCCCACGATGCGGACCTACGAGGGGCATCCGCTGAGCGGCTACTACGCGTTCGACGACGAAGGCCAGCCGGCGCGGCGCGTGGACCTGGTGCAGGATGGCGTGCTGAAAACGTTCCTGATGTCGCGCCAGCCTGTGTCCAGCTTCGGAGCTTCGAACGGCCATGGCCGCGCCGAGACCGGCAAGATGCCGACCGGCCGGCAGGGCAACCTGATTGTGACCTCGACCAGGAGCGTGAGCGATGCCGAACTGCGCGAGATGCTGAAGGCGGAAGCCAGGAAGCAGGGCAAGGCCTACGGGCTCTACTTCGAGGACATCAGCTCGGGCTTCGCGGTCACCACGCGCAACTCGCCACAGGCGTTCTCGGTGATCCCGCTGGTGGTCTATCGCGTGTACGTGGACGGGCGACCCGATGAGCTGGTGCGGGGCGTGAGCATCGTGGGCACGCCGCAGGCCGCGCTGAGCAGCATCCTGGCAACGGGCAACAGGGATGACATCTTCAACGGCGAGTGCGGCGCGGAGTCGGGGACGATTCCGGTGAGCGCGGTGGCGCCGGCCATGCTGATGAGCTCGATCGAAACGCAGCGGCAGGCGCAGGGCACCTCGCGGCCGCCCATCGTGCCGCCTCCGCCGGTTGCGGACGCGAAGGGCGGGCAGTGATGCGGAAAGATTTGTCGATGGCAGTGCTCGGCGTGGTCGCCGTTTTAGGTACAGCCCGCGTTGAGAGCCAGAAGCCCACTCCGTGCTGTCAAGATCTTCGCATCGTTGGGCAACGAGCCATCAATTGCAACTGTCTGTCGTTGTCCCCCACTGCCGACGATCCGCTCCTTACCGCCATGCAGCAGGAGCTCGCCCGCGAAAAGGACTTGCTGGTCCTGCCCGGTATGCAGCGGCCCTACTTCATGGAGTACCGGCTGGAGGACATCCGCAGCTACGAGGCGGTGGCAAACTTCGGCGCGGTGACCAGCGAGAGCAACCGGCGGCAGCGCATCGTGCGGGTGCAGGTGCGGATCGGTGATTACGCAACGGATTCGAGCTCGTCGCGCGGCGAGGGATCGCTGCAGCTGGCGCCGCAGGATACGGATGTGGCCGCGCTGAAATATGCATTGTGGACCGCAACCGACGAGGCCTACAAGAATGCGTTGCGCGGCTATGCCAATAAACAGGCTGCCTTGAAGCGCTTCCAGAACCCGCCCACGGCGGATGACTTTACCCCGGCCAAGCCGGTGACGCTGCTGGAGCCTCTGCAAACCTTCGAGCTGGACACGGCGGAGTGGAAGCGGCGCATCGCCGAAGCGAGCGGGCTGTATGCAGCCGCGCCGGAGGTAAAGAGCTTCGCGGCGGATGTGCAGTTTTCCAGCTCCAGCGTGAACGCGATGGTGGTGAACCGCTACACCGTAAATACGGACGGCACCGCCCTGCGGCGCGGTTATTCGGGCTACCAGGATTCGATCAGCGTGCAGACGCAGGCAGCCGACGGCATGCAGCTGGCGCGCAACAACGGCAGCACGGCGACCACGGGGGCGGGACTGGAGTCGGCGGAGTCGCTGCGGAAGCGCACACTCGACAACCTGCGGTCCCTGGAGGAGCTGCGGCACGCGCCGGTGGTGGAGGCCGAGGATTACCACGGGCCGGTGCTGTTCTCGGGCGATGCGGCTGCCGATGTGTTCAACCAGCTGTTCGTTCCGAATATAGAAGCCGACCGCCCGGACCTGGGTACGACCGCGCGCACGCAGGGAGCCTACCAGTCGAGCCTGCGCACGCCGGTGCTGCCGGCCTTTCTGACGGTGATCGACGACCCGACGCGGCACAGCTTCGAGGGCAAGTCGCTGGTAGGCGCGTACACCGTCGATGACGAGGGCGTGGGCGTGCAGCCGCTGACCATCGTGGACCACGGCAAGCTGGTGGACTACCTGATCGGGCGCGAGCCGGTGAAAGACTTGCCGGCTTCGAATGGGCATGGACGCGCGGCGCTGGGACAGAGCGCGCACTCGCGGGCCGGTGTGCTGATCGTGGAGCCTGCCAAGCCGCTCACGACCAACGAGATGCGAGCCAGGTTGCTTGGCCTGGCGAAAGAGCAGGGCCGTGATGTCTACGAGGTGGAGACGCTGGGGTCGGAGCTCGCGCCACGGCTGCTTTACCGCGTTTCGCCGGACGGAAAGCGCACGCTGGTGCGCGGCGCGGTCTTCGACGAGCTGGACCAGCGCTCGCTGCGGTCGGGCATCGTGGCCGCGGGAGGCAAACCCTGGGTGCAGCAAACCATTGCGCCGGTGCCGGAAACCACGATCGTGCCGGCGCTGCTGTTCGCCGATATCGCGGTGAAGCGTGCGACCGAGCAGCAGGGCAAGCTGCCGTATTATCCGCCGCCGCAATAAGGGGCAAGCCAGCAAGTGAGTTTGATGGATCGCTCTGCTGTTGATCGGTGGCGCCCCCTGCGAACTACAGAGATCTTTTTAGAGATCCTCGCCTCCGGCTCAGGATGAAGCCTTCCCATGCAATGCTGACTCTCTGACTCGTACATGAAGACCACCCTCGAAATCTCGGGCTCACGGCTGCAGGAGAACCTGCGGGCGGTAAGCCTTGTGGCGGGCGCGGACGCGACTGTGCTGGCCGTAGTGAAAGCCGATGCCTATGGGCATGGCGCGGCGCTGTGCGCGCCGGTGCTGGTAGAGGCCGGGGCTGGCTGGCTGGGCGTGAGCGATGCGGAAGAAGGCGCATCTGTGAGGCAGGCGCTTGGATCGGACGATGCACGCGTGCTGGTGATGTGCGGCATGGAGGCGGGCGATGCGGACGCGATGGTCCGGCATGGGCTTACGCCGGTGGTCTGGACGGCGGAGCATGTGGCGGCGCTCGAGAGGGCGGCGCGTGCAGCCGGGCGGCGAATGGCAGTGCATCTGGAGATCGATTCCGGCATGTCGCGGCAGGGCGTGCAGCTGGGGCCTGCTCTGGCTGCGGTTGTCGCGCGGTTAGGGGCTTCCGAATGGCTGTTCTGCGAGGGCGTGCTGACGCATCTGGCCGCGTCGGAAGAGATCCGCTCGGCGATGACGGCTCTGCAGCGCGAGCGGTTTGGGGCGGCGCTGCCACAGGTGTTCGGTGGGTTGAAGCCGCAGTGGCTGCACATGGCGAACACATCGGCGGTCGATGAGGCAAGCACCAGCGCGTGGCTTCGGGAACTGGCTCGCGACTATAGAGCGCGCGTGATGGTGCGGACCGGTTTGGCGCTCTACGGCCACTGCCTGCCGCTGGTGCGGGCGGAGGACACGGTGCCGCCGTCACCGCAGGCCGCACAGCCGGTGCTCTCACCGCGGCTGCAGCCGGTTCTGACCTGGAAGACCCGCGTCGTCGGCTTGCGGGACGTTGCGGCGGGCGAGCACGTGGGCTACGGTGCGACCTGGATGGCCCGGCAGCCGACGCGGCTGGCGCTGCTGCCGGTGGGCTATGCGGACGGCTTCCGGCGCGGGGCTTCCTCGGGCGTGGGTGATGGCTGGGTGATGATCGCGGGCGAACGCGCGCCGGTGGTGGGGCGGGTGTCGATGAATCTGACGACCGTGGATGTGAGTGCGCTGCCCACCGTGCGCGAAGACGATGAGGTCACGCTGCTGGGGTTCGGCGTGAGCGCGGAAGATCATGCGCGGTGGAACGGGACGGTTCCGTACGAGATTCTTTGCGGCGTACGCGGGCACCGGGTGTTGCGGTAGAGCGTCGGGGTGGAACCCACTTTTGGTGAACTCTGCGGTGCTCCCCGACCAAGTTGACCACTTGTAACCGAAATGGCCGCATGGTGAGGCCGCGGGAATGGAACTTCGCTTCAAAATCGTAATTAGATAAATTGGTGCTCATGCATGCTGACTGTTCACAGATGACCAAGTCAACGCAGAGACTAGGAGCATGGATCGGTTCACCTCGCCTTCGCAAGCGCCTGGCGGCGATGCTGGCGGGATGCTATGTGCTGCTTCTCTCCGGATGCCGTCAGATCCCGATGCCAAATAGGGTTTCCAACCAGGAGTACGAAGTCTACGCAGCGTGGGCTTCGAAGCATTTGGCAAAGAAAACTCCCCAGATCGTCTATCTTTTTCCGTATACAAATGCTTTCGATCCTGCAGAGGGGGTCTATTCCTGCGGACCTGCCCTTCATGAGAAGGATGGGGTGTCGTGGAGCCTGATCAGACCACTTCAGGAGCAAGGCGAAGCAAGGTTCCCGCTGGATCACTTCCGCTTGGGTAGCAAGCTGCGGGTGCCGTGGAAATATGAGGAGATAGACAATCTTCCGCCTCAATCCCAAAACCACACCGCGCTTTCGTTCTCTCGTGTGGCATTCAACCGCGCTGGAGACACGGGCTTGTTCTCCGTTTTCACGAGCTACTGTGCAGGAGGGCAGTGCGGGGGCAACGGTGGTGCGGTCATTGCAAAGAAGGTAGATGGCAGATGGAGCTTCAAAGGCACGGACTGTTTCTGGGATAGTTGAGGTATGAGGTTCAAGTGCTCCGTGCCGATCCGCGTTTACCAAACGACAGAACGCCCGCTCGCGGCGGCGCGATCTCTGCCTTCGTAGCAGGTGGGAAAGGGACTGCATTCGATGTGGCGGGAGGTGGCTGTTCTCTTTCGGGTGTCGTTGCGCCACGAGCGAACGACAGAGATCCTTCGCTTCGCTCAGGATGACGCCTTTTCACGAGAACAGCTACACCTTCAGAAGAAATGCCTCAGACGCAGTTCCTGTCGGGAATGACAAACCAAAGGCAAGGCGTTCCAAGCTCGTACACTAAAGGGATGTTTGCACAGCTGTATGCGAAGTGGCAGTTTGCCTGGGAGACGGCGCTGACCACGCGCGATGAGAACCGCATCGAGCGGCCGCTGGAGTGGGGCTTCGATCACCTGTTCGGAGTGCCTGGTCTGGGAGCGGAAGAGGCTGCGGCGGGGGTGGAGGCCGGCAAGGTTTCCGGGCTACGCGCGATGACAGCCTTGAACGCGCGCATCGTGGCCGAGCCGCATGCGTTCTTCGACTACGCGACCCCGACGGACTTCCGCGTCGAACGGCGGCACCCCGAGCTTTACCCGACCAACGTGCGTCCGGAAACGCTGCTGCAGGAGCGCGAGTACCGGCGGCAGGCCGAGGTGGGCGAGCTGCGACGGGAGCCGTTCCTGCGCTTCACCTCCGCGGTGCGGACACCCTACCCCGAGAACGACGTGGTCAACGCGCGCTGGTACCCGGAAGAGCGAGGGAACAGGAAGCCGGAAAAGGCATGGCCGCGCCAGGCGATGATTGTGATGCCGCAGTGGAACGCGGATGCGTTCTCGCACAACGCGCTGTGTACTCTGTTCAACCGCTTCGGGATCGCGAGCCTGCGGCTTTCCAAGCCCTACCACGATGTGCGCCGGCCGGCGGAGCTGGAGCGCTCCGACTTTGCGGTCAGCGCGAACGTGGGCAGGACGATCGCAGCGTGCCGGCAAGCGGTGGCGGACATCCGCAGCTGCGTGGACTGGCTGGTTTCGCAGGGCTACGAGCAGATCGGCGTGCTGGGCACGAGCCTGGGCAGCTGCTATGCGTTCATCGCAGCGGCCATGGACCCGCGCATCGAGGTGTGCGCATTCAACCATGCGTCCACGTACTTCGGCGATGTGGTGTGGACGGGGCAGAGCACGCGGCACATCCGCTCGGCGTTCGCGTATGCCGGGCTCACCCAGGATCAGGTGCGGGCGATCTTTCTGGCAGGGAGCCCGATGGCGTTCTTGGATCAGTTCGCGGCCAATCCCAAGCAGGTGCTGGTGGTGCATGCCACCTATGACCTGACCTTTCTGCGCGAGTTCTCGCTGGAGGTGCTGCGGAACTTCGACAAGGCAGGGGTGAACTACGTCTCGAAGGTGCTGCCCTGCGGGCATTACGTGACTGGCGAGTGGCCTTACAAGTACCTGGACGGCTGGTACCTGGGGTCGTTCGTGCATGGCGCCTTCAAGCGGCTGCGCGAGCGCAGAGTGCTTGCGGACGCCGCGGGGGTTCGAAGCAGGCCTGAAGCGAGGGCCTGACGCTGATACAGCTGTCCCGAGGGAACACAAGGCGATCGAGACAAGACAAGAGAAAGCCCGGACACTCGTCCGGGCTTTCTCTTGTGCGCTGCGTCAACCTAGACTAGGCGTTTGGTTCTTCGCTCGCCTGCACCTTGGCCGAGGCGACCGTATAGCCCGGCTCGCCGATCTTGAAGCGTGCGAACCGGCGTACGGAGATGTTCTCGCCGAGCTTGCCCACCTTGGTCGCGATGATCTGCGCGATGGTCTGGCCCTGGTCCTTGATGAACGGCTGCTCGAGCAGGCAGACCTCCTCGTAGAACTTGCTCATCTTGCCTTCCAGCATCCGCTCGATGATGTTCGCGGGCTTGCCCGTGGCCGCTGCCTGAGCCCGGTAGATGTCCTTCTCCCGCTCGATGTCTTCGGCGGTGACTTCATCCTTGCCCACATAGCGCGGGTCCACCGCGGCAATGTGCATGGCGACGTCCTTCAGCAGCTCCTGGAAGTCGTCCGTGCGCGCCACGAAGTCGCTCTCGCAGTTCAGCTCCAGCAGCACGCCGATCTTGCCGCCGGCGTGGATGTACGTTCCCACCGCGCCCTCGTTGGTGGAGCGGCTGGCCTTCTTCGCGGCCGAGGCCATGCCGCGCTTGCGCAGCACCACGAATGCCTCTTCCATGTCGCCCCTGGCTTCCTGCAGCGCCTTCAGGCAGTCGCCCATGGGCGCGCCGCTCTTTTCGCGCAGTTCCTTCACCAGCTTCGCGTCAATCTTTACTGCTTCTGCTGTAGCCATACTTCCTTCTCTCTGCTCATAGTTGAGCATGCGTGCGCAAACGGCTGGGTCCTGAGTGGTGCTAGGGTCTTGTCTAGCGTGCGGTACGCTCTTCAAGGCGAGCCAGGCGCACATCGAGGTCGTTGGTGACTTTGACCAGCGTCTTCATGCCCTGCTCGAAAAGGTTCATGCGTCCCTCAAGGCTGCCGAAGCGGCCATTCATGGTGCCTTCCAGGGAGGTGAACCGCAGGTTGATCTGGTTGAGAACGTGATTGCTTTGCAAGACTCCAATCACTATTCCAGCCAGAACCGTAAATGTTGGAACACCGAAGGCGAAGTACAACTGAACATTCGTCATCGAGGGTTCCTCCCGTTCGCTGCAGATAGTATACAAAGGGCGCGGACCGAAGCCCGCGCCCTGGCCTGCTCTGGTAAGCCTCAGGCAGTCGCTTCGGCGGGCTCCGGCTCCCCTTCCGCCTCGACCGCGACCGGCGACTTGCGAATGCCACCGCCCAGTGCCGCGTTCAGGTCGATGTCCTCGTCCTCGGTATCTTCCACCGAGGCTTCCGCAGCCCCGGCAGAACTGCGGCCCGCGCTGAGATCGATACCGCCTTCTTCACCGGCCATGTGCGCTTCCGGTTCCACCGGGGTCACATCGGCGAACTCATTCGCAAACGCCTTGTCGGAGATCATCTGCGTGCCTTCATACGCCGAGTCCGCGATCTTGGTCGTGAACAGGCGGATCGCGCGCAGCGCATCGTCGTTGCCGGGAATGACATAGTCCACCACGGTCGGATCGCAGTTGGTATCCACCACCGCAACCACCGGGATGCCGAGCTTGCGGGCCTCGGCCACGGCGATGGCTTCGTTGTTCGAATCCACCACGAAGATTGCGTCCGGCAGCCGGCGCATGCTCTTGATACCGGAGAGCGACGTCGACAGGCTCTTGCGCTCGCGCTCCAGCTTGATGACTTCCTTCTTGGTCAGCAGCTCGTAGCGCCCGTCGGTCGACATGTCGTCGAGCTCCTGCAACCGCTTTACCGACTTCTGCACTGTAATCCAGTTGGTCAGCAGACCGCCCAGCCAGCGCGAGTTGATGTACGGCATACCCGCGCGCGTCGCCTCTTCGGCGATCGCGTCCTGCGCCTGGCGCTTGGTGCCGACAAACAGGATCAGCTTGCCGGTCGAGGTCAGGTCGGTGACGAACTTCGACGCGTCCTTGAACATCTTCAGCGTCTTCTGCAGGTCGATGATGTAAATGCCGTTGCGCTCGCCGAAGATGTACTCCTTCATCTTGGGGTTCCAGCGCTTGGTCTGATGTCCGAAGTGAACGCCCGCCTCGAGCAGCTCCTTCATCGTGATATTTGCCATCTTTGGTTCTTCTTTCTGGGCATCGCTTGCGATGCGACGTGAAGCGATTGATTCCCGTGGTTGGGAGATTGGGTTCCTTGGCCGCGAACGCGATGCTCGCAGGTGCTACGAGGGAAACAGGGAGAAGGAAACAGGGATCAGAAAGCCAGACAAAGCTGTCCCTGATCCCCAGGGTCCTGCTCCCTGTTCTTTACCGCTTGCTGAACTGGAAGCGTGCGCGAGCGCCCTTCTGCCCATACTTCTTGCGCTCCTTGCCGCGCGAATCGCGCGTCACAAAGCCGCTGGCCTTGAGCGCCTTGCGCAGCTCCACATTGAATTCCATCAGAGCGCGGGCGATGCCCAGCTTGACCGCGTCCGCCTGGCCGTTGACGCCGCCGCCCTTCACCGTGCTCAGCACGTCGAAGGTCTCGTTGATGTCCGGCACGCCGAAGGGCTGCTTGGCCGCGGCGCGCTGCGCCGGCGTCACGAAGTACTCTTCGAACTTCTTGCCGTTAACCGTAAACTCGCCCGAACCGGGCCGCAGGAACACGCGGGCAATGGCGCTTTTGCGCCGCCCCGTGCCGTAGTACTGAACCAGTGCCATGTCATATCCCTCAGGGGCTAAAGCCCCGAAACTCTTGGTGCCGTGTGCGGCGCGGCTGAAGCCGCGCCCGTCCCAAAACCTTGCCTTAGAAGGCAATCAGCCTAGCCGCGCTGCTGTAGCGGCTCCAGCACCGCTGGCTGCTGCGCGCGGTGCGGATGCTCGGATCCCTTGTAGACCTTCAGCTTGGTCGCCATCTGGCGGCCCAGCTTGCTCTTGGGGAGCATGCCCTTGATCGCTTCTTCCAGGATCTTCTCGGGACGGCGGGCCAGCAGCTTGATGAAGCCTTCTTCGCGCAGGCCGCCGGGAAAGCCCGTATAACGGCGATACATCTTCTGCTCGGCCTTCATGCCGGTGACTTGAATCTTTTCGGCGTTCACCACGATCACGTGGTCGCCCATGTCGATGTAGGGCGTGTACAGCGGGTTGAGCTTGCCGGTCAGCACGTTGGCTGCCTGCGAAGCCAGCCGGCCGAGCGTCTGTCCGCTCGCATCCAGCACAAACCATTTGCGCGGGATGTCTTTCCCGCTGGGAATCCTGGTTGATTCGTTCAGGTTCATCGGTCGTTTTACTCCTTACATCTGCCGTCTTCGGTCGTCGGTCCGGCTTGGGGCACGAAGAAGAAGCTCGAAAGCTTCCACCTGAGAGGGCGGCCCGCCTTGGCCCGGCGCACGATTGCGCTGGAGGACCGCGAAGCCGCAGTGAGGATCGAAGGCGCACAAAGCCGCAACGTGCCTGGCTGGGGAGTGGGTATCCTAAGAAGAGGCCGGCACGCTGCTTAGCCGAATCCCGCTGGAGAACTCACCTCGGTGTCCCGACCCGCCACCAACGCTGCCACCCGGCCAACATCTACGGGCACACGAGGGTACAGGCGCAGGACTGCGCGTAGGCTATAGAGTACCGCGGGACCGGGGTAGAGTCAATCGCAATCCGGTCAGCGGCAGCATCACGCCGCATAGGAGTGTAGAACTCTAGCCATGCTTTGGCCTAGCCGTTTTCTTCCTGCCTCCGCGTTGGTTGCACTGGTTCTCGGGGGAGCCGGAGCGTGGGCGCAATCAACAGAATCGGACATCCGCAACCGCATGGTTGGGAAACACCTCTTCCTGCGTGGCGCTTGGGGCGAGAACAAACTCACGTTCGACGCATCCGGCAAACCCGCCAGACCGTACGCTCGGGTTTCATTCACCGAAGCCGGAATGGATGTGGATCGTATTCACCTGAAACCGGGAGTGCTCACAATCGAAGGTCAAAGAACGGGTTTGGAGTTCGATACAAACGGCAAGATGAAGCGAGTAATGATTTCTGGCCTGGCGTACGACGGCCACATAGTGGTCGAGATCACCGGCGCCAATGACTACAACGAGGCCCTTTCCGCTGTTTTTGCCGATGACCTCGCCAGCTTGGTTCCCACGCTGCCGGCTTATTGGCAGTCCTATGCTCACTGCTACTTCACTTCCCCAGCAGCGAGTGGCGTCTCCGTCGGACCGGCGACCCTGGCACCCGCTTCAGGACCGAGCGGCTTTCTGCCTTGCCATCCTCCGCCGCCTGGAGAAACGGCCGCAGCAAATGTTGGTAGCGGCGTGACACCTCCAAAGCTTCTAAAAACCGTTGAACCACAGTACAGTCTGACGGCTCGCATGCTTGGGTATGGCGGTTCTGTCCGATTGCATTTCTGGGTGGAAAAAGACGGAAGCGTGAGCCATCCACAAATCGTTCAGGCCGCGGGCCTAGGCATGGATGAAATGACGTTGGCGGCTGCTTCTCACTTCGTGTTTCAGCCTGCTACCCGGGACGGCAAGCCGGCGAGAGAAGAGATCTACTTCGTAGTGAACTTCAGATGAGGAAACATCGGCGTTCCGCTTCAGTGCTCCAGCTGTACCGTGCTTGGCTGCTGCCCCAGCTTCGACACCAAAGGCCGCGGCGTCCTCCGCCTGCGGTGCCTGCCGGTGGGCTCCGTCGGCGGCCCCGGATCGAGCCGGTACAGGATCAGCAGATTGCGGTCGGGGTCGTCCATGGCCGGAAACTCCGCCACGCGCACCGCGCGATAGAGCGGGGTGATGGCGTCCACCTTGTCGTCGTCCAGCTCGTTCCAGCTGGCGTACCACCCAGGCCGGTACTGGCGCACGCGCTCGGCCAGATCCAGCGTGCCGAAGTCGTCATCGATGGAGGGCAGCCCGGTCATGAGCGTCAGGTCGGAGCCCGAGATGGAGAGCACCAGATGCGAGTGTGCCGGGTCCGCCAGCACGAGGCGCTTGATGCCCTGCGCCGCCGCGTCGAAATCATAGGTCGGGCGCGCGACGAACCGGCTCTGCAGCACAATGTCCGGCACAGCGATGGCCAGCACAGCCGCCGCGCACACACCTGCCGCGACCCATCCTCCGCGTCTGCCTGCCCCTTCTGCCGCGAAGAAGTCCAGCGCCATCGCCACCGCGACCGTGATCGGCGCAGCGACCACGAGGTAGTACCTCGGCTGCAGGTTGTTGTGGTACGCCAGAAAAACGAAGTAGCCGCCGATCCACAGCAGCAGGGCCGGCAGCAGCGGATTGCGCCACAGGGTGGTGCGCCAGAACAGCAGCAGCGCGACGCACAGGAAGAAGAGCGGATACAGCACCTGCCCCATCCACACGCCGTCCTTGATCGTGTTCCAGATCACCGTGGCGAAGGGCTCCAGCAGAATGCCGGTGTAGGCATTGGCCGAGAACAGATAACGGTAGTCCTCCAGGTAGTGCGGCCGCACAAACAGCCCGAAGTAGGCCAGCCAAAGTCCCGCTCCGATCACCGCCGGAACCGCCGCGGAGCGCAGGGCCGGGCGGAGCCGGTAGCCCGCCCCGGCCCACAGCAGGAACCCGACTGCGGGAAACAGCACCACGGCGGTGGTTTTGGTCAGCACCATCGCGGGCAGCAGGAACCCAAGCAGCAGAGCCCATGCCCAGCCGGCGAGCCGGCCGCCCCACTGCTCGCCACGTTGCTCGCCAGGTTGTTCCTCCCGCCGCGCTCGCCACGGCCAGTCCGGACGTACATGTGTCGCGCTCAGCAGCGCCAACACGGTCAGCGCCACCAGTAAGGGCTCCAGAATCGCCATGCGCTCGAACACATAGAACAGCGGACTGGCGCACAGCAGAAACACGGCCAGAGCCGGCGCCACCCCGGACCCGCGCAGGCCGCTGCTCCGCTCGCAGCGCCGCATCAGGCGGTACAGGCAGACCATCGTTCCTGCAAACACCAGCAGCGTGAGCACACGCGCGGCGCTCGCGGAGACCCCGGTGAAGCGGAACCAGACCAGCTCCATGGCAGGCCACACCGGCAGAGCCACGGCCGGGTTGAAGTCACCCTTCCAGTACCAGTGCCCGGTCAGGTAGTGCCGTATGGCGGCATCGCCGTACCAGCCCTCGTCGGTGTACTTGGACCAGTCCACCCACGGCGAATCGTTCGGAAAGTCCGCCTTCAAATGCAGGAAATGCAGCGCGAACAGAAGAGCTGCGGCGCCGAGCAGGAGGCGGCTGACCCACCCCGCCCCCGCGATGTTGCGCAGATTCTTCATCCCGAATGCTTAGACGTGAGATGACAACACCAGGGCCGGGCGGGAACCTGTTGCGTGCAGTGAGTACTCACAGGCTTACCTGCTACTCGTAGCTCAGGGCGTCGATGGGGTCCTTACGCGCCGCCTTTGCAGCAGGATACAGAGCCCCCAGCAGCGCTCCCAGCAGTGCGATGGCCACCGCCATGGCGCTCCACGACGCGGTCATCTCGAATGTCTGGGTCGGATACTTCGCATGCAGGCCGAGCTTGAGCGCAAGCGTACCCAGCAGGCCCAGGATCACGCCCGCAACCGCCAGCAGGCCGGTTTCGCGCAACACCACGCTCACGATGTCGCCGCGCCCCGCACCCATGGACTTCAGGATCCCGATCTCCCGCGTGCGCTCCATCACCGCCGTGTACATGCTCTGGAAAATCACCATGAAGCCGATGATCACCGCAATCCCGATCACGATGCGCAGGCCGATGTTGAAGCCCGGCAGGTGCTCCGGCGTTAGCATCGAAAGCGTCTCCTGGGCAGTCTGAACATTCCAGTCCTGAAGCCCGTCTGTGCTCAGAATCTCGTGCCGCACCGCCTCCTGGAACTGCGGCGCATCGTCGGTCTTCAGGTAGAACAAGGCCGCCTTGCCGGGCGTGCCATCCAGGGTGTCCAGCGTCTTCAGCGGAATAAACTTGCGGCTGCCTTTGCCGTTCTCCACGATGCCGCACACGCGGAAGGCGTGGTTGAGCACCTTGACGGTGTCGCCCACATGGGTCCCCTTGCCGCTGGCGGCTGCCAGGTCGTCGATGAGGATGTCGAAAGGCTGCTGAAAGGGGCCGCCGGCTTTGAAGACGAACGGCCTCAGCGCGTTATAGCTGTCGAAGTCGATTCCCGAAATGTTCTCCACTGAAGCGCCCAGCGTCAGCTTCACATTGGCCGGCGCGACCACCTGCACATGCGGCAGGCCGCGCAGCGTGTTCGCGATGCCCAGGTCCGCTGCGGCCGCGCTCAGGTTGGTCAGGGCCCCGCCCGTGCCGGGCCGCACGATCATGTCCATGCCGATCCCGTTGGTCTGGGTGCGGCTGTTGTCCAGCATCCCCAGCATGATGCCGGCGATCGACAGGATCATGATCACTTCGATCGCCACTGCCAGCGCGCTGATGATGGAGCGCAGCGGACGGTGCACCAGATTGCCGACGATGAGTTTATTCATGGGCGGAGCCCGGAGCCGCCAGGTGCCGGCGAAGTAGCCGAAGTTGCATGGAGCGATTCTATCGCCACCACATTTCTCTTTTCACCCCTTCCTAAACCATTGATAATGGTCTCCTCACACAAATGGAGTTAGAGCCGCTGAATTTTCGTTGTTAACGGCTCGACAGCTGTACGATTCACCAGCCGACCGGGAGCGCAACCGGCGGCCAGGGACTTGGCGGTCGCCTGCGCGGCGGGCCGAGCACAGCGCAGCAGGACATGGTTTGCAGGAATTTCAGGAGGCAGGGCATGGTGTTCCGCACGGTATGGACAAGGGGTTTCGTTATCGCAGCGGTGCTGACGCTGGCAGGCTGGACGCAGCCGGCGCTGCTGGCGCAGGAGGTCAGCGGAAGCATCAGCGGAACGGTCACGGATTCGAGCGGAGCCGCGATCAAGGGCGCCACCGTCACCATCACCAACACCGATCGCAATCTGGTGGTGCGCACGCTGACCACCAGCAGCGCCGGTTTCTACACCGCTCCCGCGCTGCCGCTGGGCGCCTATGAAGTGCGCATCACCGACGCCGGCTTCGGCGACGGACGCTTCAGCAATATCGTTCTGCACGCCAACGACACGCTGACGGTCAACGCCGGCCTGAAGCCCGGTTCGCAGCAGGACATCACCGTGACCGAAGCCGCGCAGCAGATCAACCTGGAAAGCGGTGCGCAGCAGACGCTGATCGACGGCACCCAGGTGCGCGAACTGGCGCTCTCCACGCGCAATTACGAGCAGCTGGTGGGTCTGCAGCCGGGCGTGGCCTATACCGGTGGCGACCAGATCTATATCGGCAACTCCAACCCGGTGGGTTCCACGAACGTTGTGAGCTTTTCCATAAACGGAGCGCGCACCAGCGGCAACGACTGGACCGTGGATGGCGCGGACAACGTGGACCGGGGCTCCAATTACACGCTGCTGACCTACCCCTCGGTGGACGCCATCGCGGAGTTCAAAACCCTGCGCGGCACCTACAGCGCCGAATACGGACGCAGCGCTTCAGGACAGATCAACGTCATCACCAAGAGCGGCACCTCGAAGTTCCATGGCACCGCGTATGAGTTCGTGCGCAATGACATCTTCAACGCCAATGCCGTGCTCAACAAGCTCACCACCACTCCCTCCGGCGCCGCCAAGACAACTGCTGCCCGCAGCAAGCTCCGCTACAACGATTTCGGCTACACCTTCGGAGGCCCGGTCTACCTGCCGAAGATGTACGACGGCGGCAAGCACGGCACCTTCTTCTTCTTCTCCCAGGAACTCCGCCGCGTCATTCTCTATAACCCGGTGACGCTGAACGGCGTTCCCAGCCTGGCCGAGCGGCAGGGCATCTTTTCCGTGCCGGTGTGCACCGCTGCCACGACCTATCCGGTGGGCACCGCCAACGCAGGCAAGTGCATGAACACGGGTACCACCACGGTCGCGATCACCAGCCCCTTGGCACAGGCCTACCTCAAAGACATCTTCGCCAACGTCCCGGCGCCGGACGCGACCGGCACGCTGGTTTTGGCCCCGCAGCGCAGCGTCTACAACGGTAACCAGCAGATCGCGCGCATCGACCAGTCGTTCGGCACGAAGCTGACCGCCTTCTTCCGCTTCATCAACGATTCCATTCCCACCATTGAGCCGGGTGGTCTCTTCCAGGGCACGGGCTATCCCGGGGTCAACACCACCTCGACCAACGCTCCCGGCCGCACCTATCTCGGTCACGTCACCTATGTCTTTTCGCCCACACTGCTGGCCGAAGGCGGCTATGCCTACTCGCGCGGCGCCCTGTTGAGTGACCCCATCGGCACGGCTCTCAGTGCGAACTCCCCCGATATCAAAGCGACGCTGCCGTTCGTGAGCACGCTGCCGCGCGTACCCACGCTGACGTTTAATGGCAGTCCCAGCATTGTCACCTACGGCCCTTATCGCGACTACAACCGCAACCACAATGTGTTCGCGCACATCACCAAAACGATAGCGACGCACGCCATGACCGTGGGCGTGGATTACAACCACTACAACAAGCAGGAAAACAACGCCTCCGCCAATGCAGGCAGCTTCGCCTTCAACAATGGCAACCTGCCCGCCGGCTCCACGGCCCAGCCGTACCAGCAGTCTTTCGCAAACTTCCTGAGCGGCTTCGTGACCACGTTCTCCCAGGCGTCCGTGGATGTCACCCCCAACATTATGACCAACCAGTTCGAGGCCTTCCTGCAGGATGACTGGAAGGTGACGCCGCGGCTTACGGTCAACATGGGTCTTCGCTACTCTTACTTCGCCCAGCCCACCGACGGGAACAACCAGCTGACGACCTTCGATCCTTCGCTCTACAGCGCCGCCAACGCGCCCACCGTCGACAAGAATGGCCTGATCTGCGTGGTCGGCGCGCCCTGCACCGGCGTCACGCCGAATGGCACGTTGACCTACGCACGCGCCATTACCAATGGCGTCAGCGTAAACGGCACACAGGTGGGTTCCACCGCGAACGGCACGACCGTCCTTGGAACCAACTCCCCCTACGGCAACAAGGTCGGGCAGACCGACAAGCTCAACTTCGCCCCGCGCGTCGGATTTGCCCTGGACGTGTTCGGCAACGGCAGGACGTCTCTGCGTGGCGGCTATGGTCTGGCGTACGACTCCGCGCTCTTCGGTATCTACGAGCAGAACATCTTCCAGAACCCGCCGTTCATCCTTTCCCCCACGATCTCGAACACCAGCTTCGATAACCCCGCGGCGGTGTCGGCCAACGTCTCCTACGCCACCCAGGTGCTGCGCGCGACCTCGCCCACGTTCCACACGCCCTACGACCAGCAGTACTCGCTGAGCATCCAGCATCAGCTGCCGCTGAAGGTCTTTTCGGAGGTCGCGTATGTGGGCAGCTCGCAGGTTCACCTGATCGGCCTCGTGGATATCAATCAGGCTGCGCCGGGTGCCTACCTGGCGGCGGGCAACACCACCACGCTGACCTCCAGCAACATCGCGCTGATCAATCCCTACCGCCCTTACAAGGGCTTCAGCGCGATCAACTCGGTCAACTCCATCTTCATGGGGAACTACAACTCCTTGCAGGTCGCGGTGAAGCGGCAGTTCGCGCACGGCTCCGAAGTGGGTGCGAACTATACCTACTCGAAGGCGCTGACCAACGCCAACGCCGACCGCACCGGAGCTCCGCAGATCTCCAGCAATCCAGGCGGCGAATATGGACGCGCTGCGGCCGACCGCCGCAACATGTTCAACATGAACGCTGTGTACGCGCTGCCGTTCTTCTATGACCAGCATGGCGTCTTCGGCCATCTGCTCGGCGGCTGGGAGGTCTCGGGCCTCGCCTTCGCCAACAGCGGCCTGCCGCTCAACGTCACCACCACCGGTCTCGATCCTGCGGGCGTCGGCGTCGTGTTCGGCTCCAGCGTGTCGAGCGGACGTCCTGACCGCACCGGCAATCCCAACGCCGACAACGCCGCGTACGCCATCCACACGCGCCAGCATTGGTTCAACATCAACGCGTTCTCCGCCGTTCCTGCCGGGCAGGTTCGCGGCGGCAACGCGCAGCGCAATGTGGTCGAAGGCCCGGGCTGGTGGCGCGCCGATCTCGGCCTGTTCAAGAACGTGACCTTCCACGACCGGCTGCATCTGCAGCTGCGCGGCGAAGCGTACAACGTGTTCAACCACACCAACCCCGACACGGTGACCTCGGCCAGCATCGTGAACGGCTACAACGCGGCCACCGGCGTCACCAGCTATAGCTCGACAGCCGGCAACATCACCGGCTATCGCGACAAGCGCATCCTGCAGCTCGGAGCCAAGATCGTCTTCTGACGCAGCGGAGAAGAACGCTGAGATGAATGAGGCGCAAGACGCTTCAGCCCTCCCTGAGAAGCCGCCTAGTGGCTCCTCAGGGAGCGCCTTCCTGTTTTGGCCGTAGGGTAGAATAGCTCTGTTCCTTGCATTGCTTCGTCGATGCACAGAATGACCGGCGAACGCCAAATCTACGCCTCCTTTATGGGCAGCGCGTGTGTGCGGCGCGGCCTTCCGGTCGTCGGGCGTCCAGGCGATGCAAGCTGCGCGTGAGGCGGGTCCGGCTATCCCATCATCAGGAGCACCACCGCTTTGTCTACCGCCACCGATCGTTTCCTCTTCACCAGTGAGTCCGTCACCGAAGGCCACCCCGACAAGATCGCCGACCAGATTTCCGATTCGATCCTCGACGCCTGCCTGGCGCAGGACCCATACTCGCGCGTCGCCTGCGAGACCCTGACCTGCACCGGCTTGGTGGTGGTCGCCGGAGAGATCACGACCAAGGCCTATGTCGACTTCCAGAAGCTGGTGCGGGACACCGTGCGCGAGATCGGCTATGACGATGCGCTCAAGGGTTTCGACTGCAACACCTGCGGCGTGATCTCGACGATCAATTCGCAGTCGCCCGACATCGCGCAGGGCGTGGACACCGGCGGCGCCGGCGACCAGGGCATGATGTTCGGCTACGCCACCAACGAGACGCCGGAGCTCATGCCCACGCCCATCTCGCTGGCCCATCGCCTCGCCGAAAAGCTGACCGAAGTGCGCAAGTCCGGCAAAATGGCCTACCTTCGCCCTGACGGCAAGTCGCAGGTCACGGTGGAGTACGACGCCGACAACAGGCCTGTCCGCGTGGATGCCGTGGTTATCTCCACCCAGCACGCCGAGTTCAGCGATCGCGACCCCAAAAGCACACTGACGAACGATCAGCTGCGCGCCGAAATCCAGGAGCACGTGATCGAGGCCGTCATACCCGCCGAGCTGCTCGACGAGAACACCAGGTACCACATCAACCCGACCGGCCGCTTCGTGATCGGCGGGCCCATGGGCGATACCGGCCTGACCGGCCGCAAGATCATCGTGGACACCTACGGCGGCATGGGCCGTCATGGCGGCGGCGCCTTCAGCGGCAAGGATTCCACCAAGGTCGACCGCTCGGCCGCGTACATGGCGCGCTACGTCGCCAAGAACATCGTGGCGGCCGGCCTTGCGGACCGCTGCGAAGTGCAGCTGGCCTATGCCATCGGCGTGGCCGAGCCGGTCTCCGTGCGCGTCGATGACTTCGGGACGGGAACGCTCCCCGAGAAGCGCCTGATCGAGCTGGTGCGCGAAAACTTCCAGCTCACGCCCAAGGGCATCATCGACTCGCTCAACCTGCGCCGGCCTGTCTTCAAGAAGACCGCCGCCTACGGCCACTTCGGCCGCACCGGTGACACCTTCACCTGGGAAGCCACCGACAAGGCAGCGGCCCTCAAAGCCGGAGCGCAGGCCGAGCTGGCCGCGAAGTAAGCCCCATCGAGCTCAAGCTGATCCTTGCCCTGATCGCCAGATGTAGAACACAAGGAAACGGCGCTGCAAGAGCAGCGCCGTTCGGTTGACCGCAGGAGTGAAAGCTTACTCGTCTTCGTCGTAAATGGCCGCGCCGCCGAACTCGCTTTTCTCCTCGGCATAGCTTGGCTCCGCTGCGCGCACAGGCGCGTCGCTCTTGATGGTCACCTGCACATGCGCGGTCACCTCACGATGTATCTTGACCGGCACATGGAACTCGCCGACCGTCTTGAGCGGCTCGTCCAGCGAGATCTTGCGGCGGTCCACCGTGTAGCCCTGCTCTTCAAGAGCCTTGGCGATGTCCTGCGAGGTAACCGAGCCAAACAGGTGATCATTCTCGCCGGCCTTGCGCTCGAACGTCAGCACCACCTCATTGAGCTTGGAGCCCTGCTCCTCCGCCCCGGCCTTTTCACTGGCCGACTTGCGGATGGCCGCGGTCTTCATCTGCTCGATGACCACCTTGTTCGCCGTGGTGGCCTCCATGGCCAGCTTGCTGGGCAGCAGGTAGTTGCGCCCGTAGCCGTCGGCCACCTTGACCACGTCGCCGCGGTGGCCCAGCTTGTTCACGTCTTCCTTCAGAATGACTTCCATAACAAATCTCCAGAACTTCCGGCCGCACGCGCGGCGCTGGTAAGAGGCCTCTGGCCTAGAAAGCGGCCGCGCTAGAACTTGGCCGCGTACGGTAGCAGCGCGATCGAGCGAGCCTGCTTGATCGCCCGGGTCAGCTTGCGCTGGAAGGGAGCCGAGGTGCCGGTCAGGCGGCGCGGAATGATCTTGCCGCGGTCCGATACAAACTGCTGCAGCAGGCGCACGTCGCGGTAGCTGATCGTATCGATCTTCTCCACGGTGAACTTGCAAACCTTCTTGCGGCGAAAGAACTTGCGATTGCCGCCGGGACCGCCAGGGCCGCCGCCGGGACGTGGGGGACGCGCGCCGGCGGGACGTGGTCCGCGCTCTCCGCCGCTCTGAGGACGATCGAATCCGCCCTGCGATCCACCTTGGGGGGAACCTGCGGCGGGAGCCGCCGCCGGTGCTGCTTGTGCTTGAATTTCGTCAGCCATGATGTCTCTTTTCCTTTGCTCGAGAGTGTGTCGAAAGTTACCGAATGGGCCTTAGGCCTGCGCCGCGACGGGCTCGGCTGCTTCAGAAGAGGCGGAGGCCTGCGCTGCGGGTACTGGCTCCGCGGTGGGTGCCGGTGCGGACGCGGAAGCGTCGATCGAAGGCTGCGCACTGCGCTTCACATGCGCGTCACGATGCTTTTTGATCTTGGCCACGCGCTTGTCTTCCTCGTCCATGCGCACGGTGATGAACTTGATCACCTGCTCGTTGACGCGCAGGCGGCGCTCCACTTCCGAGATGAGCGAGGCGGGTGCGTCCACGATCAGCAGGATGTAGAAGCCGTCGTTGAAACGGTTCACGGTGTAGGCCAGGCGCCTGCGGCCCATCTTCTCGGTGGACTTCACGGTGCCCCCACCCCCGGTGACGTAGCCGCTGAAGGTCTCGACCAGCTTGTCGAGCTCGGCTTCCTCGACATCAGGACGCACGATAAACATGATTTCGTAGCTGCGATTCATTCTTGCTTCTTTCCGCGGGTTCTGCCCGCACCGCCCATTACTTTGAGTCGGTTTGGCTTCTTTTGCTTCTGTACTGCTTACCGCTTACTGCTTCCTGTTGAACTCATTCATCGCGGCGGCCGGCCCTTCGGTCAACCACCGCTCTACTGCGCGTACCGCCCTGTCCAGCGCTTCATCGAGCACCTGGAGCTCGGCGCGGCGCATGGGAGCGAGCAGATACCCGGTGCCGCCCGCCTTGATCTCCCTGCCGGGCTTGCCGTCCGGACCCGGCGGCAGCGCCGGCTTGCCAACGCCGATGCGGACGCGCATCCAGTCTTCCGTGCCGAGCACCGCGGAGATCGACTTCACCCCGTTGTGCCCGTTGGCCGAGCCCCGCTCCGCTAAACGGATCGCGCCGAGCGGAAAGGCCAGCTCGTCGTAAAGGACGATCATGTCCTTCACGTCGAGGTCCATCTCCTTCAACAGAGCGGCCACCGAAAGCCCGCTCAGGTTCATGAAGGTTTCGGGCTTGGCCAGCAGGACCTCGTGTCCCATCAGCTTCGTCCTTGCCGTCAACGCACGGCCCCGGCGGTTTGCGATCTGCACAGCGCAGACTGCCGCGATGCGATCCGCCGCCAGGAACCCCGCATTGTGCGGCGTCCAAAGGTACTCCATGCCGGGATTGCCCAGCCCGACGATCAGCTTCATGTAAGTGGCAAGAGATGAGAGCGGAGAGAGGAGACATGAAAATCATTGAAGCGACTCCATCTGTTCTCTGATCTCTGTTCTCTCATCTCTCCCCTCCTATTTCTTCGCCGGCGCGGCCGCAGCCTCCGGCGCATCCTGCTTGCCCTTCTTGGCCACTTCCGGTTCCGCCGGCGCAGCGGCTGCGGTTTCGGTCGCAGCCTCTTCACGAGGCGCAGACACCTGGGCGACCAGCGCATCTTCCTCGCCCAGGAACCGCAGCTTGTCGGAGTGCGGCAGATCGGCGATGTGGATGCCTTCGTTCATCCCCAGCCTGGTCACATCCACGTCGATGTGGCTCGGGATATCGCCCGGCAGGCACTCGATCTCGACCTCGTGCAGCACCTGGCTCATCACGCCGCCCTGGGTCTTCACACCCTCGGCAATCCCGATGAGCTGCACCGGCACGCTGACGCGCATCTTCCTGTCCATCGCGATCCGCTTGAGATCGATGTGCAGCAGCTTGCCCTTGATCGGCTCGTTCTGCCAGTCCACGATCATCGCCTTACCGCCTTCGCCGCCCTCGATGCTGAGATCGAAGATCGTGTTGTGGCCCGCGTCGGAGTGGAGGATGCGGGTGATGATCTTGGGATCCACCGTGACCGCGACCGAGGGCTGGCCCGCGCCGTAGACCACGGCGGGGATCAGACCGGAGACGCGCACGCGGCGCGCGTGGTTCTTGTTGAAAGTGCCGGTGCGCGGTGTCGCGACCACGGCGTCGATGGTTTTGCTTGCCATTGTTTGTTTGTCCTTTCGGGCGAAGAGCGAAAAGCAGGGAACAGGGATCAGATCGCCTGCATGCTGTTCTGCGATACCGCTCAACTCCGTTCGCGGCTATTGCCGCTATGCGTTGGGGAGAACCGAAACCAGGCGGGTACTTATACTGCTCCCTATTCCCTGATCCCTGTTCCTCGCTTCTAGTTGAAGAGCGTCGAAACCGACGTCTCCATGTGAATGCTCTCGATGGCCCTGCCTAACAGCCCGGCTATGGAGAGCACTTTGATCTTGTTGACTTCCTGCGCGGCTGCGGAAAGAGGGATGGTGTTGGTGACCACCAGCTGCTCCAGCCGCGAGTTGCGGATGCGCTCCACCGCCGGTCCGCTCAGGACCGCGTGCGAAGCGCAGGCGTATACCTTCTCGGCCCCCTGGTCGAGCAATGCCTCTGCCGTCTTGACCAGCGTGCCCGCCGTATCCACGATGTCGTCCAGGATGAGCGCCGTGCGTCCGCGCACATCGCCGATCACGTTCATCACTTCCGTCACGTTGATATCGGTCCGGCGCTTGTCCACGATCGCGAGCGGAACTTCCAGCTTTTTCGCAAAGAAGCGCGCCCGCTCCACGCCGCCCGCATCCGGGCTCACAACCGTAAGGTTGGGCAGCTTGAGGTCGCGAAAGTAGCCGACCAGCACCGGGCTCGCAAAAAGATGATCCACCGGGATGTTGAAGAAACCCTGGATCTGCGCCGCGTGCAGGTCCACGAACAGTGCACGATTGGCTCCGGCGGTCACCAGCAGGTCGGCGACCAGCTTGCTGGTGATCGCCACGCGGGGGCGGTCCTTGCGGTCCTGCCGGGCGTAGCCGTAGTAGGGAACCACGACGGTGATGCGGCTGGCCGAGGCGCGCTTCAGCGCGTCCATCATGATCAGCAGCTCCATCAGGTTCTGGTCTACCGGGAAACAGGTGGGCTGGACGACGAAGACATCCATGCCGCGCACATTTTCAAGGAGCTGGAAGGTGATCTCCCCATCGCTGAAGCGCTGCAGGCGCGTTTCGCCGATGGGCACACCCAGAAATCTGCCGATCTCCTCGGTGAGCGGCCGGTTTGCCGAACCCGAGAAAATCTTGAAGCGCTTGTCTTCACTCAGCCGGGAAGCGCGCTTCCGTTCCGCCGGCCGGGAGCCTGGAGCCACGCCCGGGGTGAGTGCGAAGTCACCCGGAGCAGACTTGGCAGGCTCCGAACTTACTGAAGTTCCCGGAGCCCCCGCCTCGGCCTGGGCCGTAGGGGCGGGGTCTTCGCTGGTGTTGCCTGAATCCGGTACCGCAAGACTTGGGACAGGAACCTGCCGCAGTGCGTTGTCACTCATACTTCAGCGTCTCCGTGGGTTGGTTGACCGGGGGAAGGCGATGGTTCTGCGTTCTCTACTGCCGTGGCTCGTGCGGGCGTCGGCCTGTTTCTGCCTCCGTCCGCGCGGCCTACTGCTGCGCTGCTGCTGGTTCCCTTGCGGGCGTTCAGGGGATTTGTTTTGCTCCAACCCCGAACGCCGCGAAACTTTCTGTGCTTCAACTCTCCCCGCGCATCGGTGATTGGACCGAGGTACATGGGCGGGCCTTGCAGTTTCAACTTCACCTCGCAGAACTCGTTTCGCCCTGCGGGGCTTGATCTTAAAAGCTCCCAAAAACGATCTGCGCGCCTTTCGCGGGTGCTGAAGCCCTGGGGGCCTCTGCACAAGCGAGCGACGTATCTGGTTGGGCGACCAGGATTCGAACCTGGACTGAGTGCGTCAAAGGCACTTGACCTACCGTTAGTCGATCGCCCAGTCTTGCCCGGTATCTCGTTTGCGCATTGCTGCGCTCCAGGCAAAGCTCTCTGCGATACAGCGTACGCAAACTCACGCAAGCATTCGCGCCCAGTACTCCGGTCGCGGAAGGGTCTCCGTAAGGAGCGCTTCCGTGCCATGGCGCTGGACACGCTGCTGAGCCGCTTGTGCGTCTTCGAGACTGCCGTACAGCCCGAACAACGCCGAACCGGAGCCGGATAACGCCGCATACAGCGCACCGCCCGCTCCATCGGGAGCGACACCCGTCAAATCACGCTTGGTTGAACGCAAGGAGGGATGCTGCCTGAAAACGATCTCTTCAAAGTCGTTTTCGATCCCGGTGCGGACAAGCGCGAGAAGAGGGTTCTCGGCCAGATCACCAGCCAGGCTGGTGATACCGGAGTCCGGCCCCTTGCTGCCGGTCTGGTCTCCCTCGCGGGTTTCCAGCTCAGCGCCACGATGCGTAAAGCAAGCGGCCAGGGCACGGCTCAACTCTTCCAGTCTATCGGCAATCGGGCCGGAAGTCAACGCCGCCTCGATTCCGCCAGGTTGGGCCGCCGCCATGCGCGCATCCAGCTCCCGGAAGGCCGCGCCTGTGCTCACCCCCACCTGCGGCACGGCGACCACACAGTGCGTGGCCGGCACGTCCGGCAGCGGAACCACCTGCTCTCCACGCCCCAGCCCCAAAACGGTGCCGCCCAGCAGGAACAGCGGCACGTCCGACCCCACCTCGGCAGCCAGCCGCAGGCGCTCCGGCCTGCTCAGCGGGCCCACTCCCTGGCGGCCCAGCTCACGCTCCAGACCCAGCAGCGCCGCGACCGCGTTAGCCGAACCCGCCCCCAGCCCGCCC
>CAXTPR010000013.1:0-98652 GCA_964246235.1 uncultured Acidobacteriaceae bacterium
GATGCGGTTGGCGCGGATCGTACGGCATGATGTGTACATCTTCCTGGCCCACCACGTAACAGCGGAAGTACTCCTTGAAGTTCACGGCCGCCTGCAGCGTCATGCACAGGTTGCGCGTCGAGTCGTATGCCTGGAAGAACTGATGTGGGTCATAAACATGATGCACGTCGCGCCAGCCGCCGCCATCGTGCGGCTTCAGGAATGCGGGAAATTTTACATAGTCGAACACCGCTTCCCAGTTCAGCGGAAACTCCATGTTCCGGCAGCTCTGCGCATTGATCTCCGGCGGAAAGAACTTATGCGGCAGCAGCGCCGTGCGCGGCACGGCCACACCCAGCGCGTCGGCCAGCGCGTAGTTGAAGAACTTGTCATCCGCCGACCACCAGAACGGATTGTTAATGACCACCGTGCCTGTGAGCACGGCGTTCTTCAGGTAGGAGCGGTAGAACGGCATGTCGTGCGAGATCCGGTCCACGATCACGGCGTAGGGACACGGCTTGTTCATTTCCACACCGCCCACCTGCACGAATTCCGCTGAAATGCCGTCCACGTCCATCAAATTAATGCGCTCCACCAGCGCTCCTGGAAACGTGTTCTCCTGCCCGAACAGCACGCCAATTTTCTTCACGTCAGCCTCCACCGCACTTGTGACCAAGAACCGACAACAAACCTCTCCACCTACAAATACACCTGAACCATCCGTTGCCACCACGGCCAGTCGTGCCCGGTGCCATCTCCCCAAACGTCCAGCTGCACCGGCAGGCCCTTGCTTCGCATCACGTGCGCCAGGCGTTCATTGTCATTCCAGCATTGGTCATGCACACCGGTGGCCAGCACGATCTTGTTGTGCCGCAGCCGATCTAGAAACCAGGAATCGTTCAGGTTCGACATGTACGCCAGCGGCAGGTTTGTGTACACATCGAAGTCGAAATACCCGTGCAGAAACCCCAGGCCGGTGAGATCGAACGCGCCGCTCATGGAGAGGCACATGCGGAACACATCCGGATGCTTCAGTGCCATGTTCGCAGCGTGATAGCCGCCGAAGCTGCAACCCAGAGCCAGGTATTCGCTGCGCCAGTTCTTCGTCCTGCAAAACGGAATCACCTCATGCACGATGTAGCGGTCATACTGCACCTGCCGTGCAATCCGCCAGCGCGGGGCGACGTGCCGGTTGTACCAGCTTTCCGCGTCTACAGAATCCACGCAGAACAGCTGCAGTTTTCCTGCTTCAATCTTATCCGCGACGGCTGCCACCATGCCGCGATCTTCGAACTCGAAAAAGCGCGCGGAGGAGGTTGGAAACACGACGCCTGGAACACCGTCGTGACCGAAAACGAGCATCTCCATGTCGCGGCCCAACTCGGGTGACCACCACCTGTGATACTCGCGCCTCATTACCGTACCGTACCTTTCCACATCCCTCTGGTACTCTGAGGCCCTGTCGTTGTCTCGGGTTGTGTTCCGCTATGGGATCGGCCGCTGACTGAATAGTCCCTCCAACACCCAGCACCCGCACCCGGGCGCGTAGCTTCCACCTTGTCCAGCCCAGGCCAGCATCCCGCACCCACAGCCTCTTCGGTCGAGTCCATGTTCCGCCATGAGCTCGACGCAAATCCGCGCTACCGCGTGATCCCTGCGTTCCACTCCGAGTTTCTGGCCAACGATCGCGACGTGCTCGTCTACCTGCCCGAAGCCTACGAGGCTGAGCCGGACCGCCGCTTCCCGGTCTTCTACCTGAACGACGGCCAAAACCTCTTCGATGGCCGGACCTCTTACGTGGTCAATCGCACCTGGCGCGCCCATGCGACCGCCGACTGGCTGACTGCGCAGGGCCGCATCGAGCCTGTCATCCTGGTTGGCGTCAACAACGCCGGCCTGCACCGCATGGCGGAGTACACTCCCACTCGCGACTTCCGCTTGGGCGGCGGCGATGGCGAGCAGTACGGCAAGCTGCTCACGCGCGAGTTGAAGCCCTACCTTGACGCCGAGTTCCGCACACTCCCCGAGTGCGTCAACACAGCCCTTGGCGGCTCCTCGCTTGGCGGGCTCATCTCCCTCGCCCTGGGACTCAACTACCCCGAAACCTTCGGCAGGCTGGCCGTGCTTTCGCCCAGTGTTTGGTGGGACCATCGCAGCATCCTGATGCTGGTCAACGAGGCGCGTCCGCGCCCTGAGCTGCGTATCTGGCTGGACATGGGCACATCCGAGGGACTGCGCCACCTCCGCGACTGCGACTTGCTCCACCATCGGCTGCGCCAGCGCGGCTGGCGCGACGGCAGGGACCTGCGCTATCTTCGCGTGCCCGGTGGACTGCACAACGAGGATGCCTGGGCGGCTCGCTTTGGCAAGGTTCTGGAGTTCCTTTTTCCGCCGAGGTCTTAGTTCTTGGCAGGTGCCCAGCAGCGTAGTCGATGCATCCCTGTATTCACCGGCACGCCCGCAGTCCGCACCCGCATGGCCACCTTGCACGCGCACCCGAAATCCGCGATACTTAGGTGTTCGGTATCCTGTGCCTTTGGGCCGTGTCGATGCGTCATGGCATCCGCTCCCGACATCGGCACGCTGAACACCAATCGAGTTCTGAGAGGATTCACCCCAGTGTTGATGATTCGTCTGGCGCGCGTCGGCGCCCGCAAGCAGCCCCACTACCGTGTCGTTGTGATCGAAAAGGATCGTGCCCGCAATGGTCGGTCCATTGAGGTGGTCGGCACGTACAATCCGCGCACCAACCCCGCCAGCGTCGACCTCAAGCGTGAGCGCATCGACTACTGGACCGGTAAGGGCGCACAGCTCTCCGAGACCGTCGGCAAGCTGCTACGTAAGCAGCACGCCGCCGTGCTCGCGGAAACCGCGGGTGTCTAAAGTAAGCGCTGCCGTAATCATTTCTCCGCATTTTAGGGAGGCTCAGGCGGTTGCCAAAGATATCTTTTTCCAAGCGGCTCCTCACGTAGACTCGCCACACGAGACACTCGGCATATAGAGTGTAGTGCGACGGCGAAACCGGTTTCACCTGGTATTTCTGAAGCACCCAGAATGGGCTCGAGTGCGCTTCTCCCGGCAAGATAAGGGAAAGTACACAACGAGATCTGGTCAATTCCTCTGAGGTGTATGTGTGACTGAGAACGTAGACACAGTGGCGGTCGGTAAGGCCCGCGCCGACATGAAGGCCCTTGTAACTGAGATCGCCAAGGCTCTGGTCGACCGGACCGATGCCGTGGAAGTGGATGTGTTCGATGAAGAAGGTGCGGTCGTCATGCAGCTTCGTGTCGATCCCGCGGACATCGGCAAAGTGATCGGCAAGCAGGGCCGCACAGCCCGTTCGCTCCGCACCATCCTGAGCGCGGCCAGCATGAAATACCAGCAACGCTTTGCCTTGGATATCGTCGAGACGGACGATGATGAGGACGAGGGCGGTCCGGACGAAGGATAAGACTCCAGAGTGTCACCGTCGCGGCAACCTTCTCTCGCGCCTTCTCCAAGTCTCAATGAAAGAGAAGGCATGGCTAAAGGCTTTCGCGCGCCTTCGAAAGGATGCGGGCAAGTCGCTGCTTTGATGAGCAGCGTGGTGTAGCTCTTCTCGAATGGTAGGACCGCCGCTGTAGGCACCAGAGCGCAAGCAGCAGCGGCGACCCAGAAGGTCGCCGCTCTTATATTCCTGCATCTGCTCTCTACTAAGCGCGCTCGACCTCGCGCAGGCGGGCGGCCTTGCCGCGCAATCCACGCAGATAAAACAGCTTGGAGCGGCGCACCTGATAGCTGCGAACCTTCTCCACCTTGTCCACTACTTTGGAGTTGTACGGGAAGATGCGCTCCACGCCCTGGCCGAAGCTCATCTTGCGCACGGTGAACGTGCCCTGCGGCCCTTTGCGGCACGCGATGACCATACCCTCGAACGCCTGCAGACGCTCTTTGTCGCCTTCCTTGATCTTCACCTGCACCCGAACCGTATCGCCGGGAGCGAACGCGGGGAGGTCTTTGCGCTGGAGCTTTTCAGCCAGCTTCTGCATGATGGGACTGATAGACATGACATGAATCCTTGCTTGAAGTCGCAGCCTGTAGTCTAGCACGATTTTCGCTGCATTTACGCATTCCGCAGAAGCCTGACGTCTTCGCCAGCACTGCCTTCACGTGCGTTGCTGTCGCTCATCGCTGTTCCTTTCCAGCCAGCGTAGATCCTCCTCACTTAGGTGATTGGTATCGAGCAGGTCAGGCCGGTTGCGCAATGTTTTCCGCAGCGCCGCTTCGCGCCGCCACCTGCGCACCTGAACGTGGTCTCCGCCCGTGAGTACAGCGGGCACCTTTGCTCCGCGAAACTCCGCAGGACGCGTGTACTGCGGATAATCCAGCAGTCCGCCCGCCCCATGGGTCGCACGCGGTACACCGTCGGAAGTGGTCCTGCCGGTCCCATCGTCCCGTTCGCCGAAACTTTCGTAACGAGCAGAATCGGCATGACCCAGCACTCCGGGCAGCAGCCGCGTTACCGCATCTACGATCACCGCCGCGCCCAGTTCACCGCCGGAAAGCACATAGTCTCCAACCGAAAGCTCTTCATCGCACAGCAGTTCGCTCACGCGCTCATCGACGCCCTCATAGCGGCCGCAGATCAGCACCACACGTTCTGTTGAGGCCAGCCTCCGGGCTATGACCTGCGTGAACCGTCTGCCCTGCGCCGAAAGCAGCGCCACGGTTTCCTGGGCGGGATCGCGCTGCGCCTTCGCTGCCACCCCCAGCGACTCCACGCAGGCGAAGATAGGCTCCGGCTTCATCACCATGCCCTCGCTGCCGCCAAAGGGCCGGTCGTCTACCGTGCGGTGACGATCCTGCGCCCAGTGGCGCAGATCATGCGTGTGGGCGCTGGCAAGGCCCGTACGCAACGCCCGCGCCGTGACGCCGAAATCGAACGGCCCGCGAAAGAACTCCGGAAAGATCGTCACAATATCGAAGCGCATGCGGCGAAGACTCGCTGCCAGTGTACGGCGGTCGCGCGTGCAGCCCGGGGCAAGCCCCCCATGGTGTCGCGCCCGAACTTGGTGTCTTGGCGCCTCTCGGCTTTCTTTGCGCTCGTTGTCTCAGGGCTCCTGTTCCACTTCGCCGCGCAGCGACTCCGAAAGCTCGCCGCCCGAGTCCCCTTCCACCAGCCCCGCCGGCAGCTGCATCTCCACGCGACGTGCGCCCACATCCGCACGAACCAGGTAAGCTCGCACGAACGGCACCAACACAGTGTCTGCGCTTCCGGCTGGCTGCACCTCCAGTAAGGGCGCTGCGTCCTCCAGCCGACGCCGGCCATCCGGGCTGGTCGCGAACTGCACATCCACCACCTCCCCGACGGCCGTCTCACCGTCATAGAGCGTGCATCCCAGCAGGTCACGCACGTAGAAGGTGTTCTCCTCCAAGGGAGGCAACTCCTCTGACCGGATCATGAGCTGCCTGCCTGCCAAGGCTTCTGCCTGCGAGATGCTGTCGCACCCGGCGAGCTTCAACACCACGCGGCCGGCATTCTTGCCCGTCGGCTCCCACAGGTCCTCCACGGTTACGGCTGCAGCGTGGGAGTCCGGCTGCACCGCACCCGTGTCCGCTCGCCACAGAGCCGCTCCCTGCGTCAGCAGCCCGGGCACATCCGTCAGCGCCTCAGCCAGCAGCTCGCCTCGGCGTCCTTGCGGACGCAGCAGCCGCGCCACCGCTACCCAACCGCCCTTATCCGCTTCGCTCAATGCGTCTGAGCTTACTAGCCTGCCCTCCCGCATGCACACCGCATCTTTGCCACGACCTGCTTCTCATGCACAGACCTCCCCTTTACACTTCTCTACAGAAGAGCTATGGCCGCACTGTTTCGCTATCCAGTTCCGCCGGGCGTCACCAAAGCTACGGCTAAGCAGCAGATGCTCAAGCAGCTGCTCTGCACCAACGCCCCGGAGCAGGCGCTTCGGTACCACGGTTTTCGCGTGATCGCCGGTGTAGATGAGGTGGGCCGCGGCGCCCTTTTCGGTCCTGTCGTGGCGGGGGCGGTCGTGCTTCCGGAGAAGGTCGGCATCCTCGCCCGCATGGGCCTCAAGGATTCCAAGCAGCTCTCCCGTGAAGAGCGCGAACGCCTCGATCGCAAGATTCGTTCCATGGCCCTCGCCATCGGCGTCTCCGCGGTCGATGCGGAAACCATCGACCGCGTGAACATCTACCAGGCCACTCGGCTGGCGATGCTCTCGGCCATCCAGCAGATCGAGCAGACCGGCATCGTGCCGGATCACCTCATCCTCGACGCCATGCGCATCGATCACCCCTGCCCGCAAACCAAGCTCTTCTACGGTGATGCACTTTGCCTTTCTGTGGCAGCCGCATCGGTTGTCGCCAAGGTGTATCGCGACAATCTCTGCCGCGAGTTCCATCTGCAATTTCCGCAGTACGGGCTTGCATCGCACAAGGGCTACGCCACGCCCGAGCATCAGAAAGCTCTTCGCGAGCACGGCCCGACGGGCTTCCACCGCCTAAGCTTCGCGCCCGTCCGTGCCTGTAATCCTGATGCCCCGGCCGCCGCGGATGCTGCTCTCGAAGCCGCGCTGGAACCTGCTCTTTTCTTCGACGACGAACTTGTAGAGGATGAATTGGCCCTGGAGTCCGCTTGGGCCTGAGGCTGCTCTGCTTTGTTGGGCATCCGGACGACGAATGCTTTGCCTTCGGCGGCGCTCTGGCTTTAGCCGCACAGCACGGCGTTGAAACTTCCGTCGTCTGCCTGACCGACGGCCAGGCCGCCACCCATCGCGGCACGGCCGAAAGCCCGGAAGCACTCGGCCGCATGCGCCGCGACGAGTTCGCCGCCTCCTGCAGAGTTCTCGGCGTTGCCCACCACGAGCTGCTCGACTACCAGGACGCCCGGCTGGAGTTCGCCAGCCTTTCCGAGGTTGCAGCCAAGCTCGTTTCCCGCATACGCGCCTTCCGCCCGCATCTCGTTCTCACCTTCGGCGGCGAAGGTGCACTCAACAATCACCCGGACCATACAGCAGTCTCTGCCGCGGCTACCGCCGCGTTTCATTGGTCGGGCAATCCGAAGCGCTTCCCCGAAGCCGGCGAGCCCTGGCGGCCGCAGCGCCTCTTCTACCTGAGCGGCGACTTTTTCCTGCCCGGCCGTCACGCTCCGTCGCTCGCCCCCTGGACCCACACCCTCGACATCCGCTCGGTCTTTCCCACCAAGTGGAGGGCCTGCCAGGCACACACCTCGCAGGCTCCGCTCATGGAACAAACGCGTACCCTGTTCGAGGAGCATGGCCAGCGGGAGCGCTACACGCTTGCTGCCAGCATCGATCCCCAGCCTGCGGTGCAAAGCGATGACCTGTTTGCCGGGCTTTCCGGCAACCTCTGACGTGAAGCAGGTGCAACGTCTCGTTGCTTCGTCCCGTTGGGCCAGTGGATGAACTGGGCTTGGTGGCAAGGCTGCTCCAGCTCCGCTCCGCAGTACACTACCCGCAGTATGCGTCCAGCCCTGTTTCTGTCCGCAGCGCTGCTGCTCGGCGCCGCTGCTACCGCACAGCAGCCGGCAGCTTCATCCCTTCCCAGCGAATCCCCATCCGCGGCTGTTTCCCCCGGGCCCGCCGTTCTCCGCCCGCAGGGCCGCCTCAACGGCATAGTCCTTTGCAACGACACGCACAAGCCCGCGCGCGGAGCTCTGGTCATCGTTCTCCCTTTGCCATCAGAGACTCCAACCCCTGGACCCTCCGGACCCCATGAGGCCATGGTGCGCGTCGGCAACGATGGGGCCTACACCGCCGAGCACCTCGCTCCCGGCGAGTACACGGTGTTTGCCTTTCAGCCCGGCTACCTCAACCGCATGGAGGACCTGATGAACGAACCGGAGAGCAGGCTCTCTCCGCAGAAACAGCGAGAGGCGCTCGCTCGCGGCGGTTCTGTAGCCCTTCGCGGTTCGGAGACCGCAACCTTGAACATCACTCTGGAGCGGGGCGCCACTCTCGGCGGCCGCATCCTGTACTCCGACGGAGCACCGGCGGCGGAAATCACTCTCATTCTGGAAGACACCACTGCCAAGCCATCCGGCGAAAAGGCTCTCCAACAGCAGGCCGTGGAAGCCGTCATGATGCGGGGGATGCTGACGCACCAAAGCATGAGTACCGATGACGAAGGGCGCTTCCGCCTCAGCGGGATCAAAGCCGGCAAATACCGTCTCGCTGCCACCCAACCTGCCCAGGGCCTCTCTGAAGACGACTCGGAAGCTGATGGTATGAATTTTCTCGCCGGCATGCTCCCCGACACCCGCGCCCTGCGCTTCTATGCGGGCGACACACCCCATCGCAGCGCTGCCAAGGTCTTCGATCTGCAGCCGGGGGATCGGGTCGACGGCATCGAGATCACCGTTCCCGTCGATGCCTTCCACACGGTGCGCGGCGCGGTCACTGCCACCGACGGACGCGTCGTCAACATGGGGCACGTTACCCTCACCGACTCCACCGACAAGACACTGGTCTTTCACACCGGCCTCGATGTGGAGGGCAGGTTCAAGCTGTTCCAGGTACCCACAGGCACCTACATACTGCGGGTCACCGATGCCCACATTGGCAGACCCGCTTCGATCCCCAACAACCAGTTCCTGAACGCGGGTCAGCTCCAGCCCACCAACGCCTTCGCCGATGGTGGACTCTCCGTACTCGTCGGGGACAACGATGTGAGCGACATCAGCCTTTCGCTGAGCGAAGAGACGCTGCCCAGCTCTGAACACCCCTCCCGACCGAGCGCACCGGACAGCGCGGTCATCCCACAACTGTAAGTCGCGGCTGACGGAGTGGGTGCTGAGCAGACTCTTACCGCGTCTGGAACTCCGGCGAGCCCAGGACCAGCGCCGTCAACACATTGAGCCTGTCCGTCGCGCTCGCACCGGACGGCTGCTTCTGCAGCTGCGCATCGATCAGCTCGTTCGTCTTTGCGGAGACCGGCGCGCCAACGATTGTGTTTTCCAGCACATGCAACGCCGTCTCCTGGCCCGCGGAGCCGGTCGGCAGATCCGCGCTCCCGAACGCCACGCTCAACGGCACGGCGCGGCCCTTCGGTCGGTTTGCCGGTTTCTGAAGGCTCGTCTGCGGCACACCAGGCAGCATCATCCCCGTAGCCAGCAGCTTCGGGGCGTCGAACTTCTGGTTGGCGTAGTGGTTCCCTGTCAACTGATACGCGAAGTTCAGCCGGTCCACCAGCGCCACCGAGTTCATCCACTGATCGGCCGTCAGGTAGTAGCCGGTGGGTGGCAGCGCATGGTAAAGCTCCATCCCCATCTGCCGAATCGTATTCACCAGTGCGCCTGGGTTCTGCGGATCGGTAGCCGTGGCGCGGAACACCGAGGTCACAAACTCCACCGGCGTCTTCACCTTGTTGCGGAAGTATTGCCTGGAGTTGAACTCCGGCGAGGCGATAAGCGCCTGCAGGATCGTCCGAATGTTGCCGTTGCTGGCCGTATAGACCGCGACCAGACGGTCAACCAGCCCCGCAGGCGGCGTATCCGCGACAAATCGCTGCGCCAGCAGATAGGAGATGAAGTGCGCGGTCTGCGGCGCGGAGGCCAGGATGTTCAGCGCTGCCAGCCCCTGCTTCACGCTGTCAGAGGTGGCTGCCGCTTCGCTGCTGCCCGGCGTCGGCGTCTGTGGGGCCGCACTCGCAAGCCTGATCGCGCGCCCCTGCTCGTCAATGGTGTAGCCAAACCAGGTCTTCGTCCCCGGCTCATGCCGCTTCGGGTCGAATGCAAACCCGCCCCCCTGCGCAGGCCGGTCCACGCCCCATCCCGTCAGGATCGCGGACAGCGCCGTCACATCCGCCTGGGTGTACCCGCCGCTCACGCCGACAGTGTGCAGCTCCATGATCTCGCGGCCATAGTTTTCATTAAGCCCCTTGTTGCCGCGCTTGCTCTTCGGGTTCTGCGGATTCACGCCGTTGGCCTGCGAATCCGGCCCGATCGAAAGCCAGTTGTCCAGGTACACCATCATTGCCGGCGATTGCGCAGTCGCCAGCAGCAGATCGTGAAAGCTGCCCAGCGCGTGCTTGCGAATCACGTCACGTTCATAACTGGTGGTGTACCACTGATCGGAGTCTTTGCCGATGAACACATTGAAGTGGTTGAACCAGAAGTCGGTCATCACTTCCAGCAGCTGCCGCTCCGTAAGGATGTCGCGCACGACGCGCGCCTGCGCCAGCTCGCTGCCGATGTTTCCCGACGAGCTGACGCTTCCGCTCATCGCCTGAAACACCTCCCGCTCGCGCGGCGAGAAGTCGTTAAACAAGAGGTTGCGCTGGTCGCCCGCCAGATTCCCATTGCCGGTCAGCACAATACGGTCCTCCACCGGCATCGCCACGATCGCATTCATCCGCAGATTCCTGGGCAGGGCGATCAGCTCGCCGAAGATCCGCGCGGCCGCGCTCTGATCCTGCTGCTTCTTGGCCGCTTTCTCTGCATCTGTCGGCTCAGGCCCCGCTTGGCTGGACCCATCCGCCCTCTTCTGATCGCGTTCCGCGCTCCACTTGGCAACCTGCACCTCGAAGACCGCATGCATCAGCGGATCGCTCGGATACGGCGCTTTGCCCTCCGCCACGGCAGATACCTGCGGGCGATCCGGAAAGACACTGAGCGCCTGCGCGGGCGACATGCTCAGCGTCGGGTACTGCTGCAGGCGCTTGTCGCAAACCGAGTCATTGACTGTCTCCGGAGCCAGCTGCTGGGCCAGCCAATTGTCGGCTCCAAGCGCCAGGACCCTGTCCACCTCGCCCGGCCGCTCGCCGAAGGTGAAGCGGTCGAGCAGCTGCAGCACACGCTCACGCTCACTGAGCGGGGTAAGGCTCGCCAGCTTCGCAGAAGTCTTTGCCGTCGCACTATGCCGTTTTCCGGCAGGCGTTCCCGCAGTGCCGCTTGGCGCGGTGACGAAAACATGCGGACTCCGCGCCGTCTGCGCCACAGCATGGAGACTGAATGCCAGCAGAACGCTGGACCAGTGTTGTATTCCCATCTATCCCACCTTGCGCTCTCGCATTTTCTTCTCTCGTATCCCGTATCTCCGAAGAATGTAGACCTGCGCCCGCGCCGGTAGTTGCTATGGGCTGCTGCCGTCAGAATGCCGCTTCCGCAGTACGCGGCGGAGACACGTTTCTGCTGCGCTTGAGGATCGCAAACGCAATCCGGACCCCGAGCAGTACGATCAGCAGCGCCGTATCTTTCCATGGTGTCCGTACCCCGGCCTTGACCAGCCACCAGTAATGGATCACGCCAGCAATGGCCGCTACATAAATCATCCGGTGCAGCGCCTGCCACCTCTTGCCGCCCATCCACCGCAAAACGCGCTGCGGGCTCGACAGCGCCAGCAGCAACAGGGTGATCCAGGCGCCCAGCCCGAACTGGATAAAGGGCCGCTTGAGCACGTCATCCACCATGGAAGGCCAGATCAGCTTCAGCTGCAGCCATGGTTCGGCCAGGTGTCCTGCCCGCAGCCCGGTCAGCGCCGTCTGCGTGTCGTAGCCGCTATAGAGCAGCACGTAAGTCAGCAGGTGCAGCGTCGCATAGAAGAACGCATACAGCCCGATCATGCGCCGCAGCCTCACCAGCCAGGAAAGCGACGGATGGATTCTTCTCACCGGCGTGATCGCCAGATCGGCGATCAGGATCCACAGGGCCCAGTTCCCCGTGGCATGCGTCAGAAAGCTCACCGGATCGGCCTGCTGCGCCAGGTACCCGCTCCTGTAGGTCCACAGGAGACCCAGAAACGGGACCAGAAGCACAAGGTGAACGACGGCTTTTGTGTACGGTACGGCACGCGGCGGCATGGCTTCAGTCTAAGACGACACTCGTCCGGGCAAAGGTCCGCCTGGTCGCCGGCCTAGTAGAACCTTTTCAGGTCCATACCCGCATACAGCCCGGACACATCGTTGCCATAGCCGTTGAACGGCTGTGTGGCTACGAAGTGCGGGAGAAAGCTGTTGGTATTCAGCAGGCGTTCGCGCTGCTGCGACCACGGCACCGTGTCCACAGCGGGATTCACGTTGGAATAGAAACCATAGTTACTGGGCTGCAGATCGTTCCATGTGGTCGGGGGCTGCTTGTCGACGAACTTGATCTTCACGATCGCCTTGGCCGACTTGTACCCGTACTTCCACGGCACGATCACGCGAATCGGTGCGCCCTGCTGCGGCGCCAGCGTTTCGCCGTACGAGCCGAAGGTCAACAGTGTGAGCGGGTGCATGGCCTCGTCCATCCGCAGCCCTTCGGAGTACGGCCAGTCGAACCCCTCCGGCAGCTCCATCTGGCTGTGGTCCGCGGCGGAAAGGAACTGCACATATTTGGCGCTGGGCAGCGGATCCATGGCCTTGATGAACTCGCTCAAGGGGTAGCCGTCCCACGGGATCACCATCGACCACGCCTCGACGCAGCGGAAGCGGTAAACGCGGCTCTCCAGCGGCCTGTACCCAGCCAGGGTGTCGATATCGATGGTTTGCGGCTTCTTGACCAGGCCCTCCACGCGTACTGTCCAGGGCCGGGTCCGAAAGTTCTTCGCGTTCTTCGCCGGATCGCTCTTGTCCGTGCCGAACTCGTAGTAGTTGTTGTAGCTCTGTGCCTTTGCTTCGGGCGTCTCGGTGTCGCTGACCGTGTACTTGCTCGGGACTGTATTCAGTTTGCTCATTGCCAGCGCAGTGCGTGGAAACATGGTCCCGGTGAGGGCACCCGCGGCCAGCAGACCCGCTTGCTGCAGGAAGCCGCGCCGGTTACGCCGGTACGAATCGTATGTGCTCTTGCTCGTGATCTCCGATGACGGAATGTCGCTCGGTTTGTGGATCAACATCGACGTTCTCCCAGGACAGCGCACGCCGCACTGCACTCCTCTGGCTGTTCTACGCCTGAGCGGCAAGGGGCGCGAACCTGTCAGGAGTACGTGTACAGCAGCTTACTTGGATGCAGGAAGCCCCAGGGAGACGCGCCGCATACCCCAAACGAGGAATCCGCAGCCGGCAACTGCCGCAGCCAGCGCGACTTCGCGCCCGAAGTTCGGACGCGAAAGAACGATAAAGCCAAAACCCAGCAGGGCGAGAAGCGGAGGCAGCGGGTACATCCACATCCGAAACGGCCGCACGGCCCCGGGTTCGCGGCGACGCCACAGCATCACCCCCACATGCTGCAGGCAGAATTGGAGCAGAATTCGTAGCACCACCAGTCCTGCAATCACGTCCGCCAACGAAAAGCAGCATGCCGCACAGGCCACACCGCTCAATACCAGCAGCGAGACATGCGGAAACTTGCCTTTCGAATGCAGCCGCCCAAAGACCGCAAAAAAGTTGCCGTCCCGCGCTGCTGCAAACGGAATCCGCGAGTACCCGAGCAGCAGCGAGAACACGCTGCCGAAGGCGGTCACCATGACCAGCACGGCAGCCAGCCGCCCCAGCCACGCGGCCGCATCCACACCCAGCACCGGCGTGTATGCCACACGCATCACCTCAGCCAGCAGCGCGCGCCGCGCTTCCACGTTCTGTGCCGCCAGCATGGCCGGCGCGCCCAGCACGGCCAAGACGCTGGCATTCAATCCCAGGTACAGCACGGCCACCAAGGCGATGGAAAGAAGCACGGCGCGAGGCACGGTGCGCGCCGCGTCCCGCACCTCTCCGCCAAGGAACGTCACGTTGTAATAGCCCCAGTAATCGTAGGTCGCCACCAGCATGGCCGAGCCCAGCCCCGCGAAAAACCCGCGATTCAACTGGAAAGCACCCGGCGTAAACGCGACCACTTGCGCCCAGTGTCCGCGCCACAGGCCGGTCGAAATCGTCCAGGCAATCGTGAAGAGAACCAGGGTCAGCAGCCCCGCCGAAATCCATCGGAGCGCCTGCAGCCTCCGGTACAGCAGCAGTGCTGTAAGCGCCACAACCCCCATGGCCACCAGCGTCAACGGCCCAAAGCTCACTCCGGCCGTGTAGTGTCCCAGCCGCACCGCATGAACCGCGCCGCCGCGCAGCCAGCCTTGCCCGGATGCTGGCACCAGTACCGTTGCATACTGCGCCAGCCCGATGGCTCCGCTCGCCACTGACAGTGGCGCCGAAAGACAGAGCTGGAAGACGAAAAGAAAGCTCAGCAGCCGGCCCCACCGCTCCGGGTACATGCGGCGAAGGTACGCATAGGTGCCGCCCGCTTCCGGCATGGCCGCGCCCAGTTCCGCCCACACCAGCCCGTCGCAAACCGCCAGCAGCGCACCCAGAACCCAGCCCAGCATGGCCTGCGGCCCGCCCATCGCGGCCAATAGTAACGGCAGCGTCAGGAACGGGCCCACGCCGATCATGTCCAGCAGGTTCAGCGTCACTGCCCCGCGCAGGGAAAGACTCCGTTCGAGAGGCGACCCTGGCTCCGAGCCCGCGTCAGATGCTGGATCAGACATGCGCGCCCAGTCTACGCGACGCGGCCTACAAAGCTCCGTACCAGTCGGCGATCCGATGCCAGCCGCTCCAGCCTGAACTCAAGTTGGTGAGCACAAAGAGCGGCGCGAAGAGCCATGTGGACCTTGCCTGCCGCACTTTGTGGCTCTACGCCGCTGTGAGACGCTTAACCCATGAAGCTGCTCCCCCTTGCACTGCTTGCGTCCAGCGTGATTGCCGCGCAAACCCCGCAGTTCGCCGATCCGGCCAACCTGCGCGGCGAGCGGGTGAAGCCCCGCGACGGCCGCGAGCTTCCCATCGACCAGCCGGAGCCACAGGGCGGCCGCGGGCTGGAGCAGATGCTGCGCCGGCTTAACACCCGTGCTTCGCTCATGCTGATCGTCGCGCACCCTGACGACGAAGATGGCGGCATGCTCACCTACTGTGCGCGCGGTCTCGGTGCCCGCGTCGCCATGCTCACCTTGAGTCGTGGCGAGGGCGGCCAGAACGCCATGACCGGCGACTTCGAAGATGCGCTCGGCCTGCTGCGCACCCAGGAGCTGCTTTCCGCGGACCGCTACCTGGGCGTGGACCAGATGTTCGGCACCGAAGTCGATTTCGGCTTCAGCAAGACCAAGGAAGAAGCCTTCCGCAAGTGGACCCATGAGCGCGTGCTCTACGACGCCGTGCGCGCCGTCCGGCTCTACCGTCCCCTGGTAATCGCTGCGGTCTTCGTCGGCGGCGTCACCGATGGCCACGGGCAGCATCAGGTCTCCGGGGAGATCGCACAGGAGGTCTTCAAAGCCGCCGGCGACCCGAAGATCTTCCCGGAGTTGACCGTCGAAGGCATCCTGCCCTGGCAGCCGCTCAAGGTCTACGCCCGCGTTCCGCTCGGCGCTGTCACGTCTCAGGGCTTGTTCGACTATGCCACCGGCCAGTACGCGCCCGCGCGCTTCACCAACTATGTCACCGGCGAGATCACCACCACGGTTCCCTCCACGGATGTCGTCGTACACGAGGGCCAGTCCGACCCGCTGCTCACATCTGCGGGCGCGAATCCCACCGATCTCGCGAACAAGAGAGCCGATCCGCACGCCCCGCTGAGCTACGTCCAGTTCGCCCGCATCGGTCTGGGCCTGCAGAAATCGCAGGTCGGACCCGGCGTCCGCAACGCGCCTGCAGGCGCTTTCGATGTGGCGTATCACCGCTACGGCTCCCGTCTCAACGCTGCGAAGCAGAAGGCGCAGGAAAGCAGCTTCTTCGATGGCATCGACACCTCGCTCCTGAGTCTCCAGTCTCTCGACAGCGGCAATTTCTCCGGCGATGCCCTGGCCGAGGCGAGCCGGGCGATTCAAACTGCAAACGAGCGCTTCGACTCTGCGCATCCGGTGGACGTGGCTCCCTTGCTGGCCGTTGCGGCGCAGAAGTTCGACACGCTGATCTCCCATATCGAAGCCTCGACACATGACAGCCCAGTCCAGAAGAAAACTGCCCTGCATGAGCTTCTGGTCAAGCGGGCGCAGGTCAATCAGGCTCTCCTACTGGCGCTCGGCCTCAACCTGACGGTGGAAGCCGACAGCGCTTCCTTTCCGATCCGGCAAACCGTTTCTGCGACAGCCCGCCTCTCGCAAACATCCGGCGAGCCTGTGATCTTCAACCGCTTGCTGAGCGTCAACAGCAACGGAGACAGCCTGACCGAGGACGGCCGCAACCGTAAAGACGGTGAAGAGCCGTACCTCGCGCAAGGCCATCCGGTTACGGCTCACTGCGGCCTGGATCCCCGCCGCGCAAACCAGCCCACGCGTCCCTACTTTTTCCGCGACAGCATCGAAGCCCCGGTTTATAAGCTGCTTGACACTAGCCTGCGTAACGCTCCTATGACTCCGAATGCGCTGACCTGCATCGCCGAGGTCACCTACAACGGCGTTCGCCTCCAGCTTGCAGCGGTGGCGCTCCATGAGCGCCAGCCGGTCGCGCTTCTTCCGCCCACGAGCCTTACACTTTCAACCCATGCGCAGGCACTCCCCAATGCCGCGAGCAGCACGCGCATTTCCACCCTGCTGTATCCCGCCGCTTCGCCACAGACTCGGCCGAAGCTCGTCGTTCCCGCAGGCTGGAAGACCACGCCCGCGATCGACGGCACGGACGCGCCGGGGCTGACACGCTTCCAGATCGATCCTCCCGCTACGCACCGGACGGCCTTTACTCTTACCGCTTCGACCGTGCTTTCCAACCAGGAGTCCATCACCGAGGGCTACCGTTCCATCGGATATGGCGATCTGCCGCGGACGAACTTCTTTACGCCGGCCGCGGCCCGCCTCGTTCCCGTGGATTTGAAGCTCCCCAGGCGTACGCGCATCGCTTATCTTTCCGGGACTGGTGACTCGGTTCCCGAGTCCCTCGCCTCCATCGGCCTCGCGCCCGCCATACTCGCTGTAGCCGATTTAACACCGGCAAAGCTGGCCAGCTTCGACACGGTCGTCCTCGGCGTCCGAACCTACAACGCCCATCCGGAGCTGCACGGAGCGCCCACGGAGGCGCTGCTCGACTTCGTTCGTGGCGGGGGCAACGTCGTCGTGCAGTATCAGACCGCCGAATTCACCGGCGACGATGCGCCGTATCCGCTCTCGCTGGGACGCGACGCTGAAAAGGTCGTCGACGAGACCGCTCCTGTGCGTCTGCTGGACTCCGGCGGGAGCACACTCCGCACACCGAACGAACTCACCGAAGCCGATTTCAACGGCTGGGTCGCGGAGCGCGGCCATGGCTTTCTCCGCACCTGGGATCCACGCTACACCGCCCTGACCGAGACGCACGATCCCGGCTCGGCAAGTGAAGGGGTGGGACCGCAAGCCCCACAACGCGGCGGCCTGGTGTCTGTACGGCTTGGCCAGGGCCACTGGACCTACTGCGCCTTTGCCCTGTACCGCCAGCTTCCCGAGGCCGTCCCAGGTTCCTTTCGCCTCTTCAGCAACCTGCTCGCCCTCGCCGATCAACGGTAAGCGCGACTCGTTCAAGAACACGGCCTGCAAAGTAGAACGGCCTCCGTCTCAGCGGAGGCCGTCTTCTTTGCTCTGCGTCAGCGCTTGCGTGGAACCGGACGATGCGCCGGAGCCGCCTTGACGGGAGCCTTCGTCTCCACCGACGCATCCGTCATAACCACGGCGATCGGACTGCTGGCGTAGGACGAGTAGGTTCCCACCAGGGTCACCTTCGCACCGGCGGCGGGTACCGTCTTCAGCGGCGTCTTCATGTCCCACTCGAAGTCTGCGGTCTTGCTTTGCACCGCATCATCGGAAACCGCCGTCATCACCTTATCCGCCGTCGCGCTGATGACCAGGATGTCAGGAAATTTCGCGACTTTGCCCTTCACAGCGTCGAAGACCTTTCCCTGCTGCTCCGTCGTCCCGTTCTGCAGCACATACTCGCGGTCGCCAGGCGCCAGGGTCGCCAGATCGGGCGTAGTGGAAAGCAACTGCGCCACAATGTCTTCCGGCTTCGGCGCGGGCTTGATACCGGCAAGGAAGCCATCGGGTGGGTTTAGATTGTCTTTCGCCGAGGCGCTCACCGCCTCAAAGCCTTCGGTGCTGCCGTGAAACTTCTGGTAGCAGTACTTGGCAAGCTGGCCGAAGGTCGTCTTGTACGGATCCGGAGCGTAGTCCATGCCGCGAGCTCCGTAGAACGCGCAGTTCAACAGATCCGGCGGGCTTGACTTGTAGTAGGCCTGCGCCAGCCCGTAGGTATCCTGTAATTGCAGGCCGGGCGCTGTGGTTTGAGCTACCGGCACAGCCGCAAGCTCCTGCTTGAACGCCGCAATGGCGGCAGCCTGATCACCCGCCGCGGCAGCACCGTTGGCCTCGGCCGAGTACAACACCGGATAACCATTGGTCTTGATGTTCTGGTACTGCGCATCCGGCATGCCTGCCGGCTGACCGAGCGCCAGGCCCTTCTTCGCATAGTCCGCGGCGCCGGCGGGATCGCCGGACGCGGAGTGCAGCTGCGCCTCGAACACATAGGCTGCCAGGTTGTTCGGATCGTTAGCCAGCACCGCATCGGCCGCCGCCATGGTGCTCTTGGCGTCGTTCGAGGTGCTGTAGCCGAACATGATCTGCTGCAGCACGTCCTTCTTCACCGCGGAGTTTGGGTAGGCCTTCAGGTATTCCTGGCAGGCCGCCGCCTGCGTCGCGCTGGGCGGCTGTCCGTTGCCGCACGCCTGGTACTTGGCGTACTCGTCCGCCTGCATCTGGACGCCACCGCCCGCCGCTGCCTGTGCCGCGCTGGAACGCGCCGACGGCGCGGTGCCGGCCACAGCCAGCAGAGATGCAAGGACGACCATCTTCATAGTAAGAACTCCCTTGTTAGGTTCACCTGGTAACCAGATGCCCGGAAAATCAGTATTGTGCCGCTTGTACGCGACCGCCGCGCTGCAACCGTTCTCCCTTACCGCTGGAGCTACGGTGGATGATGCGGATTATAGGAATCCTGTTGCTCCCGTGCAAGCGCCGCCGCGGTGGCGGCTCCCCAGCACAATATTTGCCCGCGCTCGTTGCGGAAGTATCCGTCTGTTTTCCAGCCGGCGACAGAGGCCTCCGTCTCTTCACCACCATGGCCGCCGCGGACATACCTGTGATTCGGCCTTTCTTATCCACAACATCTTACCTCCGCCTGTTGCTTCCCTCGGTTTGCGTCCATAGCATCCAGTCTTAGCCGGTGCAAGCAGGTCTCCTGCTTCGCGGTTTCTGCTCCAGTGAGGTTTCTTCAGGTTGCTCAAGCTCAAGAAAATCCAGATCCTCGGTTTTAAGTCGTTCTGCGATCGCACCGAGGTGCAGCTCGCCGGCGAAGGGATCGCTGCCATCGTCGGCCCCAACGGCTGCGGCAAGTCCAACATCTCCGATGCGATCACCTGGGTGCTCGGGGAGCAATCGGCCAAGAGTCTGCGTGGCATCAAGATGGAAGATGTCATCTTCGCCGGTACCCGCGATCGCAAACCCACCGGCATGGCCGAGGTTTCCCTCACCCTGGTCGATCCGGAGATATACCGCAACATCTCCCACAACTCGCAGAACGATGGCTCCGACCCTGTCGCCTCTCCTCGACCGACCGAGCCTGCTGGCGACTGGGACGAAAAAGCCGTCCGCGCCGATGCCGCTCAGGCCACCGAAGACGCCGTCGCCGAAGCCCAGCCTGGTGTCGAGCTGGAAGGCGACTCGGCTCCGGCCGAGCCAGCCGATTTTGCCGCCCCTGAAGGCTTAGCGGACGCGGAAGACGTTGTTCTCAAGATTCGCCGCCGCAAGTTCGGCCGCACGCCGGTTCAGGCCGGCGAGATCACCGTCACCCGCCGCCTCTTCCGCACCGGCGACTCTGAATACCTGCTGAACGGCAAGATTTGCCGCCTGCGCGACATCCAGGACATCTTCATGGGCACCGGCCTGGGCGGTGAGAGCTACGCCATGATCGGCCAGGAGCGCATCGGCCAGATTTTGTCCTCCAAACCTCTGGACCGCCGCGGGATCATTGAAGAAGCGGCCGGCATCACCCGCTTCAAAACCAAGAAGCGACTCGCCGAGCTGCGCCTCGAATCCGCACGCCAGAACCTGTCGCGCGTCAACGACATCTTCGAGGAAGTCACAAGGCAAATGGGCATCCTCAAGCGTCAGGCCGCCAAGGCCGAGCGCTACGGCGCGCTGCGTGAAGAGCTTCGCGGGAAGCTGCGTGTGGTTCTCGCCAGCCGTCTCGCGCAGATGGACGGCGAACAGGCCGCCGCGTCTGCGGAAATCTCCCGCCTCGCTGGGCTGATCGGCGCGCAAACCGCCCAATTGGAAAGCATGGACGCGGAGCACTCCTCCGGCACAGCGCACGGCTATCAGCTCGATCAGCAGATCCGCGATGCCACGTCCCGCACCAACCAGACCACCGTGGAGCTGGAGCGTGTGGTCGCGCGGCTGGGCTCGAACGCCGACCGCATCGCGGATCTGGAGCACCGCCTTGCCACCGGCGGTGACGATCTGGCCGGCGCTTGCGGCCAGCTCGAAGGTCTCGCCGGCGAGCGCGAGCAGCTCCGGAGCTTCCTGGAGAACGCCACCGCGGAGGCCGGAGCGTCACGCGACGCCGCCCAGGCCCGAACCTCCGAAGCCCACGAGTCCACGCGCAATGTACTAGCCGCGGAAGCTCTCGCTGAAAACCAGCGCCGTGCAGCGTTGTCGGCCATGCAGCGCGTCAACAATCTCCGCAACGAGCAGTCGCAGGCTGAAGCCGCCTTGGCAAGCCTCGAAACCGAGTCCGAGCGCCTCGCCAACGAAACCCGCCGCGCCTACGAGGAGCTGGAAGCTCTTGGCCGACAGCGCGGCCAGGCGAGGCTCTCGTTTGAGGACGTCACCGAGCGCCTCAAGCGTCTCGAATCCGAGATCGCCGAGCTTCGCCAGACCCTCGCGAGCAAACAAACGCAGGAACAGCAATCCCGCCGTCTCGGCGACCAGCTTCGCGCTGAGCTCGCGACGCTCACGGGTCGCCGCGGATCGCTCGAAGCCTTGATCCGCGAGCATAGCTACTCTACCGACACGGTTCGCAACATCTTCCGCGCCAATGCCAAACGCGAGCAGCAGCTCAGCGGGCGCATGGCGCCCGTGGGCACCCTTGCCGACTTCCTCGAGGTCAGCGGTAAGTACGAAAACGTTGTCGACGAGTTCCTGCGTGACGAGCTGAACTACATCGTCGTCAAGAGTTGGGACGCTGCGGACGAGGGCGTGCGCATGCTCCACTCCGGCGTTGCCGGCCGCGCCACCTTCCTGGTCCATCCTGATGACTCGCAGGCCACCTTTCCCTTCGCCGAAGGCATGCGCAGCTCCGCCGAGCCCAACCGCGAAGGCGTTGTGCCTCTTAAGGATTGCATCCGCGTGCTTGACGGCTTCGGCAGGTCGCTGGAAGTCATCCTGCCCAAGCTCCGCGAAGGCTTCGTCGCACCCGACTCCAGCACCGCGCGCTCGCTGGCGCTCAGCAATCCGCAGGCGTTCTTCCTCTCTCCTTCCGGGGAGACATTTCACAACGTCACCGTCACGGGAGGCCGCCCGCGCACACAGGGTCCGCTGGCCCTCAAGCGCGAACTCGCCGAAGTGCAAGCCAATATCGAGGCAGCAGAGCGCGAGCTGGCGCAAGCCGAAACCGGCACGCAGGTTTTGATCCGCGAGATCGCCGATCTGACGTCCGCGCTCGATGGTAGAAACCATGAGCGCCGCGATGCCGAGCGCGAGTCCGCCAACTCCGGCGCCGCGCTGCGCCAGATGGAATCCGAAACCGCGCGCATCGAGCGCCGCTTGCAGGAGTGGCAGCTCGCCGCCGAGCGCAACCGGGACCAGCGCGGCGTCAGGCAGGACCTCATCGCCCGCAAGCGCGACGAAGCCGCCCAGCACGAAGGCGAGCGCGAAAAAATCGAGGCTCAGGTTGCCGCGCTTACCGACAAGATTGCCGCTTTGCGCGCTGACCGCGAGCGGCTCCAGGCCGCCGCCTCTGCCGCCAACGCCGCACTGGCTGGCCTGGAAGAACGCCGCCGCAACGCCGACGCGAACTTCGCCCAGACCGACCGTCTCTTCAATGCCCAATCGCAGCGTATCGCCCAGTTGGAGCAGCAGATCAACAGCGCCGGGCAGGAAAAGCAGCGCCGCGAGACCGAAACCGTGGAATTGACCGGGCAGCGCACTGAGCTCACCGAGATGCGCAAACAGTCCATCGCGGAAGGCGAAACCCTCACGGCCGAAGCCGCCGCGCTGCGCGCTTCCATGGCCGAGCTGGATGGCAAGCTCCGAGCTCTCCGCCACGAAACCGAAGGGCTTCGAGATCAGCGAGCGACGCTCTCCGCGCGCATCGCAAAGCTCAGCTCCGATATCGAGCACATGGAAGCTGCCTGCATCAACGATCTTTCCGTCGAGCCCGCCGCTCTGCGCGAAGACGCCTCCATCGAGCGCATCACCGAAGCCGCCGCGCTGCACTACGAGGACGAAACTGCCCGTGCGCTCAAGTCCAGAATGGAGGCCATGGGCCCGGTCAACATGATGGCGCTCGACGAATTCAACGAAACCGCGACCCGCCACGGTTTTCTCGAAACCCAGCGCAAGGACCTGCTCGACTCCATCGAGAATACGCAAGCCTCCATCAAGGAAATCGACGAAGTGTCCAGAGTAAAGTTCGATGAAGCCTTCCGGATCATCAACGAAAACTTCTCCAAGACCTTTACCAGGCTCTTCGGCGGCGGCCAGGCCCTGATGAAGCTGACCGATGAGCTCAACAGCGCCGAATCCGGCATCGACATCATCGCCTCGCCTCCGGGCAAGAAGCTGCAGAACGTCCTGCTGCTTTCCGGCGGCGAGAAAGCACTTACCGCGCTTTCGCTGCTGGTCGGCATCTTCCACTTCCAGCCCGCGCCCTTCTGCGTGCTCGATGAAGTCGATGCGCCGCTCGACGAAACCAACGTCGGCCGCTTCGCCCGCCTCATCTCCGAGATGTCGGCCACGACACAATTCGTAGTCATTACGCACTCCAAGCGCACGATGGAGCAGGCCGACGTGATGTACGGCGTCACCATGCAGGAGCCCGGGGTTAGCAAGATTGTCTCCGTCTCGCTGGGTGGCCGCAGCCGTGGCCGCGAAGCACGGGCGGCGTAGGCGGCCAGTAATGCAGCTCGGTCTAACGATTACCATGCTCTACCAAGATCAGGACATCGTCGAGATTGCGGTGACGGCGTGGAACGGGGTGTTCGGGGGTACTGTCGAACTGTACGTTGGACAGGGCGAGTTGGAACAAACAGCAAAGAAGCCCCGCGGGTTTCCCGTCTCGCCCTCCGATACTCGTGAGATCACGCTCGGCACTTTTGATTCGCGTGTCGCGGGTGGAGGAACGTTACTGCGTTTCTTTTGCGTGGACATGGCCGGTCACGCCCGGCTGGAACTCACGCTTTCGTCCAAACACCCACTTTCGAAACAGGCGCAACGTGTAGAACTGTTCGCCGACATTGACGCCGCCTCGATCGATGAGTTCGTACCGCTGCTCGTCCCGGTGAGTCGTGACGAACGTACCGATGCCACCCTCCATTTCGCAGATGCAGTGATGCGCCCATGAATCCTCTCGACTGGCTCCTCGCCATTCTCCTCACCTACTCGGTCGTCAAAGCCGCCATTAACGGCCTTTTTCGCGAGTCCTTCGCTCTCGGCGGCCTCCTTGTCGGCTTCCTTCTCGCTGGCTGGTACTATCGCGAGCTGGCGCATCATCTCACCGGGCTTGTCTCGTCGCAGGCTCTGGCTCAGTTCGCGGCGTTTGTGCTCATCCTGGCGGCCTGCATGATGCTGGCCGCGCTGCTAACCCGCATCGTTCGCCGCACCGCCTCGCTGGTGGGCCTCAGTTTCTTCGATCGTGTCGGCGGTGCTCTCTTCGGTTTGCTGCGCGGCGCTCTACTTGGCACGGCGCTGCTGACAGCCTTTACCGCCTTCCTGCCGCAGGGAGTCTGGCTGCAGACGTCGCAGCTTGCTCCGTATTTCCTTCGGACCGCGCATGCTGTATCCTTCGTCATGCCTTCCGACCTGCGCGGCAAACTTCGGGACGGTCTCGACCACCTCAAGCACACCGCACCTGGTTGGATCAAGTCCGCTCCGTCGTCGCACACTGGTTGAACTGCCGCCGCACCTGCTGCACCCCGCTGAGCCTTACTCGAACCAAAAGGAATGCCGCTCTTGAAACGCGACCTCGACAACCTCGTCCTCCAGATGCACGCGGCTGGCCTGCCCTACGCCGACGCGGTGCGCGAGTTCAAGAAGCGCTTTATCCTCGAAGTTCTCGCCAGGCATCGCGGCAATCAGTGCAAGGCGGCGGAAGAGCTCGGCATGCACCGCAACACCCTGAGCCGAACTCTTACGGAGCTGGAGATGGATTCCGTGCAGATCAAACGCGGCCTGCGCCGTCCGCCCACGTCCGTACGGCCCGCGCGGGTGGCCCGCCCCAACCTGCAGATCGTCTCCGGCGGCGGACGATAGCCCTCGTCTGCCGTCTAACGTGCAGGATGCCCCACCCCTCCACAGATCGCGTCGTCTGGTCACCCCGCGAGTGGCGGCGGGCATGGGCTTTCGGCGTTCTGGCATGTTCAGCACTTTTGACGACCCAGACCCTGCGCGCCCAGGATGCTTCGGGTTCCCCGGCCAGCGTTCCTGCCGGCATCCTGCCTGCAAACGTCCCCAGCGACGCAGTGCCGGCCAAGCCCGTCTCGGAGCGGCAGGCCCGTCAAGCCGACGACGCATACCTCGCCGGGGCCAAAGCCCTTGAGCGCAACGACCTCATGACGGCCGAGCAGGACTTCACTCGCGCGGCCCGCTTGAACCCCGGCAAACCGGAGTACGCCCTTTCCCTCCGCATCGCCCGCGAACACCGGATCAGCGAACTCGTGGTGCAAGCCGCTACGGAGCGCCGCGCGGGCAACTCCACGCTCGCGGACGCCATGCTCGCGCAGGCGCGCGCCATCGATCCCGCCGACCCCATCATTGCGCAGCACTTCGCCGCGTCTTCCTTGCCTCTGGAGACTCTGGCCGAACCCACAGTCGTGGGTCCCGCGGGCCTGCGCGGCAGCGGCATGGACCCGCACCTCGGCCGCGCCATCGAGCTCAGGCCCGCCAGCGAGCTTCACAACTTTCACCAGGCCCTGCCTGCCGAGCAGATGCTGCGCGCGGTCTACGGCGCCTATGGCATCAGAACGCAGTTTCCCAACCCCTTGACCGGCGGTCGCACTGTTCGGCTCGATCTCGACGATGCCGACTACGCCACTGCCGCCCGGATCGCGAACAAGCTGGCCAACGTGTTCGCCGTACCCGTGCAGCCGGATTTCGCTCTCCTCGTGACAAACACGCAGGAGAGTCGCGATCAGTATGAGCCGCTGATGGAGGAAACCCTCTACCTGCCAGGACTCACCGGCGAGGCCATGAGCGAACTGGCCAATGTCGCGCGTCAGGTCTTCGATCTCAAGCAGGTCACCGCCAGTCAGACAGCGGGCGACCTTCTGCTGCGTGGTGACGCGAAAACTCTCAAGCTTCTCAACGCCACCTATGCCGACATGCTCGACGGCAGCGCCGAGGTGCAGTTCGACATTGCGCTCTACGAGGTCGCAAGGAACAAGACTCGCAATGTCGGTGTGCAGACCCCAACGTCCATCGGGGCCTATTCCTTCTACAGCGAAGCCGAAACTCTCATCAGCCAGAACCAGTCCGTGATCCAGACTGCGGTGTCCTCCGGCGTCATCACTCTTACCGGGAACCTGGCTCACGATCTTCCCCTGGAAATCGGAGTCCTGCAGGCAGCCGGGCTCTTGAATATCAGCCAGATCACCGGGCTGCTGGGCACGGTCGGCAGCTTCAACGGCATTCCGTTGGCCGGCGTTTATCTGGGCTCCGGCACGACGATCAACCTGATGCTCAACAACACCGACGTGCGCACGCTGGACTTCGTGCAGTTGCGCGGCAGCGATCGTCAGGTCACAAATTTCCGCGCCGGCACCCGCTATCCCGTCATCACCGGAAGCTACAGCTCCGGGCTCAACTCTTCCAGCATCTCCGGTCTGACGGCGGCCCAGCAGAAGCTCGTGGGGCAGTACCTGGGTTCCGGGACGTCCGTCACGATCCCGCAATTCCAGTTCGAAGACCTGGGCCTCACCTTCAAGGCCACACCCACCGTTCACCAGGGCAAGGACGTCACGCTTCAGCTCGATATGAAGATCGAGTCGCTCGGAGGCGCCTCACTCAACAACGTCCCCATCCTCAACAGCCGCGCCCTGCAGTCCACCATTACCGTCCCCACCGGCCAGACGGTGCTGCTGGCCAGTCAGGTCACCGGGTCTGAGCTGCGCGCCATGACTGGCCTGCCCGGCCTCAACGAGCTTCCCGGCTTTCAGGGCACCAACCGCGACAGCGAAAAGGATACGGCTGAGCTCCTGATCACGGTGACTCCGCACATCGTGCGCCTCGGCCATCTGAAGTCCGCCGGCCGCCGCCTCGCCTTCGATCACGCCGCCGGCGCACCCTAAGCGGTCAGTATCCCCCATGCCGAACCTGAGGCGCCGATCGGCGGCTCAAGGCTTCAGTCCCGGGAGCTTGGCACCCACCAAGCTCCTCGGCTATACTGTAGAACGGCAGGGCGGGAGTAGCTCAGTGGTAGAGTGCTTCCTTGCCAAGGAAGATGTCGCCGGTTCGACCCCGGTCTCCCGCTCCAACCATCCTTCCCTCTCGACTTCACACGTTCTAAGCGATACAACAGAAGAGTTCATCGAGTGTGTCCCGCGTCTGCCGTATTTTTTTCGCGGACTTGGACAGGGCGCGGTACCCAAGTGGTAAGGGAGAGGTCTGCAAAACCTTTATGCGTCGGTTCGATCCCGACCCGCGCCTCCAATCTTTTGCAGTGACTTAGAAGCCCTCCAGCGTAGGAGGGCTTCGCTGCTGTAGGGGAACGCGTAGGGAACGCTTGCCTACCCGACGCTGCTCCTCAAGCCGTTCCCGCGCCTCCGCGGCCGCCACATGCTTATCCAGTTCTCCATCGCGCCGCTCTGCTTCTGAGCCGGGTGCGAGTACCGCATGAGCCTTTGCACCCGCGAGTGTCCCATCATCGCCGCGCGGGCCGCCCGAGTGTGCGAAGGTCATACAGGCGGAACGGTGCCACTCCGCGCACCCCGCACACCGCCCCGGATCACTACTGCCGGGTTTGGCACGCGCCACATGCTTCCCATTCGTTTTGATAGCACTTTGTAGGAATTCTCAGGTACAACCCGCGACAGGTACAACACGGACAAGCTCATGCGAGCGGCCTTTGATTCACGTGGTCCGGAGAAGCGGATGTCTCACGCAAATTGCCACGCCTGCCGAGGTGGAATCCAGCAGCCCATGCCCTTCAGCATGGCTTTCCAACCCATCGTCGATGTGGCTGCCGGCAGGCCATACGCCTATGAGGCGCTGGTGCGTGGCCCACAGGGAGAAGGAGCCATGACCGTGCTCTCTCAAATAACACCCGAGAATCGCTACGCCTTCGACCAAAGCTGCCGCCGTCAAGCCATTCTCCTTGCTTCGAAACTCAACCTGCAGGCGACAGGCGCAAAGTTGTCCATCAACTTCCTTCCCGGCGCTGTCTACAGTCCCGCGGCCTGCATTCAACTCACCTTGAAGACTGCACGGGAAGCGGATTTCCCGCTGGACCGGCTCATCTTCGAAGTAACGGAGCAGGAGGAAGTGAAGAGCCCTCAGCATCTACAAGAGATTGCCGATGAGTACCGGAAGCACGGCTTCGAACTGGCGATCGACGATTTCGGCGCCGGATACGCAAACCTCAATCTGCTTGCGAATCTGCATTCCACCATTGTGAAGCTAGACATGGATCTCACGCGCCGGCTGCAGGAGAGACCGAGGGCACAGCACGTTGTTCGCAACCTGGTCAGCCTGTGCGCTTCCCTGAACATCACGCTGATAGCAGAAGGGATCGAAACTATCGAGGAGTATGCGTGCGCTCGAGATTGCGGAATCACGTTGATGCAGGGCTACATTCTTGCCAGGCCTGCGTTCGAGGCTCTTCCTGCTTTTGAGGTTCCGCTGTACTTCCCGGCGAGTTCGCTGGCTTCCGTGGTGCCGACACCCTCACGATCATTCACTGGGCGGTGGCCTCTACCGTGTTCTTGATGGCGTAAGCGGGAGCTGAGCTGTCAGGGCGTCCTATCGCGACGCGTAGCTCACGTCCCCGGCCTGCAACTTGCGCGCCATAGCCTGCAGCGAGCCAGCTTCATAGTATCCATGGTGGCTGGGCTGGGGTGCCATGATCGAGCATGAACGGAGACAAACCCAGCCTGAGGCTCACGATGGCATCGAGAGACGAAGCCGCCATCGCCGGCAGAACCCTCTCATAGCCAAACAAGCGGGCCTTCTGGCGCATCGATCCCTCTTCATCGACAATGCGAGATTCTGGTCGATGGCCGCCGTGGTTGCGCTCCACTGCATAGAAACAATGCCCAGCGCCTTGCCCGGCGTCACCCCTCCAGGGCTCGTTAGAGTCCTGTCTGGATTCGTCAAGTTCGGCACGATTGATTTTTTTCTGGTATCCGGCTTCCTGTTGGGAGACGCCTTCGAACGCGGCAATCCTTTCGCCTTCATGGGCCGCCGTTTGCAGAAGATTGGCGTGCCATGGCTGACCTGGTTTCTTTTTACCGCCGTGTACTTCACGATCGGCAAGCTCCTCAGGCACAAACTCGATCTGTCTCTGAGTACCGACAGCCTCACGCAGATACCTCTCCTTGTGGAGGGTTATCTGACGGGAACTGCTTTCTGGTTTGTACCCAACCTCCTACTTTCCATTTTCGTCCTGTTGCTTGTGCGGCGGCACTTCCGCCGCGCATGGCTGGGTTGTGCGCTCTTCCTGATTACGCTGTTCTACGCTGTAAACATCTATCGCGGCTGGGTACCCTCATCGCACACTGTGGCTCTTGGCGGCTACATGTTCTTTCTATGGCTTGGTGCCTTGGGAGCGCGGAATTACGGTTGGCTCGTAGAGAAGCTGGCACGAGTTTCCCTGTGGATGGTCGTGTTGTTTGTCCTGCTCGCCGCGCTCCTGGCGACGGGAGAGGCTAACATTTTGGCGCACCGTGGTGCTCCTGACCCTCTGAACACACTCAGGCTCAGCAACCAGCTGTATTCGCTCGCGACGATTGTCCTCATTTTGAAAATCCAGCGCGTGATGTCACCCGCATTCATCAATGTACGCAAGGAGATCTTTGGCGTGTACCTGAGCCATTCCTTGGTGCTGGCCGGTCTGCTCTTCCTGCCTCGGCGAATCTCTGAAAGCTTGCCCTCCTACCCGGCTCACTTTGGCGCCTGGAGCTTTCTCGCCACAGCAGCCGGTGTCAGCCTCCTGGTCTTTGTCCTCTCGATTGCCCTGACCCAGACGCTTTCCCGATATGCCCTGCTGGGCTGGATGGTCGGAGATTTACCGAATACCGGCGCGCGTGCGGAGCAAGAAAGCGCCGGCCACCGGCCCGCTCCCGTGCAGGCTGCCCCGGTGGAACACCAGTTGCTCCATGTAGAACGTCGCCAAAGCGCTCCCACCATCTGACAGAAGAGCCAGGCAACTTCTATGGGCGCAACGCCCGGCCCACCCTGGGTGAACTGCGCCGCGAACGCAGGGCAAATCGTGATCGTACCGCCACGGCAAGCATCATCACCGCCCCAGCCGCTATCCCGAGCGCATCCGCAAAGACATCAGCGTTTTCGATCCCATACCCGTCGCACAGCCCTTCATAGTATTCCGTCCCGCAGCCCAGAAGGAATGCACCCAGGCAGAGCAGCCAGCGCACCCGCGGCGAGCGGGTGCAACCCAGCAGCAGCAAGGTCAGAACGCCGAACAGGACCGTATGCGTCGCGGCGTGGAGCGGTCCCGGGATGCGCAGCGGAGCTCCCACGCGTGTCACGCGCAGCGCCGCTCCCGCTGAGATCCCCGCTGCCAGCATCGCAGCCATCCCCATCGACACGCGTCGGAACCGCATAAGGAAGGATAGCCCGGCGATGGCTTCCTTCCGCAATGCTCGCGCTTCCCTAACCCGGTTGATCCAAGGTTGATCCAAGAAACTGCCTGACTACAACCTTCGGGGCAGTTCCCGCAGCCGAAACAATGCTCCGCTGGAGGAACGGCGAACTAAACTGACGGGGAGCATGTCCGCCCCACCTCCCAAGCAGCTTCGCGTGGTCGCTATTGGCGGTGGCACCGGTCTTTCCACGCTTCTGCGCGGTCTCAAGCGCTACACCCTGGCGCCCGGAGCCGTGCAAACCCTCCCCGACGCGCTCTGCAGGAACTCTCCCTGCCTCATCTCCGATCTCACAGCCGTCGTCACGGTCACCGATGATGGCGGCTCTTCGGGCCGGCTGCGCGAAGGCTTGAACATTCTTCCTCCCGGCGATGTGCGCAACTGCATGGTCGCGCTCTCTGAGGATGAGTTTCTTCTCAGCCGCCTCTTCCGTCACCGCTTCGCAACCGGTGAGCTTGAGGGCCACAACTTCGGCAATCTTTTTCTCGCCGCCCTCACCGCGGTCACCGGCGACTTCGCCGCGGCGGTGCAGACCTCCTCACAAATTCTCGCCACCCGCGGCCGCATCTTTCCCGCTACCACCGCCGACTGCACTCTCGCCGCCGAGATGGAGGACGGCACCACCGTCCTGGGCGAAACCCGCATCAGCGCCTCGAAGAGCACCATCGCCGAGTTGCGGCTCGAACCGTCCATCGCCCATCCGCTTCCCGAGACACTCGAAGCGATCGCTCACGCCGATGTTATTACCCTCGGTCCCGGATCGCTCTACACTTCGCTCATCACCAACCTGCTGGTGCGCGGCATTCCGGAGGCGCTGGCCGCCACCCGCGCCACCCGCGTCTATATCTGCAATCTGATGACTCAGGCCAACGAAAGCCTCGGCCTCACCGCCTCGCAGCACATCGAGAAAATTCTCGATCATGCGCGGGACTCCAACGGCCAACGCCGCAAGCTCTTCGACTACGCCCTGATCAACACCGCGCCTATCCTGCCCGCGACCCGTGAACAGTACGCGCGAGAAGGCCAGACGCCCATCGAAGCCGACCTCGATCGCATTCGCGCCCTGGGCGTCGAGCCTGTCGTCGGCAACTTCCTGCACGAGGGCGGCGTCCTCCGTCACAACTACGACATCGTTGCTGAAACCGCCCTGTCTCTCAGAGCACGGTAATCTACAATGCCGCATGTTCGGTTTCGTTCGCAGACTGAGTTTGACTGTGCTGTGCGCGATCCTGGGCGGTTCCGCGGCTGTTAGCCAAGCTGTACGCTCCGGTGAGCCAACATCTCCAGGGTGTCCACCAATCCATCTCCGCGCGACCGCGCGATTCAGGGACGGGTCACCTGTGAGCGGACTTGATGTGAGCGACTTCATCGTCCGCTTTCCGAAAGGTTCCGGAACGGTGCTCGCTGTCGACAGTGGTGCACCAAGGAAGCCTGCGTCTCCCTTCACAAACATTCTTTTTGTCGTGCCTCCTTACTCTGAGCTCAGTGACACAACCTATAGGCCGCTCCTGAGGCGGCTGGCGCGCGCTGACAACTTCCGGTTCAATATGGCGGTTTTGAGACCTGATGGCGAAGTCACTCCCTTCACGGATGACTTCCAGCATGCGGAAGCAGCCATGCGTGAGGCGTCCACAGCAAACAAGGTAGTCACGAGAGAGATTTGGCCCAGCAAGGAGCTAAGCGCTTTTGATGTGCTTCGCAAGCTCCCTGGACGGCACATCGTGTTTCGATTGCTCGTCCCCGACCTGGATCGTCCCAAGAGAATGCAGGCTGTCTTTCGGAACGACTCTACGATGGAGGGGATCGCACAGTATGACGGTGCGCAGGTGTATCAACTCGCTGACCCCGTGGATATCCGCCTGGCGATCCCGTCTGGAGATGCCTCTTCCTCCCATCCTCTTGATGAGGTGGATGCAGATGGGCGGTTCGATCAACAGATTCGGGGCCGTCTTGCGGAAGAGCAGCAGAACAAGATATGGCTTCAGCGCAGGATGGGCACCGCGAGCGGTGGGCGCTCGGAGAGCTCTATACAGACTCTCGTCGAGGAGCTTATAGCAGATGCCTCCGGATCGTATGACCTGACCGTTCAAGGCCGCTTCACCTGCCGCGTTGGAGCGATGTACCCGGTGCGAGTGGCGGCCGCGCGACCCGATGTGATGATCTATGCTCCCATCGAGATACAGGAGATACCGTCAGCGCTCCCGCCTTCAACTTCCGGCAGAGGCCCTGATATGTCTTTGCTGCCGAACCGGCACCCGGAGCGTCTGCCCTGAGGTGTAAAACCGAACCGGCAACTCTCCGTGAGCGTTCGTACACGCCGCTGGATACTTCGAACCCCCGCATCTCGGCGGGCGAACGCGGTTGCGTCATCCCCACCTCTGTAGCCACCGCGTGCCGCCTGCTATCCTTCTTCTCGCAGAGGGGGATTCGAATGATCAGCATGACAGGCCAGGTCGCCGTCGTTCTAGGCGTCGCCAACAAGCGCAGCATCGCATATTCCATCGCCGAATCGCTCGCCAATGCAGGAGCTACGCTGGTGCTCTGCTATCAGTCCGAGCGCCTGAAGAAGGAAGCGGACGAACTGATCGTCTCGCTCGGCCAGGAAGGCAAGGGGCGCACCATCCAACTCGACGTCAGCTCCGACGAGCAGATCGAGGGCGCTTTCGCCCTTATCGCCGAGGCCTTCCCCACGATCCACACCCTCGTCCACTCCGTCGCATTTGCCCCGGCCGACGCCATCAAGAACGACTTCCTGCTTACCAAACGTGCCGACTTCGCGCTTGCCCACGACGTCAGTGTCTACTCGCTCATCGCCGTGGCCCGTGCCGCCGCGCCGCTCATGACCGAAGGCGGCTCCATCCTTACCCTCACCTACTTCGGCTCGCAAGTCGTCTTTCCCAACTACAACGTCATGGGCGTCGCCAAGGCCGCGCTGGAAGCCACTGTTCGGTACCTCGCCGCGTCCCTCGGCGCCAGAAACATCCGCGTCAACGCCGTCTCCGCCGGACCCATCAAGACTCTTGCGGCGCGCGGCATCGGCGACTTCAGCACCATCCTCGACAAGGTCACCGAGCGCGCTCCCCTGCATCGCAACGTGGACCAGACCGAAGTTGCCGGAGCCGCGCTCTTTTTGTCCAGCAAGCTGGCCAGCGGAATAACCGGCGAGATCACCTACGTCGACTGCGGCTTCAACATCACCGGCATCTGACCCTCGCGCCCGCCTCTACCGCCGTGCGTGGCTCAGCAAACGGCTCCAGTTCTTCTGGTTCTTCCGGTAGCTCTTCTTCAAGTCATCCAGCGTGCGCTGGAAGTCGCCGTTTTCGCTCATGCCGCGCCAGGCCGGGTTCTTGCTGAACCACGGATAGTTCTCATTCCCAAGGTAGATCGCACGCCGCAGCCAGTGAAGCGCTTCGGACTGGTCGCCTTCCACGGCGAAATAGGTCGCCAGACGGTACGCCATCTCGCTGTCCGCCTCGGCCGCACCCAGCGTCTCTTCCGTTACAAAGCCCGCGGCCTTCTCTCGCTCGCCCATCTGCACGTAGCACATCGCGATGGTAGGAAATACGATCCGCAGCGAAGCATCGTCGCGAAGCACGCCCTCCAGGGTCGCCACGGCATCGGTCAGCTGCCCCTGCCGCATCTGCTGGTAGCCTTGCGAAATGCGCAGCAGCGGCTGCCGCGGCTCCAGCATCAGCCCCTTCTGAATCTCATCGCCCGCAAGCTCCAGTTGGTTCTGGTACTGGTACACGCGCGCCCGGTGGTTGTAGATCACGGCAGCGTTCGAAGGGTTGAGTTGCAGAGACGTGTTGAATTGCTCCAGCGCCTCCTCGTACAGTCCGTCGATGCGCAGCGTAAGCCCGGCGACCAGGTGTACATTCCAGTCATTGCTCGCGGTCATCAGCAGGCTCTCGATGCCGTGCCTCGCGCTTTCCTTTTCGCCGCGGGACAGCAGCATGTACACGCGATATAGATTCGCTTCCACCATCCCCGGATCGCGCTGCAGCGCCTTGTCGAAAGCCCGGCGCGCCTCCAGCACATGCATCTGTCCGCCCAACCCGTGGCGCGCGTATTGCAGATGCGTGATGCCCAGTCCGGACCATCCCGGAGCATAGGCGGCGTCGCCCGCCACCACCCCCTCGAAGAGCTCGCGTGCGCGGTCCAGTTCGTCGCGGCTGCCGGTGCGCGACATGAACGAGCTCAGCAGCGCTCGTGCCCGCAGGTACTCCTCTGACATTCCGTCGCCCAGCGCCCGCTCGTTCGGCTCCGCTACCCGGCCGGCGAGGTCGCCCGCGCCGTGCAACTCCGCGAAGACCTCGTCGCAGATGTCGGTTTGCACCGCGATCAAATCGAACGATTCCACGCTGATCGCGCCGCCGGTGCGCACGCTCTGGCCCTGTACATCCAACAGCTGCCAGTTCAGATCGAACCCGTTCTCCGAGCGCAGGTAGCTGCCGGCCAGCACGTAGTCCACCAGCAGCTTGCGCCCGATGCTTAGCGGGTCGAGCTGCTGCATCGGCACATTCAGCAGCACGCTCGAAGGCCGCACCACCAGCGACGGCATCTTCGCCAGCCGCGCCGCCAGCGCGTCCGCCAGCGCATAGCCATAAAAAGGCTGTTGTTCCGCGGCACCCACATTGCGGAAGGGCAGCACGACGATGTTGGTTCCCCGCTTCACGTTCGCTGGTCCACTCTCGCGAAACCGCTCCGCCAGCATGGAAAGAATGCCTGTGGTCCGCTTCTCTTCTTCCGGCGTTTCCAGGTCCAGCCGTTGCTGCACAGGCATGCCCACCGCGCCTTCGCCGGGCATCACCTGCGCATCGAAGCGCAGCGTCTTCATCACCGTCTTCAGACCCTCGCGCACTTCGATCGCTGAGGCATAGCGTTCACTGGGTTGCTTCGCGAGACAACGCAGGATCACGCTTTCCAACTCCATCGGCATGTCAGGCACAACGTCGCGAAGAGGAGGCGGCTCGGCAAACTGGATCGCGCGGATGCTCTGGATCTCTTGCGCGTCGGGACGGTGGAAGGGGTGCCGTCCGCTCAGCATTTCGTAAAGGATCAGCCCCAGCGCGAAGATGTCGCTCTGTACGCTGCTCTGCCCTGTCACGAACTGCTCCGGGGCCATGTACGCGATGGTGCCGCCGCGCGCCGTATACGTGAGCCCCGCCACGGCGGGCTGCCGTCCTGGAGCGGCCGGATCAAAGTCAACGTCCTCGCGCTTCAGTTGCCGTGCAAGACCAAAATCGAGGATCTTCACCAGCCCGCCATCGGTCAGCATCACGTTAGCCGGCTTCAGGTCGCGATGGAAGATGCCCTGGTTGTGCGCCGCGGCCAGCCCATCGGCGATCTGCATGCCCGTGGAAAGCACCAGTTGCGCGTTCGCCGGTCCTTCGGCAATCACCTTGTCCAGGCTCTTGCCAGGGATGTACTGCATCACGATGTAGGCTTCTTCTTCCGCTTCCCCCACATCGTAGATCGCGCACACGTTGGGATGGTCGATAGCGGAAGCCAGCCGTGCCTCGCGCAACTGGGTCACGCGCACCTGTTCCGGTGTCTGTTGTCCACGCTTCAGCAGCTTCAACACCACGGGCCGCTGCAGCAGCGTGTCGTTGGCCAGGAACACCACGCCGCTTCCGCCGGAGCCGATCTTGCGCAGGAATTCGTAGTGCTCGATCACGCGGCGCTTCATGTTTCCAGTATCGCAGGGCGAAGGGAGACCTCTTTTGTGGAAGCCGTACGACCTAAGTGCAAAGTGCGATAGAGCTTTACGGACTGCCTATGACTCGCATCCCCTGAAAGGGCAATGGAGCGGACCGCCGCGAAGGCATCACACTGAACACTGTGCGCATCTGACGGAGAACGAAATGTCTCCGCGAACGATTGGCACATGGCTTTCCCTGCGCGGCTAACATTTATGCGACTCATCCCGCGCAACCTCCGGTCGAGATGTTATGCAAGCCACGATTCTTCTCATTGACGATAATGCTGTGCAGGCCGCGACCCGGCAGACGATTCTCAGGCGGGCAGGATACTTCGTGATTGCCGCCCTGAGTCCGGAGCGAGCTTTGGAGCAGTTCCGAAGCCAGCAGTTCCCTGCTGTCATCGACCTCGTCATTACCGATCACATCATGCCCGGCATGACCGGCGCTGAGTTCGTGTCTCACTTGCGCGGCTTGGATCCAGCCGTGCCGGTTCTTGTGATCAGCGGTATGGCGGATGCGGAAAGCGAATACAGGGGTATGGATGTGCTCTTCCGGCAGAAGCCCTTGCTCCCGGATAATCTGCTGGCCTGTGTGCACCGCCTTGTGGAGTCCTCCACCCATGCCCGCGCCGCCGCCGCGCGCAGCTAACGCGCAGCCAACGGACCTAAGCGCGTTTCCTCCCATTTGTGCAAACCGAGAGTGCCGTGATCGCATCGGGCCTTTGCATCTGTCTGCCGCGTTTCCCCGTAGAATGAGAGGACGTAAAGGACGCCGCGTCTTCCCATGCCTCACCCCATGCCAACCTTCGGCAGCTTTTCTCTTCTGCTGGCGCTTGCGCTTTCGGTCTATGCACTCTGCGCAGGTGCCTTGGCCTTGTATGCCATCGCCCAGGCACGGAACGGGCGACGAGCCTTCACTTTTTCACCGGAGCGCCTTCGCGAGACCTCTCGCCGTGCCGGCATCGCCAGTTTCCTGGCTATCTCCTGTGCCGCATTCGCCCTGATTTGGGCTTCCTACACCAACGACTTCTCCGTGGATTACGTCCTCCACCACACGGACCGGGCCCTCGGGCCCGTCTACAAGTTTTCAGCTCTCTGGTCCGGTCAGGAAGGCTCTCTGCTGCTTTGGGCGTGGCTGCTGGCCGGCTACGGCTTCGTTCTGCGGCTGCGCCACAAAACCGACGTCACCCTGTATGCCTACGCCTCCACGATCCTTGCGGGCATCCAGATCTTCTTCCTGCTGCTGCTCGTCTTCGCCGCCCCGCCCTTCGCCATCGTTCCCGGAGGCGTCGCGCCGGCCGATGGCTTCGGCCTGAACGTCCTGCTCCGCTACCCGGAGATGGTTATCCATCCGCCGATGCTCTACCTGGGCTACGTAGGCTTCTCCATTCCGTTTGCCTTCGCGCTCGGCGCGCTCATCATGCGCTACCCCGGCGAGAAGTGGATTGCCATCACCCGCCGCTGGACCATGGTGACCTGGCTCTTCCTCACCGTCGGCATCTGCCTCGGCATGCACTGGGCCTATGCCGTGCTCGGCTGGGGCGGCTACTGGGGATGGGACCCGGTTGAAAACGCCAGCTTCCTTCCCTGGCTCACCGGCACTGCCTTTCTGCACTCCGTGATGATGCAGGAGAAGCGGGGCATGATGAAGGCCTGGAACGTCTGGCTCATCTTCATCACGTTCATGCTCACCATCTTAGGCACCAATCTCACGCGCTCCGGGCTGGTTAGCTCCGTGCACGCGTTTGCCCAGTCCTCGATCGGCAGCTGGTTCACTGCCTTCCTGGTGCTCATCGGCATTGTGTGCCTTTTCGTTTACTTCCGGCAGCGTGACCATCTCCGTGCGGAAAACCGCCTGGAATCTCTTGTCTCCCGCGAATCCAGCTTTCTGTTCAACAACCTGGTCCTGCTGACCGCCTGCTTCACCGTGCTGTGGGGCACGTTGTTCCCGGTCTTGAGCGAATACGTGCAGGGCTCCAAGGTCACCATGGGCCCGCCCTTCTTCAATCGCGTCGCCGTTCCTGTCGGCCTGTTTCTTATCCTGCTGACCGGCGTGGGACCCCTGCTTCCGTGGCGCTCCACATCCCTGCGAGCCGTACGTCGCAACTTCATTCTTCCCTGCGCCGCAGTGCTCTTTGCCGCCGCCGCGCTGCTGGTTTTCGGCGTCCGTCCCTGGCGCTCCGACGACGCCACCTCCGAGATCTACGCTCTGGTCTGCATCTCGCTCTGCGCCGGCGTCGCCACCGCGATCCTTGCGGAGTTCCTGCGCGGCGCCGCCGTCGTCCGCACCCAGACGCAGCGTAACCTTCTCAGCTCGGCCATCCTGCTCACCCGCCGCAACACCCGGCGTTACGGCGGCTACCTGATCCACTTCGGTGTGGTCGTCATGTTTCTCGGGTTGGCCGGCTCCGCGTTCAACAGCTCGGAAGAGCGTGAGCTCAGCTTCGGCGACAGCGTGCAGCGCGGTTCCCTTCGCCTCGTCAGCCAGGGGGACTCGCAGGACACCAAGCCCGACTACGACACTGACTATGCCTTGCTCGATGTCTACCAGGGTGGCAAGCTGCTCACCAAGCTCTCGCCCGAGCGCCGCGTTTACTACCCCGATACCGACCACGCCCAGGCCTCCACCATGGTGGCCATCCACTCCACCTTGTCGCGCGATCTCTATGTCATCTTCATGGGCCGCAACCCAGACACCGGCCGGCCCATCATCAAGATCATCCTGAACCCCCTGGTCAACTGGATCTGGATTGGCGTCGGCATCATTGTTCTCGGCACTCTCATAGCGCTCACGCCCTCATTGCAGCCTGTGAGCCGCCGTGCGGAAGCTGCCGCGTACTCGCGCAGCAGGGATGCCGACCCGCTTCCCGCGCTCAGCTTCGATAGGCCCGTCGCGGCCAGCCGGGCCTCAGCTTCTCCTAAAGCCCCGGAGACAGGGCATGCGTAAGCGCCTCCTCCAGATCGCACTCGTCGTTCTGCTGGCCATGCCCATGCTCGCCGCCGGCAATCCCTTCGACTCCATCGGACACCAGCTCGTTTGCCAGTGCGGCTGCGGCCAGATTCTGTTGGAGTGCAACCATGTCGGCTGCCCCGTCTCTGGCCCCATGATGGAGGAGCTCAGGGCGCAGCTTGCCACCGGTCTGCCGGGCGGCGGGGTCCTCAACTGGTTCGTCAACAAGTACGGCCCGGTGGTGCTTGCCGCACCCATACGCGGCGGCTTCGACAACGTCGCCTGGATCGTTCCCTTCGCTGTGCTCGTTCTCGCCACCGTCGGCGTGGTCCTGCTGGTACGCCTTTGGCACACACGCCATGCGCGGCTCGCACCCGCTTCTCCAGAGGCCGGTTCCGTTTCGGTCTCCGACGATCTCCGGGACCGTATCCGGCGCGAGACCGAGCCTCACTTCTAGGCTCGTGGCCGCACCGGCAGCTTCGTCCTGTATGCTTCCGGGTACGTCCATGACGCGCCTCGAGCTGCTCAAAATCATCATTGGACAGGCCCACAACAACGGCTTCGACTTCCGCAACTGGTACGGTAGCCGCCTCGGCCTGCCCTGGATCAATGCCGAAGCCGCCTTCGCTGTCCTCGAAACCCACCGTCGCTACTACGCCCTGCTCTTCTCCCACGAGTTCGCAAGCACCTTCTGGAAGCCCGGCAGTGTAATCACGTTCCAGGTGCCGAGCCAGACCTTCCAGCGCACCATGCCGAACGGCTCGGTGGCCACCGTCACGCGTAAAGCCTTCACACGCCGCTCCGCCCGCAAGAACGTCTGGCGCTATCACCTTCGCGAGATGGCGGTCTCTGAAGACCCGCTGCGTTACATCCGCAAGTACCTGCGCGTGGAGGGCGAGCTGGAGGAGATGGGCGACTGCGCCCAGGCCGCTTCCAGGCGGGCCCGCTCCTCCGCGAAAACCGCCGTCACCTCGGGACGTGCCACCAAAAGTAAACCGGCGGCTAAGCGCGTCCCCCGCCCGCTTCCGGCTGACCTGCCCGCATTCCTGCGCAGGCCCTACCCATAGGGCACAGTCTTTTGACTGGAAGTCCCATTGTGAGAGCAGTCATCCGAAGCGAAGTCGAAGAAATCTTTCCAGGTCGCCTCTGCATCTTCAGGAATTGACGCCAGCTCACGAACCCGCCATCTCCTTCAACGCCTTCTCTGCCGGCTTCCTCACCTTCGGCACCGGGTCCAGCGACAGCACCTTTGCGTAGTGAGTCTTCGCCTCATCCAGCTTCCCGAGCTTGCGCGCCGCGTCCGCCAGCGCCAGGTGCGCAGCGGGGTCATCCGCCACCAGGCCGACAGCTTCCTTGGCCCGCTGGTACGCCGCCAGAAAATTCCCATCGTTCTGGTAGAAGCCCGCCACCTGCACGTCATCAGCCTCTTGCTCATCCGGACTGAGCGGAGCCTTTTCCTTCACCAGCTTCCGCCGCGGGGTATTCCGCGGCGTCGGCATGGGTGCATTCGGGTCGTCATCCGGTAGGTCCGGACTGCCAGCACCTGTTCCGCTGGAGCTGTACCCCGGGTCGGGCGTGCCAGAGCTGGAGCCACCACCGGCGCTCGACGAGCTTCCTGAACTCCCCGCATCCTGAAAAGGGGACGTGTTCGACCCTTCGGCCGGCTTCGAGCTCTCCGCTCCGCTGGCTGTTCCCGTTTCGCCCGGTCCTGTCTCGCCGGGAAAGGGAAACTTCTGCGTGGCATTCTGTCCTGCCGTGCCGCTGGCCGGAGCACCTGCAGGTTCGCCAGCGGGAGCCGAGGGTACCACCGGCACCGCAGGCACACTTCCTGGAAAAGGAAATCTTTGTGTTGCCGGAGCGATCAGGTTGGGGTCCGTCCCCGGCGTTGAACCAGGGGGGCATGTGCTGCTGCTCGACGTCTTGCCGCTCCCAGCGGAACCGGTGTAGCTGCAACCCGGGGTCGTTCCTTCTGGCTTGGTGCTGATCGGATTCTTGCTGGTCTGTCCCGGCAGGGGCGACACAAGAGCCGCCAATGCGAGAACCGGCAACATCGTTCCATACACAGCTCTCACAAATACAGCTTGCATCGATGACCCCTCCCACTCAAGATGGCTCCGCTTTGATCTCAAGACGGCTCCTGCATAATTAGACGCTCGGCGCTGGTGAAAGAAAAGCACACGCCGCTCCCCCTTCGCTCCTCCCATCCACGCTTCCAGTTCCCTGTTCTTTCATTTCTGGTCTCTCGTACCTCGTACTGGTATCTCGTCTCCAGCTATACTCCCGCCATGCCCCGCACCGCCTCACTCCCCGGCAAGAGCCTCGCCACCAGCGGCCCGCGCCTGGTCGTCCGCTCGTCCGACATCCACGCCGCGGGCTGCTACAGCCTCGAACCCATCCGCAGGGGCGAGCGCATCCTCGAGTATGACGGCGCTCGCATCCCCAAGGCTGTCGCCGACGAGCGCTACGCCGGCCGGCCCGTTACCTACCTCTTCGGCTTCGGCAACAAGGGTGATGTCATCGACGGCTTCGGTACCGCCATGTTCATCAATCACTCCTGCGCTCCCAATTGCGAAACCGAGGAGATCGGCGAGCGCATCTACATCACCGCCCTGCGCGACATCAGCCCCGGTGAAGAGCTCCTCTATGAGTACAACCTCTACGACTCCGACCTGGCCGATGTCGCCGACTGCTACTGCGGCGCACCGCAGTGCCGCGGCACCATGTACTCCGACAGAGAACTCAAGCGTCGCGCGCGAGCCGAAGCCCGGCGAAAATCAGATCCGGCGCGAGCGAAACGACGAAGTTAATATGCGGGGAGCATCGCTTTCAGGTCCTGAGCGTCCCTCTCGTAGACTTGAGAGCGGTCGTTAGGCGTCCCAGCCGTTCTGGCGCGCTGCGAGAGAACATGACTATGGTGGCGAAGACGATGACGTTGAAGGAAAAGTTGAAGACCGGCATGCTGGCCCGGCAGGCCCCCTCACCCGAGTTGCCTGTAACGCTGCACGGGCGCGCGCTGGAGCCCAACCGGCGCATTCCGCTGGAGCTTGACTGGGTGGAAGAGGTGCGGGTCAACACCTCGGCTGTGGAGCGGCGCGCGGCCACCGTAGGCACTAGGCGCTCGGTCAAGAAGGACTGGCAGGCCGCCTGGCTGTTGCGTGCCATCGCCTGCATGGATCTGACCACGTTGAGCGGAGATGACAGCGCGGAGCGCGTGAAGCGCCTGTGCGCTAAGGCTCGGCGGCCGCTGGAAGACAAAATCGTGAAGGCTCTCGGGATCGAGGAACTCCGGCTTCATGTCGGCGCGGTCTGCGTCTATCACGCCTTCGTCGAGACCGCCGTGAAGGCTCTCGAGGGCTCTGGCGTTCCGGTCGCGGCGGTCAGCACCGGCTTTCCCGCCGGCCTTTCGCCGTTGGAAACCCGTGTGGAGGAGATCAAGCGCTCTGTACTTGCGGGTGCCAGCGAGATCGATATCGTCATCACCCGCGCGCACGTCTTCAACGGCGAGTGGAACGCCCTCTACGACGAGGTAGCGGCCTTCAAGGAAGCCTGCGGACCAGCGCACATGAAGGCGATCCTCGGCACCGGAGACCTGCTCACGCTGCGCAACGTCGCGCGAGCCTCGGTCGTCGCCATGATGGCGGGCTCGGATTTCATCAAGACCAGCACCGGCAAGGAAGCCATCAACGCCACGCTGCCCGTCTCCCTGGTGATGGTGCGTGCCATCCGCGAATACGCCGAGCGCACCGGCATGGCTGTAGGCTTCAAGCCCGCAGGCGGCATCAAGACCGCCAGGCAGTCGCTGGATTGGCTGAGCGTGATGAAGGATGAACTCGGCCGCCCCTGGCTGGAGCCTTCTCTGTTTCGATTTGGAGCAAGTTCCATGCTGGGCGACATCGAGCGCCAATTGGACCACCATGTGACGGGCCGGTACTCGGCGGCACATCGGCACCCACTGGCGTGAAGGCGAGAACAAAATGTACTTCACCCGGAATAGGATTACTTACGAGGAGCCGTCAGGTTTCTTTGACGTTCACGACGCGCCGCCTTGGGACACATGGTTCGCTTGTATTAATGGTGACATCTACTGCTGGATGCCATCCGTATACGAAGCTGACGCACTAGCCGGAATAGATGCGAATCCTGTCGACTGTATTCGTTGGAGGGACTGGTCTGCCCTTGAGGCAACGGACCGGCTCTAGTCCTGCAGAGAACTTGCTTTAAGCGTGTGCTTTGGCCTTGGAGTACACCTCTTTCGCACTCGTAGTCCCCTCTACCTTCTCCGTGCCCTCCACACCGAAGTTGATCCAGCCAGAATTCACGCCTTCGATCATCTCCTCATAGGCCCAGGTTGAGCCCTTTGGCAGGCCCATGCCTTCCATGGCTCCCGCCCACGCCTCACGTGGAATCGCCTGTGCCTTAACCTCGCGCCCCAGCACCTCGCCCAGCGCCTCCGCCAGGTCGTCTGAGCTCTGCATGGAGCCCAGTTCCACCACGCGAACGCCCTGCCACGCCGGCCCAGTCAGCAGCCTCGCCACTTCCGCGCCGATGTCCTCGGTCGCGATCATCGGCAGCTTGCGATTTGTCGGTGCGTAGAACGTAGGCAGTGTGCCGCCCTGCGCGGCCTGCAAACCGAACAGGTAATTTTCAAAGAATGAGCCGGCGCGCACAAACCCAACCGGGGTGGAGCCCTTCTCAAGCGCACGCTCCAGCAGCGACGTCGATGTAATCAGCCCCAGACCGCTGGTCTTCTCCGAGCCCATGGACGACAGCGCCACAACGCGCGGCGGCGGCGACTGACGCAATGCTTCCACGTACCCGGCCACGATAGCCCTGGCCTCCGGGAACCCACGGCTGGGCGTCTGCGTCGGCGGCATCATGAGGTAAGCGCCCTCAACGCCCTCAAGCGCCGCAGCCAGTGTGGCCACGTCCTCCCAGGTTCCCTGCACAAGCTCCACACCCTGATCCGCCCAGCTCTTGGCCTTCGCCGTATCGCGCACCAGCGCCCGTACTCTCTTGCCTGCCGCCAGCAGATGCCGCGCCGCTGAGCCGCCCACATGCCCTGTAATTCCTGTGACCAGAAACATCGCTTTCACTCCTCACCCCTGAGATGTGCCGTGCCGCGCTGCCGCTGCACTTTCTTCGTGGAACGCCGCGATGCGAGCACGGGCGTGAGTGACGCGAACAGGCGGGTTACGATAATCCGGTCGGGTCCACTCCCGCTCCGGACCTGGTAGAGGAGCCTCCAATGCCCAGCAGTGTTGTGGAGAAATTCGAGTCGATGGCCTATGGTCCTGCCCCGGAAGACGCCGGCGAGGTCACTCGCTGGCTGGACAAGCACGGGCGCAAGTTCGGCAGCTACATTGCCGGATCTTGGACAGTACCGGGCAAAGCTGCCGGCGGCGCCGAAGGAGACGGCACATTCGAGACGCGAAACCCCGCGACGGGTGAGTTGCTGGCAGTCATCGCTCAGGCGAGTTCGCAGGAGGTTGATGTTGCCGTGAAAGCCGCGCGTGCGGCCCTGCCCGGCTGGCAGGCGCTGAGCGGCCACCAGCGTGCGCGCTATCTGTACGCCCTCGCACGGCAGGTGCAGAAGCACGCGCGGGAGCTCGCTGTGCTGGAAACGCTGGACAACGGCAAGAGCATCCGCGAGTCGCGCGACATCGACATCCCCCTGGTGGCGAGGCACTTCTACCACCACGCCGGCTGGGCGCAGCTGCTCGAGGAAGAGTTCAAGGGCTACATGCCCGTGGGTGTCGTGGGGCAGATCATCCCCTGGAACTTTCCGCTGCTGATGTTCGCGTGGAAAGTGGCTCCAGCCCTCGCGGCAGGCTGCACGGTGGTGATCAAGCCTGCGGAGTACACGCCGTTGACGGCCATCCTGATGGCGCAGATTGCGGACGAGATCGGCCTTCCGCATGGCGTTCTCAACGTCATCCAGGGCGATGGCCACACCGGTGCAGCGTTGGCCGGGCACCCGGACGTGGACAAGGTCGCGTTTACCGGTTCAACCGAAGTGGGACGCCTCATCCGAAAAACCACATCCGGCACAAGCAAGAAGCTCAGCCTCGAACTGGGCGGCAAGAGCCCGTTCATCGTCTTCGACGACGCCGATCTCGACTCGGCAGTCGAAGGCCTGGTCGACGGCATCTGGTTCAACCAGGGGCAGGTCTGCTGCGCAGGCTCGCGGTTGCTGGTGCAGGAGCGCGTAGCCGAAAAGCTTTACGAAAAGCTGCGCGCGCGCATGGAAACCCTGAGGGTCGGCTCGCCCTTGGACAAGTCCATCGACATCGGCGCGATCGTCGATCGGGTGCAATATGACCGAATCCAGAAGCTCGTCGCGATGGGCGTCGCCGAGGGCGCGACCTGCTGGCAGCCGGACATTCCCATGCCGGACAAAGGCTTGTTCCTCAAGCCGACGCTGCTGACCGGTGTATCTCCTGCTGACACTGTTGCGCAGGAGGAAATCTTCGGGCCAGTACTGGCAGCAATGACCTTTCGGACGCCCGCCGAAGCAGTGGAACTGGCCAACAACACCGCCTACGGTCTGGCCGCGTGTGTGTGGAGCGAAAACATCAACGTGGCGCTTGATGTGGCCGCGCAGGTCAAGGCCGGTGTGGTATGGGTCAACGCGACCAACCTGTTCGACGCCGCCTGCGGTTTCGGCGGCTACCGCGAATCCGGCTATGGCCGCGAAGGCGGCAGGGAGGGCATGTACGAGTATCTGGAGCCGGAGTGGCTGCATGCGCAGCGGCTCACGCCGGCGGAGACGCCTTTGCCGGAGCCGGCAGTTGGTTCAGAGTTCTCCCTCCCCAGCCGCGAGGATCACGCCGCACTGGAAAGCGCAACGGCAGCACCGGCAGGCACTCTGCCGAGCCCCGCCGAGTTCGGCATCGACCGAACCGTGAAGCAGTACATAGGCGGTAAACAGGTGAGGCCGGACTCCGGATACAGCTTCGAGGTCCGCGGAACGGGCGGCGCCATGGTCGGCCATGCGCCGCTGGGCTCTCGCAAGGACATCCGCAATGCCGTCGAGGCTGCGCGCTCCGCAGGCGGCAAATGGGCGAAGACCACCGCGCACGGGCGTGCGCAGGTGCTCTACTTCCTCGCTGAAAACCTGGTGCAGCGGCGCGCGGAAATCGCCGCAAAACTCGGGGCATTCGTCGGCCCCGAGCAGGCCGCCGTCGAGGTGGAGTACAGCGTGGAGCGCTGCTTCGCCTACGCTGCCTGGTGCGACAAGTACGAGGGCTCGGTACATAACCCGCCCTTCCGCATGGTCACACTCGCAATGAAGGAAGCCATCGGCACTATCGGCATCCTTGCCGGGGACGAAGAGCCGCTGCTTGGTCTGCTGTCACTCGTCCTGCCGGCCGTTGCCATGGGTAACGCCGTCGTGGCCGTGCCCAGCGAACCGGCGGCCACCCTCGTGGGCGAGCTCTACCAGGTGTTCGATACAAGCGACCTGCCCGGAGGGGTTATCAACCTCGTTGCGGGCCGGCCGATGGAGCTGGGGAAAACGCTGGCCGAGCATGACGATGTGGACGCGGTGTGGTGCTTCCGCGATGAAGCCGCCAGCGCTATGGTCAAGCTCGGCTCCATCGGAAACCTGAAGCAGGTGTGGACCAACGACGGCCGCGCTGTGGACTGGTTCGATCCCATCCAGGCTGAAGGCCGCTGGTTTCTTCGCCACGCCACGCAAGTCAAGAACATCTGGGTACCCTACGGCGAGTGAGACAGCGGAAGCGTCTGTCTCTCTTCGCCTTTGCAGCCGAGCGGCCAAGCCTATCTCGTCAGGGCTGGCTGGTACTCCGCCGGCGTGTTCTTCTCGCGGAACGGATAACGGAGCGCGATCGCGAACAGAGCCACCAGCACAACCGCCTTGATCTGGCCGCCGAGAGGCCGGAACTTCACGATGAACTCTGATTGGATGGACAGAAGGATCCCCAAACAGGTGAAGACTGCGGTGCTACCCGCCGGAGCAGCTTCCCGCCGGTGAAGCACGTAGAGGCAAAGCATCGCCCACGGAACGTAGAGGTGCATCAACGTGTAGTCGTACGAAACTGGCGGGAGGAGAACAGACGCGACACACAGGCAAAGCACCTGATTCACGACTGGCAGGTGCCGAATGCGCGTGAAGAAGAGAACAACTCCTCCCAGGGCAGCTCCCAGCAGGTAAACGCGCAGCAGGCCGCTGAGATCTTCCATGCCGGCGCGGCGGTGAAACAGTTCGTGATGCGAGAACTTGATCAGGCCCCATAGGCTATGGTCGAAGCTGGTCTCCGGACGCATCACCAGGGCAGTAGTCTGCTGAAACCAGTTGATGCCGAGAATCATGCCATGCCATGAAGCACTGAGCGACGGGGAAAGATATAGAAGCGAAGCAAGGGTGATCAGTGCCGCTGTCAGGGCAGCCACGGTGATATAGCGATACTGCTTTCGCGCCAGAAAAAGTCCGAGGTAAACCGCGGGAAAGAGCTTCATGGCAGCCGCGAGACCGAGGCAAACAGCGGCCGGGTAAAGGCGGCCCGTTAGATACAACCAGATACCGCCCGCTACCAGAAGGAACACGAAAACCTCCATGTTCCCCTGTTTGATTTCGAACATCACGGGGTAGCCCAGCACAAGCGCGGCGCCCGCCAGCAGAGCGCTTTGCGGACCGGGAAGCCCGTTGCGTCTGAGAGCGTTGGCAAAAAGCATCGTCACGCATACCATCGACGACACGATCGTGCCCTCGTAAATGCGGAGCGCATGGTGGAAAGCGTAGAACAGGGAATAGAGTGGCGCGACGGGAGCCGGATACATGAACGGTGTGAGATGCCAGGAAGAAAAGAATTCAATGGAATGGAGGTGCTGAAACTGGGAGCGAAAGAGCGGCAGGTCGCAGCCGAAGCCCTGTTGCAACAGGAACGACGTGTACGGCCAACTCATGTGCAGCACCCGCTTAGCAACCAGCTCGCACGCTATGGCCAAGGCGTCCAATCCGCCAAGAACCAGGAGAAACAAACGCATGGGCGGCGGCAATCGCTGTGCTGCCAGCTGCATGGAATCAACACGTTCACGCGGGGAGTTCACTTCCGCAGTATATCGGCGCATGGACGCAACGGGTTGTAGAATGCAACAGTGGCGAGGGCCGCCACGCCGTCTCGCCGAAGGCTGGAGCGACTAAGGGGCAACAAACAGTATGGGTCATGTGGTGATCGTGGGGGCGGGCTTCACGGGAATGGCTGCTGCCATAGAGCTTCTGAACCGCGGACATCAAGTGACCTTGCTGGAAATGGACTCTGAGCCGGGGGGATTGGCGGGCTCGTTCTGGGTTGGACCGCAACGGCTGGAGAAGTTCTACCACCACTGGTTCATGAGCGATGTCTACATCACTGACTTCGTGAGGCGGATTGGCCAGGAAGATCAGATTGTTCCTCGCGAGACTCGCACGGGGATGTACTACGCACACAGGTTCTTCAAGCTGAGCACCCCCAGAGATGTCCTGACCTTCAAACCGCTTTCGTTCTTCAATCGGCTGCGGCTCGGGTACGGCACGCTGGCTGCGCGGCGCGTAAAAGATTGGAAATATCTCGAAGAGGAAACGGCCGTCGAATACCTGCAGAAGCACTTCGGCAAGCAGGTGTACCAGGTGGTGTGGGAACCCCTGATGACGGGCAAGTTCGGGGTGTTTACTAACCGTATTTCGGCCGTTTGGATCTGGAACAAATTGAAGCTTCGCGGAAGCACCCGTTCCAAACAGGGTGTGGAAATGCTGGCGTACTACAAAGGTGGCTTCGCTGCTCTTGCCGACCGCGCAGTGGAGCACATCGTCAACAACGGAGGAGCCGTTCGCCTGGGCGTTCCCGCAACAGGTCTCCGTGTAGAGAATGCCGTCGCCACCGGTGTAGATACGCCCGCGGGTACGGTACAGGCAGATGCCGTGCTCATCACCACGCCGCTTGCGACGACGGCGAATCTTTTGGAGCCCCACACCGCGCCCGAATACGCAGCAAAGCTGAGAAGAATTAAGTACCTGGCCAATATGTGTCTTGTGCTCGAGCTCACACACAGTTTGTCGTCGGTGTACTGGCTGAACATCAATGATCCTTCGTTTCCCTTCATCGCGGTGATAGAACACACCAACTTCGAGCCGACGTCCTCCTATGAGGGCCGTCACATCGTTTACCTTTCGAAGTACCTGCCGGACACCGATCCCATGTACAGAGCCTCCGATCAGGAGGTGACCAGAATCGGCCTCGACGCGCTGCAATCCATGTTCCCGGACTTCGACGCGAAGTGGCTGATCACATCGCACGTATGGCGCGCGGACTTCGCGCAGCCTATCGTCGAAAAGCAATACAGCAGCCTGATGCCCCGTGTGACCACACCACTCGCGAACGTCTACATTTCAACCATGGCTCAGGTCTACCCGGAGGATCGCGGCACCAATTACGCCGTGCGCAACGGCATCGAAGTGGCAGGAACGATTGCCAAGGATCTCGCGCGCGCGTTGGAAGCAATGTAAGTCAACCCCGCATGCTCAGAGGCATTCGCTTCGTGACGCACAAGATGCGACATAGTAACGGTACGCCGCATCAGGTCCTGACTTGTATACTTGGAAGTCGGGACAATAGAAGCAGGCGGGTGAATGATTCAGGATAAGATCGCTGTTCTTGGCGCAGGTTTTGCTGGCATGGCGGCGGCGAGAGCGCTGGGAGAGTTGGATTGCACGATTTACGAGGCGCGCTCTCATGCCGGCGGCCATTCGTCCTCTTTCCACATTGAGGGCGGCTTCACCTTCGATGAAGGTCCTCATGTTTCTTTCACACCGCACGAGCGCATTGCGAACTTCCTTGCCCGCAGTGTGAACAATCGCTATTCCGAGTATCCGACCTACGCCACAAATTATTTTCAGCGTCATATACTCAAGCATCCGGTGCAGTGCAACCTGTATGGGTTGCCGGGCGAACTCATCACCAGATGCATCGCGGACTTCGTGCGGGCCCAGTACGAGGACAAGCGTCCTCCGCAGAATTATAAGGACTGGTGCTACCGGGGTTTCGGCGAAACCGTGTCCGAGGTCTTCACGCGGCCCTACACGCGCAAGTACTGGAACCTGGAGCTTGAGCAGCTGACGACTGACTGGGTGTCGGAACGTATCTACGCGCCCAAGCTGGAGGAAGTGCTGAACGGCGCGCTCACCCCGCCGGTGACCGAAACCGAAGAGCACTACTACATGACGAAGTTCCGGTACCCCGAACTCGGCGGCTTCGGTGCCTACACGGACCTGCTCGCGAAGGACGCTCCTGTTCAATTCAACCGCCGCGCAGTAGAGATCGATCTGCAGCACAAGAAGCTTTGCTTCGCCGCTGGCAGCGACGCACACTTCGATCACCTGATCTCCACTCTGCCGCTCCCGATCTTCACGCAGCTCTGCAAGGACGCTCCTCCCCACGTGCGTGAGGCGGGTGAAAAGCTTTCCTGCAGCTCTCATTTCATCGTGAGTGTCGGCATCAACCGGCCGCATGTCAGCGATGCCTATTGGACCTACTACTACGACGAGGACATTCCCTTCTCGCGCGCGAGCTTCCCCTCCAAGTACAGTGCGAAAACTGCCCCGTCAGGCTGCTCCAGTATTCAGGTGGAGGTGGTGCACTCGCGCTACAAGGCGCTGCCAAGCCAGGAGGCACTGGTGGAGCAATGCATCGAATCCCTGCTCAAGGTCGGCCTGCTGCACTCCCGCGATGAAATTGTGTCGCTCGATGCCCGCGACCTGAAGTGGGCCAATGTGATCTTCGACTTCGACCGTGCGGCCAACCGCGCGATCGTCCACGACTTCATGAAATCCAACAACGTGCGCTGGGCGGGCCGTTACGGAGAGTGGGCGTACCTCTGGACCGATCAGTCCATCTTGAGCGGGGAACGTGCGGCCAACGAGATCCGTTCCGTGGTGGGACTGTCCACACGCAGTTTCGATGACGCCTCCCAGCCGTAACACTCCTGGCGAACACTCCTGGCGCGAGCGGTTCCTGAGCTCTGCTATTCTGCAAACCGTCTCAACGGGTCGCTCTTCCGCAATGTCGCAAAGCTTCTCCTCTCAACGTGTGGTGATCACAGGAGCGTCCGGCTTCATCGGCATGCACCTGATGGAACGGCTCAATGCATTGGGAGCCGATCTTACAGCCATTGTGACCGCAGACCGTGTGAACTCGCGGCTGCAGGCGCCCGCCTTCCCGTTTCAGCGCATCGTGCTCCAGGATGTCGCGCGGATCGGCGACGCGATCCGCGAAGTGGCGCCCAGATACGTGATTCATCTGAACGCTTACATCTCGCTGGAGCGCAGCCTGCGAGCCGTCGAGCAGGCCATTGAGGCCAATCTCACCTCTACCATTTCCCTGCTGACGGCCTGCACTGAGGTCAATGCGGAGCGCGTGATCCTGATGGGTTCCTGCGAGGAGTATGGACAGAAGTTCTGCCCGTTCGATCCTGCTTTGGCTCCCGATCCCAACTCCCCGTACGGCGCCAGCAAGGCCGCCGCAACCGCCTACGCCCGCATGTTCTACGGCAGCTTCCAGCTGCCCACGGTGGTGTTGCGCCCTTCTGTGGTCTATGGCCCGGGACAGTCTCCACGCATGCTGATCTCCATGGTGATGAAGGCGTTGGCTGAAAACCGGCCTGTGGATGTTACGGCAGGCCGGCAGACACGTGACTTTATCTACATCGACGACACAGTCGATGCCATCCTCACCGCTCTTACCGCGCCCGGCCTTGCCGGAGACGTCTGGAACGTGGGCTCCGGCGAAGTGGTAACGGTACGGGAGTGCCTGGAACTGATCGAGCGCATTACCGGCCGCCCTGGACTCATCCGCTACGGCGCAAGACCTTACGCGGAAAGCGAACGATTTCACTACGAACCGATGGTGGAAGGCACTTTTCAGGCGTTCGGGTGGAAACCCTTCGTTATGCTGGAAGAAGGCCTGCGCCGCACATGGCAGTCCGTTGCGGAAAGCGGCGCTGCGCCAATCTCAAACGAAACGAACTCATGACAATCAGTGTCGCCTTCACGGCCCGCAACGAAGCAGATCTCATCGAAACGACCTTGACCGATTCGGTCAGGCACATGGAAGCGCAGGGCCGGCCCTACGAAATCATCGTCGTCGATAACGCAAGCACGGACAACACCGCGGAGATCGCCGAGAAGTTTGCCGGCCGCCATCCGCATGTGCGGGTCATCCGGCATCCGGAAAACCTGGGATATGCCCACTCCAATCTCACCGCCTACAAGAATGCGACGGGTGATGTTGTCGCCGTCGTGGACTCCGACGGGCAGCAGACGCTTGCCGACATCCCGAAGTTTCTGGCCAAGATCGAAGGCGGCGCGGATGTCGTTTTCGGCTGGCGCAAGCAGCGGAACGATCCCATGTTCCGGAAGATCATCTCGCGCGGCCTGAATATCAGCTCGCGGCGCATGCTGCGCTGGCGGTTGCACGACATCAACACCGGCTTCCGCATGGTGACTCGCGAGGTCGCGCAAAGCTTCCACGATGTCATCCCCGTGAACTACTTCGGGCCGGAGCTCTGGGTCCGCTCCGTGCAGCATGGCTGGAAGGTGGACGAGGTGGTCGTGGAACACTTCGAACGCAAGGGCGGCGCCAGCGTGCATATTCCTTGGCGCATGCCCATCACCATCAAGAACGCCTACATCTACCTGAGCCAGCTCAAGCACCAGTTGCAGGATGATGCCAGCCGGCGCTAGCGTCGCTTCTTGTCTTCCCCAAGCCAGCCGCACTCCTCGGCACTACCCCGTACGTACCAGGCCTGGAGCGCCGCAGTGGAAGCGGCCGTTGTTCACGTGAGGAGAGCATGCAGCTAACCGGGAAAGTGGCGGTCGTCACGGGCGCCTCGAGTGGGATCGGCCGTGCTCTGGCCGTGGAGCTGGGCTTGCACGGAGCGAAGGTGGGGATCGCCGCCCGCTCAGCCCTGAGGCTCGCAGAGACTGCGAGCCTGCTCCGCGCCTACGGCATCGACCATGTTGTTATACCTTTCGATGTAACGTCGGCAGCTTCACGGCATGCTCTCCTGGAGCAGATCCAAAGAACGTACTCAAAGCTCGACATCTTCATCAACAACGCGGGTATCGGCCTGTTCGAGGACATCTGCCAGTCGACTCCGCAGGATGTGGACGCCGTGCTGCAGACCAACCTGTTGGGCCCGCTGGCGATGATGCAGGCGGTGGCGCCGCTCCTCGACGGCGGTCTGCTGGTGAACGTCTCCTCCGCCGCTGCAAAATATGCGCCGTACCGGCAAGGCATCTATGCCGCGTCGAAGGCGGCGCTGGAGCGCATCACCGAATCACTTGGCATCGAAGAAGCGAGCCACCTGCGAACGCTGCTGGTCATTCCTGACCGCACCGAGACCCCCTTTATGGGGAATGTTGTGGGTCCGAGGGAGCACACGAAACTTGCTCTAAATTTGAAAGCGGCCAGCGCGGAGACTGTGGCCCGCGCCGCAGTCGCGGCCATCGTCAAGAACAGGAGCATTTGCTACACCACCACGAAAAGCCGGGTGTACGCGCTGCTGAGCGCACTTTTCCCGGGCGTTGTGCGGCGGATCATTGAGAAAACAAAATGAGCAACAAGGTTATGGTGTTGGGTGGCGGCGGCTGGCTGGGCACGCGCGTTGTGGAGCGCCTGGTTGCGGCCGGCCGCCCGGTGATTTGCGCCGATGTGCGGGTTGGAGACCGCTTCGCGGCGTCGGCGACTGTCGAGAGCATCGAAGGCGACCTGCGGGAAACGGCGCGTCTCATTCCACGGCTCAATGAATGCGTGGCGGTGTTCAACTGCGCCGGCCTGCTTCATCCCAGCCTGACGAAAGATATCTATGAGGTGAACCGCGATCTGCCGGTGGCCGTGTTCAAGGAATGTATGGCGCGCGGCGTCAAGGCGTTCGTACACGTCAGCAGCATCAATGCGTGTGGCGAAAACCCAAGCCCCACAACATTCCTCGATGAGTCCATGCCGCCCCGGCCCATCACGCACTACGGTTTGAGCAAGGCCGAAAGCGAAGCGGCCTTGAAGGCGCTGGCCGGCGCGGGACAAACCCGTCTGGTCATGCTGCGGCCCGGAGTTTTCTACGGCGAGCGGCCGTCGAAGAACCTCATCGAGTTCATGGACAAGCTGCGGACCTCCAAGATGCCGCTCTTCTCGGATCGCGGTTTCCTGCGCACCTATGTCGATGTGGAAAAGGTGGTCGATGCCATCTTGCTGGGCGAGCACAACGGAGTTTCCGGCGAGGCGTACCTCATCGGCGATGAGGACCCGCTCAGCACCTTGCGCTTCTATCAGGTTGTGGCCGAAGAACTCGGCACGACGGCGAAGACGCTGCGTGTTCCGCTCGCGGCCGCGCGCGTGTGCGAAAAGTTGGCCCTGTGGGCCGGCACGATGGACCGCCATCTCCGCTTGTTCACGATCGTCGGAGAGTTCGGCCGCAACACCTTCGGCACCAGCGCCAAGGCACAAAGGGAGTTGGGTTTCGTGCCGCATGCCTCCTCTGAAGAAGGCCTGCGGGCCATGGTTCGTTCGGTTCGCTGAAAGCACGGGTCGGCCGCCACGTCACGTGGCTTTGCCAACGTAGCTACCTTCGCGGGCGTCTTCGTGGACACCGGAAACGTCTTATGGCGAGAGACGCGTACCCATGGAAATTTCTGTAGTGCTGGTGACGTGCGACCGCGCAGAGCAGATGCGCAGTGCCGTTTGCAGTCTGCTTGCGCAGAACCTCGATGCCCGGTGGTCCTATGAGCTGGTGGTGGTCGACGACGGTTCCAGCGATCCAACTGCCGCGGTGCTGCGGGGCTTGCACGCCAGCGCTCCGGTACCCATGCTCGTGCTTCGAACCGAAGGTCTGGGGGTTCCGGCGGCTCGCAACCTGGGCGCTCGCGCGGCTCGCGGTCGATGGATGGCCTGCTTCGATGACGACCAGATCGCTTCGCCAGACTGGCTGCAGCAGCTGCGTCAGGCAGCCACGCAGACGCGAAGCCGCTGCGTAGGCGGTGCGCTGGCGCTCCAGTTGCCTGCAGGCGCTCCGCCGCTGGGTCCGCGTGCGCGGCGCCTGCTGGGTGAACACCTGCTCAGCGACCGCATGATTCGCTACCCACGCCGTTGGCTGCCGGCCAGCAACAACGCTCTCATCGATCTCGAGCTCTTCTTCGCGGTGGGCAGCTTTGACGAGAGTTTTGCGCAAGGCGGTTCCGATACCGATCTGTTCCGGCGCGTTCGTCACGCAGGCGAGCCGATCTGGTTTGAACCCACCGCCTATGCGCAACACGTCATCCCGCCACAACGCCTCACCCCGGAGCATCTCCGCTGGGTCAGCCTGAAGGTCGGTGTCGCGACCGCCCGCATTCTGACCCAAAGCCGTGGCATCCTGGCGTGCCTCGCGGCAGCAGGCCTGCGCTGCGGAGTGGCGCTGCTCCGCGACCTCCCTGCTCTGCTGGCAGGCAGGCTGTTGCGAAGCCGCCTGCGCAGGATGGAGGCACGCTGCAGCCTCTGGTATACGGCGGGCCTGCTGCGCGGCCTGGTGGCCGTATGGGAACCGCGCATCCTTGGCGGAGCGAGCTTTCTGGCAGCGCTGCAATTCCGTCGTCACGGCGGGGAGCGCCGCGGCGTGCGGCAGATCAGCCCGGCTCCTTAGCGGTTGCGCGGCTCGCGACCGCTAAGGACACTGGCAGTTGGAGAACAGAAGGGCGCCGCCTTTCATACACTGCAAGGGACCTTCGCGGTTGTGAAGGGATGGCGTGCGGTCCACGGCAGTAAGGCTTACCATAGGCACGAGGGCGCTGGTGTGTGCGGCCCCGGAGGTGCATGCGAATGGAGGACAAGAAGATGAACGGAAACGGCAAGGGGAACGGCAACGGCTCGAAGCCCGCCACCGCTGACGGCGAGAACACGCTGACCACACGGCAAGGCCATCCCGTGCCCGACAACCAAAGCCTGCGCACGGTCGGCAGTCGCGGTCCAGCAACGCTGGAAAATTATCACTTTCTGGAAAAAATCACACACTTCGACCGCGAGCGCATTCCGGAGCGTGTGGTGCATGCGCGCGGTGTGGCTGCGCACGGCTACTTCGAACCGACCGGCAAGGTCGGCGACGAGCCGGTCTCGAAGTTCACCCGCGCCAAGCTGTTCCAAACCGCGGGCAAGCAGACGCCGATCTTCACGCGCTTCTCCACCGTGGTACACGGCGGTCACTCCCCGGAAACCCTGCGCGATCCGCGCGGCTTCGCGATCAAGTTCTACACCGAGGATGGCAACTGGGATCTCGTCGGCAACAACCTCAAGGTTTTCTTCATCCGCGACGCCACCAAGTTCCCGGACATGGTCCATGCCTTCAAGCCGGACCCTTTCACCAACCGCCAGTCCGACGCACGCTTCCAGGACTTTCTGGCCTGCACGCCGGAATCGACCCACATGTTCACGTTCCTCTTCTCGCCCTGGGGCATCCCGGCCAACTACCGGATGATGCAGGGCTCCGGCGTGAACACCTACAAATGGGTCAACGCCGAAGGCAGTGCCGTGCTGGTGAAGTATCACTTCGAGCCCAAGCAGGGTATCCGCAACCTGTTGCAGAACGAAGCCAACAAGATCCAGTCCACCAACTTCAACCACGCTACGCAGGACCTCTACGACGCCATCGAGAAGGGCGAGTTCCCCGAGTGGGAAATGTTCGTGCAGATCATGAGCGACGACGAGCATCCGGAGCTGGATTTCGATCCGCTCGACGCCACCAAGACCTGGCCCAAGGACCAGTTCCCCTTCCTCCACGTGGGCAAGATCGTGCTCAACCGCGTGCCTGACAACTACTTCGCGGAAACCGAGCAGGTCGCGTTCGGCACCGGCGTTTTGGTCGACGGGCTCGACTTCTCGGATGACAAGCTCCTCGTCGGCCGCACCTTCAGCTATTCCGACACGCAGCGCTACCGCGTGGGCACCAACTACCTGCAACTTCCCATCAACGCTCCCAAGGCCAAGGCTTACACCAACCAGCGGGACGGCCAGATGGCGTTCCATGTGGACCATGCTCCCGGGCAAAACCTGCACGTCAACTACGAGCCTTCGCTCATGGGCGGCTTGAAGGAAGCCGCGCCTGCGGGCAAGCCCTACGAACCTCTGTACGAGGGCCGCATGGTGCGCGCCAAGATCGACCGCGAGAACAACTTCAAGCAGGCCGGTGAGCTCTGGCGCAACGAGTTCGACGAGACCTACCGCGCCGAGCTCATCAACAACCTGTCCGGCGCACTCGCGAATGCGATTCCCGCCGTGCAGGAGAAGATCGTGAGCTACTGCACGCAGGCCGACGCGGACTATGGTCGACGCCTGAAGCAGGCGTTAGATGAGAAGCTCGGCAAGCCCGCAGGGATGGAAGCCAGGGACGCCGAGGCCGTCGAAGAAGCGCTCGTCGGTTCTGTCTCCGGCAAGGAATATTGATACTCGGAGCGGTAGAGAGGGCCAGCCGAAAAGCTGGCCCTTCACGTTTTCGCTTGGGGTCTTGAGGAAGACGTGACGAAGATGTTTAGCAGGCTCTTGAAGGGTGTCGCCGCCGGCGCTGTGGCGACTCTTGCCCTCAGCTATAGTTTCGGTTGCTCTTATGCTCTCCTCGGGGCACCCATGCACAACGGCTGGGTGATTGTATTTTCCTGTTGGAACTTCTGTGCGGAGTCGTGACAGGCGTGATCACTTTCAGGAGATCAGTCGCGAGTCTTCGTAAGTAAGCAGTTCCTTAGCTCCGCGGGCAATAAGCTCTTCCGCCGCCCAGTGGCCGATCTCCGCCGCCGGTGTGCCCAACGAGCCCTTGCACAGCACGTGCGCGCTCTGCTCACCGTCCGGCGCCACCACCATCGCGTGCAGATGCCAGTGCTGATCCACCTGGTGGCAATACGCTCCCAGAGGCAGCATGCAGCCTCCACCCAGCGCCGCGAGCACCTGCCGCTCAGCTGCTGTCGCAAACGCAGCAGCGGCGTCGTGCAATTGACCCAGCGCGGCAGCCAGCTGCGCACCCGGATGCGCCAGCGTCTCCAGCGCCAGCGCGCCCTGCCCTGGAGCCGGTGTGACCTCATCTACCGCGAAACGCTGGTGCACGTGCTCGGCCCGCCCCAGGCGGTCCAGGCCGGCTGCCGCAAGGATCAGCGCATCGGCCTCTCCAGCGGCCCACTTACGCAGCCGCGTGTCGATGTTGCCCCGCATCTCCACAAACCGGATATCGGGCTGCAACGCCAGCAGCATGGCCTTGCGCCGCGGGCTGGTCGTGGCCACGCGCGCACCTTCCGGCAGCATGTGCAGGGCCCAGTATTTCTCGCAGACGAAGACATCGCGGGCGTCAGCGCGCTCCGGCACAGCGGCGATCTGGAATCGCGCATCCAGGGATGTCGGCAGGTCCTTCAGCGAATGCACCGCCACATCCACCCGGCCGGCCAGCAACGCGTCTTCCAGCTCCTTGATGAAGATGCCCTTGCCGTCCAGCGGTGTGCCGTCTTCGAAGCTGGCAGGAACCGGGAAGTCCGGGTTTTGCATGCGGTCCCCGGTGGTGCGGATCACTTCCACTTCCACGGCATGGCCGTGAGCGCGTAGGCCGGATGCTATATGGTTGGCTTGCCACAGGGCCAGCTGCGAGCCCCGTGTTCCGATGCGAATTGGATTGGACATGCCTGCTTAGAATAACCGTGCGACACACGATGCATGTGGATGGAACTGACGTTTGCGACTGTAGGCGTCCCTACGCCTGCGGCTTCGGTGTAAACAGGACGAATCGCTGCGAAGCCGCCGCCCAGTCCTTCAGCAGCGCGGCCGCAAGCCGGCTCTCGGCCTTTGCCGCATGCTCTTCCACGATGGCCCGCAGACCAGCCTGCTGTCCCTCTGTGGTCTGCCCGAATGTCTGTGCTTCAAGAAACTCCGTGTGGTACCGCGTCTCCGCCAACATCCGCCCCGCCGCATCGCGGACCCACGCCAGTCCGCCCGTCATGCCCGCGCCGAAGTTGATCCCGACTTCGCCCAGGATCACGACCAGTCCACCAGTCATGTACTCGCACGCGTGATCGCCCACGCCTTCCACCACCGTTGTCACGCCGGAGTTGCGCACCGCAAAGCGCTCCCCCGCGCGCCCCGCCGCGAACATCTTTCCGGAGGTCGCTCCATACAGCGCCACGTTGCCCAGCAGGCAGTGCTCGTCGCTCCGCTCCGCCGCGCGTCCCACCGCTCGCAGGTGCAACTCCGCTCCGGAAAGCCCTTTGCCGACGAAGTCGTTCGCCTGGCCGGTCAGCTGCAGGCACATGCCCTCGCCCGCGAAGGCGCCGAACGACTGACCCGCCGTGCCCTCCAGCTCGTACATCACGTCAACGCCGCCTGCCTCGGCCAGCTCGCCTTTGGCTCGCAGCACCCCAAGTTCCCCGGAAAGCCGCGCGCCCACGGCGCGATGCTCATTGGCGATAGACGCCTTCACACGGTAGGGCCGGCTCGCGCGCACGGCCGCCAAAGCCGGCTCCGTCCACGCCTCATCCAGCGGCTCATCCTTGCCCGGCCTGCGGTTCGGCACACCCATCCACTTCACGGCGGCCGTCCCGAGCGTACGTGGCTGCGCCAGCACCGGCGTCAGGTCCAGGTTGCCGTCAAAGCGCACCTGCTCCAGCAGGTCCACACGTCCGATGGCCTCCTCCATGCTGCGCAGCCCGAACTTACCCAGCAGCTTCTGCAGGTCCGCCGCCAACTGTTGAAAGAACCCGACCACATGCTCCGGCTTGCCGCGGAACTTGGCCCTCAGCTCCGGCTTCTGCGTCGCGATGCCTGTCGGGCACGTATTAAGGTGGCATTGCCGGGCCATGTCGCAGCCGATTGCCACCAGCACCGCTGTCCCGAATGCATATTCATCCGCTCCCAGCAGCGCGGCCACCAGCACATCGCGGGCCGTTGCCATGCCGCCGTCGGTACGCAGCCGCACCCGGTCGCGCATGCCGTTCGCGCGTAGCGCCTGCTGCGCCTCCGCCACGCCCAGCTCCCACGGATTGCCCGCATACTTGATGCTCGAAAGCGCCGCAGCCCCCGTCCCGCCCGTATTGCCCGCAATCACGATGAAGTCGGCGTAGGCTTTGGCGACTCCAGCCGCCACCGTACCCACTCCGAAGCTCGACACCAGCTTGACCCCGATGGCCGCCCGCGGGTTCACGCGCCTCAGGTCGTAGATCAGCTGCGCCAGGTCCTCGATGGAATAGATGTCATGGTGCGGCGGCGGCGAGATCAAGCTGACCCCCGGCTGGGCGTGCCGCAACCGTGCAATCAGCCCGGACACCTTGTGCCCGGGCAGCTGCCCGCCTTCACCCGGCTTCGCGCCCTGCGCCACTTTGATCTCGATCTCTTCCGCGTGCGCCAGGTACTCGGCCGTCACGCCAAACCGCCCCGAAGCGATCTGCTTGATCTTGTTGTTCAGGCTCACGCCGGTGTGAGTTGCGGGTGCCGCTACCATCTCCGCCACTGCCGCGCCGCCGCCCGTACTCCGCTCCGGCAAGTTCAGAGCAGCGATACCCGATGCAGAGACCCCACTCCTCTCTCGTCTCTCACCTCTCGTGTCCCGCTTCTCGTCCCTCGCCTCTCGATACACCGCCGGGTCTTCCCCGCCCTCCCCCGTGTTCGATCGTCCGCCCAGCATATTCATCGCCTGGGTGATCGTCCCGTGCGCCTCCGGACTCAGCGAGCCGAGGCTCATCGCGCTCGCGACAAAGCGCTTGTATAAGCTTTCCGGCTTCTCCACATCCTCCAGCCGCAATTCATCTCCCGCAGGACGAATCTCCAGCAAATCCCGCACTGTGGCCGCTTCGCGCAGGTCCAGGTTGCGGCTGAAAATCGCAAACGCGCCCGAAGCATCGGTCTGCGGCGCCTGTCCACGGGCGCTGCCTACCACCGTCTGGAGTGCCTTCACATTGGGCGGCTGCCAGATGTGCGACTCGGCGGCATCGGCCTTGCGGAAACGCACCCAGCCAAAATCTGGCAGGTCGGCAGACACCGCAGCATCCCCCGCCGGCGTCTGCCAACTCGCCCGCAGCCTCCGCTCCAGCTCCGCAAACCCGATTCCGGACAGCGGTGCCGGCGTCCCCGGGAAGCAGCGGTCCACCACGCTCGCATGAAGCCCCAGCGCGTCGAACAGATGCGTTCCCCGGTAGCTGTCCACCACCGAAATCCCCATCTTCGACATCACCTTCGCCAGTCCCGCATCCAGCGCCTTCAGCAGCATCGCTTCGCCGTCCAGACCGTCCGGCTGCAGGCTCTTCGCCGTCTCGATCGCCAGCCACGGACACACCGCCCCCGCGCCATATCCGATCAGAACCGCCGCATGGTGCAGGTCGCGGCAATCCCCTGCCTCCACCGCCAGCCCGCACAGCGTGCGCAACCCAGCCTCCACCAGCGCGCGGTTCACCGCACCCGTCGCCATGGCCATCGGCACCGGCAGCATCGCGGCGCTGGCGCCCCCGGCACTTGGATCACGATCCGTCAGCAGCAGCAGCTTGGCCCCGTTGCGTACGATCTCCACTGCCCGCTCGCAAAGCTCCTCGACCGCCTGCTCCAGCGTCTTCTCCGTTGCAAACAGGCATGGCAGCTCCACCATTCGCAGCGTGTCCGCGTGCGGATAGGTTCCTGCCCGCAACGCCGCCATCTGGCCCAGCGAGAGGAAGGGGGAAGTCAGCGAAATCCCGGGCAGCGGCGCGTTCTTGTCCAGCAGGTGCGGCCACGGCCCCAAGCGCGTATGCAGGCTCACCACGATGGCCTCGCGCAGCGGATCGATCGCCGGGTTGGTCACCTGCGCGAACCGCTGCCGGAAGAACGCATACAGTGGTCGAGGCGCGCGCGCCAGAAAAGCCAGCGGCGTGTCATCGCCCATCGACCAGACCGCATCCTTCCCGCTCGCCGCCATCGGCTGCAGGATCATCTTCACGTCTTCCTTGGTATACCCGAACCCACGCTGCATGGCTGGAAGGTCCACTGTCGCTTCCGTGCTTGCCGCAGGGTAAAGCGGCGTATCTTCCACCAGCGTCGCGTAGGTCGCACTCGCGTCGAAGAGGTTCAGCAGCTCCTCGTTATGCAACACCTTGTGCTCCAGCGTGTCGACCACCAGCATCTGCCCCGGTCCTAGCCGTCCGCTCTCCACCACCAGGTCCGGATCCAGATCGACAAGCCCGGCTTCCGACCCTGCCACCACCAGACCGTCGACCGTGATCGCGAACCGGCAGGGCCGCAGCCCATTGCGGTCCAGCGCCGCACCCACATACCGGCCGTCCGAGTACGAGATCGCCGCCGGTCCATCCCACGGCTCCACGCAGTCATTGTGATATTTCAGGAACGGCGAGACACGGTCGACAACCGCCGGAGGCAGCAGCATGCGCACGCTTTCCGGCAGCGTGCGCCCGTTCTGTGAGATCAGCTCCAGCGTCTCGTCCAGGCTCGTCGAATCCGTGCCGTCCTTGGTCAGCACCGGCTTGCACTCCACCGGCAGCGTCGAGTCCCGCGCCTCCATGCGCGCCCGGTTTCCCCACACCGTGTTGATTTCGCCATTGTGTGCCAATCTCCGCCCCGGCTGGGCCCGGTGCCACGCCGGCGTCGTATTGGTTGCGTAGCGCTGGTGGAAAATGCAGAAGTGCGTGGTGTACTCCGGTACTGCCAGGTCTGGGTAGAACTCCGGCAGCAGCCGTCCCAGGCACATCGACTTGTAAACCAGCGTGCCCGCCGAGAGCGAACACACATACCCCGTCGTCTCGCCCTCGCCCACCGCCCGCTCGAACTGTTTGCGGGCCAGGTACAGCCGCCGCTCCATGGGGTCTATCTCCACGCCCGACTCCGCAGTCAGACCCAGCGCGTCGCCCACCAGCACCTGCCGAATCTGTGGCATCACGCTGCGCGCGATTTCGCCCAGCGCCTGCGGCCGTATCGGCACATCGCGCCAGCCCAGCACCCGGAGCCCCTGCGAAAGCAGACAGCGCTCCATCACCGGCTGTGCGCGCATTTCGTCCTGTGGCACGAACAGCATGCCAACGCCCATCGGCTCATCGTCTCGAAGCTTCAACCCGGCTTTCGCCAGCAGAAACTCTCGCGGCACTGCCGTCATCAGTCCCACGCCGTCGCTCGAGGCGCCATCCGCCGCGATCGCGCCGCGATGCGCCAAGCGTCCCAGTGCGGTCAGTCCTTTGGAAAGGATGTCGTGGCTTGCCCTGCCCAGCGCCGACGCCACAAAGCCCACACCGCAGGAATCGAACTCGAAGCGGGGATCCAGAAGATCCAGCGGTCCAGGAGATGAACTCCCAACCGGAATCCCGGACGGAATCCCAGCGGAGCGCGCTCTCTGAGAGCGGCTCCCCATATTGGGGTGAGCCTGAGCCATGGTTCACTATACTTCGCAGCACGCGCCACCCCCAAACCGTGCATGCCCTCCCCCTCGTGAGCCATTGCGTGGACTTTCCATGGCGAGGAGGATGACGCCATGTACGCCACCCTCGCGCCTTGGATTGTCACGTCCATGTTCCTGCTGATCGCTCTCTGGTCTGCGTGGGCAGTCGCCGCCGCCGTGCAGGGCTACCGGCGTCGGCGCAGCCGCCGGGAACCCTCCCGTACCCCCGGCAGCCAACAACTTCTCCAGCCTTAGCTCCTTCGCGTTCTGAAGGGTCATCTCTACCCCGTGGAGACAATGTCTTATCCCACTGGGTGAGAGATTTCTGCATGTCGTTCTGAACCGCTCGGAACTGGATTGACCCGCGTCTCCAGACTCACCGTCTCACCTCGTCCTGATAATTTCCAAAAAGCCGCTTTTTGACTTGACAGCAGATCGTTGCATATTTATACATAATATTCGCATCTTTATGCATCGCTTGTTTCGGCGATGCATCACTGCTTTAAGCGCTATGAAGAACACCAGACACAACGCCATCCGCGATCTTCTTGTTCGCACCACGGTCACCGAAGAGGGTGCGATCAGCAACCAGGACGACCTTCGCCGCAAGCTCGCCGCCAAAGGGATCCACGTCACCCAGGCCACGCTCTCGCGGGACATTCGCGAGATGAAGCTCCTCAAAGGTCCTGCCGGCTATGCCCTGCCCAATGATCCGGAGGGCGACGAAGAGCTTCCCGACGTCCACCAGATGTTCCAGAACTTCGGCCTCGAAGTCCGCCAGGCCCAGAACCTGCTCGTGGTCATCACCCTGATGGGCGGCGCGCAGCCGGTAGCCGCCGGCATCGACGCCGCCGACTGGCGCGAGGTTGTCGGTACCGTCGCCGGTGAAAACACCGTCCTCATCATCTGTGCTGACAACCGCACCGCTGCCACTCTCAAAGACCGGATCGAGGAACATCTTGCCTAGCTCCGCCACAACTTTGGAGGCCCCAAGCTTTGCCTCAGCCGGCTCTGAGCTGGGGAGCTCAGAGTTCATAGCTCGTCCAGAGCCCGCCCCCGATCATGCCTGGCGCTCCGCTGCCCCCCGCATCGCGGTCGCAGGCGTCAGCGGCTACGCCGGTGCTGAACTCGCGCGCCTGCTGCTCGGTCACCCTCGTCTCGTCGAGGCTGCCCCGACCTTCCTGGGTCGCCCGGACGCTGCACAGCCCGATGCCGGCGCTGAAACCGGCGCAGTCGCGCTCACGTCCCTGCACCCCCAGCTCAGTGGTCTGGCCGGCGCCGACACGGCCCGCGTCCACCCCTTCACCTGGCAACAGCTCCAGCAACAAGGCACGGACATTCTCTTCCTGGCCACACCGCACGAGCAGTCCCGCGAGTGGGTTCCGCAGGCCATTGCCGCCGGCATGCGCATCATCGATCTTTCCGGCGCATGGCGTCTCCGGCACGAAGCCAACCGCGCCGTTTACAAGCTCCACGACGCCGACCCTGCCACCGCAGCAACCCTCCAGCGGGAGGCTGTCTACGGTTTGCCGGAGCTCTACGCGCCGCATAGCCGCGCCATCGCGGAAGCTCGGCTCGTCGCCAATCCCGGCTGCTACGCCACCTCCATCATCCTCGCGCTCGCTCCTCTCCTGCGCGGACATCTGATCGACCTTGATCACGGCATCATCTGCGACGCAAAATCCGGCGTGAGCGGCGCGGGGAAGGCTGCCACCGCCACAACGCACTTCATGTATGCGGCTGACAATCTCTCCGCCTACGCCGTTTTCGGCCATCGTCACACCGGCGAGATGCTGGAGCAGCTTCATCTCACCTCTGACCAGATCCAGTTCACGCCGCACCTGCTGCCGATTCCTCGGGGCATCCTGAGCACCATCTACGTCCGCCTCGCCGAAGCCTGCACACTGCAGTCCATTCAGGCTGTCTTCGACGACTTCTACGCCGGTCGCCCCATGGTCCGCGTCCGGCAATCGCCTTTCCTGCCGCAGATTCAGCATGTTGTTCGCACCGGCTTCTGCGATCTCGGTTTCCAGCTCAACCCCGATGGCAAGCGCCTGGTCCTCATCAGCTGTCTGGACAACCTGCTCAAGGGAGCCGCCTCGCAGGCCGTCCAGAACCTGAACCTCATGTCCGGCTGGGCCGAGCACGATGGCCTGCGATGATCTCAGCCCGGCTGAGCTGCCGTAGCCACCTTGGCGTTCTTCGCGCCCTTAGCGTAAAAGCATTTCCTTCGGCCAGCACCACAGCAAGAGGTAACCCATGAAGTTCGTAGTCAAACTCGGAGGCGCCGCGTTGGAAAATCCGGCTCTCCTCGCCAACTGCGCCCGCTCGGTCGCCGAGCTCGCCAGAGACGGCCATCGCGTCGCCGTGGTCCACGGCGGCGGCGTGCAGCTCACCCGCCTGCTCGCCCAGATAGGCAAGAAGTCCGAGTTCGTCGCCGGCCTGCGAGTGACTGACGCAGAAACCCGCGATGCCGCGCTGATGGTACTGGGCGGCCGCGTCAACAAATCCCTCGTCGCCGCGCTCGGCCAGTGTGGCGCCGAAGCCGTTGGCTTGACCGGCGGCGACGGACACGTCTTCCGCGCACGCAAGAAGAAGACAGTCCCTGACCTCGGCTACGTGGGCGAGATCGCCGCCACCGATCCCCGGTGGCTCGACGCCATCTGGACCATGGGCGCGATTCCCGTGATCTCATCCATTGCTTTAGGGTTCGACGGGGAATACTACAACATCAATGCGGATGAGATGGCTTCCGCCTGCGCCATCGCCACCAAAGCCGACGCGCTTGTTTTCCTCACCGACGTCCCCGGCGTCAAAGGCGCGGACGGCAACGTCCTCCGCTGGCTTTCGCTCAAGGACGTCCCCATCTTGGAGCGCGAGTCGATCATCTCCGGCGGCATGCTGCCCAAGCTGAGCGCCTGCAAGGAAGCCCTCACCCACGGCGTGACTCGCGTGCGCATCCTGCCCGCCGAGTCCGCCTCCGTTCTTCCCGACTTCACCAACACCCGCATCGACGACGGAACGGAGGTCATCGCCGCATGAACACCACTCTCGAAAGCCCCCTCGACACAACGGTCACCGAACCCCACAAAGGTGCCATCGTGAGCGCAGCGCGCAGCGCGGAGTCGAAGGATGCCTGTATTTTGCCCCAAGCTCCACAAACATCCGCACCCACGCAAGCTATCCCCGTCGCTGCCCTCCAGGCAGCCGAGGCTAAGCTCCTCCTGCGGACCTACGACCGCTACCCTATCGAGCTCACCCGTGGCGAAGGCGTCTACCTGTACGACGAGCACAACCATCGGTACCTCGACCTTCTCTCCGGCATCGGCGTCAGTGCGTTGGGCTACAACCATCCCGCCATCACTAAAGCCATTACTGAGCAGGCGCAAACCCTCCTTCACACCTCCAACCTCTTCTTCCATCGCGGCACCACCGAGCTTGCCCTGCGCCTCACCGAGATCACCGGCATGGACCGCGTCTTCCTCTGCAACTCCGGTACAGAGGCCTGGGAGGCCGCGCTTAAGCTCGCCCGCGCCCACGCCGGTCGCCTGCGTGCCGAAGGCAAGCCGATGGGCACCCGCATTCTTGCGCTGGAGCACAGCTTCCACGGCCGCACCATGGGCTCGGTCGCTACCACGCACAAGCTCGCCTACCGCGCTCCCTTCGCACCCGTCATGCCCGATGTCGAGTTCATCCCGCACAACGATGTCGCCGCGCTCCGCGCAGCTTTTGCAAGCGATCCGGCGGCGATCTGCGCGGTCGCCTTCGAGGTCCTTCAGGGCGAGGGTGGCATCAACTTCATCTCGCCTGAGTTCCTCCAAACCGCTCGCGAGCTTTGCGACCGCACCGGCGCGCTTCTGATCTGTGACGAGATTCAGTCCGGCATGGGCCGCACCGGCACATGGTGCGCCTACCAGCACTTCCTGTATCAAGGCAGACCAGTCCGGCCCGACGTCACCACCCTCGCCAAGCCCCTCGCCGGCGGCATCCCCATGGGCGCCATGCTCTGCACCGAAGACGCAGCGCGCGCCGTCACCCCTGGCATGCACGGCACCACCTTCGGCGGCAATCCGCTGGCCTGCGCGGTCGCCATCGCCGTGATCGATACCCTCAAGCAGGACAACCTGCTCGCCCATATCGGCGAAGTCGGCAGCTACTTCCTCGCTCAACTCCGCGCCCTCGCCGCTGGCCATGCTTCCATCAAGGAAGTCCGCGGCGCAGGCCTGATGATCGGCGTCGAGCTGTACTCCGCGGAACTTGCCAAGCAGATCCTCGCAGGCATGATGAACCGCCGTATCCTTCTGAACCGCACCCACGAAACCGTGCTGCGCTTCCTGCCCCCCTATCTCATCACCCGCGAGCACGTCGACCAGACTGTCGCCGCTCTCGACGAGTTGTTATCGGAGAACGACAGCACCTTTCCCGCGCAGTACCGCACCACGGCCTGACCACGGGTGTCATCCTGAGCGCAGCGAAAAATCCCCCACATTCGTCCGAGCGCCACAACAGCGAACGGCAGAGCACCGAACCACCGGAGCATCACTTCATGGATAACAACACCATCGTCATGAACCCGCGTCCCGAGACCAAGCCCGCCGTGACTCTCGGCATACAGTCCGACGCCGCCTTCACTGAGGCCGCCAAGGCGCTGCAGGGCCGCGATCTCACCTCCATCGCCGACTGCACTGTTGCCGAGATGGCCTCCATCATGGAGCTCGCGCACGCCGTCAAAGCCGCGCCCGAAGACTTCCGCCACGCCCTCGAAGCCAAGCAGATGGTGATGTTCTTCGAAAAAGCCAGCCTGCGCACGCGCCTCACCTTCGAGGTCGCCATCAAGCAGGTCGGCGGCGGTGCCACCTTCGTCGACCAGACCGCCTCGCCGCTCGGCGAGCGCGAATCCATCCCCGACGTCGCCCGCAACCTCGAGCGCTGGATGGACGTCATCGTCCTGCGCACCTACGCGCATGAAACCGTCACCGAGATGGCCGGGAACGCCGGCATCCCCGTGGTCAACGCGCTCTCCGATCTCGAGCACCCCTGCCAGGCCATCGCCGACTTCATGACCTTGCAGGAGCGCTTCGGCACGGTGGATGGAATGCGCTTCACCTACATCGGCGACGGCAATAACGTCTGCCACTCGCTGATGCTCGCTGGCGCGCTGCTCGGCGTCCATGTCACCGTCGCCACGCCCAAGGGCTTCCAGCCCAAGCTCGACATCGTGCACCGCGCCATCGAAATCGCCGAGGGCACGGGCGGCTCCCTCACCCTGACCTCCGACCCGGTCAAAGCCGCCAGCGAAGCCGACGCCGTCTACACCGACGTCTGCACCAGCATGGGCCAGGAGCACGAAGCCGCCCGCCGCGCGCCCATCTTCAAGCCCTTCCAGATCAACGAAGAGCTGATGTCGCACGCGCAGCCCTCAGCCGCCTTCATGCACTGCCTGCCCGCGCATCGCGGCGCCGAGGTCACCGACGCCGTCCTCGACGGCCCGCAAAGCATCGTCTTCGACCAGGCCGAAAACCGCATGCACGCTCAGAAGGCCATCCTGCTCATGCTCCTCGGCGGAGCCAAGCGCATCCCCCACAACCGCAACAAAGGCGGTCTCCAAGCCAGGAGCAAACGCTAGTCCTTCTTGTTTGTCATTCCCGAAGGGAATCCGCGTTTTGCTTGTTCCTCCCGCGATGCTCGCCCCACCACAGGCGTCATCCTGAGCTGTGCGAAGGATTTCCGTATTTCGCCCGGAGCGCCACGAATGTTAGGACCAGTTAGCGCAGCAGCACACGGAGGCGACAGCGGTCCCGGCTTCGACTTCTTTGTTGGTTTCGGCGTTCTGCTTGTCACTTGGTGGGGCTTCTGGAGGAAGCAGGAACGCACAAAACAGATGCTACTTATCTCGATCGGCATCACTGCCGTTTGTTGCGTCTTCATCGCCTTCGGCGTTCGGGCGCTCCTGAACAGCCCGTCGCACTAACGCACAAAGGAACAGCATGTCCGTTATCCTCGAATCCCTCCCCACTAACCAGAAAGTCGGCATAGCCTTCTCCGGCGGCCTCGACACCTCCGCCGCCCTGCACTGGATGAAGGGAAAAGGCGCGATCCCCTACGCCTACACCGCCAACCTCGGCCAGCCCGACGAGTCCGACTACGAAGCCATCCCACGTAAGGCCCTCGAGTATGGCGCCGAGAAAGCCCGCCTCATCGACTGCCGCCAGCAGCTCGTCCGCGAAGGCATCGCCGCACTGCAGGCCGGCGCGTTCCATATCACCACCGCCGGCGCGACTTACTTCAACACCACGCCCATCGGCCGCGCCGTCACCGGCACCATGCTCGTCACCGCCATGAAGGAAGACGACGTCAACATCTGGGGCGACGGCTCCACCTTCAAGGGCAACGACATCGAGCGCTTTTACCGCTACGGCCTGCTCGTCAACCCCGAGCTCAAGGTCTACAAGCCCTGGCTCGACAAAGCCTTCATCGACGAGCTCGGCGGCCGCAAGGAGATGAGCGAGTTCCTCATCCGCTCCGGCTTCGACTACAAAATGTCCACCGAGAAGGCCTACTCCACCGACTCCAACCTCCTCGGCGCCACGCACGAAGCCAAGGACCTCGAACACCTCTCCACATCCATGAAAATCGTCGCGCCCATTATGGGCACGGCCTTCTGGCGCGACGACGTCGAGATCAATCCCGAGGAGATCACGGTCCGCTTCGAAGAAGGCACGCCGGTCGCGCTCAACGGCAAGCATTTCGACGATCTCGTCGCTCTGATGTACGAAGCCAACGCCATCGGCGGCCGCCACGGTCTCGGCATGAGCGACCAGATCGAAAACCGCATCATCGAAGCCAAGTCGCGCGGCATCTACGAAGCCCCCGGCCTCGCCCTGCTGTTCGCCGCCTACGAGCGCCTGCTCACCGGCATCCACAACGAGGACACGCTCGAGCAGTACCGCGACAACGGCCGCAAGCTGGGCCGCCTCCTCTACCAGGGCCGCTGGTTCGACCCCCAGGCGATCATGTTGCGCGAAAGCGCCCAGCGCTGGGTCGCCAAGCCTGTCACCGGCACCGTCACGCTCGAGCTCCGCCGCGGCAACGATTACAGCATCCTCAACACCGACTCCCCCAACCTCACCTTCGCCCCCGAGCGCCTCTCGATGGAGAAGACCGAATCCACCTTCTCCCCCCGCGACCGCATCGGCCAGCTCACCATGCGCAACCTGGACATCACCGACACCCGCGCCAAGCTCCTCACCTACGCCCAAACCGGCCTCCTCACCCTGAGCAAAGGCACCGAAATGCCCCAACTCAACAGCACCACTGACCAGGAATAAACGATCGTCTACCTGCCTTCGCGTTGTCCTCTTGTTTGTCATTTCCGAAGAGAATCTGCTTCTGCTGTGCCGTTGCTTGTTCCTCTTCAACCGCAGCACGAACGGTAGGTCACGGGCTTCAGCCGTGACATTAGAGATGGAGAAGAAAGCGGCTTTAGCCGCCGAGGTATTCGCGACAGTGTTCAGGCAGCACAAATCGAAGTGGCTGTGTCTCTCGGCTGCCTTGTTTGCATGCGCTGGCATTACCGCGCAAGCACCCGCAACTGCTGCGCAGGATGGCTTCTGTTTCCATGCGTCAGCCGTGACTCTCCCAGCAAGGAGGTTCCTCCTTATGCGCCGGAAGAATGAGATAGCCGCGCTTCGCATTACACGGATTACGCCGGACACGCAGACAACGCCGCGCGGTAGTGAATGGGTTGGCACGATTGCGTATGAGAGCTACTACACCGACGGAACGGGAACGCTGTCTAACTCGCGCCGGAAAGCGGCTGAGTTGCAACTCGGCAGATACAAGGGCGTAGGGTTTCACTACAGTTGGCAATCGGGCAAGCATGACGCGCAGGTGGGTCCATGGAAGTTCGCCTTCTTCCCGCCGAACAGTATGCACATGACCGCCGTGAACTTCTGGAACGGAGTCAATCACGACAGCGGCATCGAATTCGCGGCCACAGACGCAATCGATATCGCGAACGTAAATGCTACTGACCCGAGGCTCATCTGGTTCCGGTACGACAACAATCGAGACATTCCCTGCCCCACAGAAGTCAACCCGGTGCAACGCTAGAGAGCAGAATGCACATGCCCAACCCGCAACAACCCGCAACAAAAATGTGGTCCGGCCGCTTCCGCGAGCCCCTCGACCGCATCTTCGAGCAGTGGCAGCGCAGTTTTCCCTTCGACTGGCGCCTGCTCCCGCACGAAGTTGCGGCGAGCAAAGCCCACGCGCAGGCCATCGCTGCCGCTGGCATCCTCACGTCCGACGAACTGGCCCAGACCCTCGCTGGCCTGGACCGCGTGAGCGAGCGAGCAATCAACTGGTCGCACCGCATCAGCGCGACCTCAGGCCAGATCGATTACGAAACCAGCAACGCCCAAGTCGGCGCAGCCATCGTCGCCAGCGCCCCGCAGGCCGAGGACATCCACCACTTCGTCGAGCTCGAGCTCACCCGCGAGATCGGCGCGCTTGCCCTCAAGCTCCACATTGGCCGCAGCCGCAACGAGCAGATCGCGACCGACATGCGCCTCTTCGTACGCGATGCCATCGACGCCACCCTCACCGGCCTGAGCAACTGGCTCGAGGCCCTCCTCACCCTCGCCGAAGCCAACGCCGACCACGTCATGCCCGGCTACACGCACCTCCAGCGCGCCGAACCCGTCCTCATCGCCCACTGGCTGCTCGCCTACATCGCCATGCTGGAGCGCGACCACTCGCGCTTCACCGGCGCCCGCACCCGCATGAACTTTTGCCCGCTTGGCTCAGGCGCCATCGCCGGCGCCACCCTCTCTCTCGACCGGACCATTGCGAGCAAAGCCCTCGGCTTCACCGCACCCACGCAGAACAGCATGGACGCCACCTCCGACCGCGACTTCATGCTCGACTTCGCCCAGGCTGCCTCGACCCTCGGCCTCCACATCTCGCGCTTCGCCGAAGAGCTCACGTTGTACGCCACCGCCGAGTTCGGCTTCGTCGATCTCCCTGAGGCCTACAGCACCGGCAGCTCCGCGATGCCGCAGAAGAAGAATCCTGACCTGACCGAGCTAGCGAGAGGAAAGTCGGCTAGACTCCTCGGCGCAAGCACCGCCCTCAGCACACTCATTAAAGGCCTGCCGCTCGCCTACAACAAGGATCTCCAGGAAGGCCAGGAGCAGGTCTTCGACATCGCCGACACCCTGGCCGGCCTCCTTTCCGTTCTGCCCGGCTTCACCCGCGCGCTACGTTTCAAGCACGCCTCGATGCAGCACGCCGCAGAGCACGGTTATCTCAACGCCATGGCCGCCGCCACCTACCTCAGCAACAAGGGCGTGCCCTTTCGCAAGGCCCATGAAATCATCGGCAACGCGGTGCGTCTCGGCCTCGAAACTGGTGTTGAACTCAATGGGCTCACACTGCCGCAGCTCCAGCAGCTAAGCCCCGAATTCTCCGAGGACGTCTTCGAAGCCATCAACCTCCAGCAAACCTTGGATTGCCACGACGTCCCCGGCGGCACGGCCACCCACCGCGTTCATCAAGCGCTCACCGACGCGAAGAATCGTCTCGAAGCTCTTCGCCTCTCGTCATCTCGTATCCCGCATCTCGAGGAGGCCACCGCACTTGTCTGAACTCATCACACTGCACCTCGAAGATCCCGACCTCGAAGATCCTGACGGCCCCCTCGTGTCCGACGACCGCCATCCTGGGTGCCCCATTCATGACGACAGTCTCCCCGTCGGCATGAGTGGGTCCGCCGTGAATGACGGCGTCTCGCAAATCACCGTTCACAAGGCCCGTTTGCAGGACGCCCAGGACATCTACGACCTCGTCAACTCGCTCTCCGGCGACGGTACCCTGCTGCGCCGGAACTACGCGGAAATTTGCGAGAACATCCGCGACTTCACCGTTGCCGAGCGCGTTGACCCGGCTCACCCAGATGCCGAGCCCGAGTTCCTCGGCTGCGGTGCGCTCCACCTCTACGGGCCGCACCTCGCCGAGGTTCGCTCCATCGTCGTCCGCCCAGAAGCCAAGGGCCTGGGTGCCGGGGGCGCGCTGCTTCGCGCTCTCATCGACGAAGCCGCTGACCATCAGGTCATGAGCGTCTGCCTCTTCACTCGCATCCCCGAGTTCTTCGATCACTTCGGCTTCCGCGTCGCCGAGCGCAACGCCATGCCCGACAAGATCTACAAGGACTGCCAGACCTGCCCGCGCCTGTACGCCTGCGACGAAGTCGCCATGGTCCGCGGTCCACTCCCCAACGTGGCCGTCCTCGGTCCCAAAAGCATCCATCGCCCCGAGCTCATCCAGATCAACCCATTCGCCCGCACCGGCACCAACCGCTAGCGCCCTCAGAAGCTCTCATACACCGAACCTCCAATACGCTCTGTGCCGCCGCTCGCGAAGCGGATCAGGACGACGCGAACCGGCACGCCTAGAAGAGCTCGCGCAATCATCACGCGTTCCAGCTCCTTCAAGACAGGATCGTCAATCTTCTCCACTTCTGCGCATGTCATCTCGTAATCGGCATTCACTCCCAGTGCCATCACGCGTCGGAAGCTCTCCGCGGACGGCCACACGCCCTTAGGGACATCGCGCAGACCGGACGCCGCCGTGTCGTCCGCCAACAGCGTGTGCGCGGTGTGAAAGCTTGTCTCCACCACAGCAGCGGCCGCCTTACGGTCACCCAGCCGCAGATACAAATCAGCGGCAGTCGGTAGGAACTGCATCCGCTCCGCAGGCGCCATCTCCGCTAGCAGTTGCAACTCGGCAGCCAACGCTGTCCGCGCCTCAGCCGCTCCCGGGTAGTACGTGCACCGCTCTGCGAGAGCCTGCAGAACCCTGGCTCGCGGCGAATCATTCGAGTAGCTGCACCATTTTCCGTCAGGGCCGCCGCACTCCATGGGTACCTTGCGCAGCACCGGCAGCTTCGGCACGAGGCTCATCCAGCGCGTGAAGTCCGGAGGACATATGTTGCTCCGGGATAGGTCTTTGAACTCAGGATCAGCGTTATCCGCGTAGTACATCTCCGAACCGGTCACGCCCAGCCCCACAGCAAGGTTCATCGGTATAGTGAACTCGAGTCCCATGTCCAGGCTGAGCAAAGCACCGGAGCGAGCTCCCCTTTCCGTTGTGTAGAGCTGCAGACCTACCGGGTCGAACTGGCTGGACTGCAAACTGACTGGTCTGTCCGGGAAAGCACCTGGATGAAACTGTCGCAAACCGCCGGGATATTTTTCCAGGTAGTTCGCAGCTTGCTTGTGTTCTACCAGCAGCGCCGCGACGTGCTCGGCGTCCAGCCGCTTCAGCGGCAGAGCCACTGCGAACAACTCCATGTCGTAATAGGAGTCGTAGGAAAGACTATTCTGCCCGTACGAAATCGAGCCCTGCCCCAAGGGACGAAGCGCATCCTTCGCCTTCGCCTTCTCCAGAACGGCCTCGATTGCATGCCGCTCCAGGGCTTCTGGCACTGTCCCATCCGTCTGCACAACCAGCGCTGAAGCTGTCCACATTGTGGTTTCCGCTGGAGCCTTCGCTTCAAACACCCGCATGGCGTCGCCGAGAACACGAGATCGTCCTGTTTGGTCGTTAGCCGGCAGCGATCGCAGCAACATGGACGCTGACCGGAAGGGAAAGTTTCCTCCCGCACACGCCGCATCGAACGCGCGGATAGCAGCCGCCTCATCACCTTGACTAAGAGCAAACTCAACGATGCCGCTGTAGGTCTGCTCCTGTATCTCCTTCGCCGCACCTGCTGTCAACTCCGTCGCATCGTTCGGCGACAACGGCAAGAGATCGTGCAGAATAGCGCCTTCCACGGCTCCACGCAGGTTAGAAGGTTCTAACGTCTGTGCCGCGGCAAAGGCTTGTCGGTATAAATGCACCGCGTGCTTGTTGTCGAGTCCAAGCCAGGCCCCGGCCACGCGATATAGCAGAAGACTGCGGGCGGACACGTCCGTTTCAGCCGCCGCCGCCTCAGCATGCGCCAGCAGTGGTCCCGCCAGCTTTTGCCGTTCCGCCAGACTCTTCTCACCGTTCTGATACACTCCGCCCACCCACGGTTGAGCTGAGGCGGTCGGCCATGGCTGCGCTCCCGCAACAAACGCGATCAACAGTAAACCGACAGTGTGCTTCAAACAGCCCTCCATCAAGTCCCCATCACGACGCCTCGCATGAAGCCTGGCCGTCACGAGGCGCTCCACACATCATCATGCGCTCGCAGCCTGACTTTCACGCCAAACAGTTTCTCCAAATGCGGTTCGGTCAACAAATCGTCCTTGAGACCATCCGCCACAATCCGCCCTTCCTGCATCATCACCACGCGCCGCATCTCCGGCAGAATATCCGCCAGATGATGAGTGATCAGCAGCACCGCCGTTCCGCCGCGTGCCAACTCCCCGAGCATCTCCCGCAGTTCCCGCTGCGCACGCAGGTCCAGCGCGTTCGAAGGCTCATCCAGCAGCAGCATCTGCGGATCGTCAGAGCCACCCGCCGATTCCCCGCGATTCCCCGCGATTGCCCTCCCAATCATCACGCGCCGCTGCTGGCCCGCGCTCATCTCCCCCACCGGTTTGCCGCTCAGCGCCTCCATTCCCACGAGTCTCAATATCTCTGAAGCCCTGTCCCTCATCTCTGCCGTTACTTGCAGGTTCGGCCAAAGCGTCGAGCTCGAAAAGAACCCGGTCAGCACGGCATCGAAGCCGGCTGTCGCGAGCATCGGCTTGCCCGGCAGCTCCGCGCTTACCACACCCATGCGCCGTCTCAACTCCGTGAGGTCCCAACGCGCGCGCCCCATCAACGACACGCGCGTCTCCGGCCTCACCAGCGGATACAGCTCGCATGTCAGCGTCTTCAGCAGAGTCGACTTACCGCACCCGTTTGGTCCCAGAATCGCTACGTGCTCGCCTGCTTCCACGCGCAGGCTCACGTCATGCAGCACCACACAGCGCCCGCGCGCCACGTTCACATGCTCCAGCTCAATGATCGCAGCCAAGCCTCAGCACCCTCTGCGCACTCCGCGCCTAATCCTGCGCCGTCTGCGTGCCGCTCTTCCCCACCCGCCGAAACACCCCAAGGATTCGCACCGCCGCCTGCATGGACGCCTTGAAGTCCCCCGACACCTTGCTCACGCCACCCAGCCGGCGGCGGTAATCCACCGGCACCTCTACGATTCGCAGCTTGTGCTGCACGGCCTTGATCTGCATCTCCAGGTTCCACCCGAACGTGCGCTCCTGCATATCGAGCCGCCCCAGGCTTTCCCGCCGGATGGCCCGGAACGCGCACATGTCGGTGTACCGGAATCCGTACAGCGCTTTCACCAGCACGCTGATCAGCTTGCCTGCAAACACTTGGCTCGCCAGCATCGACCCCGGCTCCCGCCGTCCTCGCAGCCGCGAGCCTATCACAAAGTCCGCCTCGCCTCGCCGTATCGGGTCCAGCAGCACACTCATGCGCTCCACGATGTCGGCTCCATCACCGTCTGCATACACCAGCACATCGCTGCTCGGCAGTGCCGCCTGTGTCCCCGCCCAGCAAGCCGCTCCATATCCTCGCGGCGCCGTCACCACCCGCGCGCCTGCCATGCGGGCCGCATCGCCCGTGCCGTCGGTGCTGCCGTTGTCCACCACCACGCACTCGTCGATCAGCTCCTTTGGCATCGACTGCACCACACGCCCGATCGACTCCGCCTCGTTCAGCGCAGGCACGATGACCGAAACCCCTGTTGCCATATTGCTCCAGTGTAGCGGCGCGTTCTGTAAGCGTGCGCTTCGCTTGCGTAGCTTGTCTCAGAGCTGAATAATTTACGGTTTGGAGCTGGTCCTCCTCTGCTTCCGCCCCTGCAAAGGATGGCCGGCAGTCAGGGAGCCCCAGAAGCACCTGCGGCAGAGCCCGTGCCGCCACCGCTCACGAACAGACGCCTGGCATCCCACCGCACGGAGGCCCACTGCATAACGAATGCCACTGCCACGGCCGCATACAGCCATTTATCCAGCAGGAACATCAGCGGCCCTGGGTTCGCGAATCGCGTGGTGAACCCGTGAAAAAATCCCAGCAGGTAAATCAACAGCGTCCACCGCGGCAGCAACGTAAAGAACGGCAGCAGCCATACGATGTACCAGGGATAGTGCGGCGAAAACAGCAGCATCATCGCAAACGCCAGCCCCATGCCGCCGCGCAAAGCCAGCGGGAGCTCACCCGCCCCTCGCTCTCCCGCCTTACTCCACAGCCCCTGCCGCCACGCCCACAGCAGCACGAGCCCAAACGTCAAAGCGCTCGCACCCAGGAACACACTCACCGGCAGCTGGTGCAGTCCCGGCAGCCGCTGCGCATACTCCAGCAGGAAGTATCGTGCGCCGGTATCCATGCCTTCTTCCTTCGCGTAGTCATGCAGAAAGCCGAACACCTTCGTGCCCACCGAAAGATACAGGGCGTATCCCATCACCACCACCCCTGCCAAGGCCGCAGGCATCTTCCAGTCGCCGCGCCGCCACAGCACCGGCAGCAGCACCAGCGGGTAGAACTTCGTCATCACCGCCAGACCCAAGAAGACCCCCGTCCATCCAGGCATCCGCTTCGCGTAGAACACATACGCCAGCACCACCCAGGCGATGATGGCCGCATCCACATGGCCCGACCCGCCGATCTCCCACACCAGCAGCGGACACCAGCAGAACAGCAGAACATCCGTGCTCCTCCGGCCCATCGCCCGCAGCAGCTTCAGCAGCACCGCCGTCGCCAGTCCTGTAAAGCCGATCATGGTCAGCTTCATCGCTTCCACGCTAGGCGAAAAGAAGGTCGCAAACCAATAGATCATCTGTGCCACCGGCGGATAAATCGTGGGTGCATAGTCTCGCCGGTTGATGTTTTCGAACACATCCTGGTTCGGTTCGCGAAGCCATGTCAGCGATGCGTTCCCCGGCACATACCGGTAGGGGTTCACACCCGCATGCTGCACAATCCCATCCCACACATAGCGGTAAATGTCGGACGAAAGAAAAGGGTCGGCGAAGTACGTCATGGCGAAGAACGCCACCGCAAACCCAAGCACGATCCGCAGCGTCCACCGGTCCGTCGGCTGCGTGAGCACCAGCGCGACGGCCGCTGCATAGAGCAGCCCCGAGCAAAGCGAACAGCCTGAGAACCCGATCCAGAACGTTTCGTGCTCCGCGACAAATTGCTTGGCGAACAGCAGCAGACCGACACCCAGCACAAAGAGCATCGCGTTGGTCGCCCACGCTCGACCCGCTCGATAAGCCCCGAGCCGTTGGCTCACGTCTCCGGCCGGGCGAAAAGAAGTGCGAGCAGCTGCCTTATCCATTGCCGTCCTGAGCGGAACGAAGGATATGCTTCTGCTCCTGCCCCTCCTCACCGCTCGTACCGGCACTCCGCGCCTGCAGAAACTCCCTTGACGCTCGCGCATCGAAGCCCTCGACCGCCGCAAATCCCGGCCGTTCACCGCGCAATAGCTCCGCCTCTAAAACCCGCAACGTGTCCGCATCGTCCACGTCGTACCAGAGCGGCAGCTGCACCCACTCCAGCCCGGCGGCTCTCACCTGCGCGCGCGTTTCTTCCAGCACACTGGCCGTGCTCCACGTGATGTTCTCGAAGGGCGCGGCATGCGCCGCCTTCAGTCCGATCAGGTAGTAGCCGCCATCCTGCGAGCCTCCCAGCACCACGCGGTCCCCCGGCGCGAGCAGCGCATCCACTGCCTGCTCCAGGGCCACCGTCGGCAACGTAGGTGAATCCGAATCGATCAGGCAAACCGCCCCGAAGCCGCAAGCCAGAATGTCCTGCGCAGCCAGCAGCAGCCGCTCGCCGAACCCCTCGCCGCGCTGCGGTATCAGAGCGAACTGAACCGGCAGCAGCCCGTCAAACGCCGCTTCTTCGCCCACCGGCGTGTAGCAAACCAGACCTGCCGCGCGGCCGCGGCCCGCCTCGCGTTCCGTCACATTCTGGATGTTTCTTGCCGTATCCCGCAGGAAGCAGATGTTTATCGCTGCCGCACCGTCGAATCCCAGGGCCGGAGCCAGGCGTGTCTTCACCTTGCCTTCGCGCGGGGCCTTGGCCATGATCGCCAGGGCACACATCCCGGCCCGGTCGGCCTGCCTGCTACCCGGATCGAGAACCGGGTACATTCCATTGAACAAAGTCCGCACTCCAGAAGAAACGCTCGCCTCAGTTTACCCTTCGGCCCTTCACAGCCGTCGGAGGCTGTACGTCAGCATCCATCGCCGAAGGGTGTGGCGACCGCCTAGGCTCCATTCCGCAGCGAAAGCGAAGGAATCCTCTTTCTGGTTCTTCGCTGCACCCCTGGGGAATCGCCGAAAGATTGCTTCCACACCGCGCGGATGTCATCCTCAACAGATGAAGAAGCTAACGCTGCTTCGCGCAGCACTCGGCTCCATCCTCCTCGTTCTCTCGGCCTCCGCGCAGGACAAGGGCTACTGGCGCGCCTCCAGTTCGACGGCCAGGGCGATCACCGGTGACATTGCGTTCACGGATCTCAAGGTCACCATCAACTTCTCCTCTTTCACCATCGCGCAGATCCGCACCCTCAAGCCTGCGGAGCTGAACGCCGTTTTCAACACGGAACTCGCCGAGACCGGCACCGGCGATCTCTACCGTCTCAGCATTCCAGCCGCAAAGCAGTTCCTGCACCGCAACACCTTGTGCGGCTCGGAAGACACGCAGTGGATTGTGGCCTACTCCACCCGCCGCGACCTGCAGATCGCCCTCTTCTCCGGCGTCGCCATGCCCGTTCTCACACCCGAAGCCATTTCCAATACGACAGCCCTTTGTGGCACCTTCTCCTACGTGCGCTGACAACCCTCGCGACGTTTGCAACCAGCTACTCCGCTTCGAATCCTCGGTTCCAGTGCGCGATCACTCGCGTCTCCCGCTCGAAGCCCAGCACGCTCACTGACCCGGTCCCCAGCGCAAACAGCCGCCCGCCCACAGCCGGCAACCCGATCCACCGCGCCGCCAGGATGCGAAGAATATGAGCATGCGCGAACAGCGCTACTCTTTCACCGCCTCCACCCGCACCTTCGTGGTAAGAGATCGTAGCCAGCGCCTCCGCAATCACCTTGTCCGCCCGGTCGCCCACCCGCTCCACGCTTTCCCCGCCCACGATCGGGTCTGTCCACACGCTCCAGTCCGCGTGGCCTGTAGAGTCGCGCATCTGCTTGGTCGTCTTGCCTTCCGACTCCCCGTAGTTCCATTCCTGCAGGTTCGGCTCCACCACCGCCTGCTTGCCGAAGCCGGCAATCTCACACGTCTCCCGCGCCCGCTGCATGGGGCTCACCAGCACCGCCGCAAACTGCTTACCCTTCAGGAACTCTCGCAGTTCCACCGCCCGCTGCCGGCCATGATCGGTCAGCGGAATATCGGTGACGCTGGTATGCCGTCCATCCAGGCTCCACTCCGTCTCTCCGTGCCGAACCAGCCAAAGCTCCGTCTTCCCCGTCGCATCGCTCATCCTGTCTCCGTTGCCGCTGTGCGTTGTCCCGAGTCATTCTACTTCGCTGCGACGCATGCGGACCCGCGCAAGTCTTTTCAAGTACGCTGGTCGGGCATCGGAGAACGCGCCATGACTTCCTCTTGCTGCATCATCGGTGGCGGGCCCGCCGGCATGATGTTGGGCCTGTTGCTTGCACGCACCGGCATTCCTGTCACGGTACTGGAAAAGCACAAGGACTTTTTCCGCGACTTTCGCGGCGATACCATCCACCCCTCCACACTTGAGGTCCTCTACGAGCTCGGCCTGCTCGATCGGCTCCTGTCCATTCCGCACTCCAGAGTCGAGACACTCTCCGTCAACATGGGCGGGCAATCGCTCCCGCTGCCAGACTTCACACATCTGCCCGTGCACGCACGCTACATCGCTCTCATGCCGCAGTGGGACTTGCTGGACTTCCTCGCCAACGAGGCCCGGCGGTATCCGAATTTTCGCCTGCTCATGAGCACGGAAGCCACGGGCCTCATCGAAGGGCCCGGCCCATACGGATCGGCTATCAAGGGCGTTCACGCCAACTCGCCAGGAGGCCCGATCGAGATTGCGGCGGATCTTACCGTTGGCTGCGACGGCCGCCACGCCCTCTCCCGCAACGCTGCCCATCTCCCGCTCGCGGAGCAGGGCGTTCCCATCGATGTTCTCTGGTTCCGGCTTCCCCGCAGCGCGGATGACCCCGAAAACGCCCTCGGCTACGTCAACCTCGGCCGCATCATGATTCTGATTGATCGCAGCGACTACTTTCAGTGCGCGTACGTCATCTCCAAGGGAACCTATCCAGCCCTGCAGCAGCGTGGCCTGGACCGCTTCCATGCCGACTGCGAAGAGCTCGTTCCGTTTCTGCGTGGCCGTATAGCCGAAGTCGACTCCTGGGACAAGATCAAGCTGCTCACGGTGCAGATCAATCACCTGCGGCGCTGGGCCGTTCCCGGACTTCTTTGCATCGGCGACGCCGCGCACGCCATGTCTCCGGTGGGCGGCATCGGCATCAATATCGCCATCCAGGACGCCGTCGCCACCGCTAACCGGCTGACCGGACCTTTGCTCGCGGGAGATGTCACGCTGCACGACCTCGATGGCGTTCAGCACTACCGCGAGCGCGCCGTGCGCAACACACAACGCTTTCAGGTGTTCGCCCACTCTCTGGTGAGCAGAATCCTCCATGATCCCAAACCGATACAGGCTCCGCTGCTGCTCCGCGTGGCGTCGCGCCTGGCTTTCGTACGCCGAGCCGCAGGCCGCTTCATCGGCATGGGACTCCAGCCGCAGCACGTGGTGCCTCTGGCTGGTTCCAGCCAACCCGTTTGACCGAAGTCGAACTCGTGGAACGAACCCTGTGGTCCGCGCACCGTCTTCACCTTACCTTCGCCCATCACGTATCCTACCTAGATGGACTTTCAGCTCGTCACCGACTACACCCCGCAGGGCGACCAGCCCACCGCCATCCGCGAGCTTGTTTCGGGCGCACACGCCGGGGAGAAGGACCAGGTGCTGCTCGGCGTCACCGGCTCCGGCAAGACCTTCACCATGGCCAAGGTCATTGCCGAGCTCAACCGGCCCGCGCTCATCCTCGCGCACAACAAGACCCTCGCCGCCCAGCTCTTCCACGAGTTTAAGCAGTTCTTCCCCAACAACGCCGTCGAGTACTTCGTCAGCTACTACGACTACTACCAGCCCGAGGCTTACATTCCCTCCGGCGACCTTTACATCGAGAAGGAATCCACGATCAATGAAGAGCTGGACAAGCTCCGCCTCTCCGCCACCCGCTCCCTCTTCGAGCGCCGCGACGCCATCATCGTCAGCTCCGTCAGCTGCATCTACGGCCTCGGCTCGCCGGAAGCCTACTACGGCATGCTCCTGCTGCTTGAAAAAGGCCAGCGGATCAAGCGCCAGGACATCACCAAGCGACTGGTCGAGATCCTCTACGAGCGCAACGACGTCGACTTCCGCCGCGGCACCTTCCGCGTCCGCGGCGACATCATCGAGGTCTATCCCACCTACGACGAGAACGCCTTCCGCATCGAGCTCTTCGGCGATGAGATCGACAGCCTGAGCCAGATCGACCCGCTCTTCGGCACCGTCAAGCAGAAGTTCTCCCGCCTGCCCATCTACCCCAAGTCCCACTACGTCGTCGCCCCCGACCGCAAGCAGAACGCGGTCAACAGCATCCTCGCCGAGCTCACCGACTGGGAAGCCCAGCTCGAGCACGAAGGCCGCCTGGTCGAGTCGCAGCGCATCCACCAGCGCACCCGCTTCGACCTGGAGATGATCAAGTCCGTCGGCTTCTGCCACGGCATCGAAAACTACTCGCGCCACTTCAGCGGCCGCCTACCCGGCGAGCCCCCGCCCACGCTGCTCGACTACTTCCCGCGCGACTTCCTCCTCTTCATCGACGAGTCCCACGTCACCGTCCCGCAGCTCCACGGCATGTGGCACGGCGACCGCTCGCGCAAGCAGAACCTCGTCGATTACGGCTTCCGCCTCCCCTCCGCCATGGACAACCGCCCCCTCCGCTTCGAGGAGTTCGAGAGCCGCACCGGCCAGATCGTCTATGTCTCCGCCACGCCCGGCCCTTACGAGCTCACCAAAGCCGCCGGCGTCGTCACAGAACAGATCATCCGGCCCACCGGCCTCGTCGACCCCCAGGTCGAAATCCGCCCCGTCAAGGGCCAGATCGACGACCTCCTCGCCGAGATCCGCGACCGCGCCGCCCGCAACCAGCGCGTCCTCGTCACCACCCTCACCAAGCGCATGGCCGAAGACCTCGCCAACTACTACACCGAGGTCGGCGTCCGCTGCCGCTACATGCACTCCGAGATCGAAACCCTGGAGCGCATCCGCCTCCTCCGCGCCCTGCGCAAAGGCGAGTACGACGTCCTCATCGGCATCAACCTCCTGCGCGAAGGCCTCGACCTGCCGGAAGTCTCGCTTGTCGCCATCCTCGACGCCGACAAGGAAGGCTTCCTCCGCTCCCAGGGCTCGCTCATCCAGACCATCGGCCGCGCCGCCCGCCACCTCGAAGGCCGCGCCATCCTCTACGCCGACAAGATGACTGACAGCATGACACGCGCCATCGATGAAACCAACCGCCGCCGCGAAAAGCAGGAAGCCTACAACCTGGAAAATGGAATAGAGCCCCGCACCGTCATCCGCTCCATCGACGACTCGTTAGCCGTCGTCCTCCAGGCCGACTACGCCGATTTAACAGAAGACAGCTCTAACGCCGAAGCCCTCACCTTCGGCACCCAGCAGGAACTCGACGCCTACATCGCTAAGCTCGAAACCGACATGCGCGAATCCGCCAAGAAATTCGAGTTCGAAAAAGCCGCGAAGCTCCGCGATCAAGTCAAAGAACTACGGACAAAAGAGTTCTTGTTCAGCTAGAATCTGAAAATCGTCGAGCGTCACACGCTTACCAATAGCATGTCGAGTGATTAGTCTAATTTTCAGCTTGATCGCGTGAGCGGAAAGACCGGTAGTGTCCTAATTTCAAATTAGGACACTACCACAATCCGGTAGGCTCGACGGGATGCCGAGCCGTCTCAAGCGCTACCACACGTTCGGCCACGACCATTTCGTCACCTTCAGTTGCTTCCGTCGCCTTCCCTATCTGGACAATGATCACGCGCGAATCATCTTTCTGGAGACACTGGAGCGGCTCCGCAAACGCCACGCGTTCCATGTTTTCGGTTACGTTCTTATGCCTGAGCACGTGCACTTGCTCTTGGGTGAGCCGAAGCGACGAAGCTGGAAGACGTGTTCCGCGCCCTTAAGACGCAGACATCCAAACGTCGCAAAGCGACCGGCAGCGCTTCTGGCAACTGCGGTATCACGACTTCAACGTGTTCACTCAGAGGGAGTTTGTGGAGAAGCTGCGCTACACCCACCGAGATCCTGTCCAGCGAGGGTTCGCTCCTGCTTCACTGATCTGGTGCCTGGCCGGACGCCGGGTGGGCCCTTCATCGCGGCATGATCGCGATGAGTGGGGAACTCGGCTGTTCACGCGTTTGCCATGTCCAGTGCGACTCGATCTCGACCTGGCCCTGTTCGCCTGTCTGCCAGTGGCGATAGCTGCTCCACGGCCAGTCTTCCAGATGCGCGACGAGACCCATCGCAGCACAGTGCCGATATACTCTGGCTCATGGCCCCCCACCGGTCCGGTTACATTCCCAGTCTCGACGGCTGGAGGGCAATCGCAATTCTCGCCGTCCTCATGGATCACGACGATCCGTGGACGGTGTTCGGGTACAGCAACGCCACCTACCATCAGTTCGGGGGTTGGGGTGTTTTCGTCTTCTTCGCGATCAGCGGCTACCTGGTCTGCACCCGCATCCTGGAAGACGAGAGAATCCAGGGACACTTTCGGGTGGGAGCGTTTTACATTCGCCGCTTCTTCCGCATCCAGCCGGCTGCCTTTGTGTACATCGGGGTCATTTCAGCCCTGACGCTTCTCCGGGTCCTCCATGAGAGCCGCCGGTCGGCCCTTGGAGCCCTGTTCTTCGTCCATAACTACTTCTTCGACGCTCGCGATGTCCCTCGCGTGCAGGAGTGGGCCATGTTCGGGCAGTTCTGGAGCCTGGCTGTGGAAGAACACTTTTACGTCGTCTTGTCCGCCCTGCTGTTCTTCGTGAAACGGCAACGCGTGCTGGTGTTCGCGGTCCTGCTGGTGCTTCTGCAGGTTTTTTACCTGCATTCCGAGCATGGCTCGTTCTACTACATGCTGGCCCCCCGGGCGACTGAACTCAACATCCAATATCTTCTTACACCCGCTCTTCTCGCTATCCTGCTTCAGCGCGAGCCGGTTCGGACAGCAGCGATCAAGTGGTTGCAGCCATGGATGGCCTTCTCAGCTACCCTGGTCGTCAAAGCCCTGTGTTACTTTGCCTCTCCTCCAACGGATCACTCAGGGCTTTCTCTGACCCTGTTCCCCTTCCAGGTCTGGTTCTACAGTTTTGAGTTCTGGGTCATCGCGACCGCGCTTCATCCTCGCAGCTGGACAACGCGCTTTCTCGAATGGGCTCCTCTCCGCTACCTGGGCCGCTGGTCCTACAGTATTTATTTGTGGCACGCGCTTTTCATCATCGGCAGGATTCCTGAGGCCGGCATCCACACACCGTGGCTGCATGTTCTGTCAATGCGGCCGTGGCGTTATCTCGCGACGTTAGTGATGGCGCTTGCAAGCTACTATTTCATCGAGAAGCCGTTTATCCGCGTGGGACATCGGCTTGCACCGCCTGCTACACCAGGCCATGCGGACTTAGCGGTGTCCAGTGCCGTTACGCGGCTCCCGGAGTTGGCAGTCTGAAGATAAACATCGCCCTGAACTGGTAGGGGCGGCACGACGCTGGGGTACGGAGGCCCACATCTTCGTTTCCGCCGCAGCTACTTATCTCCAGTGCGCGCGATAGGACCATAGCTCCGCAGAGCGGCCTTCGACGCTTTCTCCCCCCCTGTTGCAAACTGCAAAGAATTTGCGCAGCGCCTGTTCGCAAGGGATGTAACATCGGTACCACACAGAGTCATCAAGGCATTCATCTGTCGGCTCGCGGACCTCCGCGTTCCGCTGGCATAGGTCATCACGACATGAATCCACAGGAGACCTTTCGCATGAAGCATGGATGTACCACCGCATGCAGTCTTGCCTGCCTGAGCGCGGTTCTCACCCTGGGCTTTGCCGCCGCACAGGCGCCCGCCGCGCCGGCTCAGCCCGGCATCACCACGCCTCCCGGCCAGCAGCCGCAGTACGGCCAGCCCAGCCAGGCCCAGCGCACCCGCACCCCCAACCCAACGCCCACTCGCGAACCCGCCTCCGGTGACACGCCTGCACGCCGCGAGCCTCCGCCTGAGGAGAAGACGGTCGTCACGCATCACACCGCCCGCATCGGGGGCCACCCGCTCGCCTACACCGCAACTGCCGGCACCTACATCATCCGCGCCGACGACGGCACCCCCAAGGCCACCTTCTTCTACGTTTCCTACATCAAGGATGGCGTCACCGACCCCGCCACCCGGCCGATCTCCATGGTCTACAACGGCGGCCCAGGCTCCGGCTCGTTGTTCACCCACATGGGCTTCGGTCCCAAGCGCCCAGTGCTCACAGCCGAGGGTGCCGGTCTCCCCGGTCCCTACCGCACCGTCGATAACGAAGACTCTTTCCTCGATGCAACTGACATGGTCTTCGTCGATGCGATCTCAACCGGCTACAGCCGGCCTGCGCCGGGCCAGAACCCGTCGCAGTTTTACGGCATCATCGAAGACGCCAACTACTTCGCCGACTTCTTCTATGAGTTCCTTGGCCGCAATCAACGCTGGAGCTCGCCCAAGTTCCTCATCGGTGAAAGCTACGGCACCACGCGCTCCGCTGAGCTCGCGGGCGTGCTGCAGGAAAAGCACCAGATCTACCTCAACGGCATCGTCCTGGTTTCGTCTGTGGCTTTCACAGATGTCAGCGGCGATGATCGCAACGCTTTCTTCCTGCCCACCATGACCGCCACCGCCTGGTACCATCACCTGCTCCCAGCCGACCTGCAGAAGGCCACCATCGAGCAAGTCGTACAGCAGTCGCGAGACTTCGCTCACGGCCTTTACGCGTCCACGCTGGAGAAAGGCGATCTCGCCACTTCCGCCGATCACACCAGAACAGTGGAACAGCTGGCACGCTTCACGGCGCTTTCTCCAAAGTACATCGAGGAGTCCAATCTTCGTATCTCTCCGCAGCGCTGGTTCAAGGAGTTGGAGCGGGACAAGCGCCGCACTATCGGCCGTCTCGATTCGCGCTTTGAAGGCTACGATGTCGATGCCGCCGGGGAACGCGTGGAGTACGACAACAGCGAAACATCGTATGAAGGCGCCTTCGTCGCCACCTTCCACGACTATGCTGAACGTGAGTTGAACTGGAAGACCGACGGCTACTACACCGTCACAGCAAACGTCCGCCCCTGGGATCAGACCGGGAACACGCAGGTAGCTGAAGTGTTACGCTCCGCAATCACCTCGCAAACACATTTGAAGGTTCTTGTCGTCTGCGGATACTACGATGTAGCGACCCCCTTCAACGGCATTGAGCATACGGTGGAGCACATGCACCTTGAGCCGCCGCTGCGGAAGAACGTCTCCTTCGCCTACTACGAAGCCGGGCACATGCTCTACATAGACGAGCGCGCCCATCACAAGCTGCACGCGGACGTCGATAGCTTCATCGAGGCAAGCTATCCTCACTAAGCTCCATCCCAACGTGACCGTTGACGAAGCAGATACTCATTCATCAGGACAACTGGTGAATGAGCTTTGCTTTTGAAGACCTGACTGCAGGCGTGAGAAAATCTCCCCATGACTGATCTGCCGCCCAGCCCAACTCCTGCACGCAAAACCGGCTTGAGCCCGAAGGAGCAACGGCTCCTTGCCTTGCGCGAAAAGGCTGCCCACGCTACCTCCGGTGCCAAGCCTGTGCCGGGAGCCTCCGCCGCTTCCTTCAAGGCGAAAAACTCTTTCACCGGGAAGAAAACCGCCTTCCAGCGCAAAGCTACTTAGGCGAAACCTTCTTCCGTGCTCGATGTGCACGGCTTTCAGCTAAAGTTCCCTGCGAAGGCAGGCTCAAGGACCGCACTGGAACTTTGTTTGCATGCAGACCTCTTTCAGAGATCAGCTGAGCAGGATTCGCGAGTGTTGGGAACCCGTTGCCAGGCCCGCTCCCAACCCTGTCGGACCACACCTCTTGAGCATGCTTACGGCGACGGGCACCTCAGATCGCAGCTGGACAAAGCGACTGAAACTTCTTGACGACACAGAGGCCATGGCTAGCTATGATGGCTTATGGACATGGTCTCGCTGAATGCGACGCACCCTGATACCCGGCGAATGTCTTTTCAGAAGATTGCCTCGTTCGTGCTGCATGTACTTGTGGTTGTGGCAATCACGTACCAGGTACATGGTGTCGCCACCAAGGTTCGCCGGCACAGTACCGCCCGCAAGTTGACGCCGTATGCTCCCGGCCACACTGCCGCGGTGCAACCGCCCAAGCCAAAGATCGTATCACCCAAGGAACAGCCGAAGCTCGTCATGAAGCAGCCAGAGCCGCCCCCGCCCAGCAGCGGAGGCGATCCATCGGGCGAGGCCGACGTCTCGGTCGCTATGGCGGAGTTCTACCCGGCGCCGAAGCCTGATCTCTCCGCCCTTCCGCATGGTACGCACGGCGATATCGTTGTAGACGTTGAAATCGACGAAAACGGCAAGGTCGTGGACACTCACCTCGATCAAGGCCTGGGCCATGGCGTGGACGAGGCGGTGCTAGCTGTGCTCCAGACCTGGACCTTCGATCCCGCCACCAAGGCCGGCAAGCCGGTGGCGAGCATCCAGCAACTTCTGTTCCATTTCGACCGCGCTTAGGAATTGCGATCGCGTAGTTTACGTTAATACAAACCCAACTTTCCTTGGAGAAGCCATGCGCGTACTACGTGTTCTGGGAGCTGTGTCGACAGTAGCAGTGTCGATGGTTTCAACGATCGCAGTTGCGATGGCTCAAGCTCCGGCAACGAGGACTCCGGCAGCAAAGCCGCCGACAGCAACGGCGGCGGCCTCTGCCGCGGCAACGGAAGATGGCAGTCCGATACCCATCTCACCGTTTCCGCAGGGGCCTCCGACCAAGCAAGGTCTGGAGCTGAAAGCGATCCACACGGAGGATCGGAAATGGCGGGAAACGCAGCGGGGCTATGTGGATCCACGCAGGATGAACAGGGTTCAGCCTAAGGAACTGCGCTCGGTCGACCCGGCCACGCAGGCGAAAGAGTACGACCATCTGAAGAGCGTGGTGGCGCAGCTCGACAAATTGTCCATTGAGGATTTGAGCGAGTCGGAGCGCATCAACCTGCAAATCTACCGTTACCAGATCGGAACGCAGATGGAAGGGCAGAAATTCAAGGAGTGGGAAAAACCGGTGACTTCGCTGGAATCGTTCTGGGCAGGCGCACAGGGGACGGGTCAGCGTGGGTTCCGGACCGAGCAGGACTACGTGAACTATCTCACCTGGATGATGGATATTCCGCGGTTTTACGACGAGAACATCGCCAATATGAGGGCAGGGCTGGCACGCGGGTTTACGCCGCCGAAGGTGACCTTGAACGGGCGCGACCAGACGATCGCGCCGATCGCGAATGCGAAGAGCGCCGACCAGACGCCGTTCTGGAAGGCGTTCGTCAACATGCCGTCGACGATCAACACGGCGGAACAGGCGAGGCTCCGCGCGGAGGCAAAAAAGGAGATCGAGGGAACGGTGATTCCGGAGTACGGGAAGCTGCTGGCGTTCTGGAACACCGAGTATTACCCCAAGGCGGTGAAATCAATTGCGGCAACGGACCTGCCCGACGGAAAGGCGTACTACAACGCGCAGATCAAGCGCTACACGACGCTTACTATGACGGCGGAGGAGATCCACGCGTTCGGTTTGGCCGAAGTCGCGAAAATCCACCAGGAGATGCTGGACACAATTGTGGAGGCGAAGTTCCAGGGCGATTTCTCAGCCTTTCTGAAGTTTCTGCGGACGGACCCGCAGTTCTACCCCAAGAGCAAGGAAGAGCTCCTGGGAGCGGTTTCCTACATGATGAAGGAGTTTGACGATAAGGCGGACCGGTACTTCGGCTATGAGCCGCGGGGCCGCTTCGGGGTTCATCCTGTACCGGATGAGGTTGCGCCCTACCAGCCGGCGGGATTCGGCGGCCCGGGAGGGTTCTCAATTAATTTGTATGATCTGCCGTCACGGCCGCTCTTCGCAATGCCGGCGCTCACCCTACACGAGGCAGCTCCAGGGCATTCCTGGGCAGGCTTGATCGCGAGAGAGCATGCGGACCCGGATGGATTTCGCGGGGGCGGCTCGGCCTTTGGCGAGGGTTGGGCGCTCTACTGCGAGCGGCTGGGCACCGAGATGGGTATGTACCACACCCCCTATGAGAAGTTCGGGATGCTAAGTTTCCAGTCGTGGCGCGCGTCGCGGCTCGTGGTCGATACCGGCATGCATGCGATGGGTTGGACACGCGAGCAGGCGCAACAGTACTTGCGTGACAATACGGCGCTCAGCGAGCACGACATCGAGGAAGAGATTGACCGGTATATCTCCTGGCCCGGACAGGCGCTCAGCTACTACTTGGGGATGACCGAGATCATGAAGGAGCGCCACCACGCAGAAGAGGTGCTGGGAAGAAAGTTCAATCTCCGTGCCTTCAATGATGCGGTTCTGGCGACCGGCGGCCTGCCGCTGCCGGTGCTGGATGAGTACCTGGAGGCGTGGATCAAGGGCGGCGGAGTCGGCCCTTATCCAGAGATGGAAAAATAGCGTCGCTGATTCGGGTCTCCACTGCGGCCGCGCGTGTCGGCTCGTGAAGTCCGTCATTCCAGCCGGTATCAGCGTTCAGCGTTCCCACCGCGGATCTGCGCCCTGCTCGGTCGAACACGAAGCGGAATGTTGCGCGGCTGCCAGCTTGCAAATTGTCATGAGCACACGTCGTTCCTCTTGTGGTTGAAGTGCGCGGTACACTCGCGGTGTAACTCCTCGGGGACAAGCGAGCCCCTTCCATGCCGCACCTTATCGACGCGCACCGTCGAACCTCCAGCCTATCCGGGCGCCACACTCTGGTTGTGGTCGCGGTCACCCTCGTGATCCTCTTCATTGGGCTCCGCGTTGGGCTCTCCACCTGGGTCGACCTCCTGTGGTTCGAGTCCCTCGGCTTCGGTGCTGTATTCACCCGCACTCTGGCGTTCGAGTGCGCGGACGTGGCCGCCTTCACCCTCATCACCTTCTCCATCCTGCTGGGCGCCTTCACGCTAGTGCGGAAGTCCAACGAGAGGGACCTGCCCGCCGCCCGCGCCCTGGTGATCGGCAACCGTTCGATCAACGTGGCTGCCGGTCCCATCCTGCGCACAATGTCCATCGTCGCCGCCGGCGGCATCGCCCTGCTGACCGGCGTCACCATGCTCTCCGAATGGCCGACGCTTGCTCTTTGCTGGTACGCGCCGCATGCCTTTGGGCCAATCACAGATCCGATCTTCGGCAAGCCGCTGAACTTCTTTCTGTTCGTTCTCCCAGCCTGGCAAATTGTCGAGAGCTGGCTGCTGGTCGTCGCGCTCGCGTGCGTTGCCGCCGCGATCCTGTTTCTTGCTCTCACGGCGAGCGCCCGAGCCCTCAACAAGAAGGCGATCCCGGACGGGCATCCCCCCTTCCGCGCGCTCTCCGCAACCATTGCCTTCCTGCTTGCCGTGCTGGCCTTCGATCTCTTTCTTAGCCGCTACGCCACGCTGCTCAATCACCACACCGTATTCGACGGCGTCACCTATGTGGACGCTCACGTGGAGATCCCCGGTCTGCTCCTTGTATCGCTGGCCCTGCTACTGGGCTCCGCGATCGCCGCACTGAACGCGTGGCGTGGAACAACAGCCCGCCGGATTGCTCTTGCCGTGGCTCCCGCCATGCTGAGCTGGGCCGGTCTCGCTGTCGTTTCCTGGTATTCCGAAAGCTTCCTCGTCAAACCCAACGAGCTTGTCCGCGAGCAGCCGTACATCGCCCACAACATCAACCTCACGCGCCAGGCCTATGCCCTGGACCATTTCACGCAGCAGGAATTTCCTGCAGAAACCACCACCGCAGCCGCCGAGCCGGACGCCAATCAACCGACACTGCAGAACATCCGCCTGTGGGACTGGCATGCTTTGCAGGACACCCTGCGCCAGGTCCAGGAGATCCGCACGTACTATGACTTCCCTGGTATCGATATCGACCGCTACTCGATTGATGGCAACCTCCGCGAGGTGATGCTCGCCGTGCGCGAACTCAACGTGGAGAAGCTGCCCGTCTCCAGCCGCAACTGGATCAACGAGCGGCTGATCTACACGCACGGGTACGGCATCACGATGAACCCCGTCAACGGCTTTACGCCTGAGGGCCTCCCGAATCTGCTGCTCAGCAACATGCCTGTCCAGTCCAGCGTGCCCGGCCTCCAGGTCACACGTCCGGAGATCTACTTTGGGGAGCTCACCGACACCGACGTTTACGTGAAAACACGCCAGCAGGAGTTCGACTACCCGCAGGGCCAATCCAATAACCTCACCAGTTACCAGGGCACCGGCGGCATGATGCTCGGCGGCTTTCTGCGCCGCATCGCTCTTGCGATCGACCGTGACGATCTCGGCAAGCTGCCCTTTTCGGACGATGTTTCTCCTGCCTCCCGCCTGCTGATGCATCGCAACATTCGCGATCGCGTAGCCCGGCTGGCTCCATTCCTCACTTTCGACGCTGACCCGTACATCGTTGTCGGCGATGATGGCCGGCTCTCCTGGATCATGGATGGGTTCACGGCTTCAGACTCATACCCTGACTCCACACACACCACGCTCGCTGACCAGCAGATCAACTACCTCCGCAACAGTGTCAAAGTGGTGGTGGACGCCTACAACGGCACAACAACCTTCTACATGTTCGACACCTCGGACCCGGTGCTCCAGGCGTGGCAGCGCGTCTTTCCCACGATGTTCCGGCGATCGTCCGAGATGCCGGCCGACCTGCACCGGCACGTCCGCTACCCAGAGACGCTGCTTGAAACACAAGCAAGACTCTTCGGTCTGTATCACATGACGAACCCGGAGGTCTTTTTCAACCGCGAAGACCTATGGACGGTCGCCACTCAGTCCGTCTCCGACCAGAACGGCCAGCAAAACGCGGAGACCATGAAGCCGAACTTCGTTCTGATGAAGCTGCCTGGCGGCTCGGCGGAAGAGTTCGTGGAGATCCTTCCCTTTACGCCGGCGAACCGCAACAACCTGATCGGCTGGGTCGCCGCCCGCTCCGACGGCGAAAGCTATGGGACAGCAGTCGTCTATGACTTCCCCAAAACGCGTCTCGTGGATGGACCGCAACAGATCGAAGCGCGCATCGACCAGAACGCGCAGCTTTCCGGTCAGCTCACCCTCTGGAACCAGCAAGGCTCGCATGTTCTGCGGGGCAGCCTGCTTGTGATCCCAACCGGCCGAGCCCTGCTCTACGCCGAACCGATCTACCTGCAGGCTCAGCAGTCCCCCATGCCGGAGCTCAGAATCGTGGTCCTTGCACTGCAGGACCGCCTCGCGTACGGGCCCACCTTTCAGGCTGCCCTAACCAATCTGTTCGGCGGCGGGACCAGCACGCTGGCCAGTAGCGAAACACCATCCGCAGCACCTGAGAGACCGTCCCCCGCTGCCGATGCCAAGGTGCTCATCGCGCAGGCCAGCCAGGCCTTCGCCGAGTATCAGCGCCTCACCGCCGCAGGCAAACTGGCTGAAGCCGGCAAAGAGCTGGACACCCTCAAACAAACGCTGGACCGTCTCAGCCACCAATCGAAATGACAGTCGGCGTTGGGCAGCGGTGCCCTCGCTTCTTTTTCGATAGGTGCTTCTGTAGCAGTCCTCCGCAAATGCTTGGTGGCACTTGAACATTTCTCATCCGCAACGTGGAACCTGGACGTTTCCCTCTGCGTAGCTGCTTGCAACTAGCAAACAGGCGGCGTCCACGTGCGCCTCAGCCACAAAAATGGGAGTACTAACCTCCAAGAGGCTCAAACGATGTTTAAGGTTTTCGTTGCCACGGGACTGGCCGCGCTTTTTCTGAATCCCGGCGCATCCGGGCAGAACTGCACTGGCAGCGTAGTGGCCGGTATCGTGTATGACACTACCGCCGCCATCATTCCCGGCGCTACCGTCTCGCTGGACGGTCAACTCAAGCAAGTGAGTGGACCAGCGGGCCGCTTCAGCTTCGCCTGTGTCCCCGCTGGCAAGCACACGGTGACCGCCACTTCTCTTGGCTTCGCTCCGTACATTATCAATGTTATCGTGCCGCACAACGGCGACCTCTCCTTCAAGCTTGTGCCGAGCGCAGAAGCCAGCATTACCGTCGACGCGGATGGTTCCGATATGCAGGTGCCGGCGCCCGGTGGCGGCAATGGCATCGTCGTTGCGGGCAAGCAGCTACAGTCTCTCGCCGACGACCCCGACGATCTGCTTCGCGAACTCCAGCAGCTTTCCGCCGCCAGTGGAGGCAGCCCTGGCAGGGCAACGATCTCCGTGGATGGCTTTCAGGATGATGCGAAGCTGCCGCCTAAGGATTCCATCGCCTTCATCAACGTGAGCCCGGACCTGTTTTCCGCGGAGTATCGCGAGCCTCCCTTCGGGGGCGGCCGCGTGGAGGTCTACACCAAGCCCGGCGCGAAGAGCTTTCACGGCGCCCTGTTCGGCACCAACTCCAGCTCCTGGATGAACGCGCGCGACCCCTTCACCACGAGTACTGGGACGTTGGGCAAGCAGCGCTACGGCTTTGACTTGTCCGGACCCATCCGCAAACAGGGCTCGAACTTTTCAGTGAACCTGGAGCACCGCTCTATCGATGAGACGGTCGCGGTGAATGCGATCACACTGGACGCGGGCGGCAACCAGGTAAACACGCTGGATACGGTCCCGATCCCGCAACGGCTCTGGGTAGGAAACGCGCGGGTGGACTGGCAGCTGGGGCCGAAGAACATTGCCTTTGTGAGTTACTCGGCAAACGTAAGCCATGTGCAGAACCTTGGGGCAGGAGGCCAGACGTTGCGCGTTGCCGGATACGACTCCGGCCAGCAGGACCACACGGTGCGCGCAAGCGATGTCACCACGGTTTCTTCAAGACTGGTCCATGAAGCCCGCGCGAGTTTTGAGCACTTCAATGAAACGGACATTCCCAACAGCACAGGACCGAGCCTGCAGGTCGCAGGTTATTTCAACGGCGGAGGCAGCCCCACCGGCAACACGCGCAACCGCCGTTCGCGCCTCGAGGTGGACGACGACATCATCCTGAACACCAAGCGCCATCTGATCAAGGCCGGCATCCAGCTCTTCTACCTGCACCGCAACAGCGATGTGCTGACGAACTTCAACGGCAGCTACGTCTTCTCGGGATACGCAAGCAACAATTCTGCCACGCCCTACGTTTCCGCCCTGCGGCAGTATCAGCAGGCACAGGCAGGCGGCACAGCGACTGAGTTCAACAACGTTGCCGGCTACCCGAACGTGATCGTCTCGCAGTTGCGCATGGCCGGTTTTTACCAGGACAACGTGAAGTTGAATGCGAAATGGAGCGCCTTCTACGGGTTGCGTTACTTCTTCGAAACCGACCCAGCCAACTTCAACAGCATCGCGCCGCGTGGTGGCTTTTCCTACACCCCGGACGCGAAACAAACGTGGGTGCTCAAGACGCATTTCGGCGTCTTCAACGGACAGTACAGCGCGGATGAGGCACAAGAGCTGCATCGCGAAGACGGAGTCCAGCGCATCACCAGCCTGATCTACAACCCGGTGTTCGGAAGCCCCTTCGCTGGAGCAACACCCATCCATGCACAACGCACCGTAGCACCGGGCCTCAACAACTCCACCTATGTCATCGGCGACTTCAGCATGTCGAAAGACCTGCCCTTGGGCTTCAATATCAACGCGCAAAGCGTCTTTCTACGCTTCCTGACGAGCTCTTACACGGTCAACATCAACCAGCCGCTCACGCCCGATCCCTATGGTCCACGGCCCATCACGCCGAACCTGAACATTCTGCAGGTGCGCAACGATGGAACAGGCCAGGGCCACGGCGAGTTCCTCGGTCTGAGCAATTTCAAGCTCAAACATGTGCAGTTATTTGTTGCCGGCCTTCACATCAACATCCGCGACAATACGAATGACAACACCTTCTTCCAGCCGCAAAGCGCGTACACGAACGCAGGGGAAGAGGCACACCGCGACAACCAGGGCCAATGGCAAACGTTCGGCAACGTCACGATCTCGCTGCCCTATAAACTTTTGCTTTCCGGCAATGGATATGGGAGCGGCGGGCAGCCCTTCAACATCCTCACCGGGTCGGACAATAACGGTGACGGGAACTTCAATGACCGGCCGCAATACGCGCCGGCAGGCTCCACGCCGAACGGCACCACAGTCTTCCGCACACCGCTGGGCTTGCTGACCAACGCCGGGCCGATCGTGAACGGCATTCCGGCGGCGCCCATCCAGCGGAACCTTGGCGTGCTGCCGTGGAGCTTCCACATCGACGCCAACCTGCAGCGCGCGTTCAAACTCACCAGGAACGCCAAGGCCGACCACCAGCAGACCCTGACCGCGAACGTGCGCTCCGTCAACTTTCTGAACCGTACCAATGTCACCAGCGAAGGCAACGTACTCGGCTCGCCGCAGTTTCTTGTTCCCGTCGCGGCGGATACCGCGCGGCGTGTGGAGTTCGGCCTGCGTTACAGCTTCTAGGCTGGGGGCGTGGCAGCGAGCGGGCGGTCAACTGGGCGATGTCCAACAGTTGCGGATTGGTGTCGAGTTCATTGATGGCATCGGCGAACAGCGAAACACTTCGACTCGTGGCGCAGCATTTTCGGTCAGACGCTTTCGCCGGAAAGCCAGTATCTCGCCTATGGAGTGTTCCCGCAGGAAGCCGCGCGAGGGTATCGTATGCCGCGCATATGGCGCAGTTCTTCAACTAAGGTTGAAGTGCGCGCCCAGGCCGGCGTGGATGCAGAGGGCGTTCCGTACTTGCCTACGGATGCGTAGTTCGCCGCGGGAGATGAAAACAAGCCATAGACATCTTGAGAACTTAGCAGCGGAAGATGTGGTCGGCCACGATACCGCGTGTGGCGTTGCGCGTATCCACGACGAGCTGGGCGCGGCGGACGATCTCTCGATAGTCATAGACGGAATGATCGGTGGCGATGAGAACGCAGTCGAACTGCTCCAGCGCATCCAGAGAAGTCGAGTTCATGTGCAGGCGGTAGTGACGGCCTTGGCCCACCGAGGGATGGTAGGGATCGTTGTAGGAAACGTCGGCTCCTCCCTCGCGCAAGAGATCGATCAGGAGGAGAGAGGGTGATTCGCGCAGATCGTCAATGTCCCGCTTGTAGGACATGCCGAGGACCAGAACACGGGACCCATTGAGTGCCTTGCGGCGCGTGTTGAGAGCGCGCATGAGCTGCTGCACCACAAATTGCGGCATGGCCTCATTGATTTCACCGGCGAGCTCAATGAAGCGGGTGCGGAAATCGTACTGTTTGGCTTTCCAGGAAAGATAGAACGGATCGATCGGAATGCAGTGGCCGCCGAGGCCGGGACCGGGATAAAAGGGCTGAAAACCAAACGGCTTCGTAGAGGCCGCATCGATGACCTCCCAGATGTCGATACCCATGCGCATCGCAAGCATCTTGAGCTCGTTGACCAGTGCGATGTTCACGCAGCGGTAGATGTTTTCCAGCAGTTTGACCATCTCCGCGGCGCGCGTGTTCGAGACCTGCACAACGCGGCAGAAAATGCGTTCGTAGAGCGCTGATGCGAGCGCGGCAGCGACCGGATCATGACCGCCGACGACCTTGGGGATCTCGCGGCGAGGCACCGCGGTGTTTCCGGGGTCTTCTCTTTCGGGCGAGAATGCCACGTAGAAGACATTTGCATCCGCAGTGTTCGCGAGCGTGTTGGCGCGGAGCCCGACGCCGTTGCCCGACTCGAGCAGCGGGATAAGAAGCTCCTCCGTGGTGCCGGGGTACGTTGTGCTTTCCAGAACAATAAGTTGGCCAGCGCGCAGGAACGGTGCGATCGCGCGTGCTGTATTTTCAACGTAGCTCAGGTCAGGTTCGTGCTGCGCGTTCAACGGTGTTGGAACGCAGAGAAGGACGGCATCCTGCGCGGCGATGAAAGCAAAGTCGCTGGTGGCCGAGAAGCCCTGGCTCAACGCGGCTGAGATCTCTGTACCGGGAATGCGGAAGATATACGAGCGACCCTGCTGGAGCGCTTCCACCTTAGCGCGGTCTGTGTCAAAACCGGTGACCTTGAAGCCGGACTCCACGAAGAGCAAAGCAAGTGGCAGACCAACGTAGCCCAGGCCGATGATGCCGATTCGGGCTTCTTCTGACAGCAGTCGCTGCAGTTGGGCCGCGGCATGGTCCGGCAAGGAGGTTGGATAGGGTGATTGCAGAGCTTCACGCATGATGCATCAACGTACCGTGGGAGCCCCAACGACTTATGCCGGACTCACGTGGCAGCACTGAGTTGTCTAGTTTTGTTGGCGTCCCCGACGGGATTCGAACCCGTGTTACCGCCGTGAAAGGGCGATGTCC
>CAXTPR010000014.1:0-18195 GCA_964246235.1 uncultured Acidobacteriaceae bacterium
AGCCCGCCCTGCACCGGCAGGCGCTTGCGGATGCTGATGTGCACCTCCGCCGCGAGGTCCATCCGGTCAAGCGCGCCCGCGACCATCTTCCATGCGGTGTTGCGCTCGGCGTCGCCGGTCTCCGTGCGCGGCACGCCCGGATGGTTCGCGGCCAGTGTAATGCGGGTGGCCGCGGCCGGCTTCGCCTCCACCGTGACCAGATCGTACAGCCCAAGCGTCTGATACAGCGTCGTCAGCCCATGAAAGCCGTCCCCGCGCGCCGGACCCACGGCCAGTCCCAGATTGATCTTGCAGAAAGAACGGACTTCGGTCGGCATCTCCGCAGTGTAGACATCCCGTAATCAACAGGCACGGGTGGGAAGCTCCGGCTTACGGAAACAGATACAGCGAAACACCGGAATGTAAGAAATCTTTGCGGTTGTCTGTCACGAGAGTTCGTCCTTGCTCCAGCGCCGTCGCTGCAATCAGGGCGTCGGCTAGAGACATCGTCCTCCCAAGCCGTGCCTCTCCGTTCCGGAGAAGACCTGCCCGTTTTGCAATCGATTCAGTAATTGCAAAGCAAGGTAGGCGAGCGAGTAGCGCAGCAGTTTTCGCTTCTTCGTGCGGTCTCATTCCCGCGTACACCTCGGCCACACTGATAGCGGCAATGGCCAACCCGTGTCCCGCACCTACCAGATCGGCCAGCAGTGCACGGCGTTCTTCCCGCATCCGTAGCGCATCAATCAGAACAGTCGTATCCAGAAGAAGCAGCATCAATCAGGCGTTTTCTCCAGATCGCTAAGCCCCGCGATGCGTTTGTCACTCTGCTCGCGCAAGGAACGCACCCATCCCTGGGTTCCCAATTCGACCAATTCGGGATGGTCCTCGTCTTTCCAGGCGGGTTCCTCGCTGCGAAGAAATTCGAGCAATCTTCGGCGCTGCAACTCAGCCTGGGCAGTCTCTACCAAAAACGCGCTTCGGCCACGCGGACCAACTTCTGCGTCTATTTCGCGTAGAAGATCCTCTGGCAGAACTACATGTGCTCTGTGCAGTCCCATTTCATGTACCCACTGCAATTGTGACATAGAGGAACGGAGATGTCGGTGCGAGAAACATAGAAGACACCTTCAGGAGAGGACGCGTAGGGCACCATTGCAACGCCGTGTTGCAGCATGCGGCGCGCACCGCGTACCGACACGGCAACCACCCGTCAGGCCGTCGCTTCCACCAGCCCAGGGGTCGCTTGCTGTACAGCCTGGGAGAGCGGCGCTGCCAGCGGGCCGGGCTCTGTCCGGATGATGATCGGCAGCTCGCGCGGCGCATACTCGCTCACCCGCAGCGTCCACCGTGTGACGCCCGCAGCATTCGCCTCCCCGCTCCCACCCCGACAAAATCCCAGCGAGGCAAACAGGTCACGCACGGGGGCATTCTTCGCCGTAGGGTGGAACTCGCCGACGATACGCTCCACTCCCAGCCCAACGCACTGCCGCACCAGCGCCTGCAGGCAGGCCTCCTCGACTCGCCGTCCCAGCACGCGGCAGCTCATCAGCCAGTCCTCAATATGCGCTTCGAGCCCGTCGCCCTCGCGGCGCAGGCGCGCAGTCACGACGGTGATCAAACCGTTGTCCCCGAACCGGTCGCTCAGCCTCCCCTGCAAGGTCAGCACGTCGGGGTCACGGGCCAGCGCGGCCACCTCAGCCTCCGTGCGGCGGCGCGTCTGGATGTTGAACTGGTTGGTTTTGTTGATCAGCTGTGTAACCCGCGCGAGGCTCAGCGTATCCACTGGCGCGAGCGTCAGGCTCATGTGGAGCGAGCGCAGATAGCCTTGCAGATCGGCAGCCTCGGCGCGCAGCTCGTCGCGATCGGCGTTGGCGCGGTATTGCGCCCCTCGGCTCAGGTCCTCCGCGGTGGTGCCGAGTGCCTCGAAGTACCCTGCCGCGGCCAGCGTGGCGGCAAAGTCCGCCGGCTCTTCGGGCATCTCCGGGACGTGGACTTCGGGGAGCTCGCGGCGGATCAGTTCGCGCTCCCCCGGATTGTCGTCCACGAATACCAGGGCATCCAGGCCCAGGTTCAGCCGCCGCGCAATCTCGCGCAGGTTGGTTGCTTTGTCGGTCCAGTTGGCCAGGAAGCAGGCAATGTCCTGGCAGTGCAGCAGCATCTCCGGATGGCGCTCAAACGGCTCGCGCGCGTTGCCTTCTTCATTCTTCGAGCACACCGCCAGCACCACGCCGCGAGCGGCGAGCGAACGGCAGTAGCGCTGGAACTCTGCATAGGCTTCGCCCGGCGCGCTGCCCTGTCCCAGCACGATGCCGTTCATGCCATCGTCGCCGATCACGCCGCCCCACAGCGTATTGTCCAGGTCGAGCACCAGGCACTTCGCTGAGCCGCCCTGCGCCGCCCCCACCAGACGGGCCGCGTGCTCGCCCCAGAGCGCCGCCGCGCACGGATGGACCTCCTGCTTGGCGTGATGCCACAGGCCTGCGTTGTAGAGCGCCCTCACTCCATACTGTCCGGCCAGCGTATCCACGCCCAGCAGATCCACGCTGTCGGCGGCGGCCGCGTCCCGCAGGCCCGCGTTGAGCGCTAGCAAGCGGGCCGCGGCGGACTCCGGCAGGCGGTGTTCGTTGTCCCCCAGCAGCGCCGGAAAGACCGGCAGCGCCGTCTGCTGGATCACCTGGCAGCCGAAGCGTTCCCGCGCCTGCCGCCAGCAGGCACGCAGCTGCTCCAGCGCAGCCTCCGTACCGTCTTTCGCCAGCGCGGCCAGGGTGCGCGCGTCGAGCGCCAGCACGATCGCTTGCGGCCGGAAGGCATGGAGCTCCGTGGCAGGATCGAAAAGCGTCTGCCGCCAGGTCCCGTAGGGCGTTTCGCGGGCTTCCACCTGTAGGCCGCGTCGCAGCCCCGCCACGCGCAGCCCCGGCAGCAGGTGCGTCGTGGAAGCGGAGCCCAGCAACGCAATTCGCACCTTCCGCAGTCCCGGCAGTTCCTCGCCGTGCGACGCGAGGAGCCGCTGCACCGTGCGGTCCAGCTTGATCGTTTGGGCGAGCTCCATCCGGCTGGTCGCCAGCTGCCTCAGCCGCGCGGCCATCCGCTCCACCGGCAACGACACGACTCCGCGCAGCTCCTCGCTCCAGCCGTCCCGCTGCGGTAGCCACGTCAACTCCGGCAGTTTCTAACCCCCCGCGGGCACTTCCTGCATGCCCGTCTTTGCCTGGATGATTTTACTGCTCCCAGTTCACCGCTTCCAGGTGCGTGTTTTCTTCACTGCTTGTGCGCGGTACCGGGCCGGTGGGGGAGAATGTACTGCGCGGCACCCGCAAAGGAATACGAGCGCTAGCCTCGAGCTCCGTGAGGTGCTGTGACTGGCGCTTGTGACACTTGCGGGCGTGCGCGGCCGCGTCAAAAAATCGTGAAGCTGACCTCCACATACAAATCGACCTTCACGGCTTTGCCGTTCTGCGTGGCGGGCTTGAACTTGTACTGGCGAACCGCTTCAAGGGCCTTTTCGTCCAGCCCCATGCCCACGCCGCGCACCACCTTCACGTGCGAGGGATTGCCCTGCTCGTCGACCCAGAGGTAAACCTCGACGTTGCCGCTGAACTTGGCCTTGCGGGCCTCCTCGCTGAACTCCGGATCGGGCTGGTACACCAGCGCCGGAGCCCGCACCGAGCCACCCACATGGAACGGCCCCCCGCCCACGCCGCCGCCGGAACCGGGTCCCACACCCGGCCCCGTACCGGAGCCGACTCCGGTGCCGTTGCCGCTCCCCAGCGACACGCCCCTCAGGTTCGAGTTCGGCAGCCCGAGGTTGACCAGATCGTTGTTGGCCATCCTGGGGTTGTCTTGCATCACCACGGTGGGGTCCACGGCCAGCCGCGGCGGAATCTTCGGAGCCTGCGTGGGCGGGATGATCTGCTCCCGCGCGAACTTCGGCAGCCGTCCCTGCGTGGCCGGCGTGAGGTCATGCTGGCCGCCGCCCCCACTCGTATCCTGCCGGGTAGCCAGGGGCGGCGGAAGACGCACATGGTCGACCAACATGGCGACATGGACCGCTTTGATTGCAGGCGCATGCACCTTGGCGGCTACCACGAAGGCGATGAGAGCAACCGCCACACCGTGTATTCCAAGCGCCGTCCAAAGAGACTTGGCGCTGCGTGGGCTCTTGCCGATCTCAGCGAATGTAAACGGCTCCCGTGCGCGCCCCGCGTTAGTGGGCCAGAGCTCCGCAGCCTGCGCGAGCCGCGCCAGCAGCCGCTGCTCCAGGCCTTGCGGCGGCACGCACTGGGCGGCACGCTCAGCGAGCACAGCCTGCATCGCTGACTCAAAGCTGGCCTCGATCCCCAACTCATTCTTGTGCTGGAACTGCTCTTCTGGTGTCATGGTGTTCCTCATTCGCTCAGCGCTCCTTTGTGCCGTCCTGCGGCAGGAGCGATTAGCTGACGGCTGCTCCCTGCCTGATCTCATGCATCGAGTCTTGCGGTGCGTTTCCCTTTCCGGTGCTCCCCGCAGCTTCCCTATTACCAGCACTGTTGCGCGTGTTGCCGCCGTGCAAGGTCTGGTGACGCACGGTCTTCTCCCACCTCGCCCGCAGCTCTGCCCGCGCGCGCATCAGCCGCGTGCGCACGGTGCCTTCCGGCAGGTCCATCACTGCGCCGATCTCCCGCGAGTTCATCCCCTCCAGCGCCGAAAGCACCAGCGGCTCGCGCAGCTCCGGGCAGAGCTCTTCGATCCACGCCTGCAGCAGACCGCGCTCGTCGCGAGTCTCCGCCACGCGCTCCGGCGTGTCGTGGGTATCCACCAGCCGAAACTCCGCTCCGTCCTCCGTGGGAGTCACCCGCGCCGCCTTGCGGTCCAGGGCGGCCCGCCAGACCACGCGCGCCAGGAACGCTCGCTCGTCCGCGATGCCTCGCCAGCTTTCGCCGCGGTACAGCTTCAGCAGCGCCTCCTGCACGGCGTCTTCAGCATCCTGCGGATGGCGCAGCAGGCTCGCCGCCACGCGGTACAGGAAGCGTGCATGCTCCCCGACGATTCGCGTAAAGAACGCCTCGCGTTCCGCAATCGGCGCGCTCTGCTGCGAAACTGTTTTGCTGGGTCCCAGACCGTGCCCCTTCATCCACCTTCATCCACTAAGACCGGCGGAGCGGCGAAAGTGTTCACGGAAAGCAGAAGAGCCGGGCAGGATGCCCGGCTCTTCATGGCGAACCCCATTTAGCGAGGCGTCTGGTTCGCGCGGATGAACTCCGCCGTCTTGTCGTGCAGGCCCTTCAGCGCGTCCTCGTTCACGTACACCATATGCCCGGTCTGGAAGAACTTGTAGTCGATGTTCTTCTGCAGCTCCACCGGCATGGGCAGGTGTTTCATCTCGTAGGTCGCGCCGAAGTACAGCGTGCCCAGATCGAAGTAGCCGCCCATCAGCAGCACGTGCATCTTGGGGTTGCGCTTCATGGTCATCGCCAGGTCGTTCACCACATTCAGCGTGCCTTCGCCGCCCCCACCGCCGCGCCGCCCGCCGGCGCTGTGGCTCATGTCCCAGTTGAAGACCCCGGGCTCGCGCGCGCTCGGCTTGTAGGTCATGGCCGCGCCGAACTTAAGGTCGTTGTGCGCATAGGTGTTCATCGCCGCGAGAAACGCCGAAGTCGTCGCGCTCGAGAACGGGTCGCCCTCGGATTCGCGGCTCAGCGGGTCCATGTCCGGCCCCTCATAGCGCGAATCCAGACGGCCCGTCGTTATGCCCGCGGACTCCTGCAGGTGCTTGCTGAACTGCCCGCCGGTCAACCGCAGGTTGGCCTTCAGCCACAGCGCCGCCGGAATGCCGGTATAGCTTTCCAGCTTGGCGGCGACGGCGGCCTTCTTGCTCGCGTCCAGATCGGCGCCCTGCAGCAGCGCGCTGGCATACTCGCCCAGCGCGTACTGCTCCACCTCGTGCAGCCAGGGCTCCAGTGTTGCAGGCTGGTTCGGCACCTTGTGGTGATACCACGCTGTGGCGGCCATGCTGGGCAGCGCCAGGAAGAAGCCGTTCTCATTGCCGGGGCTGCCGTCCGAGCCATCCGCCGAGTTGGCAAAGCTCAGGATCTGGCTCAGGAACACCACGCCGTTCATGTCCACGCCGCTATTGGCCAGGTCGTTCACCAGCACCGCATCGCGCGTGGTGCCATAGCTTTCGCCGAACAGGAACTTGGGCGAGTTCCAGCGGTTGTACTTGGTCAGGAAGCGCCGGATGAACCGGTCGAACGCATGCCCGTCCGGATCTACGCCATAAAACGACGGGCCCGCATTGCGGCCCATGATGCGGCTGTAGCCGGTGCCCGGCGCGTCGATGAACACCAGGTCGCTGGCGTCGAGCAGGGAATACTGGTTGGGCACGATCGCGTACGGTGCGCCTTCCTGGTGCTGCGTGTCCGGCGTCACCAGCCGCTTGGGAGCGAAGCTGCCCAGGTGCAGGTACATGGTCGGCGAGCCCGGGCCGCCGTTGTAAAGGAAGGTGATGGGCCGCGAAGCCGAAGGTCCGCCTTCCGCGAAGTACGCCGTGTAAAACATGCGCGCGGTGGCGGGCTGGTCGTTCGGGTTGGCCGGCAGGTCGACGGGCGCTTCCGGCAGGTACTTGCCGTCGTTGCCGATTTGCGAGTCCTGCGGGTCTGTCGCGCCCACCGTCAGCACGCCGGCGATGGCCTTGTACGCGATGGCCCTGCCACCCACCGTCACCGAGCCTTCGGTGGTCGAGTCCGCGGGTACGGCCGGCACACGCCGGTCGGCGGCGGCCCCGCCGCCCTGGCCCGGAGCCGTGGTCGTCGTGGTGGTGGTGGTCGCTTCACCGGCCGGCGTGTCGCTGCGACGGCCTTGCGCATGGGCGCTTACAGCGGCGAGCGTCACGAGGGACAGCACGGCCGTAAACCTGCTTCCTGACAGCATGTTCTCTCCTGGGAACTTCTGGGGATGTATTTACTGTACGCGAGGATCGGTTCAGTCGGCGCTTGCGAGGCGGGATTCATTCCCCCGTCCGAAAGCGTTGTCAGGGATGCGGGCGCCGTGAGTGTAGACGATCGCATCGGAGGCGTCCTCCGCGTTTCCTGATCCGGGCGGAAAAAGTTGCGCCTGGGTGTACTCTTCAGCATCTAGAGAAACAAACCACGCCGAAGCTCGCGCCAAGGGCAGCGCACAATTCATTCAGGATTGCGAGCGGCTCTGCTCTCGCGAAAGGATCTATGCACGCCAAGCGACTTCTTCTTGCCGCCTCTCTGTTCCTCGCCCTTGGTCTCGGCTCGGCTGCCTTTGCGCAGGCCAGCAGCACCTGGACCATCGACTCCGCTCACTCCAACGCCAGCTTCGAGATCAAGCACCTGGGCGTGAGCACGGTGCGCGGCTCCATCCACCATATCGACGGCAAGGTGGAGTGGGACGACAAGGACCCAGCCAGGTGCAGCGTGGTGGCTGATCTAGACGCCGGCACCATCAACACCGGGGAGGATGCGCGCGACAAGCACCTGAAGTCTCCCGACTTCTTCGACGTGGAGAAGTACCCCAAGCTGCACTTCCAGTCCACCCAGGTCACCAAGGTGAACGGCAAGTTCAAGGTCGTGGGCAACCTGACCCTGGGTGCCCAGACCAAGCCGGTTACGCTCGATGTCGACGGCCCCGTCCCCCCGCAGAAGGGCCAGCGCGGCGGCCTGGTCAGCGGTTTCTCCGCGACCACCACCATCTCCCGCAAGGACTTCAACTTCGGTCAGAAGTATGGTCAACCCATGCTCGGCGACGACGTGAAAATCGTGCTCGACCTGGAGATCGACCAGAAGTAGACGGTCTTCTCTCCGGCGCTTCTGAACACCCCGGCTGACCCTCAGCCGGGGTGTTCGCGTCGTAGCATTCGTCTGAGCGGCCGGCAGCGCCGTAGAATGGCGACGCTGTTCCCAAGCCCGACTCGGAGGTCGTATCGATGCGTGTAGGCCTGATGACCCGTGAATTCCCACCGTACGTATACGGCGGCGCCGGTGTGCACGTCGAGTATCTGTCCCGCGAGCTCGCCAAACGCATCGAGGTGGAAGTACACGCCTGGGGCGAAACACCCAAGCCGGAAACGCTGCCCCAGCACAATCAGCCGCCCAGTCCCAATCTGGAAGTCCACTTCGAGACTCCCTGGCCGATGATCTCCACCGGCACCGACGCCAAGTTCAAGGGCGCGTTGGAAGCGCTCTCGCTCAACCTGCTGCAGCAGCTTCATCTCGACAAGCTGAGCGTGGTCCACACTCACACCTGGTATGTCTCCATGGCGGGCTTCTGGGCCAAGAAGCTCTACGGCATCCCCTTCGTGCTGACCACGCACTCGCTGGAGCCGTTGCGCGCATGGAAGGCAGAGCAGCTTGGTTCCGGCTATGCACTGAGCTCGTGGATGGAGCGTACCGCCATCCTCGACGCCGATGCCATCATCGCCGTTTCCAACGGCACTAGGGCCGACATTCAGCGCGCCTACCCGGACGTCGATCCGGCCCGCATCCACGTCATCTACAACGGCATCGACCTGGAGCAGTACCAGTACACCGAAGACACGAGCGCCCTCACCACCTATGGCGTCGACACCACCAGACCCTACGTCCTCTTCGTCGGCCGCATCACGCGGCAGAAAGGCGTCACGCACCTGGTGGATGCGATTGCCTACCTGCCACCCGGTACACAGGTGGTGCTCTGCGCCGGCGCGCCGGACACGCCCGAGATTGCCGCCGAGATGCGCGACAAGGTCGAAGCCGCCCGCAAAGCCGCCGGAAACAGCGCGGACGCCTCCAGCATCGTCTGGATCGAGAAGATGGTTACCAAGCCCGAAGCCATTCAGCTCTACTCGCATTGCACCGTCTTCTGCTGTCCCAGCGTGTACGAGCCCTTCGGCATCATCAACCTCGAAGCCATGGCCTGCCGCGCTCCTGTGGTGGCCTCGGCCACCGGTGGCATCCTCGAGGTTGTGGTCGAAGGCGAAACCGGGCATCTGGTGCCCTTCGAGGCCGACCCCGCCACCAGCTTCCCCACCGCGCCGGAGCAGTTCGCGCGTGACCTGGCGGCCCGCATAACAGAGCTTCTTGCCGACCCCGCCAAAGCCAGAACCATGGGCGAAGCCGGCCGCAAGCGCGTGGAAGACCACTTCTCCTGGACAGCCATCGCCGCCCAGACCATCGACCTCTATCAGAAGCTCATCGCGGAGCGAGCTTCTTGAGGTCTTTCTCTCCTCCGCGTGTAGTTCCCGTCAGCCTCACCTGCTGAGTGCTGCTTCCTTTCGGCTGCCACGACACCCTCAGGTGACTGCCGTAAGCGCAACCCCGGCCTACGGCTTTCTGCGCAGATACGCCACCATCCACCGCGCATGTTCCGCCACCAGGGCCTTGTCGCTCATCGGCAGCCCCGTGGTCCACATCGAGTGCGGCTCCAGCGCCATGACCTCGAGAGCCGAAGCCGCCGTCAAAACCGCGAACATGGCAGCCCGCTCCGGGTCTTCATGCCGTATGCGCTCCCGGTGCCGCAGCAGCAGGGCCGCCAGCAGCTTCAGGTGGGCTGCCATGAGCTTGTTCGTTTCCTGGGCGAAGTCGCCCTTCGCCTTCGCGTTCATGAAATGCGCCACGCCCCGCATCAGTTTCGGTTGCGTTCGGAACTGCTGCAGCAGGGTTGCCACCGCGCGCTCGGCTGTTTCCGCAAGCGTGCTCCGCTGGATCGCCTTCTCCATGCCTTCCCGCTGATTGCGATAGCTGGCCTGCAAAGCGTGCAGGAATGCCGCTCGTAGCAGAGCGTCTTTGTCCGCGAAACGGCGGTACACCGTGGCCGGCGCAAGCTTTGCTTCCTCGGCCACCCGTGGAATCGTGCACGCGTCCAGACCATCCCGGGCCAGCACTCGTCCGCATGCGGCCAGCAAGAGGTCTTCCGTGCGCCGGCTGCGTGCCTGCTGTGCCTTCTTTGCCGGAACCTTCACCCGCACAGTGTAGCCACGCCGCAACCGGAACGCGAATTCACATTCGCATAACGGAGCTACTCATTAGAGAGCGGCAGGAAATCTTGATTACCTGAGTCCCCACAGTCTCAGGCGCGACCCACCCACACGCTACCGCTCCTTCATCTCCACTGTGGTCGTCACCGGCGTGCTCTCGGTGCCGCTCGCGTCCACGGCCGTCACGCTGTAGCGCAGCCTCCGCCCCTCCGCTGTCGACGCCAGCACCGCCGGCAATCTGTCGTGGAAGGCGGACAGGCGCACCGGCTGCGCCGTCAGCGAAACCTTCGCCCCCACCGTCGCTCCGCTCCCATTCAGCACCTCGCGCGAGACCCTGTAGCCCACCGTCTTTGCATCGTCTGCCGGAGTCCAGATCAGGTCGACCGCCAGCCCACCCCCGGCCTCGGTCGCGCCTCCTTCCGCAACCGGGAAAACCGTCCCCACCAGATCCGTCGGCGCAGGCGGCGGGTACAGAGCTCGCAGAGTCACCTCCACCGCCGCCGACAGCCCGCTATATGCCGTCAGCGTGTGCCCGCCGAGTTGCACCGTCTGCTGCCGCTCCGCCGCGTATCGGTAGGTGCTGTCCATCGCTGCTCCAGCGTCCAGCACCCCCTGCGCGCGAGACAGCCGAGGCAACGGCGCGGGGTCCTTCCGCAGCGGGTCCGCCGCAGGCGTCGTGCTCAGCCAGACCGTCCCGGGCTCGCCTCCTGGCTGCTTCGCCGCTCCGGCCTTCCGATCCGGCCGCCGCGCCGCCGCATCGGGGCCGCTCACCAGTTCACGCCGCAGCACCACCTCGCCGCCCTGCGCCGGCTCTCCTGGGGCCGCCCGCCAACGCACCACCACGCCCGCACGCGAGCCTTCCGCCCGCAGCCCGGCAACTTCGGATGGCGTCGCTCCCGCCACGCTGTAGGCCGCGTCGCCGAAACCGGCCGTGCGGCCCTTGGTATTGCGCAGATCCACACGGTACGTCAGCAGCCGTGCCGGCCCGGCCACCAGCCCCGCCGCCAGCGCATCGACCAGGGTCACCCGGTCGGCGGAGGCGGTTCGGCCTTTCGTCCGCCCGGCGGGTTTCTTCGCCGCTGCTCCCGCGCTCTGCGCTGCGGGGACCGCCAATGCTATGCCCGTGAGTTCCGGCACCGGCACACAGCTTCCCGCATCCACGGCCCGGCAGATGGTGGCGCGCACTTCCGCTGCGCGGTACGCTTGGCCATCAGTCGCATTGGCCGGCACGGCAAATTGCAGCTCGACGGCGTTCCCTCGCCGCGTGGCCTGCAGGTCGTTGACCACGGCGGGCAGTTGCAAGGACGGCGCACGCGGCGGTCCAGGACTCGCGCATCCAGCGCTCAGCAGGGAGGCTCCGGTCAGGGCTGCGGCCGCTCCGCTGCGCCACACCACTCTCCGGCAATCTTCTCGCGAAGCTCGCTTCGTCACCATCCGCGCACCGGCACCCCCAAAGGCTAGCACCGGGAGCTCGCCATCCGGCTCCGCAAAGCTGCTGTTTATCGTAGAACGACCCGAAGTTTACAAAATTTTGTAGACTTACGCCTCGTGAGAGCATGTCTCGCGCGACTAAGCGGTGTGGATAAAGAATTTCCCCGAGTGGCCCCAGAAATGCACTACGGACTGCAGCACCCGGCAGGGCTGCACAGGAGAAAACTGATAGTGCTCAAACACGTCTCTGCGCGCTTCCGTACCGCTGGCCTCTGGCTCGGACTAATCGCCACGGCCTCCCTCGTGTCCTTCTGCGCACCTCTGATACATGCTCAGGAATCCGCCTCGATCTCCGGCTCGGTGACGGACCCGACGGGCGCCGTGATTCCGAACGCAGATGTCACTCTGACCAACACCGACACAAGCGTCAGCCGCAAGGTGGTCGCCAATGCTGCCGGCCTATACATCTTCACCAATCTACAGCCTGGGCCCTACTCCGTCTCTGCCAGCGCCACAGGATTTTCCACGTACAACCGGAAACTGGTGGTCACGATTGGTTCCAACATCACCCTGAACGCTTCCCTTACGACAGGCGGGACTTCCACGACGGTGGAAGTCAGTGCCACCGACGCCGCGCAGGTGAACACCTCGACGCCTGAAGTTTCACAGGTCATCACCTCCACAGAGGTTTCCGAGCTTCCTTCCCTGACCCGGAACCCCTATGACTTCGTTGCCCTCTCCGGCAACGTGTCAGCGGGTGACGAAGCTTCCAACGGTTCGGTGCAGAACGGCGCGAGTCGCGGCGTCGGCCTCACCCTCAACGGGCAACGCAATTCCGGCACAGAAATCCTCCTCGATGGCGTCGAGAACAATAGCGTGTTCGGTGACTCAGTCGGCATTCAGGTGCCTATCGACGCCGTGCAGGAGTACCGCGTCATCACCAACAACTTTTCGCCGGAGTATGGTCGTGCCTCGGGTGGCGTAGTGTCCGTGGCCACCAAGTCCGGAACCAATCTTTTCCATGGCCGCGCGTGGGAGTTCAATCGCATCTCGGCCACCACCTCCAACACCGTGACCAACGCGCAGACTCTTCAGCCCAAAGGTACCTACACTCGCAACGAGTTTGGCGGCGTTGTGGGCGGACCCATAATAAAAGACAAGCTCTTCTTCTTCGGCGGTGCGGAGTTCACGCGGGTGCGCAGCTCCGCCGCCACGATCTCGGCGGTCCCCTCCACCCAGCTGCTTGCAGCCGCGCCTGCGAACGTGCAGTCCTATTTCAGCACCTACTCCGGTCCGACCAGCTACCGTCTCGTCAGCCAGACCTCGAATCTCGCCGCAGGCGGTGGCACGACATCTTTGTATCCCACTTTGCCCGACGCCACTCCCGTCTTCAATAATGTGGCCTACACGGCGCCCATCGATGCCGGCGGCGGCGTTCCCCAGAACACCTACAACATCATCGGCCGCATCGACTACAACCTTGGCGAGAAGACACAGGCCTTCGCACGGTACGTTGGCTATAACGAGAGTGATCAGAGTGGCAGCATCTTTGCTTCGCCTTACACGCAGTACGCCGTCGGAGCGTCGGACAAGAGCCAGGCCTACCTGCTCAGCGTGGCCCACGAGTTCAGTTCGGCGTTTTCGACCATTGGCAAACTCAGTTATGAGCGCTTCAACATTGCGCAGTCTTATAACACCGCCCTGCAGAATGTGCCCACGCTGTTCGTGGCTGCCAACGCTACCGATCCCGTGACCGGCAAGTTCTTCCAGTTTCCCGGCTTCTTTGATACCAACCCCGCCAATGGCGGCTTGCCCTTCGGCGGTCCCCAAAACACCATCCAGTACAACCAGGAACTGGATTACTCCGTGAACCGCCATCAGATCCAGGTGGGCGGTCAGGTGCTCTACATCCAAATGAACAACGCCTATGGAGCCTACGCGCAGGCTGGCGAGCAGCTGGGCTCCAGTCGCGCCAAGGGACTTCCGGCGATCCTGACCGGCAACCTGTACCAGTTCTCGGCTGCGGTAAATCCCAACGGCGCGTACCCCTGCTACAAGAACCAGTACACCGGCGTCTACACGCAAACGGCCGCCTGCACCGTCACGCTTCCTGCAACCCAGCCGCAGTTTGCGCGTTCCGATCGTTATCACGATTGGGCCGCGTACGCTCAGGACCAGTTCAAGATGACGTCCCGTTTTACCGTCGATTACGGTGTGCGCTACGAATATTATGGCGTGCAGCACAACAATAAGGGCAGCCTCGACTCCAACTTCGTTCTCGGCGCGGGCTCATCGCTCCCTGCGCAGATTCGCAGCGGACAAATTTACACCGCCAGCACCAGCCCGGTCGGCGGTCTCTGGCATCCCCAGTACGGCACTGTGTCTCCCCGCATCGGTTTCGCGCTGGATGTCTTTGGCAACGGGCGCACCTCGCTCCGCGGCGGCTACGGTATCTCCTATGAGCGCAACTTCGGCAACGTGACCTTCAACGTGATCCAGAATCCTCCGAACTACGCCGTGTTGAACCTGACCACGGTTCCAGGCACGGCGAACACACCCATTCCCGTTACGAATTCCAACACGGGGCCGCTCACCGGCACTGGCAGCACGTATCTGCCCAATACCAGCGCACGCTGGGTGGACCAGAACATCCGCACCTCGCAAACACAGTTTCGTTCCCTCTCCATCGATCAGCGCGTCGGCGTCAATTCAGTCGTCACCGTCTCCTACAACGGCGCGCGCGGTATTCACCTGTACGACATCAAGAATTACAACGGCTTGGGCGGCGGCAACGCTCTCCTGGGTGATCCGATCACCTCCGGCGGCGTCACCAATCTCACCCGTCTCAACGCACAGTATGGCAACATGAACCAGCGCGGCTCTGGCGGCGATTCTTACTACGACGCCGTGAACGTCGGCTATACAACGCAGGACATCCACCACTCCGGCCTCTCCATCGTGGCGAACTATACCTATGGGCATGCTACCGACGATCTTTCCACCACCTTCTCGGAAACATCCGTCAGCGCCTTTGCTCTCGGCTATACCAACCCCTTCAATCCTGCGCTTGACCACGGCAATTCTGACTTCGACATAACTCACCGTTTGGTGATTGCGCCGATCTATCGCACCCCCTCCTTCTTCAAGGACAAAGGAGGCTCTCTGGCTCAACTCCTCGGCGGCTACGAGATCACGGGCATCTACACAGTTCGTACCGGAACCCCGTTTACCATCTACGACAGCACCTACGATGCATCGGGATACAACGTTCCTCGCTACAACCCTGTTACTCCTGTAACGAACCACACCTTTAAGTCAATTCCAGTGGGGGCGACAAACGGCGGCAACTCCTACCAGTTAACTTCCGGCAATGGCCAAACCGCCGGACAGTCTTTGCCGAATGACGCTGGTTTCTACAACACCTTCTACGCACCGTTTTCTGCGCCCGGCATCTCCGACTGGGGTCCCTACCCGGCCACGATGACGGCTCGCAACAGCTTCCGCGGTCCAGGAGCCTACAACCTCAACGTCTCGGTGTCCAAGTCCTTTCCAATCTATGAGCGCTTGAACCTCGAACTTCGTGCTGAAGGCTTCAACGTGACCAACCACCACAACCTGTACATCCAGGAGTACAACAACGACGCTGCGAATACATTCCCTGGACCCCCCGCGATCTTCGCCTCCAAGGGAGGCATCAACGGCGGAGCCAGCGACGAACGTCGTTTCCTGCAGTTCGCCGGAAAAATCAACTTCTAAACCGTTTCAAACAGCAACAACCGCAGGGGCACCCGAATCGGGCGCCCCTGCGGCCGTTTGTCTGTGTCTCTCTTCGCATGAGCGGCAAACCCTGAGTCCTTTCCGCCTTCACCTTCGGCGGTACGATCTGGCGCTGCTCCGTGCGCCTTCAATGGCGTCTCCAAACGCCTACCTTCCCATTGCGGAACAGGATGCTCGTCGAGCGCACTCCCGGTGACCCTGTACCAGAAGGTTGTCCAGGAGCAGCACCTTTTCTACGACACGGTCAAGGAACTCACCGGAGAGCAGCCCTCGGGCTCCTCCAGCGGTGAGGACCTTCCCTGCGTCGAACAGCAGTGGCCGGTCGTCGTTTCGGTGGACCAGGCCGCCTGATTCCAACTCTGTTTTTGTGCAGCTTCTTCAGGCTGCGCCTCTTCCTGCCAGTCCACTCTAAGTGACGCCCCCAACCTATAATGGAGGGTGATGGCAGACGATCAGAACCAGCTTCCTTTGGGCCAGAACCCAAACGATCCACCCAGCGTCCAGGACGCCAACTCGAACAACCCGCCGCCCGCGGGCGGTGCCGGAGGCGACGGGCCCGGCGCGCCCACGGGGCCCGGCGCCCTCCAGATGTTTCCCATCAACATCGAGGAGGAGATGCGCCGGTCGTACCTCGACTACTCCATGTCGGTCATCATCGGCCGCGCTCTGCCCGACGCCCGCGACGGCCTCAAGCCCGTCCATCGCCGCGTCCTTTACGGCATGCAGGAAATGGGCCTGCAGTTCAACAAGAAGTACACCAAGTCCGCCAAGGTCGTTGGCCACGTCATGGGCAACTACCATCCTCACGGCGACTCCGCCATCTACGACACCATGGTCCGTTTGGCCCAGGACTTCAGCCTGCGTTACCCGCTGATCGACGGGCAGGGCAACTTCGGTTCCGTCGATGGCGACCCGCCCGCCGCCATGCGCTACACCGAGTCGCGCATGACCCGCCTGGCTGGAGAGATGCTCGCCGACATCGACTCCGACACGGTCGACTTCGTCCCCAACTACGACGAGTCCACCAGCGAGCCCTCGGTCCTGCCCGCGCGCGTCCCCAACCTCATCGTCAACGGCAGCACCGGCATCGCCGTCGGCATGGCCACCAACATTCCGCCGCACAACCTCACCGAGGTCCTCAACGCCACCATCGCGCTCCTGACCCGTGATCCGAAAGACAAAGCCGAAACCCGCTCCGATCTCGAAATTTGCCTCGAGCACGTCAAAGGCCCGGACTTCCCCACCGGCGGCTTCCTCTACGGTCGCGGCAACCTTGTCCAGACGTATCGCACCGGTCGCGGCCGCTTCATGATGCGGTCCAAGTGCGGTCTTGAGCCCATCACTGGCGGGCGCCAGGCCATCATCGTCACCGAGATTCCGTACCAGGTCAACAAATCCACTCTCATCAAGCGCATCGCCGAGATCGTCAACGAAAAGATCGTCGACGACATCTCCGACGTGCGCGACGAAAGCGACCGCGACGGCATGCGCATCGTCATCGAGCTCAAGCGCGGCGCGCAGCACGAAATCGTTCTTAACCAGCTCTACAAGAACACCCAGATGCAGGAAAGCTTCAGCATGATCTTCCTGGCCGTGCACAACGGCCAGCCCAAGGAGCTCTCCCTCCCCGACGCCATCCACGCCTTCATCGATCACCGCATCGACGTGGTCCGTCGCCGCACCGCCTTCCTGCTCGGCAAGGCCCGCGACCGCGAGCACATCCTGCTCGGCTACCAGATCGCGCTCGATCACCTCGACAACGTCATCCGCATCATCCGCCAGTCCACCAGCCGCGCCGACGCCCGCGAGAACCTCTTCGCCTACTTCTCGAACCGCCGCATCAACCTGCGCGGCACCGAGATCGCCGGCGTCACGCTCGACCCCGCCAGGTACGCCATCGACCTCGCCGGAGGCAGCGTCTCCGCCCAGCTCTCGGCGAACAACGCGGCCGCCGGCACCCTCGGCACGTTGATCCTGAGCTACCGCCAGATCGACGCCATCCTCGAGCTGCAGCTCTACCGCCTCACCCAGCTCTCGATCGACGAGCTCCTCAACGAGCTCCGCGCCGTCCGCGACAACATCGCCGAGTTCGAGAGCATTCTCGCCAGCGAGCGCAAGCTCCGCACCGTCATCCGCAAGGAGCTCGAAGAGATCCGCGACAAGTACGGCGACCCCCGCCGTACCGTCATCATCGACGAAGCCGCCGACCTCACCCTGGAAGACCTCATTCCCGACGAGCAGGTCGCCGTCACCGTCAGCAACACCGGCTACCTCAAGCGCACGCCCATCAGCATCTACCGCCAGCAGCGCCGCGGCGGCACCGGCCGCATGGGCATGAAGACCCGCGAAGAAGACTTCGTCTCGCAGCTCATCATCGATAGCTCCCACGCCTTCCTGCTCTGCTTCACCAACACCGGCCGCGTCTACTGGCTCAAGGTCTATGAGGTCCCCGACGTCGGCGCCGCCGGCAAGGGCAAGGCCATGGCTTCGCTCGTCGATCTCCAGCCCGGCGAAAAGGTCGTCACCATCCTCCCCGTCCGCGACCTCGAACAGGAGAGCCGCTTCGTCCTCTTCGCCACCCGCAACGGCACCGTCAAAAAGACCGCCCTGCGCGACTTCTCCAACGTCATGGCCCGCGGCATCATCGCCATCGGCATCGACAAGGACGACGAGCTCATCATCGCCCGCATCACCGACGGCGAGCAGGTCATCTTCCTCGCCACCCACGATGGCCTCGCCATCCGCTTCCGCGAGCAGGACCTCCGCGCCATGGGCCGCCCCGCCTACGGCAACAAGGGCATCACCCTCGGCAAGGGCGACTACGTCATCGGCGCCGCCGTCACCCCCTCCAACGAGTCCCGCAACCGCAAGCGCCTCGCCCTCGCCGCCGAAAAGGGCCTCACCAGCAAGGTCGAAAAGGTCCTGGACGAAGCCGGCATCGACACAAATGCACTTTCTGCCGAATCCACTTTGTTGTCATCCCGCAGCGCAGCGGAGGGATCTGCTTCACCCGGCGCGCCGCAAATGTCCGACCTCGCCCCCACCGCCTCCGC
>CAXTPR010000014.1:18205-54821 GCA_964246235.1 uncultured Acidobacteriaceae bacterium
AGCTTCATGATCTCCGAGGGTAAGCGAAGGTCCTCGGCTCCAACCTCACCCCCGAGCTCTCCGAGGAAGCCGTCGCCAAGCTCGAAAAGCTCGACGCCGAGCTCGGCCTCACCCCCTGCCTCATCCTCACCGTCTCGGAAAACGGCTTCGGCAAGCGTACCGACGTCGACGCCTACCGGCTCCAGAGCCGCGGCGGCAAGGGCGTCATCAACATGCGCACCACCCCCAAGATCGGCAAGGTCACCAGCATCCAGCTCGTCGACGACACCACCGAGATGATGGTCATCAGCCAGTTCGGCAAAATCATCCGCATCGACACCAAACAGGTCCGCGCCGCCGGCCGCGCCACCATGGGCGTCAAGCTCCTCGACCTCGACACCGACGACAAGGTAGCCTCCGCCACCATCATCCCCCCCGAAGACCCCAAACCCACCAACGGCGAAGGCGGCCTACCGATCCAGTGAGGTTGCTGACAATCCTGAGTCTGCACCATTTGTGGTTCAGTTGAACCACTGCTAACATCTGGACTGATGATCGGTCCAGAGCAGATCGCGAATGAACTTGGACTCGCTATTAGTCCCCTGTTTCCAGCAGGCGTTCGTGTGCCCACTGGAGCGCATTTCGCGCTTTTAGATGGGCGACGCGCCTCCTTCGCGTACTCCGCCGTCCCCCTCAAAGACATTGCGCCCACCGATTCCCGAAATTGGCAGTGGTCAGCCGACCTAGCCCACCACGTTCTCTTTAGTGAGAATGAGGTGCAGGTACGATCCGGTGGAGAGGAATCTTTCAGAAACTTCTCCCGCCATTCGGTCGAGACAAAACTCGAGGATTTTCTCACGTATCTCGATGCAGGGCGTTCCACTTTACCAGACCTAGTCGGGTTCCTCATCGGTGAATTCCAGAGCATCTGGTCGAGCTCGCCCGGGCTGAACGGTGTGCAAGCGCTTTCGTTGTTCCTGTTGGCCGTGTCCGCGGCGGGAGACGGCGAACCTGCCGCGATCACAGATCGTGCTTGGCGCGTACAAGCCTCAACCGCGATGGGCTTAACGAGCGAGCTTTCCAGCTTGGAAGCCGCAGTGCCAAAGTGGCATGAAGACCTGAGGATTGTTCCTCCAAGAAGTTTAAAGTTGATTCCGTCTCTTGTGCTGAGGCATGCTGCAGGTCGGCTCTTTCAGGACGCACATGCCATTGTTGAATCAGAGCAGCTGGGTCTATTCGGTCCATCCAAGCTTCGCTTGAGTGCTGGCTTTTCACCTACGGGAGCTTACTTTACTCCGGTCAGAATCGCACGGGTTATGACGGAGTGGGCCCTCGTAGACCAAGTGAAGCAAACAAACGCTCTAAGCATAGCTGACTTCGCGTGCGGCTCTGGAGTCTTCCTGACGGAAGCCCTAAGGACCTTAGAACGTTTTCGGTTCAGAGGAGACGTACAAATTGTTGGCCGCGATTCCAGCGAGCAAGCCATCACCATGGCGAAGGTCGCAGTTCACAATGTTGCTCGCGATCTCGATGGCGTCCAAGTCACCACTGATATAAAAATAGCGAGTGCGTCTGAGGACAGTTGGCCACAAGCGGATGTGATCCTGATGAATCCTCCTTTTCGTTCTTGGGAGAGGATGAGTGCTGTAGAAAAAGATTGGGTCACCGGTCTGGTCACACAAAAGGGTCAGGGAAGGCCAGACCTCAGTGTGGGTTTTGTCGAACTGGCCTTGAGATGCCTGAAGCCAAATGGAACCTTAGCCACTATGGTGCCCGCCGGCGTACTAGCAAGCGATAGCCTCGCAGCTTGGCGAAATAGTCTCACTGAGCAAGCATCGCCGACGCTTATTTCTGTGTTGGGCGAACATGGCCTGTTCCAACATGCCTTGGTAAATGCTGGAATCATCGCTCTCAAGAAACTTAGCGAGCTTCCTAGGCAAATAGAACGAAAGGCGCACTTTCATGTAGCATGGTCGGCTCCAACGCCCGGATCAGCTTCGAAGGCGATCAGGGCGCTCAGGCGAGTTCTAACATCCTCTACGCCTTTTTCTCTTCGAGATCGCACCAACACTTGGAGCGTCAACACGACGACGCTTGAGAGTTGGGCCGAACGGAGTTCATGGCTCCCTGGCGCGGGTGTTCTTGGTGCGCTTCTTGATCGAATAAGAGCAACTTGCGTAACACGCGTGGAGGACCTGTTCATAGTCCATCAGGGTATTCGCACTGGCGCGAACGATGCGTTTCTGATTAGTCCTGAGCAGTTGAGTCAACTTGCCCCACCTGAAAGGGCGTATTTTCGTCCGGCCATCACTAATGAAAGTTTTGTAAATGGCAAACTTAAAACTAAACAGTTCATTTTCTTTCCACTCGACTCATGGAAAGAAGATGAACTAATAACCTCCGTGCCAGAGTTTTACAGAAGTCATTTGCTTCCGAAGAAGCCGGAACTCTCCCGACGAAAGTCTCTGAAGGATGACAGGTGGTGGACATTGACGCGGCCAAGGAGCAAATGGCTCGTCAGCAGTACTCCACGTTTAATCAGTAAGCGTTTCGGGCTATTGGAAGCATTTGCGATTGACTGGAACGCGGATTATGCTCCCGTTCAAGCTAATGCATGGCTGCCACGCGGTTTGGAGAAGACCGGAATCGAAGCAGACAGTCTGCTTGGTTATTGGTGGATGCTCAACTCAAGAGTGTTTGTAGCGCTGCTGCGAGAATACTGCCCGAACGTAGCAGGCGGGCAGCTTGATTTGGAGCATAAATATGTCAAACATGTGCCGCTACCTAACCTTCGTGAAAAATTCGCTGACGATCCGAACGTGCAAGAGATCGGAACCGGAATCCGCCTAAAGTACAACCGGCACTTGCCAGATTTAGATATCCTTGACCTCTTCACCGCAGCGGCTTACGGAACGGAGCTTTCCGAGTGGAATCTCGCCACCTACGATAGGGTGAACCAGTGGAAGTAAGAGTCGAGGAACTAGACGAGCATAGGACCTCGCTCAACAGCCTCTTAGTAGAAGTGTCAGGAGCACCGGACGGCACCACTCTGATTAGGCGGAACGATCTCTGTCTAAGCACTTGTGGAACCGAACCGTATGCGCGCTCTGTCGTGTCGGATTTGGATGTAGTGGAATTTGCCGTGCGGCTACCCGTCCCCAGCGCCACGCAGCCTCGATTCTGGTTAGCTTTGCATGAATGCTGGCGGTCGGCTTCAAGGCGAAGGGTAACATTTAGCGACTGCGGAGTAAGACTCTACACGGGATTAGACCAGTCACCCCCTATCCAAATCATGCGCCTAGAGTGGGTCGCACCGGTAAGTTCATCAGAAGGGGGTTACATATACCAAGGCGCGCATGCGGGGCATCCTCATTGGCACGTAGACAAAGATGCCTTCCTTAGTGTTAAGGCTCTTTATGAGAGTTTGGAGGCGCTGACGGCCCCGCCGACAGAAGTCAGCGAGGTGCCGACCGAAGAGTTTTCGTTGGAAAATGTATCTTCACCGTCCGAACAGAGCACACCACCGTATTTAGATTGCTCGTGGATGTCGGCTATACATCTGCCCGCTAACGCGCAGTGGGCGACGGTGAGGTGGGATGGCACCACTACACCCGGCCCCCATCAACAGAAACCTGAGTCGCTAAACCAAGTTGAGAATTGGTGGGAGGGTTCGTTACGGTATATCAGAGCAGAACTCCGCCAGACCACCTCTTAATTGCAAGCAGAACTGAGCATCCTCGCTACTTGGCGAGTGCCCTTCACAACGCGCATTCTGCGGAAGGGGGGAATCTTTGCAGTGGGGAGGTAAAGCAGACGAAGCCGGACCCGCTGGTCCGGCCCGACAACGGAGGCCCACGTCTGCTTGACGACGCGCTCCATCAGCTCAGGCTGCTGAGCGCCTCGGCCACGCTCAGCCCCATGACCAGAAGCCGGGCCAGCTAGTCGTTGGAGGCTGGGTTCTGCTCTGCCGAAGGCTGGAGTGCAGCGCACCGAAACGACTGACTTGCTTTCCGGGTTGCGGCCATACTCTCTCCCGCAACGGCTGACTGTACGCCACCCAAGTAGGCGAAAGCCACTCCGCCAGCGGCTATTGCCGTCCAGACCGCGCGCCTTCCCTGCGAAAGCTACCGCCCGGCCTTGGCCGGGTGCTATGCTTCCCGCAACCCTACTCAGGAGAGTTCTCCATGCGTCTGCGCTTTCTGGTCGCTGCTCTGGTGCTGTGTGCCGGCATGTCTGCCTCCGCCTCACCCATCACCTATACGGTGTCCGATACCGCCTCCGGCAGTCTCGGCGGGGTCGCCTTCACCAATGCCCTGGTCACCCTCAACTTCTACGGCAACACCTCGAACGTTACCGGAGGTGGTGGGTTCTATACCAACTCGGTCGGTACGGGAACGGTCCAGATCGGCTCCGGGCCCGCGGTCAACTTCACGGACCCGAATCTTGAGTTCTTCGTGAACCAAACCTACACGAGCCCGACTGCGGCCGCGGGCATTGGGGGTAGTTCAGGGTCCATCCTGGATGTCTTCTCCGACGTGTTCAAAACCTACAACGGAACAACACCCATCGGTCCAGTTGTCGGCGCTCCCTTTATCAATGCGGGTTCGGCGACCGCCACCGCGAATGGAGCCTTTATCATCAACTCCGCGGGCTCCAGCGCCACGTTCCTTGCGACCGCAGGCACCGTGACACCTGAGCCATCCAGCATCGCTCTCTTCGGGACGGGAATGCTGGGCATCCTCGGCGTAGTCCGTCGCCGATCGGCCTGATGCAGCCGAGAAACCGAATAGTGATCTAAATCGACCGTGATCGCACGCCGGGTCGCTGCTGCCTTCAGGCGCTAGAGGTCCCGCCCTGAAATGCCCATGAACACCCCCGCCCCGCCGCCGTCCGGGCTCTCACATGCTGTTAAGACGGCATCCGCCTCCCGCGGCCACGCCGCGTGCCCGTACCCCTAAAGCCGGGGGCGGCTTGACAAACTCCGCCCCCGGCAGCCCTTCAAACCTGCCTCTCCGTGCCTGCCCGCGCTTGAGGTCCGGGCGTATCCGTCCCGTTTATGATTTGCACTACAAGCTGGGGTGGGGAGTCTCACACTTAGAGCCGTAAGCTTCCCTCCGACCGCTCTCGTCAGGGACAATAACGGGAGCGAGCCGAGCACCGCCGCCCGCTTCGCAGGGAGCACCACGATTCCTTCCACCCACCTCGCCCGAGCCTGCCTCCTGGCCCTCTTGTGCGCACCTCTCCCCGCGCAGACCCCAGCCCTCCGGACGCCGGACACCGGCTGGCCCACCTACGGCGGAAACCCCGGGGGTCAGCGCTTCTCCCCCGCCACGGAGATCAACAAACCCAACCTCGCCGATCTGCGACCCGTCTGGACCTTCCACACCCGTGCACTCGACAAACCCCGGCTCGGCAGCGACCAGGCCTTCTTCGAAGCCACCCCCGTCCTCTCCGGCCGCACCCTGTATTTCACCTCCCCCTTCGACCAGGTCTTCGCCCTTGACGCCGCTACCGGCGTGCAGCGCTGGACCTACGACCCCCACGCCAGCCCGCTGCGCAAGGATGTCTTCGTCACCTCCCGCGGGGTAGCCCTCTGGACCGGCAAGTCCAACGAAGCTGCGGCATGCGCCCAGCGCGTTTTCTTCGGCACGCTGGATGCCCGCCTGATCGCCCTGGACGCTGTCACCGGCGAACCCTGCCAAGATTTCGGCAAGCACGGTACGGTGGACCTGACCCGCGACGTCCACTTCCAGCACTATGGCGGCTACAGCGTTACCTCACCGCCGACTGTGATCGGCAACGTCGTCGTGGTCGGCTCCTCGGTGATCGACAACCACGACGTGAGCCCGGAAAGCGGCGTCGTCCGCGCCGTCGACGCCGTCTCCGGCCGCCAGCTCTGGTTCTGGGAGCCGCTTCCCTGGGCCGCCGCCCAGACCCCCCGCACCGGTGCGGGCAATGTCTGGAGCGTCATCTCAGCCGATCCGGAGCTCGGCCTCGTGTTCCTTCCCACCAGCAGCGCCGCCCCAGACTTCTACGGCGGCTTCCGCCCTGGAGACAACCGCGACGCCGATTCCGTAGTCGCCCTCGACGCTGCCACCGGCCGCCGCGTGTGGGGCTTCCAGGTGGTCCACCATAACCTGTGGGATTATGACGTTCCCGCCGAGCCCGTCCTTTTCACCTGGCGAGGCAGCACCCCGGCCGTCGCCATCGCCACCAAGATGGGCGAGGTCTTCGTCCTGGACCGCCGCACCGGCACCCCGCTCTTACCCGTCCGGGAGCACCCCGCCCCTCCTAGTGATGTTCCCGGCGAGAACGCTTCCCCCACGCAACCTGTTTCCACTGCGGACTTTCTTGCTTCCACTGAAATTGAAGAACCCGGCAGTCAGGGCTGGAGGAGGTCCGGTGAGGATGCTGCCTTCTGCAAAGCCCAGATGGCGAACTTGCGTTATGACGGCATGTTCACGCCCCCCAGCGAGCGCGGTACCCTCCTCTTTCCCGGCAATCTCGGCGGGGTGAACTGGGGCGGCGCGTCTGTAACACCCTCAGGCGCGCTGTTCGCGAACGTGAACCGGCAGGCTTTTGCGGTCCGGCTCGTTCCCGCCACTGGCTTTGCACGCTGGTGGTTTACCAACGAGCCTGACATCCGCGACTGGCCGCTCTGGATTTATCTCGGCAGCGGCATTCTGCTCCTCCATATACTGTGGAAGCTCGAACGCAATCGGCGCCGTGGCCAACCGCTCTTTCATGCTCCCTGGCTGCCTGGCATGCGGGGTTGGATCGCGGGGCTCGGTGTCATGGCGATCGCCGGTGTCATGACATTGTTTCCCATGTCCCCAAACGATCCGCATTTCGGGTACGAGATGTCGCAACAGATTGGAACACCCTATCTCCTGGAGCGCGCGCCGATTCTCGACCATCACCACAACCCATGCGTGTCGCCTCCCTGGGGGTCGCTTGCAGCTTTGGATTTGAACACCGGTAAGCGGCTCTGGAGTACGCCCCTGGGAACGCGTGTCCCGGGCGAGCACACCGGCAGCCTCACCCTGGGCGGTCCCACGGCGACTGCCACCGGGCTGGTCTTTACCGCCGGCACCGATGATGCCCGGCTGCGCGCTTTCGATGCCGCAACCGGAGCCGAGGCGTGGAGTGCGCCGCTACCCGCAAGCGCCCGCTCCACACCCATGACCTACGTGCTCGACGGCAGGCAGTACGTGGTTATCGCCGCCGGTGGCCATGGAGGCGTCGAAGGCCTGCGCGGCGACGCCCTTGTCGCCTTCGCCCTGCCTCGGCCATGAGCAAGCCGTTCGCCGCAACGGCCTCGCCGCGCCCCGCGATAAGTGCTCTGAGAGATGCACGCTTGCGCATGCTCCGCATGCTCTCGGGCATCGCGGGCACACTGGACCGTCACGCCGGCCTCGCTCTGTCCCTGCTTGTGCTTTGCACTCTTCCCTATGCCGCTCTCAAGGCGCTCAGCAGCCTGCTGACCTGTGACGAGGTCTATACCCTTCGTATCGCGCAGCAACCCAGCGTCGCGGAGATGCTACGCGTCAGCCGTCAAATCGATCTGCACCCGCCACTGCATTACTTTACGGAGCGTCTTGCCCTCGCCACGCACCTTCCGCTGCTGCTGGCTGCGCGTCTTCCTGGCACTCTCGCCACGACAGGCACAGTGTGCCTCCTGTTTGCGTTTACGCGCGGAAGGCTGGGAAGCCTCTTCGCTTTCTGCGCTGCAACGGTCTTCTGGTTTTCACCCGGCCTGGATTTCGCGTGGTCGAACAGGCCCTACGCCCTATGGCTCTTCCTGCTCGCCGCGGCTTGCGCCCTTTGGCAGCGCGCCGGAGGTCCCCACCGTTCGGCATGGGTCTTGCCCGGCCTCTTCGCCTGCATCGCGGGCATGATCATGGACTACATGGCCGGGCTTCTCTGTGTTCTGCCGTTGGTGGCTGCTGAGCTCGTCCGCACGCGCGGGCGGCGCCGTGACTGGCCGCTGCTCACCGCCCTGCTGCTGCCGTGCGCGGGCGGTCTGCTCTACGTGCGTCCGTTGCATGACTTCAGCACCAACACCTTCGCTCCGGTCTACATGGACTGGGCAGGGACCACGGCTGTGCTGTACGGCAGTCTGCTCCAACTTCCCGCGTGTGTGGTTGCAGCGTGCCTGCTTGCTGCGGCACTGTTGTCCTGGCAGGTCCCTATCGGCGCAGATCGCACCCTCAGCGCCAAGCCGCGTCCCTCACTCCCGTCAGCCGCAGCCACCCTGCCTGCCGAAGAGCTCATGCTCGCATGGAGCTTGTTCCTGCTGCCGCTGCTGTTTGCGTGCATCGCCGCCGTGCGCCACACCCAGTTTTTCGAGCGCTATGGAGCCTGCGGCGCGCTGGGAGTTGCGCTTCTCGCTCCATGGTGTCTGCTTCGCCTGGCCCCCTCCCCACGCACGGCCTTAGCACTGCTCGTTCTGGGGCTCCCCATTGCCTGCGCCGTGAACATCAGCCATATTCCCTTCAGAAACAAAGGTCACTGGCGCTCCGATGACGTAACCGGCGTGCCCGCAAAGAGGCTGGATGAGCTCGACAGCAGCCTGCCCATCGTGGTCGCGCAGCCTCTCAGCTATACGGAGATGAACGAGCGCGAGTCCGGCGCCGTTCTGGACCGGACCTACTACCTGTACGACCGTGCCGCGGCGCAGCAGTTTTCCGGTTCCACCATCTTCGAGACGATGGCCGTCACGCAGCGTCTGCTGCACTACCGCACGAAGGTGGCGCCGTTGCAGCCTTTCCTCGCCGAGCATCCGCGCTTTTATCTCACCGCCGACTACACACATCCCGAGGCGTGGCTGGTCCGCAAGCTGGTTAGCTCCGGTGCCGTCGTGCAGTATCTGGGCAAGTTCGACTCCACCTACGCGGAAGACGATCTCTACTTCGTGACCCTTCCCGGCAAATGACACGGTTGAAAGTCGCCAGCCTTGTCCACCGGCAAACGTTCGCGCGACACGGCATCGAATCTGAGACGAGGAGAGCACGCGACCATGTCCCACTCTGAAGCGCCCCACTCTGAATTGCTGACACCCCTGACACTCGAGCCCATCCTCGTTGAACGAGTCTGGGGCACCTACGACCTCGGAAAATGGCACACGCCGTCCACGGTGTCCACACCCATTGGGGAGCTTTGGCTCACCGCGGAAGAGTGCAGAATCGAGCCCCCCGGTGGGTCGCTGAAGGATCGAGTGAAAGCCCAGCCGCGGGCCTTTGGCGACAGCGATGGCGGTGGCTTTCCGCTGCTCATCAAACTTCTGTTTCCGCGCGAAAAGCTCTCCGTGCAGGTCCATCCCAATGATGCCGAGGCGCAAGCCGCCGGGCAGCTGCGCGGCAAAACAGAGTGCTGGTATGTTCTCTCGGCTGAGCGAGGGGCAAAGGTGGCTGTCGGATTTGAACGCCCCCTTTCCGCCGCGCAGATCCGCGGAGCTATCGCCGCCGGGGCGCTCGAATCCGAGCTGCGCATGCTCCCTGTCCAGGCCGGCGACATGGTGTTCGTGGAAGCGGGTACGGTCCACGCCATCGGCCCCGGCATGGTGGTGCTGGAAACCCAGCAGTACTGCGATGTCACCTACCGGTTGTGGGACTACGGCCGTCCCCGGGAGCTGCATCTCGATGCCGGCCTGGCCGTTACCCGCGCCGAAACACCCTCCGGTCTGGTGGCCGCTGTGCCCATGGAAGGCTTCGACCGTCTGGTGACCTCGCCCTACTTTGCCGTGGACCGGTTCCGGCTGACACCCGGCGCGCCGGTTCCGCTGGGAGACTCTCCATCGCTGCAAATCCTCATTGCAACCACCCACGCTGCCCGGCTGCGTGGGCCTTCGGGCATCGTGGACCTTCCGCTTGGGCACGCGGTCGTTCTGCCCGCCCGGGCGAAATCGTGGAGCTTGTATGCCGACGGGGCCGCCGATGCGGCCGAGATCATCCGCGTGCTGCAGCCGCCTGCCGTCGAGCGCTGAAGCCTTGCCCGGGAGCATCCCCTGGGCCGCGCCTCTCATCCACCAGAGAGCACCCCAGGAAAGAGGAACGCACGCATGCCGCATCCGGATCCCGCGCGCCCGCACGAGCACGAAGACGTTGAGAAATCGAAGGAACGCCAGCCCCACGCCTTGCATGAGGAGCACACGAAAGGACCGCACGACCCCAAGGAGATCAACCCCAAGCTGGCCTCCGACATTGCCTTCTGGTCCAAAGAGTTTGGAGTGACGGGGGAAAAGCTCCACGACGCCATCCGCACCCACGGCACGCACGTCGAGAAGGTTCGCGCCGCCCTCGCTCCTCACAAGACTGCCTAGTGCTCGTCGGCCAACCCTCTTCGGCTCCGCGGCTTCGGCTTACCGCCAGTTCGCCGCGGCAGCGGCAAGCATTTGTCTTTGCCGCGAACCCTGCGGTCAGCTGACAGGAGCTAGCGGAACGTCATCGCTTACAAAGACCTTCATCGGCGCGCCCTGCTTTATTTCGATATCGTGGCCGTGCTTTATGAGTCCAATCGGTCCGAATAGAACAGTGAGCGCCACGGCAGCGCCCGTGCCCGACGCACCTTCCTTGCCCTTAGTGCCTCGCAGATGCACCTTCGTATCGCCCACGCGCAGATAGTCAAGGCGAATGTTCAGCTCCCCGGCCTTTCCCATCATGCCGGCTTTCTTGACGTTCGTGACCTCGCCTACTGCCTTGGAACCGGCTTTGGCGACTACGACGCTGCCCACCCTCAAATCTTCGGCAAGCACGAATTCCACTGTGTCGCCATCGGCTGCGGTCTTGGAGCTGATGTCCTGTGCAAACTTGAGCGGCACGTCATCGCCATCACGCAGCAAGTACTTTCCACTGGCGTCCGGCCCAACAGAACCGGCTGTGACCGCAGGCGCGGCCGGGGCAGTCGCTGCGACCGTTGCAGCGGCAGCCGGGGCAGCAGCCGAGGGCGCGGGAACAACCGGCGCAGAAGCTGGCTGCTGTGCACACGCGGCCGTGCCGGCCGCAAGAAGGCAGACGAGCCCAAGGCGAGAAACGTTCATCAAAGAACCTCTACATATCTGAAATGTTGGTTCCCGTCATGCTATGGGTCGCCTCCCTCGAACGGCAAGCATAATCTTGGCGGTCTTCGATTTACCTCCGCCCCCCTCCCGTGACAGCCGACAGTACAATTCCGCATGCCCAGCCTCCTGCGTATCCACGTTTTGATAGCGACGATCACCGCACTCGACCTTGTGGCCCTGCCGATCTATGCCCAGGTCCCCGCACCGAAGCCGCCGGTCACCCTGCGCAGCACGCTGCTGCAGCAGTTGCACTCCACTCACGACAAGGCGGAGTGGTTCACGCCGATCAACGCGGCGGTCGCGGGACTCACTCCAGAGCAGGCCAAATGGGTACCCACCAACGCCGCCGGGAGGCTGGATCCGAACGCCAATCACTCTGCCGGCATGCTGGCCTTCCATCTCTGGTACTGGAACGCCCGGGCGCTTGCGAAGTTCAAGGGCGAGGACCCCGAGAAGGCCACCGGCAAGTACAGCGGCAACAACGAGGAGACCTTCAACGAGTTCGATACAGCCACCTGGAACAAGACCGTCCACGACCTGGATGAGGTGATGAAGCAGCTGGAAAGCCTGGTGGAGCATGCCACCGAGGCGCAACTCGCGGTGTGGGCGCCGACCCTGGCGGACATCAGCACGCACAATGCGTACCATACCGGGCAGATCCTGTATGTGCGCAAGCTCCAGGGCTCATGGGACTCGAAGAATGGCGTGAAGTAGCGGTCCGGGGTCGCACCGCGACATTTTCGCGGAAACCGCATCTTTATGGGCAGAGGTTTTGCAGCATGCCAAGGACATTTGCGATTTTACTTGCGCTGGCGGCTTTGTCCGCGAGCGCGCCGCTCCTCTGCGCGCAGACAGCGTACTCAGCCGGTCCAGGAACTTTCTCCTCCACCTCCTCCGACGCCGGGGATCCAGGCAGCGGCTCCGCTCTCACCCAGCCGCCCGCGCCCATTGAGCGCTCGGAGCCCCGCAGCTATGGGAACGGCTACGCGGACAATTCTTACCCGCAGCAAGGGCCGCTGCCACCGCAGGGGAGCTATAACCAGCAGCGCCCGGTCAACCGCACCTCGGAGCCCGCGCACGGCATCTGGCTTGTCGCCGCGCCGGACGCTTCGATTCAGACCATAGCCGTCACGGCTGAGCGCACGGAGTTGCGCGTCGACCACGGCGTTGCCAACGTCAACGTCCACCATCCATCCGATCACTCCGAAATTTTCGTGGACCTCCCCGGCGGCCAGGTGTCGCTGCTCAAGGACGGTCTGTACACCTTCAACGCCGACACCAACACGGTGCGCGTTCTCCGCGGCGAGGCGGAAGTCTCGATCAACAACGCCAAACCGGTGAAGGTGAAGGAAGACCACGAGCTTGCGTTCGGCTCCAGCGGAAGCCAGGTTCGCGCGCAGGAGGCCGACCGCAATAAGATGAGCGCCGACCTGCTGCAGGGCAACTACGGTGATTCCAGCGGCTATCGTCATGGGGATGGTTACGGTTACGGTCAGGGTTTTTATGGTTACAGCCCCTACGCCTACGGATGGCCCTACTACGGCTTCTATGGGCCTGGATGGGGCTACCCGTATTACGCCTTTGGCGGCTACCCCTATGGATACGGCCTGGGTCTCGGCTTCGGCTACTACGGAGGATTCCGTGGCGGCTTTGGATACGGCGGCTACGGTGGTTTCCGCGGCGGCTATGGCGGCTTTCGTGGTGGTTTCCGCAGATAACCCCAATGGGTCGCAGTAGAGCCGTCCTCCGGGGCGGCTCTGCTCCTTTCCACACGTAAAATGGGACCAGGGGCGTAAAGGTACCGTGAAGCTGGAACCGATCAAGGAAGCTAGCCGTTCGTCGCGCGCTCCCGCTCCGGAGATCGCCGCGGTCACGCGCCGCATCCTCTGCGTGTTTCCCCGGTATACCAAGTCCTTCGGCACCTTCAACAATGCCTATCCGCTGCTGGGAGTGAAGGCATTCATGCCGCCCCAGGGATTGCTGGTCATTGCGGCCTATCTGCCACACCATTGGGAAGTGCGCTTCGTCGACGAGAACGTGGAGCCTGCCAGCTCGCGGGATTTCCGCTGGGCCGATGCCGTGCTGGTCAGCGGCATGCATATCCAGCGCGGGCAGATCAATGACATCAACCGCCGGGCCCATGCGGCCGGCAAGACCACCGTACTCGGCGGCCCGTCGGTCAGCGGCTGCCAGGAGTACTACCCGGATTTCGACTATCTCCACATCGGCGAGCTGGGCGATGCCACGGACGACCTGATCGCCGCGCTCGCCCGCAGCATCGAGCGGCCCGCCGGACAGGTGCTCCTGACCACCGCGGCGCGCCTGCCGCTCAAGGAGTTCCCCACGCCCGCCTACCGCCTGGCAGGCATATCGCAGTACTTCCTTGCCAACGTGCAGTTCTCCAGCGGGTGTCCGTACCGCTGCGAGTTCTGTGATATTCCCGAGCTCTACGGTCAGAATCCGCGCTTGAAGACACCTGAGCAGATCCTTGCGGAGCTCGATGAAATCGTGGCCGGCGGCGCGGTGGGCGCAGTGTACTTTGTCGATGACAACTTCGTCGGCAACCGCAAAGCCGCCAAGGAGCTGCTGCCGCACCTGGTCGAGTGGCAGAAGCGGAACAAGTATCCCGTGGAGTTTGCCTGCGAGGCGACGCTGAATATCGTGCGCTCGCCGGACCTGCTCGCGATGATGCGCGAAGCTTCCTTCTGGACAATCTTCTGCGGCATCGAGACGCCGGAGCGCGCGGCCCTGCAGGCCATGTTCAAAGTGCAGAACAACGAGATGCCGCTCCTGGACTCTGTGAAGACGCTGAACAGCTACGGCATGGAGGTGGTCTCGGGGATGATCATGGGCCTCGATACCGATACCTACGAGTCTCCTGATCGCATCCTGGAATTCGTCGAAGCTTCCAACATTCCGGTTCTCACCATCAACCTGCTGGAAGCGCTGCCACGCACGCCACTGCATCGCCGCCTCGCCGCGGAAGGCCGTCTGATCGAAGAGGAAGGCCGGCAATCGAACGTGGATTTCAAGTTGCCCTACGACCATGTGGTCGGCATGTGGCGGCGCACGTTCAGCTCGGCGTTCGAGCCGGAAGCGATCTATCGCCGCTTCCGTTACAACCAGGAGCACACCTATCCAAACCGCATCGAAATCCCACCCAGCGGCAAACTGAGCGTGCGCAATGTCTGGCGCGGCATCAGCACGCTCGGCAAGCTCATCTGGAAAGTCGGTATCGTCGGCGACTACCGCCGCACCTTCTGGGAAATGGCTTGGCCCGCGCTCAAGACCGGCGACATCGAGACGGTGATCCATGTGAGTTTGGTCGCGCACCACATGATCTCGTACGCGCGCGAAGCGGAAGCCGGCTTCCAGACGGCTTCGTTCTACTCCCCCAACGTAGAACAGGCCGCGTAGAGGCGTTCGCATTGCAGACTCTGCGACGCTGGTGTTGCAGATGTCAGATATGTTCGCCTTCCAGACGTTCTTCCTGTGTTGCGATCTCCGCCGTTTGCCCCGGAAAGAGCTTTTGCAGCAGCTCCAGGAGACGCTTGGCCTCGAAGGAGGGAAGCACGTAATCGGCTCCCTCACACGAACGCTCGGAGCGAGGCGACATCACCGCGACGACAGGAGCTTTCGGGGCGATCGCTTTCAGCGAGCGAACCATGTCCGCGCAGCTCGCGTCCCGCGAGCTTGCGTCCATCACGACGCCGTCCACCGACGGGAATCTTTGCAGGGTGGCCACCGCTTCGTCGGCAGTGTAGGCAGTAATGACGTTGAACTTCGCGCTTTCGAGCACGAGCTTGCGGGTAGAAATGGAGCCGGAGTGTTCGCGGTCGATGACAAGAAAGCAGGGACGCACCATGGTGTGTCTTCTCAGATTATCAAGAGCCGAAGACGGACGACGCGCCCGTAACCCTGGACTGAAGCCGATAGACTGAGGGCTTGCGGACGGTTCTCATCACCGGCGTGGCAGGGTTCATCGGATCGCATCTCGCCGAGGCTCTGCTCCTGCGCGGCGACCGAGTCAGGGGCTTCGACAACCTTGCGACGGGCCGGCTGGAGAATGTGCCGGCCGCTGTGGACTTGATGGAAGGCGATCTCGCCGATGCGGACGCCGTGGCGCGCGCCTGCGCGGGAGTAGATGCCATTCTGCACCAGGGCGCACTGCCCAGTGTGCCGCGTAGCGTAAGCGATCCGCGCACCTCGCATCGCGCGAACATCGAGGGCACTTTCAACGTGCTGGAAGGGGCGCGCGCAGCAGGGGTGCACCGGGTGCTGTATGCGGCGTCGAGTTCGGCGTACGGCAGTCAGCCCGGCTTTCCGCGGGTGGAAACGATGCGGCCGGAACCGGTGTCGCCTTATGCCGTGCAGAAGCTGACAGGCGAGCTCTACATGCAGAGTTATGCGCGGGTCTACGGGATGGAGACGGTTTCTCTGCGCTACTTCAACATCTTTGGGCCGCGGCAGGCTCCGGATTCTCCTTATTCAGGCGTGGTCGCGCGCTGGTGCCGCGAGATGCAGACCGGCGTTCAGCCGGTCCTTCACGGTGATGGGCAGCAGGGGCGCGACTTCACGTATATCGACAATGCGGTCAGCGCCAACCTGCTGGCCCTGGAGGCTCCGGCGGCAGAGATGGCGGGACGCGTCTTCAACGTGGCCTGCGGAGAGCGGCACACCCTCATCGAGCTGTACCGGGTGGTCGCTTCGTTGACAGGCTTCGCGGGTCAGCCGGTTTATGCCGCAGCGCGAGAAGGTGACGTGCGCGATTCACTGGCAGATGTCAGCGCGGCGCGGCTGGCGTTCGGGTATGAACCGCAGGTGGGATTTGCGGAAGGGCTCCAGCGAACGGTTGCATGGATGCGGACGGTGTGAGCCTTTGCTACACTCGCTCCATTTCCTGCTGTGAAGCGTCGTTCTCCCATACCGGGATGGGCCCTGCTGTGCGTGTGCACGGCTTCGCTTGCATGGGGTGTTCGCGCGGAAAGAGCCAAGGCGCAGGATACCGCCGGACCGACACCCGCTTCCTCGTCGTCGTTGACGACCGCGTGGACCCCGGTAGGCCCGGGTTCGGTGCTGACGGCAAAGTATGGCATGGTGACCGGACGCGTAACGGCGTTGGTATTCGATCCGAACGATCCGACGGGCAACACGGTGTACCTGGGGGCCACAGGCGCCGGCGTTTGGAAGTCCACCAATGCGGCCGGCCCGCTGAGCGCGGTCACGTTCGCGCCTCGTACCGATACATTGCCGGTCTTCGCGGCTGCCTCGGGCGGGGGCGTCGCGCCTTCGCTCTCCATTGGGGCCATTGCCGTACAACCGGCAGCGGCGGGTGGAACGGGTATCGTGCTTGCCGGGACAGGCGACCCCAATCAGGCGACCGATTCATTCTATGGGGAGGGACTGCTGCGCTCGGCGGACGGTGGGCTGACCTGGACGTTGATTGTGGGATCGCGGGATGGCGTGAACGGCAACCACTCCTTTGCGGGCCTGGCCACGGCTGGCCTTGCGTGGAGCACAACCTCTCCCTCGCTGGCCGTGGCCGCGATGTCGAATTCACCGCAAAGTGTTGTCGTGGGGGCGGCCAACTCGGGTTCGGTTGCGGGCCTGTACTACTCCGGCGATGCTGGTGTGACGTGGCACATGGCGACCCTCTACGACGGCGGCCAGGTGGTGCAGCAGCCGCTGTTGGGTGCGCAGCCGGGAAATCCTGCAACGGCGGTGGCGTGGGATGCGGCGCGCGGAAGCTTCTTCGCAGCCGTGCAGTTCCACGGCTACTACGCGAGCACGGATGGGGTGAACTGGACGCGGCTCACGGCGCAACCCGGCACGGGATTGTCGACGGCGAACTGTCCCGCGAACGCAGGAGGTACGGGCAGCGCGGGGTGCCCGTTGTTTCGCGCGGCGCTGGCAGTGCAGCCGGGCACGAGCGATCTGTATGCGTTCAGCGTGGACGCGGCAAACGGCAATCATGCGTTGTGGCAGGACCTGTGCTCGATGGGTGCGGGCGGCGCCTGCGCGACGAAGGCGCCGGTGTGGGGCACACGTCTGGATGGCGGCCTGCTGGACGCGGGCGGTACGGCCGCAGCCGGCTACGCCCTCGCCTTGAGTGCGCCGCCTGCCGCGGGAGGAACCGTGTTGCTGGCGGGAACCAACGATGTGTACAGGTGTTTTCTCACGCCCGCGGCGCCGAGCGCCTGCACGTGGCGGAATACCACCAACGCGTCCAATGCGTGTGCAGCGCCTGCGGGTGTCGCTCCGGCGCAGCACGCGTTGGCTGCGGTGGGGCAGAGCAGCGGAGCGCCGCTGGTGATGATCGGCAATGATGGCGGCCTGTGGCGATCCACGGATGGCATTGCGGAAACCGGGGCAGCCTGCGTGGCCGGCGATGCCTCGCACTTCGACAACCTGAATGCGGCCATCGCGAGTGGAGGCTCGCTCGCTGAAGTGGTGGGTCTGGCGCAGGCGCCGGGCGATGCCAACGTGCTGCTGGTGGGTCTCGGCGCCAACGGCACAGCAGCTTCCAGCACTGCCCTGAGCGCAAGCGGAGCAGCATGGCCACAGCTTTCAACCGGCGAAGGCGGAATACCGTTGATCGACCCGGGCACACCGGCGAACTGGTTTGCCAGCGTCGGCGTGGGCATCAACCTGAAGCTGTGTGCCGCAGGCGCGGCTTGCTCCGCAAGCGACTTCGCGGGATCCTCCACGATCGGTTCCACTCAGGTGAACGGTGATGTGGCGCTCCTCCATGCGCCAGTGCTGCTGGACGCGCAGTCCAGCGGGCAGAGTACAAACCTTGTCACGGGCACATGCCGGGTGTGGCGCGGGCCGGCTGCGGACGGAACCCAATGGAGCGCGGCAAACGCGATCAGCGCGCCGCTCGATGGCGGCCAGGCCCCGTGCACTGCAGCACGCTCTCTGGTGCGGAGTGTGGGCGTGGGCGGCCCGGTCGTTGGTTCAGCGAAGCTGCAGAACAGCGGGTCGTCTGTGATCTACGCCGGGATGGCGGGCACGCTGGACGGCGGCGGCGCAAAGGCCGGCGGTCACGTGTTCGTGATCAGGGCAGCGAACACGGCGGACGCGAGCACAGCCTGGACGGATGTGGGGCTGAGCCCGGTCACGAATGTGCTTGGAGGCGTATTCAACCCAGGTGGATACGACGTGTCGGCGGTGACCGTGGACCCGCATGACTCCACGGGCGCAACCGTTTACGCAACGGTGATGGGCTTCGGCGGCGATACGGCCGTGCCGCAAGTGTACCGCTCGACGGACTTCGGAGCGCATTGGGCTACGGTCTCGGCCAATCTGCCGAATGCACCGGCGAATGCCGTGCTGGTGGATCCCAATGACGCGAACACCGTCTATGTGGCCACCGACGCGGGCGTGTATGCAACGCAGGCCATCGCCACGTGCCCGGGCTCGAGCTGCTGGAGCGTGCTCGGTACAGGCCTGCCGAACGCGCCAGTGGTGAGTCTGGCGGCAGGAGCAAGCCTGCCGACTGGAGATGGTAGACAAGGCATGCTGCGCGCTGCTACCTACGGCCGCGGCGTGTGGCAGCAGCCGTTGCTCACGGCGGTTGGCACCGCTCAGGCCGCCGTAACGCTTTCGAAGACCTCGCTCGCCTTTGCGGCTCAGCAGGTGGGTACGCAAAGTGCACCGCAGACGATCACCGTCACGAGTTCCGGGAATGCGCCGGTGGTGTTTGGAACGCCGCTGGCGGCAGGCGACTTTGCGGAAACCGACACCTGCGCGGGACACACGCTCGCGGTGGGCGCCACCTGTGCGTTCAGCGTGCAGTTCGCGCCGTTCGCGACCGGCTCGCGGAGTGGATCGTTGACGATCTATGCGAATGTCAGTGGCGGGCAAGCTGTTGTGGCGCTGACGGGAACGGGTACCGCGCCTGCCTCCGTGGTGCTGACGCCCACAGCGCTCGCGTTTGCGGCGACGCTGGTGAACCAGGCCGCAGCGGCGCAGATCGTGAGCATCGCCAATACCGGCGGAACGGCGGCCGCAATCATGAGCATCAGCACGGGCGGCGACTTCGCCCTTGCGGCGAATACCTGCAGCGCGACGCTAGCCAGTCAAACGGCATGTGCAGTCGGCATAACGTTTACACCGACGGCGAGCGGCACGCGGACCGGTACGCTGACGGTCGTGGACAGCGTAGGCACGCAGACCGCGACGCTGACCGGCATCGGGCAAGCGCCCGCGACCGATACGTTGAGCCCTGCAGCGCTCAGCTTTGCACAGCAGGCGGTAGGCAGCGCGAGCGCCGCCCAACAGGTGACGCTCGCGAACGCGGGCGATCAGCCCTTGCTGCTGATCGGTGCGGTGGTGAGCGGTGACTTCACCGTCGTGAACGGCTGCGGAGCGGCACTGCCGGCGCACTCGACCTGTGCAGTGAGCGTCGCCTTTGTGCCCACGGCGACAGGCACGCGAACGGGCCTACTGACGGTGAGTGATGCCTTTCGCTCGCAAGCGGTGGCGCTTACCGGCATCGCCGTGGCAGGGCCGGGTGTTTCGTTGTCACCGGCGATGAATGGCTTCGGGGCGATAGGGGTAGGGCTGGTGTCGGCTGCGCAGGTGGTGACGCTGACCAATAACGGCGGCTCGCCGCTGAGCCTGAGCAGCGTGACGGTTTCGAATGGATTTGTGCTGGTCACGAATGGCTGTGGAAGCACGGTTGCAGCCGGCGCGGCGTGCACGATGCAGGTGGCGTTTGTGCCGACGGCTGCTGGAATGACGGCAGGGACGCTGGTGCTGACCGACAATGCGCCGTCAAGCACGCAAACCGTAACGCTAAGCGGGACGGGCGTGGACTTTACGCTGATCTCAAGCGGGCCTCCGAGCGCTACCGTGACCAGTGGGACCTCGGCGACATACCCCATGCTGCTCGGATCACTGACTGGCCTGAGCGGGAACGTGGCGATGGCTTGCACAGGAGCGCCGGCGCACAGCCTGTGTACCGTGTCGCCCAGCCTGGGCGCGTTGGGATCCACGACCGTTGTGACGGTCACGGTGCAGACCGGGTTGGCGCAGGTCAAGCTGGAAAGATGGCCAGCAGGCGGGATGCCGTGGTTTCGCGACGGTGCCGCCGCTCTGGGATGCCTGCTGCCCATCGGGCTAATCCGGCGACGCCGCTGGAGAGCGCTGGGGTGTGTGGCGTTCAGTGCCCTGCTGATGTCTAACGGGTGCAGCGCAGGGCGGATCATCCCCAGCGAGACCGGCGGGGCGGCCCTTACGCCCACTCCCGCGGGAAGCTACACGCTCATGGTTTCGGCAACGAGCGCGGGCGTGACGCATACGGTGCCGTTGACTCTGGTGGTGCAGTAAGAGCCTCGCGGGAATAGCTACAGAGAGCGGCCCGCTGCGGCGCCACTGGCCCAGGCCCATTGAAAGTTATAGCCGCCGAGCCAGCCGGTGACGTCCACGACTTCACCGATAAAGTGCAGCCCTGGGACGCGACGGCTCATCAGGGTGTGGCTATCGAGCTCGCGGGTATCGACGCCGCCGGCGGTGACTTCAGCCTTGGCGAAGCCTTCAGTCCCTGCCGGAACGACATGGAAGTTGTGCAGCGAGTGCTCCAGGTTCCTGAGGCCGGTGTCACTTAGATCGAGCGGCGTGTCGGCAGAGGTGTGCTGGTCGAGCCAGCGCTCGGCCAGACGGACAGGAAGCAGGGCCTTGAGTGCGCTGAGGACGGACGCGCGGTCACGCGCAGCACGGGTGCGCAGCGGGGCGAGCGGGTGCGCCGCAGACGGAGCCAGGTCGAAGCGAAGCTCGCGGCCGGGCTGCCAATAGCTGGAGATCTGCAGCACGGCCGGCCCGCTGAGGCCGCGATGGGTGATGAGGAGCTTCTCGCGAAAGCGGGGCAGTTGCGCACGGGTGTTTCCGGGGGGCGCATCGTTCGGAGCCGCCGTGGCCACCGCCTCCACGGAAAGGCCGGTGAGATCGCACCAGCGCTCGCGATCTTCAGGTGAGAAGACCAGCGGCACAAGCCCTGGGCGGGGATGGAGAACGGTGTGGCCGAACTGCCGGGCGAGGTCGTAGCCAAAGCCGGTCGCGCCCAGTTTCGGGATGGAGAGACCGCCCGTAGCGATGACCAGGGCGTTGCAGGCGAGAGTGCCAAGGGACGTTTGGAGAACGAATCGAGCAGGGCGCTTCTTGTACGCCGCCGCGATAAGAGGATCCGCTTTCCCAACTTTCTGCACCATGGTGTTCATGCGCAGCTCCACACGGGCTTCCTCGCACTCGCGCAGCAGCAGAGACAGAATGCGTTGGGCGGAGTCGTCGCAGAACAGCTGCCCCAGAGTTTTCTCGTGATAACGGATGCCATGGCGCTCGACGAGAGCCACCATGTCCTGCGGTGTGAAACGGGCCAGGGCGGACTTGGCAAAATGCGGGTTGGCGGAAAGGAAGTTTTCCGCCCGGGTATCCAGATTGGTGAAGTTGCAGCGGCCTCCGCCGGAGATCAGGATCTTGCGGCCCGGTTGGGCGGTGTGATCCAGCAGGAGGACGCGCAAGCCACGGCGGCCTGCCTCGAAAGCGCACAGAAGACCGGCGGCACCGGCGCCGAGGATAATGCAGTCGTGGTTCGGCAGTGGAGGCACTCACGATTGAGTGTAGGACCGCGGCTGCGAACGCACCGAGGCGCACTCATGATCAGCGGTCATGTTGCCCGCGTGCACGCGCGAAGAGCTTCTCTAGTGCTCCATGCTCGGCGGGGGAATGCCCTTCAGGCGCATGTAGAGGGCCAGCGTGGCGTATTGCTCATTGTCGTGCGAGGCCGTTCCCCAGAGCAGACCGATACGGGAACGTTTCGCCGGACCCATGGAGAACATGTCCAGCACGTTCCCGTCGGTGGTCGAGGCGAACGCTTTATCGCACTCGGCGAAGGATGCCTGTAGAGCGGCAACGATGGTTGCCTTTTCGGCCGTGTCGGCAGGCGGCTTGGCAATGGGCGTGGTGCCATTCACCGTGCCGCAGGAGCGAAACTGCGCTTCGGTCACGTGATTCACCACGCGGGCCCAGGTGCGAATGTCGGGCTCGGGCTTGTAGGTGTACGCGTCCGCAGGCATTTTGTCGGCGGCTGCCAGGATGTTCTTCTTGTATCCCGCGTAGGCACGCTGCACTTCGGCGGCCGGACCGCTGGGCCCTGGAGGAGTCGCTGGCATGGGCATGGACATCTGAGCGGATGCCGCGGCGGCGAACAGAAGGGTGGTGGTCATTAGGAGGGGGCGCATGGCTGTGAGTGTACGCCCAACGACTCACCGCTTTTCAGGCCGGCAACGAGATCTTGAAAACGGTTCCGGTGCGGCCCGGCCGGATGCTGCTGCGGATCTGCATGCGGCCCTTGTGCTCTTCGATGATGCGCCTGGAAAGCGCCAGGCCCAGGCCGTTGCCGGCGGAACCCTTGGTGGTAAAGAACGGTTTCCCAAGCCGGCTCAGGTCGTCGGGATGAATGCCATGACCATTGTCCGCCACGATGACGTGCACAGCGTCCTTGCGCTTGCGCAGGCGAAGAGACAGGGTGCCATCCTCCGGAAGCGCTTCCAGTGCGTTCACGATCAGATTCGAGAGCGCCTGCAGCATCTGGCCGCTGTGGACCTCAGCCAGCACCTCGGATGGCAGGTTTTTGATGAGATGGATCTTCTTGGCATCGATCGTACGGCGATGAATCCGAAGGGCTGCTTCCGCGAGCTCCACCAGATTTGTGGAACTGGGTACCAGCGAACCCCGCGCAAAGCCAAGCGTTTGGCTGGCGATGCGGTTGAGGACGGCTACCTGCTCTTCGGCCAGCCGCATGTACTTGCGGACCTTGTCGGGTTCATCCGCTTCCTCGGACGCAAGATACGTCAGGTGGCCGAGCGCCTCAAGCGGATTTCGTATCTCGTGCATGAGCTCGAGGGCCAACTGGCCTGCAGTAGACCGCTCATCGGGCAACACGCCCGGAGCGCTCTCCATTGCTCCAGAGGGGTGTGCATTTCCCGGTACATTCAGCAGCTGGCCCAAGCTGGATCTCTCATCCTTGCTCCCCGGCTATCGGGAGAGCGTACAGGTGATACCCGTAGGATGCAGAGAACAAGCTGAACGGGATTTGTAGGCCTACGCAGGCTGTCCGGCTGACAACAACCGGTCCGCGACGGCCACGAGCTCGCGCGCACCGGCGAACTGGCTCATCATCTCCTCGTCCGCGTCCGCCAGGGAGGAACAAGGCAGCCCGTGGGCCGTGAGCACGATGCGCTTCATCGCCGGGTGGGTGTGAGCCCACCTGAGCGCCTCGCGGCACTCCGCAGCGGAAAGCGTATGGCAGATGACGAGCAGGTCAGCTGATTGCTGCGCTGCCGCGTCCTGCGCTTCGGCAAGAGTTTCCGCGGTGGAGACCTGAAACCCCGCCGCCTGCAGCACCCAGCAGCGCGACCGCAGCAGAGTGGAGTCACGCCCGTAAACGAGAATGGAGGGTGGCTGGTGCATTAAGTCGCTTCAAGAGAAACAGACTCGTCCGAGCCTGCTTTGGCTTCCAGTCTGTCAAAAGGATGCTTAGTCCGGCAGCACACTTTCGGGTGATGTTTTCATCGCATTGTAGAGTTCCCTGGGCCCTGACGCTTAAGCGAGGACGGGCTCGGCTGCCGATGTGGCAGACGTTGGCGTGAGCATCGGTTTCACGGCGCTTCCCATCAGCTCGATGGTCCGCAACATGGCCCGATGCGGCAGTGGCCCGCCGCTGAGCATGAGCGTGACGCGCGATACTCCGCCGAGCACCTTATCGATGTGGCGAAGCTTGGCGGCGGCGGTTGCTGGAGAGCCAAGCACGAAGGCTCCCGCAGGTCCGGACTGGGCGTCGAAGCTCGCGCGAGTGACCGAGTTCCCCCAACCGCGCTCCCTGCCGATACGGCTGAAGGTGTGCGCGTAGACCGGCCACAGGGTGTCGGCAGCCTCCGTATCGGTATCGGCGACGAAACCAAGGGCATGAACGGCTACGTCGGGCTCACCCGCATGGCCCGCCTGACGCCAGCTCTGGCGGTAGAGATCGACAAGCGGCCGGAAGCGGTGGGGCTCTCCGCCGATGATCGCCACGGTAAGTGGCAGGCCCAGCAGGCCGGCGCGGGCGAAGGAGTTCGGTGTGCCACCGACGCCCAGGCGGATGGGTAGCGGTGTCCCGTCCGGGCGCGAGAAGGGCCTCGGCCAAACACCCTGGCCGGTGAGCGGGGCGCGCAGCTTGCCCTCCCAGTGAACCCGTACCTGGTCGCGCAGGTGCAGCAGCAGGTCGAGCTTCTCGGCAAACAGCGTGTCGTAGTGCTTCAGGTCATGGCCAAAAAGGGGATAGCTCTCCGTAAAGCTGCCGCGGCCCACGATGATCTCGGCGCGGCCGCGCGAAATCAGGTCGACGGTGGCGAAGGCCTGGAACACGCGGATAGGATCGTCGGAGCTGAGCACCGTGACGGCGCTGCTCAGGCGAATAGACTGCGTGCGTGCCGCCATGGCAGCCAGCAGCACAGGAACGGAGCTGGCGACGTACTCTTCGCGGTGATGCTCGCCAACGGCGAACACATCGAGACCGACGCGGTCGGCCAACTCGACTTCTTCCAGCAGTTGCTGCACCCGGTCCGCGCTGTTGCGGGCGGCTTCATCATTCGGAGTGACGACGCGTTCTACGAAGCTGTCGATGCCTAGCTGCATGGGTGACTTTCTGTTTTATTGGCCGGGTGGGTGGGGCCTCGGAGATCCTCCCGTGCCTGTATGGATCGGGACCACACCCTCGCAACGTAGCACCGCGAAGGCGCGGCCACGCTGCCTTACAGCAGATGCACAAAGACGTAGCTACGATGCGGAGCCCGCAAAGCTCCCGCTTCGGTCGAAACGACAGCCGAGAGCCGCATTCCATGCAAACGCCGCACCTGGGACGGCGCTGCCCAGCGGCTATTCCGTGGTGTCAGAGTCGTCTACCAGCCGGAAGTCATCTTCGGCGTCGGCTATGGGTACATGCCATCCACCCGGAGGTGCGAGCGTGGTGCCGCTGCTCTTCGGCCCCCAGGTGTGTTGCTCATAGCGAAAGAGCGGCGTGCCGGCCTGAAGCACGGGGTCGACGATGCGCCAGGCCTCTTCGACGTAATCCTGCCTCGCGAACAGCGAGCGATCCCCTGCCATGGCGTCGCTCAAAACCAGTTCATAGGGCTCCATCTCCTCCGGGTTGGGATGGCGGCTGGCGATCATCTCCACAGTTTTGCGCGGTCCTTTGCAGGTGGGGTTCGCCACTGAGACCGCCATGGCCACGGTCATCTGCGGGCTGATGCGGAAGCGAAGATAGTTCTGCGTCACGCCGGCCTCGGTGATGTTGGTATGCGGCGCTCTCTTCAGCTTGGCCACTACCTCGGTGCAGGTGAGCGGAAGGTTTTTGCCGGCGCGGATGAAGAAGGGCACGCCGTCCCAGCGCCAGGAGTTCACGAACACGCGAACCGCGGCGAAGGTTTCAGTCTGCGAATTGGCGGCCACGCCCTTCTCCTCCAGGTAGCCGGCGAACTGGCCACGCAGCACGTCCTCCGGACGCACCGGAACCATGGCTTTGAGGACCTTCACGCGTTCGTCGCGTAGGGACTCCACATCGTTGTTGACCGGCGCCTCCATAGCCAAGTTGCAGAGCAGCTGGAAGAGATGGTTCTGGATCACGTCGCGGATGGTGCCGGTGACGTCATAAAAGGCGCCGCGACCCTGGATGCCGAAATCTTCGGCCATGGTAATCTGCACGCTTTCGATGTGGTCGCGATTCCACAGCGGCTCCAGAAACGAGTTGCTGAAGCGGAACGCCACCATGTTGCGGACCGGCGCCTTGGCCAGGTAATGGTCGATGCGGAAGATCGATGTCTCCGGGAAGGACTTGAGCAAGATGCGGTTGAGCTCCTGGGCGGAGGCGAGATCGTGCCCGAAAGGCTTCTCCACGATGATGCGCCCGCCATCGGCTGAGCCGGAGCTGGCGAGCTTCTCGACTACCGTCTCGAACAGCGCGGGCGGGATCGCGAGGTAGTGTGCCGGGGCTTTGGCCTCGCCGAGCTCGCGGCGCACGGCCTGGAAGGTCGCATCGTCCGAATAATCGCCGTCCACGTAGTGCAGCAGAGCGCTGAGCTTTGCCCAGGCATCCTGATCCAGGCCGCCGTGCTTCTCCAGCGAATCCTGCGCACGCGCCTTGAATTGTTCAAGGCCCCAGCCGGCCTTGGCGACGCCAATCACGGGTATATCCAGCAGGCCGCGCCGGATCATGCCCTGCAGTGAAGGAAAGATCTTCTTATAGGCCAGGTCGCCGGTCGCGCCGAAGAAGACCAGCGCATCGGATTTCGTTCCACTCATTGCAGAGAACCTCAGTCGATCTGATGCTACAGCGCGGTCGGCCCAGGAGCGACCGGAGGTGAGCTACGGCGAGTACCGCACATCGCGTCTCTCCGCCGATTTCACATAACGGTCCGGCAAGAACGAAGTTCAAGCTCCAGCAGTATCCTCGTGAGACCTGTTGCTGGAAGGGCGCGCAATACGCGTATCGTTCCCGTGAGATCACTGGGTCGCCGTGGAGATGACGGGTCTCTGCCGAGTTCGCTCGGCTCTATTCCGTTTCTGTTCGTACATTAGCTCGTCAGCACGGCTGAGAAGGGCGTCCAGCGTTCGTTCCTCATCGTCCCGGCGGCAGACTACAACACCCACGCTGATCGCTATCTTGAAGGGCTGCCCAGCAGCTTCGTTGAACTTTTCTAACTCCTCGTGGATTCGAACGATCAGCTTACTACGACTCTCCGCAGAGGCATCGATTGCAATGACGGCAAACTCGTCACCGCCGAGTCTGCCGATGATGTCTGATTCGCGAAACGCATTCTGAAGAGCCAGCGCCACCTGACAAAGAGCCTTGTCCCCTTCCCGGTGACCGAAGGTATCATTGATCTGCTTGAAACGGTCCACATCCAAGTAGAAGAGCAAGAGGTCTGCGTGGCGACGCTGTGCAATTTGTGTGTGCTTCTCCGCGAGCAACTCAAAGCCTCGCCGATTGTAAAGAGAGGTCAGAGGATCGGTGAGAACCAGGGCTTTCAGTTCAGCCCGTCTCCGTGAAGCGACAGCCCACACAGCGATGCCGAGCAGGCAGGCGCACAGCACTCCCAAGGACTGCAGCGCGTGCCCGGTGTTCCACCAGGGCGGACGCCTCGTAACGAGGAGGTCGGCCGGACTGCGCATCAGAATTCCGAACGATGATGCTTCGCCGGTCTCATCCAGCCGCACGCTGCACACGCCGGTAACCCTCACCATGCTCCCCCTCTGCACACCGAGATGCAGGGAAGATGTGGGAAGAACGGCGCGGAATACGAGGCTGCCATCCTTCAGTAGAAGAGTGTACGCTGAAGCGCCGGGGACCTCATCTAGCAGCCGGCCTTCAAGCGTGACAAGCTGTGCGGCGTAGGGCGTCGCAAGGAAGCCATCGCGGACGGTGATGATCTCGGCTGCGGAATGCGGAGCCGCCTGCAACTGCACGTCGCCGGGAGCCGCTCGCACTAGCGAAGCACGTAACGAGGGACTGCCGAGAGTCCGGATAGGGTACCCGACAGCTTCCACGCGGGCTCCCTGCTCGATTCGGGTGGAGGTAGGACTTTCCACATAGGCGGCTTGCGATCCGTCCTGCAGATAGAAGCCTTCGCCGGGTTTGGACCAGGAGACGATTCCGCTCACTTTGATCTGGTCGGCGACCTTCGCTGAGTCACTGAATTGAAAGAGGTCTCCGAGTTGCCGGGTGGGAAGATCGAACGGATCGGCCGGAGGAGACTTCTCAAACTTGATGTCCTGAAGCGACGACGCAAACAGCCTGAGTCCGATGAGCTGGCGCCGGTCGTTGAAGATGGTTCCGCACACGCCGCGGATCGTCACGGCGGCTCCTGGTAGTTGGCTTATGGCCTCGGGAGCGAAGTCCTGTACATGTACCTCGACAATAATGTCCGATCCAATATCCAGCTTGAGCACCAGGACGGCACGATCCCATACCGTCTTGATCTCTGCCGACCGAACCTTGCCGCGCATGGCGAGCCACTGGCTATCGGCCGTGCCTCCCATCAACTCGGACAATTTGTGAAGCCTGGCTGCGGGAAGCGTCGTTCTTCCAACGATCCGTACGCTGCGCGAGAGCACAATCGGCGCGAACGCACCTGGAGCCGTTGTGCCGCTCACAATCACTTTGTCACCGGCCTTCAGTTCTGGATTCTGATCCAGGCGATCCACGGAGATTCCCGACGTGGAGTCCTGAAGGAAGAACGAGTTCTTCCACCCGGAAAGCACGGTGACTACGCCTCTCAACTGGACCGGCTGGCTCAAGCTCGCTCGTTCGGAGCTCAGCTGACGAACCTCACGCACGAACGAGAGGGTTCCGGCGCTGTGAACGACTCGCCTGTCTACTGCCGCCTCGGCTGACAGAGGAGTGAACACGCACTTCGTGCAGACAACGAACAGCACGGTAGCCAGTCGCCGCACCCGCATCGACTTTGAGGCATGGCACGACATGGTGCTACGAGTCTAGACAACAGCGGGAGTGGAGAGAACTGCAACTTCCGGGATTGGACGATTACCTTTGTTGCAGCGCTTTGTTGGTGGCAAGTAGCGGAAATACTCGCCAAGAGTGACGGAGAGCCGGGATTGCTGCCTGGACGCTGAGCTCCGCAACTCAAGGCACAGAGGCGCTTGCACGATTCCCACGCTTGCACGATTCCAGGAGTAAGCGACGCGAAACGCCGCGATGGAGCAGTCCCACAACGCGCTTCCGCTTACCAAGCCCAGGGGCGTCTGCGGAACTTTGCAGCGTAACCGGGCGTAGCATGGGTGCAGACCGGTCCAGACACTCAAAACCTCCTCTGCGAAAGGCATTCCTCATGCAATCCCGTATCGTCGGCACCACCATGCCCGCCCTTGAAGTTCTCCTCCAGCCCGGCGAGAGTGTGATCTCCGAGGCCGGCGAGCTGAGCTGGATGACCCAGACCATCGCCATGACCACGCACACGCAGATGGCCGGCGGTGGCGGCTTCTTCGGTGCGATCAAGCGCATGGCCGGCGGCGGCACGCTGTTCATGACCGAGTACACCGCGCAGGGCTACCCCGGCGAGGTCGCCTTCGCGGCCAAGATTCCCGGCCACATCCTGCCGGTCGAGGTCAACCCCGGCCACGAGTTCCTGGTGCACCGTCACGGCTTCCTGTGCGCGACGCCGCAGGTGCAGCTGGGCGTGGGCTTTCAGCAATCGCTGGGAGCGGGCATCTTTGGCGGTGATGGCTTTCTGCTGCAGAAGATCAACGGGTTCGGCACGGCCTGGCTGGAGCTGAGCGGCGAAGTGGTGGTACGCGACCTGCAGCCCGGCGAAACGTTACGTGTGCACCCGGGTCATGTGGGCGCGTTTCAGGCCTCGGTAAGCTTCAACATCACGCGCATCCAGGGCATCCGCAACCTGTTCTTCGGCGGCGACGGCATCTTCCTGGCCGCACTGACTGGCCCAGGACGCGTGTGGCTGCAGACCCTGCCGCTGAGCAACATGGCGCATGCACTGCAGCCGTATCTGCACGAGGGCGGGGAGCGCAGCAATCTGGGCCGCGGGATCGGCACGGCGGCCGTGGTGGGTGGCGTGCTCGGGTCCATGTTCGACAACGATCGCTGAAATCCACCAGGGCCCGGGCAGAACGCTCGCTATACAGAAAGGTTGACATGGTCGCGCTCACAGGCGAAGAACTTCTCCGCTGGGTGAACACCACCACGGACGGCTGGCGGAAGCTGGCAGGGGCGCACCCGGAACTGCTGACGCTGCCGTGCGATATCTATGGCGCGCAAACTGTGGCCGGGCTGCTGCAGCACATCGTCGCGGTTGAGCTGCGCTACGCGGAGCGCCTGCTCGACCGCCCCGAAACTGCTTACGCGGATGTCCCCTTCGGTTCGGCTGATGCAATTTTCGCGACGCACGATCGTGCCTCCGAGCTCTTCCGGGCGCTCCTGAGCCGCGACGACTACGAGTGGGAGCAGACATTTCAGTTCCAGACACGGAGGGCAGGGATGCTCGAAAGCACCCGGCGCACCGTCCTCTTGCACACGCTCTTCCACTCGATCCGCCACTACGCGCAGCTCGCTACCTTAGCGCGGCAGCATGGCATCCCGCCGGACTGGAGCATGGACTACATGATGATGAACGCCAGACCGATCGACTCGAGCGCGGTGTAGACTCGGGGCCATGCCCAAGCTGCAGCGTTTCGTGCTTCCCGCCGCCGTTCTTTCGCTTTGCCTTCCTAGCGCTGCGCTCGGCGCGCAGGACTGGGCCAAGGCGGCGCTTGCGCAAAGCCCGCGCCACGGCGAGTTCGTGACGATCCATGAGCCGGGGGGCCGCAATCTTCAGACCTGGGTGGTGTACCCGGAGGTCAAGGAGAAGGCTCCCGTTGTGGTCATGATCCACGAGATTTTCGGGCTGACCGACTGGGCGCGGGACATGGCGGATGAACTGGCCGGCGCGGGGTACATCGTGGTGGAACCGGACCTGCTGAGCGGCTTTGGGCCGCCGGCAGGTATGACGCCCGCTGCCGCCATGCCGGACATGCCCAACATGCCGCAGGATCACAGCCACATGACGCCGCCCGCCAACACCGGAGCCATGTTCGTACCGCTGCTGCCCGGCGGCACAGCCACCTTCGGCGGAGATGACAACGCGCGCAAAGCGGTAGCGATGCTCGACGCAGCCCTGGTGACCACCGACCTGGATGCCGCCGCGGAGTACGGCAAGAAACTGCCGGCTGCCAATGGCAAGGTATACGTCGCCGGCTTCTGCTGGGGAGGTGGCAAGAGCTTCCTGTTTGCCACGCATCGCCACGATCTTTCCGGCGCCTTCGTGTTCTACGGGCCGCCGCCCCCTGCCGACCTGATGAAAACCATCAACGCGCCGGTGTACGGATTCTATGCGGGCAACGATGCGCGCATCACCGCGACCGTGCCTCAGACCGCAAGCGACATGAAGGCTGCAGGAAAAACCTACGATCCTGTGACCTATGAGGGGGCAGGTCACGGCTTCATGCGCGCCGGGGAAGCGCCCGATGCGTCCCCCGCCAATACCGCCGCGCGGCAGGCCGGCTTCCGCAAGCTGGTGGACAAGCTCGGGGGCCTGCGCTAAGTTGCGGCTCTGGGGTTGAATTGACCGCAGGATGCCTTTACCCGCCGCTGATTTGAAAAGCCGCTCTCATTACCTTGGCCGGTAATGTGCACGAGTGGCGCAATTCGACGCACCGCTGCTGCTGGAGGCGCGGTCTACGCCGGCGTCTGGATGGACTGCGGCCCACTGGAAGCCTTGGTGTATGCCGGCCTGCCGACGCCTTAGGGCAAGGACGAGCGCGTCACCTCGCCGCGCGGGAGATCCCGCGAACGCCTGAGTTGCCCTTGGGGCGCGGAAGCGCTACAACTTCTCCGTCCAGTTACGAAAACGGTGAGAGTCCTTCGGCGTCGGCTGTTTCATCGACTTTTCAAGCACCAACAGCACAGCAAGCGCAATGATGGCCGCAAGGAGCATATCCAGAGCGGTTCTCGTCAAAGAGGCACTGGCGTCCAGCCAGCCGAGGCGGCGACAAAGAGCGGCAATGCCGCACAGGAGGCCCATCAACAGGGTGTGGACCCCGAGCAGGCAGAAGCTTGCATCGATCGCCCGGTTGGTGCGGTTGCCGGAGAACATGCGTGGATTGTTCCATGCACCTCAGCGCAGAACGAAGATCTTTCGCGGCGACACCTGAACGGCTGTCACCATAATGGGTGCCTATAGAGCGCGTTGTGGTTACCGGTGGCGGGGGCTGTTCGCACGAAAGCATCGCTCCGCGCACCTGTAGGAGGTGGATGATTCGCCTTCAAATTGGTAAACTTAAAGAATGGTTCGATTACGCCAGCGCCGCCTTTTCCAAGGCTGCGCGATTCTCCTGCTCCTTCCGACCGCCGCCGCGTTCCTCCCCGTGCAGGGACGCGCACCGCAAACTCCCATCACGCTGGTGCCCGTGACCTATCCCGTTGTGCCGATCGTGCTCCCCAGCCGCAGCCACCCGGTACTCGCGGTCACGATTCGACCCCTGCACAAGCTGTCCCGGCTTAGCGGCATCGCCTCCTGGTATGGAGATGTGTGGCGCGGCCACCGCACCGCCAACGGCGAGCGCTTCGACCCCAATGCACTGACCGCCTGCCATCCTTCCCTGCCGTTCGGCACCCTGGTCAAGGTGATCAACCTGGAAAATCACCGCAGTGTTCTGGTTCGCATCAATGATCGCAGCCTTCTCATGCCGAATCGTGTGATCGATCTTTCCTCGGCCGCCGCTGAGCAGCTGGACATGATTCACTCCGGGATAGCGCCGGTACGCCTTGAGGTGCAAAGCATGCTGCACCGGTATGATTTGCCGCCGAGTCTCCCCTCGGCACCGCCTGCTCCAGCACTCAACTGACACTGCGCCTGAGCCTTTTCGAAAGCGGTTCAAGCTGCCGGGTCGAGCTCTTCGCTGGGCAGCGGCAGCCCGCGCTTGCGGTCGAAAATTTTCCGCACCACCCAGAACGCCAGCAGCAGCAGGCCAAACAGCGCCGTGCCGATGAGCAGGTTCAGGTGCCGGTGCACGGCGTGGCGCAGGCTGTGGATCAGTGCCGGCCCGAACCAAATCGTAAGCAGCGAAACCACCAGGAACTGCAGGAGCTTGCCGCAGAAGATCGCCAGGGTGAAGGGCAGGGCTTTCATCTCGAAAACGCCCGCGGCAAACTCAAAAAGCTTGAGCGGGGTAGGCGGCGGCAGCATGGCCGGCACGAAGATGGCGAAAAACTCCTGGCGCTCGAAGCGGTCGCGGATGCGCTCGTAGCGCTCGCGGTTGATGCGCTTGAGCAAAAAGAGCTCGCCGCCCGCGCGCCCGACATAGAACGGGACCAGCGAGCCGATGGCCGAGGCCAGCGCCGCCACAAAGCAGTACAGCAGAAAACTCCTGTGGTTGTTGGCTACGAAGGTGATGACGACCCCGTCCATCGAGACCGGAATCGGAATCAGCGCCGAGTCGATCAATGCCAGCAACCCCACACCCGGCGCACCCAGCCGCAGCAGCGACAGCAGGGCAACGGACAGCTTATGCATCAGTGTCAGGGGGTTTACGGCCATCCAGTCATTCTATGCGGTGGTATGCAGACAAGCCCTAGTGTCCGGTCTCTCCGGCCAGCAGATCGAGCGCGTGGGGCAGGAGCGGGAGCACGGCTTCCAAAGAACTCCGCGCACCGGCCGGACTGCCAGGCAAGTTGATGACGAGGGCCCGCCCACAGACGCCGGCTACACCGCGGCCCAGCCACGCGAACGCCGTCTGTCGCGCGCCTTCGCTGCGGATGAGTTCAGCGAGGCCGGGAGCGAGGCGGCCGCACACCGCCAACGTGGCTTCCGGGGTCACGTCGCGCTCGGCCAGACCGGTTCCTCCGGTTGTGATCACCAGGTCGGCTTCGGCAGCCGCTTCCTGCAGGCCCTTCACCAGAGCCTGGAGCTCGTCGGGTAGTACAACAGTGCGCGTCACGACGGCCCCCGCCTGCACCAGCCGCCGTGCGACCGCGGGCCCGGAAAGGTCCAACTGCGTTCCCGCGAAGCAGCGGTCGCTGGCAGTGAGGACGATCGCGCGGCGGCGCTGCAACAGCGTTCCCTGCGATGGCTGCGCGGCGGTCGCGTTCGCAGCTTCCTTTGGATCGCGATGCACCCGAGCAGTGTACCCGGCGCATGGTCGTGGCGGCGGTGCCGACGAAGCTTCGCCGCAGATGCGAAAATAGAAGCAGCCCCGGCGTGAACCCGGGCCGGCACGGACGGCGACCGCAACCTTCCGCCCTCCCCATCCGTCACAGAACAACGGCCCTGAAACGATCCCGCTGCATGCCACCTATCTCGACGCCCCCGGGCCCCACCTCTGAGCACGACCTGCTGAACGACCCGGCCAGTCCGCCGAGCAGTTCCATGGGTCCTATCAACTCGATGGATTTGCGGACGGACGATGCCCCGCCTCCCCTGCTTCCCACCGATCCGAACGCCCCGCTCACCTTTGTGCCGCACACACCGGAAGGCGCGGTCTCCGGTCAGCCCGTGCGCATCCGCACCGGCCGCTACGGCGTGCTGGAAGAGCACGAGCTCATCCGCCTGCTGGACACGATCGAAGACGAACGGGCCCGCGGGCGCTTTCGCGAATCGGTGTACATCTCGGTGTTCGTGTGGCTGGCAGTGGCCGGTCTGGTGCTGTTCGGGCCGCGATACCTCTGGCATGCTCCCCGGGTGCGGCTGGCCAGCGACATCCTGCGCGAACGCGAGCTGGCCACCATCTCGCTGCCTCCCACGCCGCATCTCGCGCCCGTAGCGCCACCGCGCATCGACAGCAAGACCATGGAGCGGCTGCGCACCATGACACGCGAGACCGCCCGGCGTGCTCCCTCGCCCGTGCCCGAACGGGCTCCTGCGCCCCCGCCTGCCAACCTGCCCAACGCGCCGACGCCGACGGTCAACATTCCCAGGCCTCCGCCGCCGGTCGTCACACCACAGCCCTCGCGTCTGCCCCCGCCGGTGGTCGCGGAGGCGCCCACGCCGCAGGCGCCGACCCGGCCCAGCTTCAACAGCGGGTCCGGTACCGCCGGGCAGAGCATTCAGGATGCGCTCAACAACGTCGCGCGCACCCGCGGCGGCGGGGGAGGCGACATGCCGTCCGGCCCCTCGCGTCGCAACAGTCCCATCGGCACGGGCTATGAGATCGTGAGCGATACGCAGGGCGTCGATTTCGGGCCCTACATTCGCCGCATCCTCTCCGATATCAAACGCAACTGGCTGCCGCTGCTGCCGGAGGAGACCCGGCCGCCGCTGCTGAAGCAGGGTGAAGACCAGATCCGCTTCAAGATCGGACCAGATGGCAGCATCCTGGCCATGGTTCCGGAAGGCTCGACGCACGATGAAGCCATTGATCGCTCCTGCTGGAGTGCGATTACATCCGAAAACCAGTTTCCCCCGCTGCCCAAGGAGTTTCACGGTCCCAACCTCGAACTCCGCATCCGCTTCATGGTCAACGAGCGGCAGGACTAGCAGAGGCTAACCGCATGGCCGATTCTGCGCGCAGAGCTCAGCCGCCTCGCATCCCCACTCCCTCCGCGTCGATTCGCCAAGCTGAAATCGAACAACGCAGAGAGCAGACCGAAGCGGAAGCCCGCGAGCGCCGCAGCATGGTTCGGGGGCTGGTTCTGCTGGCGCTGCTGCTTCTTGTCCTCAGTACGGTACGCGCCGGGCTGGACCGTGTCTTTGCGCACGGATGGTGGCGTCCGTGACGGAGCAACCAGAGCATCCGCTGGTGGTCGTGGCCGGCCCCACGGGCGGCGGAAAATCGGCGCTGGCGCTTCATCTCGCCGAAACCTTTGGCGGCGAGATCGTTTCCTGCGACTCTGTCGCGGTGTACCGCTCTCTCGACATCGGCTCCGCGAAGCCAAGCCGGTCCGACCGGGCGCGGGTTCCGCACCATGCCATCGACATGTACGAACCGGATCAGTTCTGCACCGCAGGTGATTATGCGCGGCACGCGCGCGCGGCGCTGGCGGAGATCCGCGGCCGTGGCCGTCTGCCCATCGTCGCCGGAGGTACGGGGCTCTACCTCCGCGCGCTGCTTGAAGGTCTAGCCCCCGCACCGCTGCGCGACGAGGCCCTCCGCCGGCGGCTGCGCGACCGGGCTATACGGCGCGGTCCGGGAGCTCTGCATCGCCTGCTCACCCGGCTGGATCCGCTCGCCGCCGCCGTCATCCATGCCAACGACACGCCCAAGCTCATCCGCAGCCTGGAAGTGACGCTGACTATCCGTGCGCCGCGGACCGGCCAGTGGTCTGTGGGACGCGACCCGCTGCAGGGCTTTCGGATTCTCGCGCTGGGCCTGGACCCGCCGCGCGCCGCACTTTACAGCCGTCTCAATGCGCGCGCGGAGGCAATGTTCCAGCCGCCGCCGCAGGGCGGGCTGCTGGAGGAAACCGCCGAAGTCATCGCCCGATTCGGCCCGCGTTGCGCCTCGCTGCGGTCGCTGGGATACGACCAGGCCGCTGCCGCGCTGCGCGGACAACTTGCTCTGCCGGAAGCCATCGCTGCCGCCCAGCAGGGCCACCGCAACTACGCCAAGCGCCAGCTCACCTGGTTTCGCAAGCAGCTCCGTACCTTGCCGCAGCCAAGCCGCACGGAGTGGCTTGCGGGCTTCGGCGACGACACCGCCGTGCAGAGCACCGCAGATACCCTTTACCGGGCACTTGGTTGCACTGGCTGAAACCGCCTTGGCGAGATGAGTAGCCGCTGGCAGGCGGGTTCTTCTGGGGAGTTGTCCCACGCAGAGTGGCCAGCGAGAGTCGCTGGCCACCGGTTCCCGTTAGCGGCCCAGGAGCCTCTAGCGAGGCTCTTTGCCTTTTCCGCCTTCCTGCGGATGAGTCTGCGCTGCATTGTGGTTCTCGTTGCGGATCTGCTTTGAGTCGCGGTTCCCCTCGCGATTCACCTGCTGGCGCTGGCCTTGGTTCAGGCCTCCCCCGTTGGCAGCGCGGTCGTTATGCACCTGCTG
>CAXTPR010000014.1:54921-98456 GCA_964246235.1 uncultured Acidobacteriaceae bacterium
GCTGGCCTTGGTTCAGGCCTCCCCCGTTGGCAGCGCGGTCGTTATGCACCTGCTGATCGGCGCGTGCCTGGTTGTTGTTCGTCCGGGCTGCTTCGCCGGAGGTCATCTGCCCCGAGCGCAAGCCGTTGGCGGTGCGCTGCTGCTGGTTGGCTTCGCGGTTGTCCACGGCGTTGGGCTGGATGGCATTTCCGTTGTGGTTCTCGTTGTAGATCTGGCGCGACGCGCCGTTCTGCTCGCGATTGATCTGTTGGCGCTCCTGTCCGGTCAGCGTGCCGCCATTGGCGGCACGGTCGTTGTGCACCTGCTGGTCGATATTGCTCTGGCGCTGGTCGGCGCGGGCCGCTTCGCCGGAGGTCATCTGGCCGGAGCGCAAACCGTTGGCGATACGCTGGTCCTGGTTCCCCTCGCGCCCGTTGACCGTCGGCCGCGCGGCAAGCTGCGCATTGTTGGGATGTGCAGCGAAGGCGGTATTGGACGCAGCCGCACGCACCACGGGGGAGCCGTGGTTCATGTTGAAGCGTTGTCCTGGCGTGCTCAGCGCGATCTGCTGATGCTGCACCTGATTCGCAGTGGGCTGGAAGTGCTGCTCCTGCGAGAAGCGTGCTTCTTCCGGCGTGGGCCGCGCCCCGATGCCCCCCTGTCCACCGTTGTAGGACACGGTGGTGTGGTTGTTCACGATCACGGTGCGGTTGTACACATTGGTGACATTCACCACGTTGACGTTCGCGACCGCGCGATTGTAGAAGAAGGCGCCACCGCGCCACTCGCCGCCGCCGAAGCCTACGCCGCCATACCCAAAGCCGTAGTTGATGCCGCCGTAGAAGCCGACGTGCGGTCCCCAGTAGCCTGCGTGGAAGCGATAGAAGCCACCTTCCCAGCCCCAGTAGGCGGGGGTCCAGAGCACGCCCACTGCAGGCGGTTGCACCCACACTCCGGGCACCCAGAAGTAGCCGTTCACGTCGTCATAGGCCCAATAGCCGGGCGTCCAGAGATAGCCGGAGCCGGGGCAAAGGGGCTGCGTGTAGACCGGCAAAACCGGAGGGGCGACGCCAATCTGGATGATCACGGCGGCATGGGCCTGCTGGATCGGCAAGGCAGTGAGGGGGCCAACCAGGGCGGCTACGGTAAGAAGCCGGCGAATCGCGCGAAGGGCGGATGAGGTGCGCATGACAATCTCCTTGCGTGCGGGGTTTGTAACCCTCCCGCCGCTCCCAATGACGGGCACGTTGGTTAGAACACGGAGGAGCTTTGCATGTTGCTGCGATCTGTGGAGCGTCCCTGCGACTTTCGTGTTGCGAGAGGACATCTGAACCCTGACGGCGTCGCGCGAGGTTGATCCCCGCACCGGAGCCTGTAAGGCGATCTACGGCTATCCTCCCGCTACGCTTCGTCGCGATCCCCGAATAAACGCGCCCCGTTACGCGTGCTGTTGCAGCACCCATCTGGCGATGATCTCGAGAACCGCGGGGTCGATTGTGGTTTCGATAGCGGCGTATTCACTTGGAAGCCCGGTGGAGGAAGGCTGAAACAGGTGATTGAGGCCGGGGACTTCATGCACCTCAACGCGTGAGTTGCCGGCGGCGGTCAGCGCCGCGCGGATCGCAGGCAGATTCTGCGCAGGTGGCACCTGCAGGTCCTTCGAGCCGCTGAGCACCAGTACGGGGCATTTGACCTTGCGCAGAAAAGCGGCCGGATCGAGCATAAGGAAGCCGCGAAACCATGGCGAGGTGAGTTGGTCGACCAACGGCCCCAGCTGCTCCGGGGTGGCGCCTGGCTGCGAGGCTAGGAGCAGCGTGCGCAGGCGCTGCTCGCGCTCTGCCGCGGTGCCCGGCTGCTCGTCGGCGGCAAGCAACTGCTTCTCCACGGCGACGCTCTCGTCCAGCTGCGCCTGCGGCAATCCGCTGGCCAGCAGTATCTGCCGCTGTTGCTCGGTAACGATTTGATCCCCGGGAACACCAGGGGCCGACAGCAGCACGATGAAGGCGATGCCTGGGTTGTGGCTCGCGACAAGCGATGCGACCAACCCGCCTTCGCTGTGCCCGATGAGACCGATGCGTCTTGGATTTATTTCGCGGCGCGTCCTGAGGAACGCGACACCGGCCTCCGTGTCGGTGGCGAAATCTTCCGTGGTCGCGGTGGCGAAGTTGCCGGTCGACCTGGCCGTGCCGCGGTCGTCGGCACGCAGCACGGCGATGCCATGCCGGGAAAGGAAGTCCGCCAGCACCAGGAACGGTTTATGACCGAGCAGGGTCTCGTCACGGTCCTGCGCCCCGGAGCCCGTGATCAGCAGCACGGCCGGGAATGGGCCCTTGCCGGGAGGGATTGTGAGCGTGGCGGCCAGGGTGTCGCCCTGCTGCGTGTTGGTGTAGCTCACGTCCTCGGCGCGGTACGGGAACGGCGGCACCGGATTCTGCGGACGCCGGGGAGCGGCGACCTGGGCCGTGGGTGAGGCGCTTGCGGCATTTCCCGCCGGGCTGCGCGTCAGCACCAGCGGAAGCGAGTTGCCGCGTTGCGTCCAGGTGCCGGTCAGCGTTTGCAGATCGGGCGAAAAGCTGCCGTCGAAGGTGGCGTCTGCGAACGACACGGCCATGTGCAGCGAGTTGCCGGCGCGGGTGAGGGTCACCGCAATGCCGGTCGCTCCCTGCCGCGGCGAATCCATCGTAGCGCTCAGCTTGCCTGCTGCCGAGACGAAGTGGAATACGACGGGCAGCTTGCCGGACGGCAGGCTGAAGGCGCCCGACCAGGTGCCTTCAACCGAATCACCCGGCTCATCCGTGTTGTCCGCTCTGCCAGGCTTGGGCGCTTTGTCTGCTGCTGGCTTGGCCGGCTGGGGAGCTGACAGCCGAGCAAAGTTCACCGGCAGGCTCGCGCCCCCCTGCGTGAACGTGCCGCTCAGCGCTCCACCGTCGGCGCTTAGCGTGGCGGTGTAGCCCGCGTGCAGGGTCTCGGCAGCCAGGGTGAGCGTGCGCGCGTGGAAACTAATAGAGCTCACCGGCAAACCGAATGCATTCTGGTCAATGCTGTCCAGCGTGGCCTGGAGTGTGTCGCCGGAACCGCTGATATGCAACGCGAGGTGCAGCGTCGTCCCGTTCACCGCGAGTGTGCCCTGCCAGTCACCCGCTACGGGAGACTGCGCGCGCAATGCAGCGGGAGCGCACAGGCCCAAGACCAAGGCAGACGGGATCACGAACAGGCGATGCAGAGATCGAGAAGAGAGACCCATGCCGCAAGCCTATACCGCTGCCGCTCCCTTTCATGGCTGGCGGTTGACGATGCCGACACGGAACGGCGGCCTGGTCGTTTCCACAGCATCCTGCGTGTAGGTGTCCGCCGTGCGCTGCGGGTCGTACCCGCGCCACAGCCACTCCAGCGACTGCGCGAACTCCGCACCGCCCTCGCCGGAGCTGTGCGGTCCCACGCCAAAGCTGAAGTGGAAGTCATAGCCCTTGAGCTTGAGCGCGTTGGCCATGCGCAGGTTGGCCAGCGGCCAGGAGCCGTACTTCGGGTTCTCCTGGTCGTTGCTGCCGTCCTGCAGCCACACGCGGAGGTTGCGGTGGTCTTCGCGCAGGATCTTCTCCGGGTAGTCCTGCCCTCCGTCGGCTACGGCTGGGTCTTCGTGCCACTGGATGGACGTGAACGAGCCGATCCAGCTCAGGACGCGGCTGAATTCCTGCGGCCGCTGCCAGGCGGCGTTGAAGGCGCAGATGCCGCCTGAGCTGAGGCCGGTGATCGCGCGGGAGTAGCCGTCGCTGCGCAGGTGGTACTGACTGCCGACCGCGGGCAACAGCTCCTCGAGCAGAAAGCGCGCGTAGCGGTCCGACACGGTGTCGTATTCGGTGGAGCGCATGGAATCCTTCAGGGTGCGGTCCCACTTCCTGCCGTACGCCTCGACGAAGCGATAGGTCGGCGTGCCGGGCGAGGCGCTGATGTCGCCCGGGTTAGTGAAAATCGCAATCATCGCCGGAATCCTGTGCTGCGCGATGAGATTGTCGAGCACATTGAGCGCGGGATGATCCCCCTTGCGGTTCAGGTAGCCTTCGCCGTCCTGGAAGATCATGACCGGATGGGGCACGTAGCTGTCATACTGTGCGGGCACATAGATCCAGTAGTCGCTCACCATGCCGTCGTAAAGGCGGCTCTTCAGGGTCAGCTTCGGAGAAAGCACGCCAGTGGGAACGCCGGGATGCTGGAGTTCGTCTGCACCCAGCGGCGGCGGCGCAGGCGCGGGACCGGAGTTCGGTCCACCGGGCTGCTGGGCCGGCGTGGGCTTTGCGGCTGCGGGCTGTTGTGCAGCGGCAGAAAGTGCAGCAAGACCGGTAAGGAAAGCTGCCATGAAAATTTGACGGAGAGGCTGAGCCATCGCGCGGCCAGTGTACGCCCGTCGTAGCCGGGCTCGGCCGCAGGCACCGCCTACACTGAGAGGAAGCGCCGTGGCCGACAGCTTCTCCCAAACCGTCAAGCAGCAGACCGACATCGTGCGCGTGGTGGGTGAATACCTCAAGCTGCGCAAGAGCGGGGCGAACTGGTCGGCGCTGTGCCCGTTCCACAAGGAGAAGTCCGGCTCGTTTTACCTGTACCCTGCAACGGCGAGCTACTACTGCTTCGGCTGCCATGAGCACGGCGATGTGTTTACCTTCGTGATGAAGATGGAGAACCTCAGCTTTCCGGAAGCCGTACGCAGCGTCGCGGCCAGGATGGGGATCGCCGCGCCGCAGCGCGAGTTTTCTCCACACGAGGCACGCGAAGCCGGGCTGCGTAAGCAATTGCTCGAAGTGCATGAAGCCGCCACGCAATACTTCCAGCAGAGTCTGCGCAGCCCCGAGGCCGCTCGGGCGCGCGAGTATATGACCGCTCGCGGCCTCAGTGATGAGACGGTAAAAACCTTCCGCCTCGGCTACGCGCCGGAAAGCTTCAACGACATGCGCGAGCGGCTGGGCCAGTTCTTCCCGGAAGAGGTGCTGCGCGCCAGCGGGCTGTTTTCCAGCAAGGAGGCAGAGGACGGCAGCGCCGGTCCGCTGTACGCTCGCTTCCGGCGGCGCGTCATGTTTCCCATCTGCAATGAGGCCGGCAAGCCCATCGCCTTCACGGCCCGCGCACTGCTGACCACCGACGAAGATCCCAAGGCAGGAGCGAAGTACATCAACTCGCCCGAGACCGCGCTTTATACCAAGGGCCAGGTGCTCTTCAACCTCGACAAGGCAAAAAGCGCGGTTCGTGAGACCGACAGCGTCATTCTCGTCGAGGGCCAGATGGATTGCATCTCGGTTTTCATGGCCGGTATCGGCAACGTAGTGGCGGCCAGCGGAACGGCGTTCACCGAGCACCAGGCGCGATTGCTGGGCCGCTTCACCAAGCGCGTGGTGCTCAACTTCGATGGCGATACCGCCGGCGTGAACGCTGCGGAGAAAACGCTGGGCATGCTGGTGGAAGAGGGCTTCGAGGTGCGTCTGGCTATGCTCGAAGGCGGCTTCGACCCGGACAGCTTCCTCCGCGAGCACGGCGTGGGAGAGTATGCCGCGCTGCTGCGGTCGGCGATGCCGTACATGGACTTTCTCACGGAGCGCGCCCGCACGCAGTTCGGCACGCGCACGCCGGAAGGCCGGGTAAAAGCACTGAATTACCTGCTGCCGCACATCCGCCGCATTCCCAGTCCGCTGCTGCGTACGCAGGTGGCCCGCGACGCCGCGCAGAAGCTCGGCATCGAAAGCTCCGAAGTGATGCAGGAGCTGAACACCGCAGCCGCGCAGCGCCTGGAAAGTGTGCGCGCGCCGCAGGCCCGCGCCGTCAGCGAGGTGGAGCGCGTGCTGCTGTGTGCCCTTGTGCTGCCGGGGGCCGACTCCGCACGGCAGCTCGCGGCAGGCGAACTAGGCGCGCACCCGGAGTGGTACGACGGCTTGCCTTCTGCGGCAGTATTGGAAGCGCTGGTGCATGCGCCAGTGCCGGACAATCCGCTGGCCGCCGCACCGGATGAAGCCTCGCGCGCGCTGCTGGCAACGGCGTTGCATCAGGCCTCGCAGGATGAAAGCGGCGACGCGCACGAAAAGCTGCACGAGCAGGTGCGCGGCGCATTGCGCACCCTGCACGAGCGCCAGCTGGAGCGGCGGCAGCGCGAGCTGCGCGGCATGATCGGCGAGGCGCAACGCAAGGGAGATGATGGGGCGATGATGCGGCTCGCGCATGAAAAGCTGCAGGTCGAGCGCGAACTCCGTGGGCTCTAAGAACCAGCCTTTACGAGCCGGTGCAGCGTGGACACCTTCTTATGGTGCGACGGCATCGGTGGGTGTCTGCGCGCCAAGCACACGGCCCCGGACCCAGAAGAGAAGGATCACATTGAACACCGCGAGCAACGCGTCGGCGACGACGCTGGACCACGCGGCCGCAATCCAGCCGAAGCGAGGGATCCACCAAACATTCAATCCCAGGTTGATGGCGGCGACCACCAGCTGCGAGCCCGTGCGGGCATTCTGGTAGCCGACGCCGGTCAGCGCGCTTCCGGACACGCGGTGCACGCCTCGCAGCACGGGCAGAACGCAAAGCCAGCGCAGCGCCAGAACGATGTTGGTGAAGTCCTTGCCCACGATCCGGGGCACCAGCGGGGCAGATAGAAGCAGAACCACTCCGACGCCCACGCCCATGAGCACAACGGTGCGCATCGACTTGCGAAAGAGGTGCATCACCTCGGGCATGCGCTCCGCGCCGTACTGGAAAAATCGGGGCAGGATCACGGTATCCACCGCGCCGATGGGCGAGGTGGCGAAGTCGGTGATGCGATAGGCCAGGGTGTACGGGCCGTTCTGCGCGCTCATGTTGTAGTGGCTGAGCAGGGTCTTGTCGAGGTCGTTATAAATGGCCTGGGTGCTGCCGGCAAACGAGTAGCCCACGCCCTCCCACAGGCGGCGCAGTGCCAGCGGCACGCTGAAGCCGATCCCGCTGATCTCGCGGTAAACGATGTGGACGCTCCACAGCGCGGCCAGCGCCGTGCCTACGGTCATGCCGACCGACCATTGCAGCGCGGTGGCGTGATGCCACACAAGCTTCATGATGACCAGCACGAGGAGGCGCACGAGGTTGGAAATCAGCGTGAGCGTGGCCGTGTACTGCATCTTCTCGAATGTCTGGTAGACCGAGGCCGCGATCAGGATGACTTGCTGCAGAAAGCAGTTGGCGACCGTCAGCACGACGAAGAGCATGGGGCTCTGTATGTGCGTGTAGTACGGACCGAAGAAGGCAAAGGCGATCGCCAGGATCGCCGAAAGAACGGCGGTGATGAGCAGCGAGTTGCCCCAGTAGACCGGACCCGTGCCGGCTTCGCGCGGCACGTAGCGCATGAAGAGCATGTTCGCGCCCAGCGCGCTGTAGGGCGCGACGATGCTGATCAGCGCAAACGCCCCGCTGAAGACGCCGTACTCGGCCGCCCCGAGCAGCCGCGCCAGCAGCACGAAGTAGGCTGCCTGGATGAGGAAGCTCAACCCCTGGCCGCCAAAGATGAAGCTGGCATTGCGCGCCATGCCCTGACGGGTGAAGCGCTGGAGGAGCTTAGGCAAGTTCCTCTTTCAGCGACCACGGCGTCATGGTCTCCGGCTGTGCCGGAGCGGGCTGCTCGCTGTCAGACAACAAAAAGAGCGCACCCAGAAGAAGCATCGTGGTTGGGAGGTCGCTGACGATGCAAACAAGCGGGAACGCGGAGCAGAATGCAACCGTTCCCACGCCCAGAGTGGAGCGGCTTGCCATTGCCTTCTTGAACAGGAGGTTCCAGGTTCGAGTTAGACAGAAGGACACAACGGCCAGTCCTATAACCCCCGTGCTCAGCAAGATCAGCAAGTATCCATTGTCGATCGAGATCGTCGCTGCGTTCCCCGGGCGAAGAATGCTTTCCGGCTGCCAAGCAGCGATGCCTCTGCCGAACAGAATCTGCATGGGGGTTCCCGCGGAGAAGAGGCTCCAATAGTAGGCCCACTCGCCGAAGCGGATCGCCAGGGTAGACGTGTTGGCCAGATCGGTTCGACTGTAGCCGCCGGCGATAAAGAGACTTTGGATGATCGTCAGGATCCCTACACCGACCGAGACGAGAGGCATCCACACAAGCAGTCGCGAGCTCCGGCGTAGAACGAAGAAGGCGGATGCGAACGTGACGAAGGCGAACGTGACGAGCATCAGCCGGGTCAGCGTGGCATAGCAGGCCAGGGCCGAACAGAAGAACAGCACGGCTCCGGGCAGCCTGGAACCTTTTCTGCAAAGCAGCACAAAACCAAGCGCGCCCGTGAAGCAGTAAAAGATGCCGGCCTGGAGACCCGTAGAGAACAGACTGAACGCCCGGACCAGATCGCCGGTGAGATAAGTAGTAGCCCTGAAGTAGCCGTCCAGACTCTCCGTGTAAACCACAGGCTTGTTCGTCGCGAACTGCGCCCCTGAGACGATCAGGCAAGGAATGACGAACAGGCAGAGAGGAACGAAGGCATCCCGATCCTTCAAGCTGATCTGTGAAGAGGCAGCCAGAGCCATCAGGCAGATCGGGATGACGTAGATGAGGGCTGCGTGCGTTTCCCGGAAGTCGAAGTTCAACGCCACAGAAAAGTAAATGCCTTCGAAAAGGGTATAGACCAGCAAGAGAATGCTCCCCGTGATCAGCGGGTTTTTCTTGATGCCTCCGTTTACGAGGATCGTCGTGATCAGGGTGACCGTGAGCCAGGTAATCCAACTGGGATGGATGGGGAGCGTCCCGCCGGTGGCCGCCATCTCGGCTTGAAAGAAAGCGCCGTCGATGACGGAGAACAGGACCAGAAAAATGATGGAGGTCCGCGTGAAATACCAGAAGGCAGAGCGTTTTTCAGAGCGGCCCAGCGGGGCGAAGTCATTCAGGCCCGGATCTAACATGTCTCCCGAGGTCCTCTGCTCTTTGTACCCTCTTGCAGCGGTACGCCAGCCTGATCTTCAAACATGATCCGCTTCCGTAGTTTACCAGAGCTCGGTCCTCCATCCTGGGGTACTGACGAGCTAACTGCAACGCGCGGAGCCGATGCGGCGAGCATGCGGAACGGTACCAGCTGTGGCATCGTGCTCCCTACGCGGGATGCGGCTGCTCCAACTCCTCGACACGGGGCCTGCCGGTGGCAAGCAGGAGACGGCGCAGGAAGTCGTTCATGGGCTTTTCAATGAACTGATAGCATGCAAGGCCCACAAAGATTGCCAGCGGCACAAAGAAGCCGATCGTGATGAGTTCGTCCTGGCGCCGGATCACTCCGAACGTAAGCACATGCACGTGCATAAGGATCTTGACCAGAAACGGGAACAGAATCATGTGCGACAAGTAAAGCGAGTAGGAGGAATTTCCCAGCAGGAGCACCCAGCGCGGCAGGCGCTTGCCGAACGGTTCTTCCAGCGACACCGCGGCGGCCACCAGCGCCAGTGCGGGCAGGAACCATGCAATCATCCGCCACTTCGGGATGTCGGGGTACGGGATCAGGGTCAGTAAACCCAGTCCGGCGACGCCCAGGGACATCGCGAGCCAAAGGGGAAGCCGGAATCCTTGTAACGTCAATTTTCCAAGCAAGACGCCCCCAAGGAACTCCAGGAGAAGAGGGTTCGCGAGCGTCGTAAGAGCGGGCCATGTGCTCTGGCGGAAGAAGGCCACGCTCGCCAGCACCACCATGACCGGGGTAAGAAAACGAGCCACGCTGACCCGCAAAGCGAGCGCCGCTGCAAAGAGAAGATAGAAGAACATTTCATAATTCAGCGTCCAGCCCACGGCCAGCGCCGGCATCACCTGGCCCTCGGTATTCAGGTACGGAACGAAGAAGAGAGAAGCCAGCACAAAGCGGAGCGAAGTGTCTGGATGATGAAGCGTGTTCTGGAATTGCGGCAAATGAGCGACGGCGCGAAGCTTCGCGATCACGATGAAAGACATCAGCCAGTAGAGCGGAACCACACGGATGAGCCGGCGGCCCAGGAAAGCCCGTGCGGGATGGGTCTTGTGCTCGCGGCCGATGGTGGAAACGGCCATGACGAAACCACTGATGATGAAGAAGATGTCAACGCCACTGGTTCCATTTCCCCAGAACGGCACCTTGTAGTCACAGACGGTGCGCGTCCAGAACTCGGTGGCATGCAGAACGACAACCAGCAGGGCAGCGAGGCCGCGTAGAGCCTGGACGCCATCGAACACAGGAGGCTTGCTCCTCACTGCGGCGTTCTCCAATCTTCCTCCCGATCCATGTTCATCGCGCGACGTCCCGGCGTCATCACATCGCGCGGAACCGCCCGCGTACATTCCCCAATCGGGTTATGGCATCGTGGCTTGCAGCAGATTCGGAGGCGCTTCTCGGGGCGGTCTCGCAAGTATTATAGGAGCAAGCGTTCGCAAGCCATAAGCTGCGTTCATTGCGCTTCCCGCGTCGTGGCGAGCCCTTGCGAGACCATACGACCCTGGCTTCATGAGACGCGGAGGCAGCAGTGAACGGCGTTTGTGGCATCGTGATCACGACCAATCCCAAGCCCGATGTGGTGTTCAATCTCGAGCGCCTGCATCCGCAGGTGGAGCACATGGTAGTGGTCGATAACGGATCGAGGCCGGAAAACCTGGCACCGATCCGCGAAGCCGCCAGCCGGCTCGGCTTCACGTTATTGGAGACGGGACTGAACCGCGGCATCGCGCCGGCGCTCAACCATGGCGTGGAGTACGCTCGGCGCGCCGGAGCCCGGTTTGTGGCGCTGTTCGACGAAGACAGCACCGCCGAAAGGGACCTGATCGAGGCCCTGCTTGGAACCTATGAGGCCAACGCCCCGACCAAGCGGATCGCGATCGTGAGCGCGAAGCATGTGCACAAGGACACCCGGGAGTGGATGAAGCCGGTGTTCGACAAAGACGGCGGGCCTTTCGTGGCGATCACCTCGGGCAGCCTTCTGCCTGTGTCGGTTCTTGACGCGTGCGGCCTGATGGAGGAGGACTTCATCATCGACCGCGTGGACGAGGAGTTCTGCCTGCGGGTGCGCTCGCGCGGCTATACCGTGGTGCACTGCGAGCGCGGCATCCTCTGGGTGACCCTGGGCGAGCCGAAGCCCTACACGCTGTGGGGCCGCGTGCTGTTCCGCGCCAAGAACTACAACCCGGGCCGCCGCTATTACATCAGCCGCAACCGGCTGGTCATCGTCAAGCGCTACTGGTGGCGCTACCCGCGCTGGTGCTATTGGGCGCTTTCGGGCTTCGTAAAGGAAGGCATCATCATCCTGCTGGCCGAGAAGCAGCGCGGCATCAAGGTGTTGAACATGATGCGTGCGGTGCGGGATGCGATCTTCGGCCGCATGGGATTGATCGTGCCGCTCGGCCGTTAGAGCCGGAGCCGGGTTCGGGAGACACTGTCTGGTGCGCACGCTGCTTGAGGTCGTGAAGGGCTGGATCTACCTGATCGCCTTCATCACGGGCGGCAACTTCGTGCGCAAGTCTCGCCTTCGCCGCGCCGGAAAGAGTCTCAAGATCTCTCCGACGGCGTTCCTGAAACATCCGGAGAACATCGAGATCGGCGACAACGTCTTTATCAATCATCTGTGTTCGATCTGGGCTGCGCCTGAGGGATCCATCCGCATCGGCAACGATGTCCTGTTCGGCCCGAACGTTTCGGTGATCGCTTCCAATCACGGCATCGCTCTCGGTGAACCGATGCGCCTGCAGCCGGGCCGCGATGCGGACATCACCATCGGCGACGACTGCTGGATCGGGGCGAACGCCGTGATCACTGCGGGCGTGACCCTAGGCAACGGTGTCGTCGTGGGTGCGGGTGCCATCGTCACCAAGGACCTGCCTCCCCTTTCCGTGTGCGCGGGCGTGCCGGCAAAGGTGCTCCGCTTCCGCAGTGGATAGCATGCGTGAAAGCAGCGGGGAGTCCCACGTTCGGGGCACGACCGCAGTGGCGGGCGACACGCGGAGCGCGGGTACAATAGGGTGTAGAACCACCACAGAAACACAGGCGAGACCGTCAGAAAGGCGAGAACTGCGCCCGTTGAAAGCGTCATTTTGAGCGAGACCATGATGAAGGTAGCGGCCTACACGGGAGGCAGGTCCGACCCGTCGGCCCGCACGCGGATTCGTCATTACATTCCGCGGTTGGCTGCTCAGGGCATCGCCGTCCGGGAGCATCCCCTGCCTTACGGACATCAAGTGCCCAGGAATAAGCTCGCTTTCCTGCCATGGGGGATCGCGACGGTGGCGCAGAGGTCGGCCCAACTGATCGCCGGCCGCGTGGCGGATGCCAGCTGGATCTGCCGCCAGCTGCTGCCCCTCTACCTGAACCTTGAAGTGCTGGCACGGAAGCCCATCGTGCTGGATGTCGATGACGCAATCTGGATGACCCGGGGCGGCCATCGTGTGGCGAAGCTGGCGCGCGCCTCCGCCAAGGTAGTCTGCGGAAACACGTTCCTGGCGGAGAAGTTCGCGACGTGGAATTCCAACGTGACGATCATTTCTACATCGATCGATACCGGGTGGTACGCGCCGGCGCCGGAAGCGAGTGTGCGTTCGGAGGCGCCGGTCATTGGGTGGACCGGCACCCACTTCAATTTTCCCTACCTTTACTCGATCGAACCGGCGCTCCTGGCCGTGATGCAGCGTTACCCCGCTGTGAAGGTTTTGATCGTAGCCAACGAGGCGCCGAAGTTCAGCTCGCTGCCTCCCTCGCGGGTCGAGTTCGTAAAGTTCTCCCTGGACGCGGAGAAAAGCGCCATGGCCAGAATGTCGATTGGCATCATGCCGATGGACAACTCCGACTGGGCGCGCGGCAAGTGCGCCAACAAGATGATCTGCTACATGTCCTGCGCCCTGCCCGTGGTCGTCACGCCTGTCGGCATGAACGCCGAGCTGCTGGCGCAAGGCAGCATCGGGTTCGGCGCCGAAAGTTCCGCAGATTGGGTGGATGCCTTCTCCAGCCTCATCGAAGATCCAGACTTGCGCTTCCGAATGGGCGTGGAAGGCCGCCGCATCGTGGAAGCAAAACACGCGGTTGATGTGCTCAGCCGCGACTACGTGCAGGTGTTTCAGGCGCTGCAAGGAGCCGCCGCCTGATGGAAGTTCCGAAGTCGGCCTCCCCATCACGGCAGTTTGCTTGCTATCGGTTCACTGTAAAACTCAACAAGGGATAGGACACGCATGGCTTTTGAGCTGATCGAAACACACTTCGCGGGAGATGTCATGGTGATCAAGCCCAAGGTGCTCGGCGATGAGCGCGGCTTCTTCATGGAAACCTACCGCGAAGACAACTTCCGGGATATCGGCTTGCCCACACAGTGGGTGCAGGACAATCATTCCCGATCCGCAAAGGGCGTTCTGCGCGGTCTGCACTTTCAGTGGGAGCCGCCCATGAGCAAGCTGATGCGGGTGACGAACGGCGTGGCGTTCCTGGTCGCTGTCGATATTCGCAAGGGCTCGCCCACGCTGGGGCAGTGGATCGGCAAGGAAGTGAGTGCGGAGAACAAGCTGCAGATCTATGCCCCGTACGGCTTCGCCCGCGGTTTCTGCGCACTCACCGATGGATGCGAGGTGCAATACAAGGTGACCGGCCTTTACAATCCCGGCGCCGAATCGGGTATCTCCTACAAGGACCCGGCAATCGGGGTCGACTGGCCGCTGAGCGATGTGTCGGTCTCCGGCAAGGACGGAAGCGCGCAGACCTTGAGCGAGTGGCTGGCTTCGCCGCTTTCCGACCACATCGTTTACCAGGGCGCGCAAAAGAACGAAGGAGAGATCTAACATGCGAATCTTAGTCGCGGGTGGCGCCGGTTACGTTGGAGCGGTTGTTATTCCCAAGCTGCTGGACCGTGGGTACGAGATCGATGTCGTCGATCTCTTCTGGTTCGGGAACAATTTACCCGATAGAGTCAACATCATTCACCGGGATATCTTCGACCTTCAGGTCTCCGACCTGACGGGGTACGACCAGGTCATCTTCCTGGGCGGCTTGTCGAACGATCCGATGGCTGACTTCTCGCCCGCCAAGAACTTCATCTTCAATTCGTCCGCGCCCGCCTATCTGGCGTACATCGCGAAAAAAGCCAAGGTGAAGCGCTACATTTACGCGAGTTCCTGTTCGGTGTATGGATACACGGAGAACGAGCTGTTCGACGAAAACAGCCCGGTCAATTCTTCGTACCCCTATGGCATCTCCAAGCTCCAGGGCGAACGCGCTGTGATGCAGCTGGTGGATTCCGACTTTTCCGTGATCGCGCTACGCAAGGGAACGGTTTCCGGTTACAGCCCCAGGATGCGCCTGGACCTCATCATCAACACGATGTTCAAGTGCGCCCTGCGCGAGGGCGTGATCCACGTCAGCAACCCGGCGATTTGGCGGCCCTTCTTGAGCATTGAGGATGCCGCGATGGCCTACACGCGCTGCGTGGAAGCGAATGCGGCGACCAGCGGTCTGTTCAACGTGGCCTCCGGCAACGCGACGGTGGGAGAGATCGCCGACCTGGTCAAGCTGACGCTGGAAGAAGAGTTCGGCTACAAGATCGAGCTGGACATCAACCACATCAGCGATGTGCGCAACTACAAGGTTTCGATCGCCAAGGCTCAAATGATTTTGAGCTTCCATCCGCACCAGTCGGTGCGCTCCATCGTTCGCAGCCTGATGCAGAACAAGGACAAGTTTGCGGATTGGGACAATCCGATGTACTACAACATCCATGTCTTCAAGCAGCTTGAGGCGCTCAAGCCCGCAGAACGCCCGGCCGTGGAAGGAGCGGCGAAATGAATGTTGCCGTCATCGGAAGCAACGGCCAGCTGGGCAGCGACGTATGCGCCGCCTTCGAGCGGAATGGCGACGCTGTAACGGCGCTGGACCACTCCGGCATCGATGTAGAGTCGGCGCAGAGCGTCAAGGATGCCCTGGGCCAATGCGAGGCCGAGTTCATCGTGAACACGGCTGCCATGCATCACGTGGACAGGTGCCAGGAAGATCCGGAGCGGGCCTTCGCCGTGAATGGAATCGGCGCGCGGAATGTGGCCGCATGGGCGCAGCAGACCGGTGCGACCGTTGCCTACCTCAGCACAGACTATGTGTTCGATGGTGCCAAAACGACTCCCTACGTCGAGACCGACGTGGCGCGGCCGCTGAACGCGTACGGCATCACCAAGCTGGATGGCGAGAACTTCACCCTGGCCACGTCGTCGCGCTCCCTTGTGCTGCGGGTATCGGCGATCTACGGCCATCATCCCTGCCGCGCCAAAGGGGGCTTGAATTTTGTGGAGCTCATGTTGAAGCTGGCACGCGAGCGCGGCAAGATGCGCGTGGTGGCCGACGAGTTCGTTTCGCCCACACCCACGGTCCAAATCGCGGCGCAGCTGGTGGAGTTGAGCCGGACGGAACGCTTCGGGGTCTTTCATGGAACGACGGAAGGAAGCTGCTCGTGGTATGAGTTCACCGACGAGATTCTGTCTGCCTCCGGAACAAAAGCCACACTGGAGAAAGCCGACCCTGGCGAGTTCCCGATCAAAGTTCCGCGGCCAAAGTATTCGGTGCTGGAAAATGCGGCGCTGAAGCAGGCCGGCAAGAGCGTTTTCACGGACTGGCGTTCGGGCCTGCACGACTACCTGCGGGAGCGCGCCAGGAACTAACCGCGCCAAGCGATAACGAACGATTCGGTGATGACCGGCATGCAAGATCAGCAGTGTGACGTAGCGATTATCGGGGCCGGCATCGTCGGGCTGGGGGTGGGGCTCAGCCTGGTCCGGAAGTACCCTCGCCTGAAGGTTGTGGTTCTCGACAAGGAAGCGGAGGTTGCGACCCACCAGACGGGCCACAACAGTGGAGTGATCCACTCCGGCCTGTACTACAAGCCTGGGTCGCTGAAGGCGCGGCTGTGTGTCTCGGGCAGCGAGGAAATGATCCGCTTCTGCGCCGAGCATGAGATTCCGTATGACCGCTGCGGAAAGATCATCGTGGCAACCGACGAGAGTGAGCTGCCGAACCTGGCCGAGCTCTCGCGCCGCGCGCGTGAGAATGGTCTGCGGGAAATACGCGATCTCGACGGGGAACAGATCAAGGAAATCGAGCCGCATGCCGCTGGCATCCGCGGCATCTTCGTGCCCTCCACCGCGATCACCGACTTCAAGCAGGTGGCGCGCAAGTACCGGGAGTTGATCGAACGCGCCGGCGGCGACGTCATGAACCGTGCCGAAGTCACGGGCGTGAGAGACGAGCAGGGCGGCGTGGTGTTGGAGACGGCCAGCGGAGTCGTACACACACGCTACGCGGTGAACTGCGCGGGTCTGCACAGCGACCGCATTGCAAGGATGTCCGGCGCCAACCTGGACCTGCAGATCATTCCGTTCCGGGGCGAGTATTACGAGCTCATTCCGGAGAAATACTCCCTGGTAAAGGGGCTCATCTATCCGGTCGCCGACCCGCGCTTTCCGTTCCTGGGTGTGCACTTCACACGGCGCATCCAGGGTGGCGTAGAGGCAGGTCCCAACGCGGTTCTTTCCTTCAAGCGGGAAGGCTACAAGCGCACCTCGTTCAGTCCGGCGGATTCCCTGAATACGGCTGCATTTCCAGGCTTCTGGAAGATGGCGCGCCGCAACTGGAAGAGCGGCACGGGCGAGATGTACAGGTCCTGGAGCAAGAAGGCGTTCACCCGGGCGCTGCAGAAGCTGGTCCCGAGCATCACCCAGGCGGACATACGCGAAGGCGGGGCGGGAGTTCGAGCGCAAGCTGTCGATAAGAGCGGCAAGCTCATCGACGACTTCTTCTTCGCGCAGCATGGCCGCATCCTCCATGTGTGCAACGTACCTTCCCCGGCGGCGACCGCCTCCCTGGCGATTGGCCGGGAGATCGTGGAGAAGCTCGGGGAAACCGCCCAACTGGCGTAGCCGTCCCAGCCATATACCGGCATCACCTAGGCGACTCGTTGGCGTCGGCGATATAGCTCTTCGCGTCGAATTTGCGCATCGCGCTCCCGGACGACATGTAGCGGCGCTTGCCGAAGATGGGCCGCTCCTGCCAGGGACGATCAAACTTGCCAAGCGCCGTCCAGGCAATGCCGGAGTAGCCGTTGGGGTCGCGGCCGTCCAGAAAGTATTTGTCGTTGAGGTAAATGAGCCACTCCATCGCGGTCTTCACGTCGGGCGTCCACTCGACGATTTTCTTGCCCCAGAGCATGCGCAGGTAGTTGGGCATCCAGCCGAAGCGGACCATCTGGCTCTGCGCGGCGTTCCAGAGCTCGTCGTATGTCTGGGCCGACTCGAGCTGCGCGAGAGTGTAGAGGGTATCGCGCTTGTCTCGATCGTGCCTGGCGATGGTTTCGGCGGCCCAGCGGTCTACGCAACCCGGGTTGTCGTACTCCGGCTGATAGCGGCAGAAGTTTACGCTGAGCTCACGCCATGTGATGACCTCGTTGAAGTAGCTGTCCCGCGCCGGAGCGAGCTTCGGATTCTTCTTTACGGCGGCTTCGATGGTCAGTGCAATGGTCAGCGGACCAATATGGCCGTAGTGCAGGTAAGGGCTCAGCCGCGAGCTCGCTTCGCGCTCCGGGTGGTTGCGGTCGTCGGCATACTTGGCGAGCTTGTCGCGGACGAAGAGCTCGAGTCTGCGTGAGGCTTCATGCGAGCCGCCGTGCCAAGCGTCCACCGCACCCACACTGCGATCGAGGTGCTTCCAGCCGTGCGTCATGTCGGCGTGCGGATCGTCCGCATGGAGCCCTTTGGGCTGCTTCCACGGCTTCGCCGCGTGAGGGTTGCCGATGGGCTTGAGGAAGCCGGGCAGCGCGCGCATGAGGCGCGGACGGGCTATGGCGCCGGAGTATTGCGCCTTGAGAAGGAGCTTGGAAGGCACGATCACGTCAGCATCGACGGTCCAAAAAGGAATGCGGAGCTTGCCGGCGATGTCCACGCGCCATTGCTCGGGAACCCGCATGGCATTCTCATCACCCAGCACCATGGCAGCCTGCACCTCTGCAAAGAAGCGCATGTGATCTTCATGCGGAGCATACCGAGTGACGAAGCCGATGTTGCGTGCCGCGCAGTCTTCGGTGATGTCCGGCAGGCCCTGATTCAGAAAGACATAATGGCGCAGATTGGCGTGCGGAAAGTTGCTGATGCCGGCGAAGTAGGCGACCAGCGGCAGGCCGAGAGCGTTGGCGACGTCTACGGCTTTGTCGAGCGCATGATTGTCGCGGCCGCGCTGGGCACGCTGCATCCAGTAGACGATACATTTGCCCCTGGGATCGGGTGCGCCGCCGCGGCGGACAGTGACGCGCGGGTCGTTGCTGAGATTGCGCAGGGGTTGGGGAATGTCTTCGTCCGAGCGAAACCGTTCTCCAAGCTGCGCGTACTCCGCATCCTTTTGTTGCTGGGCAGTGAGTGGCGCGTCAAGGGGCTTCTTGCCCGGAGTCGGCTTCTTCGCTGGTGTGGATTGTTTGCTGCTGGCCTTGGGCACGAGCGTCCTCCAGTTGTGGGTGGGATGAGGGTTACGGTGGAAGACGCAAGAGGAATGTGCGAGCCGCTACCATCGGAGCGGCGAGAAAACGATGAACATTGATAACGCAAAAAAAAGCGAGCCGATGATGGAGCTGAGCACCGTTATCGCGAAAGAACCCGAGAACGAACCGATACGGTTGCGGCGCGCCAGCGCGGACGATGCAGCGGCGCTGGCCGTGGCGGGGGCGGCCACCTTTCTGGAAGCCTTTACGTGGATGCTGCCGGGCGAGGACATTCTTGCGCACTGCGCCAAGCACCACACGGCGGAGGCGTACCGGAAGTACTTTGCCGCGCCGGACACTCGCGTCATCCTGGCGGAGGTGGAAGGTGGAGCGCCGGTGGGATATGCGATGCTGACCGCGCCCGAGTTGCCCAGCTTCGATGTGCAGCCCGAGGACGTGGAGTTGAAGCGGATCTATCTGTTTTCCCGGTTTCGCTCGTCGAAGACACCGGTGCTGGATGGCGCGGGCCGGCCGGTTCCCGGAGTGCGTCCGGGACAGGCGCTGATGGACGCGGCGGTGGGCGAAGCGCAGGTGATGGGACGCACGCGGCTGCTGCTGGGAACACACGCCGGCAACGCGCGTGCGATCGCTTTTTATGAGCGCAACGGCTTTGCCAAGGCCGGTACACGTACGTTCCAGGTAGGATCGCAAGTCTGTTCGGATCTGATCTTTGCGAAGACGCTGTAGTGGCCGGTCGCTTGCTCCCTGCTGGACACCACGGGGACCGGCAGCATCTATTGAGAAGGCAGGCTGTTGAAACAAATACGCCATCATTGCTGTTCGGCAGCAAACCGCTGGCTGCCTCACTTCACACGATGAACCGCACTGCCGTTCCAAGGAGACTGTTCATGGATCGCCGCCGCTTCACGCAACTTTCTGCCCTGACCCTGGCCAGCAGCCGGTTGCCCCTTCGGGCGCAGACGCCCGCAGACAAGCCGGTGGGCTATGCCCTCATCGGCCTGGGAAGCATCAGTGAAACCTTTGCACAGTCGTGTGCGAACTCACAGAGCGCCAAGGTGACGGCGCTGGTGACAGGCGAACCGCAGACCAAGGGAAAGGAGTGGGCGGCGCGTTACCGCGTGCCGGAAAGCTCGGTGTACGGCTACGCCGATCTGGAGAAGCTGCGCGGCAACACCGATGTGGATGCAGTCTATGTAGGCCTGCCGAACTCCATGCACCGTGAGTACACGGTGCGCTCGGCGGGAATCGGAAAGCATGTGCTGTGCGAAAAGCCAATGGCCATCTCAAGCGCCGAATGCCGCGAGATGATCGATGCCTGCCGTGGTGCGAACGTGAAGCTGATGATCGCGTACAGGGTGCAGTATGACCCGACATGGCTGCAGATCCGGGACATCTGCAGGAGCGGCGGGATAGGCGATCTGGGCGGCTTTCAGGGGGGATTCTACGGACAGAAGAAGGCCGGTGAGTGGCGACTGAACCGCAAGCTGGCAGGCGGCGGTTCGCTGCTCGATATGGGCATCTACCCGCTGAACGCGATTCGCTGGGTGAGCGGCGAGGAGCCTGCCTCGTATACGGCGCAGGTCTCGACCCAGGAGAAGGGACCACGCTTTGCGGAGGTGGAGCAGACCGTGGAGTGGACCATGAAGTTGCCCACGGGCATTCTTTGCAGCGCGGGTTCGTCCTACGGCCAGAGCGGTACAGGCAGCTTGACCCTCAATGGCTCGAAGGGCTGGATCCGTGTTGAACCTGCCTTCTCCTACGAGGGCCTGCGCGCCACCGGACGCGTGAACGGCCAGCCCTGGAGCGTCGCAAGCGAGGGCAAGGCGCCCTTCCAGTTCACGCTGGAAGCCGAACACTTCGCACACTGCGTGCGCAGCGGCGAAGAGCCCAGAACGCCAGGGGAAGAAGGTTTGAAGGACATGTTGGCGATCGAGGCCATCTACAAGGCCGCCGGCGCCCCGATCGCATAAGCACGCCGGGTGCGGAGCGTCCAAGCGATTCTGCTCCTGACGAGGGATACAATCGCGCTTGTGACCCGCAGGCGATTTTGGTGGTGCTGGAACGGCCTCATCGCGCTGACCGTCCTGACGTGCCTCTACACCCTGTTTGCCCTTCAGTACCGTTTCGGCGGCTATGACCTGAGTCCGCTGATCGACTCCGGCTGGCGCGTGCTCAACGGCCAGGTACCCAACCGGGACTTCATCTGCACCTTTCCGCCCATCTTGTACCTTAGTGTCGCCGCTGCGTACAAGCTGCTGGGCGTGCGCTGGCTGGCGATTACGTTCGTGTCAGTAGTCGTACCGATCGCCGTGGAAGCCATGGGGATGCGCGTTCTGCTCCTGCTGCGCAAGCGCATGGGCGAGGGGCCGGTGCTGACGCTAGGAGCGGCGTACAGCGTGGCGCTGCTGTTGCCGGTGCTGATGGTGGGGCATCTGTGGCACTCCTCCTGGACGGAGATGTTCGCGCTCCTTGCCCTGGCCGCAACCTATGCGCTGCTGCAACTCCGCGGCACGGCGACACGTAGGGAACAGATGGAGCTTGTGGCCCACCTATGCCTGGCGGAAACGGGCCTATTGCTGGCCAAGCCCAACGGCGCTCTGCCTGCGCTGCTGTTCTGCACGGTGTCGCTTCTACTCACAAGGGCCTGGTGGAACGGGATCGCCGCCCTGCTGTCTGCGCTCCTGGTCAGCTCTGTCGCGCTGGCGTTTGCGCATACTTCCCTTCTCGCGACGGCACGCCTCTACGGCCAACTGTCCGCGCGCTTTCTTCCGCAAGGGTATTTCAACGGTCTTTTCGTCAACTCGAACGTCACCGAAGGCCTGCGCAGCCTGGTGGTCTACATCCCGATCCTGCCCTTGCTGGCGTGGGTTCTGATTGTGGTGTTGGCGCGCACGGTGCACCGTCAGGCAGGGGCAGTGGATCTGCTCGCTCTCGGAGCCTGCGTGATCTCCGTCGTAGCTCTTGGCACAAATGTCGAGTTCGGTATCGTGGACACACCCTGCCTGCTCTTCGGCACGGCGATGCTGGGCGCCACCGGGGCCGGCCGCGCCTTCCGCCTGAAAGGCGTGTACTTCTTCGCGCTCTACTCGCTGCTGTTGCTGGGCATTTTCTACTCTGCAACCCGCGCCCGCATGCAAGCCGTCGGCGAATGGGGCTCAGACGACTGCGGTCTTCCGCTAGCGGACCACGAGGACAAGTTTTTCGGGAGCTTCCATAACTGCCCCGCGTTTTTCTCGCTGCTGGCGGAGACGGACGCGACCCTGGCGGCACACCCAGGCGCGCGCGTGTTTTTCGGCCCTCGCATGGAATTCCTCTATGCGCGCGAACGGCAGCAGTCCCCCAGGGGCATGCCGCTGTGGTGGCACCCGGGAACCTCGTTTGCTGAAGCGGATCTGGCGGCGATCCTGGAGGCTTGGCAGAAGAAACCGCCCGACCTCCTGATTTTCCTCCAAGGCGATCGCACTCGCATGCCGCCGGCCCTGCTGGCAAGGATCGGGCGAGAGTACACCCAGGAGCCGGCACCCCTTACGCCGATTGGGCCCGGTACGGTAGTTCCAGTACAGGGCCGGATTGACGTGTTGGTGCGGGCGCTTCAGTGACACTCTCCCCAGCAAGTCGCTTCAAGCAACAAGGGCCGAAGCTGGTTGGCTCCGTCCCTTCCGCTTTGACGCAAGTGTGCGGGTAGCGCTCATTACGCCGTGGCGGCTTCGGCCTCGCGAGCGAGCTCACCGCCGGTGCGGAAGTCGAGCTTGCCGCTGCGGTCCGCGTCGATGACGACATGGCTGCCGTGCAGCACCGAGCCCTCAAGGATGCGCATCGCCAGCGGATCTTGCACGAGGCGCTGAATGGCGCGCTTGAGCGGGCGAGCACCGTAGGCGCGGTCGTAGCCGGCCTTGAAAATAGCCTCGCGCGCGGCATCGGTGAGCTCAAGCGAAATCTTGCGATCCAGCAGGAGCTTGCGCAGATCGTTGAGGCGCAGATCGACAATATGCGTGAGCTGCGATTCGCCTAGCGGATGGAAGACCACGATGTCGTCCACGCGGTTGAGGAACTCGGGCCGGAAGTGCCCCTTGAGCGAGTCCATGACGCGCGTTTTTGCCTCTTCGAAGCCGTCCTCGCCTTCAGCCCAGGCGGTGTTGAGCGCCTGCGCGCCGATGTTCGAGGTCATGATGAGCACCGTGTTCTTGAAGTCGACGGTGCGGCCCTTGGAGTCGGTCAGTCGGCCATCGTCGAGCACCTGCAGGAGCACGTTGAAGACATCCGGATGCGCCTTCTCGATCTCATCGAAGAGCACCACCGCGTAGGGCCGGCGGCGTACGGCCTCGGTGAGCTGGCCGCCTTCGTCGAAGCCCACGTAGCCCGGAGGCGCGCCGATCAGGCGAGCGACGGCATGCTTTTCCATGTACTCGCTCATGTCGATGCGGACCATGGCGTTCTCGTCGTCGAAGAGGAACTCAGCCAGGGCGCGCGCGGTTTCTGTCTTCCCGACGCCGGTGGGCCCGAGGAAGATGAAGCTGCCGATGGGCCGCTTGGGATCGGACAGGCCAGCACGCGAACGCCTAATGGCGTTCGCTACTACCGTAAGCGCTTCGTCCTGGCCGACGACGCGCTCCCGCAGGCGTGTTTCCATCCGCGTGAGCTTCTGCACCTCGCCTTCCAGCATCTTGTTGACGGGGATGCCCGTCCACTTGCTGACGATGGTCGCGATGTCTTCCTCGTCCACCTCTTCCTTGAGCAGGCGCGAGGCGGTGCTGCCTTGTTTTGCTGCATCGACGTTCGCGTCCTGGGTGGACGTGAGACTGCCGAGAGCGCGCTCAGCTTGCGGGATTTCGCCGTACTGGAGCTCGGCCGCGCGCTGAAGGTTTCCCTTGCGCGTGGCTTCGCCCATCTCAAAGCGCAGTGCTTCAAGCTTTTCCTTGAGTCTGGCGATCTCGCCAATCGCTCCGCGTTCCTTCTGCCAACGCGCCCGCAAACCGGCAGCCTGCTCCTGCACGTCGGCGAGCTCGCGCTCCACTGCCTGCAGACGCTCCTGCGAGTTTGCATCGTTTTCGCGCTTGAGCGCCTGCCGCTCGATTTCAAGCGAGGTGCCGCGGCGTTCCAGGATGTCAATCTCCACCGGTACGGAGCCGATCTGGATGGCCAGCGCCGCAGCGGCTTCGTCGACGAGGTCGATGGCTTTATCGGGCAGAAAGCGATCCGAGATGTAGCGATGCGAGAGCTCGGCGGCGGCCACAATGGCTGAATCCTTGATGCGCACCTTGTGGTGCGTTTCGTACCTTTCTCTCAAGCCACGCAGAATAGCGACGGTGTCTTCCACGTTGGGCTCGCCGACGAAGACAATCTGAAAGCGGCGCTCAAGCGCTGCATCTTTTTCGATGTACTTGCGGTACTCGTTGAGCGTGGTGGCGCCGATGGCGCGCAGCTCGCCGCGCGCCAGCGCCGGCTTGAGCATGTTGCTGGCGTCGATGGCGCCTTCAGCCGCCCCCGCGCCGACCAGCGTATGCAACTCATCGATGAACAGGATGACCTGTCCGTTGGACTCCTCAATCTCCTTCAAAACGGCCTTAAGCCGGTCTTCAAACTCGCCGCGAAACTTGGCTCCGGCAAGCATGGAACCGAGATCGAGCGAGATCACCCGCTTGTCGCGCAGGATTTCCGGCACGTCGCCCTGGAAGATGCGGCGGGCGAGGCCTTCGACGATGGCTGTTTTTCCAACGCCGGGCTCCCCGATGAGGACAGGATTGTTCTTGGTGCGGCGCGAGAGCACCTGGATAACGCGGCGAATCTCTTCATCACGGCCGATCACCGGGTCCAGCTTGCCGCGACGGGCCTGCTCGGTAAGGTCTTTCGCGTACTTGGCCAGCGCCTGGAACTTGCCTTCGGGGTTTTGATCGGTCACGCGCTGCGAGCCGCGCACCGCCTGCAGCGCTTTCAGGATGGCCGAGTGATCGGCCCCCACTGCCGCCAGCGCGGCGGCAACCGGCTCACCTTTCTGGGCCGCGAGGGCCAGGAGGAGGTGCTCGGTCGAGACGTAGTCGTCCTTGAAGTTTTCGGCTTCTTTGAAAGCGCCGTCCAGGACTTTGGTCAGAGCCGCACCCATGCCCGGCTGGGTACTCGCACCCTGCACTTTAGGGAGTTTACCGATGGCGGCATGGACCCCTGCCAGCAACTGCTGCACGGGCGTGCCGATCTTCTCCAAGACGGGCAGAACAACCCCTTCTTTGTCTTCCAGAAGCGCCGCCAGGAGGTGCATCGGCACAACTTCCGGGTTGCCGTTTTCGGCGGCATGGGACGCGGCCGCCTGTACCGCTTCCTGCGATTTCACTGTCAACCTGTCCCATTTGATGGCCATGGGTTCAAACTCCTTCGCCAGAGCTCCCGCGTCGCTCGCAGGGCGGCTAACTTAATAGACGCACCTGAGTGTAGGCAGTTGCAGAAATCTTAGCGTTCCGCACTCAATGTTCCAGGGCAAAGGATGGTTGCTAGGATCCCTTGCTTGGCGACCTCTTTCTGGCTACCCCTAATGAACAAGCGGTCCGGAGTAGATGAAGATTCTGCCGGCGGGTCCTGCTGTTGCAGGGTTGATTGTGTTGAAGATAAGGCCGCTTGTGCCCCAGCGAAGAATTCGATGAGGGGCTCCGGCCACCTGTATCTGAAGGCTGTTCACGAGCGCCTGGCTGTTGAGGTCGTACGCGAGCAGGTATGTAAGGCCAGACACAGCTCCGTCGGCCACAAAAACCCGCTTGAGAAGACCGTCAGTCGTCAGGGCACCCGGCATGGAGAAACCCCCGACGACCTTGCCCGTTCCCGGATCAAGAATTTCGCCATCGTCGGCATAAATCCACCCCGTCGAGCTTTCAAAGTGGATGAGAGCGGGAGAATTCAAAAATGAAAATGCATTGGGATAGGTCGCAATCGTGCCGATGCCTGCCGAGGTCGCGGGAAACGTGTAGAACATACGCGCAGAGTCTTCGGTATCCGCTCCATACAGAGTGTCTATGTTCTTGCCCCAAACGATCGTGTCGGCCAGAATGCTGGATGAGCTCACCTGAGAAGTACGGGGTACCGTACCGTCATAGATCACGAGACCCATGGCAGTCGGAATGCGATTCGCCAAGCCGATACTGACAGCCCACACGTTCGGAGATCCGGGAGCGACAGCGAGCGATAGTGCATACGTCGTTGTGTAGGTAGAAGGATAAGACGGAAGCGTAACGGTAAAGTCCAGCGTCATGGACGGCAGGAGATAGCGGCGAACCGATGAATCTCCATCAGAGGCCACATAGAGATAAGCGCCATCACTGGAAATGGCAATCGCATCCGGGTTGCTGCCAGCCGGAGTCACTCCGGAAAGCGTGCCGGTTGCCGGATCGATGGTCACAATGCTGTTCGCGTTGGCCGCGGCACCAGCCGGGACGGTGGCATACACCACGCCGCGGACGGGGTCCATGGCCAGGTCGCTCGCAGGCTGGGTCAGAATGAGTTGGGTGCTCACCGGTGCCGTTACGGAAAAATTGACGGCGGAGGACGTCCCTCCGGATGAGGCGGGATTGACAACTGTAAGAGTGAGGTTTCCGGAATTTGTGAGCAGCGCGGCCGGAAGGGTCGCTTGAAGCGAGGTGGGGCCACTATAGGTAGTCGAAAGTGCCGTCGAACCGGAGTTCACCACAGACGCCACGTTAAAGCCGGTGCCTGTCACGGTAATCGTGGTAGCGGCCGATCCAGCTGCCACGCTGCTTGGGGAGATCTGCGCGATCGCAGGCGCGGACGGGGAGGAGCCGCCAGTACCAGAGTTGCTGCTGTTGCTGGTGCCCGAGCACCCCAGGCTACCGAAACAGACCACCAGCGACACGTGGAGATGGAACGCTCTCTTCGCACAGGAGAGTGGTCGAACGAAGCTCATGGAGGACGGTCCTCATGGGAGGGATGAGCATCATCCTGACACACCTGTTTTCGTCTGCAAATGTTGCCAAGACGCCGGTTCCAAAACAGCCGCCAAGAACATGGGACGAGGCGGGGCAGAACCCCGCACTCGTCCCCTGTACGGCTCGTAACGGCACACGGTGAAACCTCTGGGCCCTTGTGCGCCGTCCGCGCCGATGTTGTATCCGCTGCCGGTGCCGTCAGTGGGGTTTACGCCACGGCCGTAGAATCCTGCTGCGCCTCGATGCGCTGAGGAACAGGGCTGGCCTTGACCTCGATCTGGCGGGCCTTGGCTTCCGGCTTGCGAACCATGGCGATGCTCAGCACGCCGTCCTGGCTGGTGGCAACGACATCTTCGGTCGAAACCGAAGTGGGCAACGTGAAGCTCCGGACAAAGCTGCCGAAACGGCGCTCCACGCGGGTGAAGTTCTCTTCCTTCTCGCTGGAGTCGAACTTGCGCTCGCCTTTCACGGTGAGCACACGGCCTTCTACCTGGATATCCAGATCTTCCTTGCGAACGCCGGGAATCTCGAGCTTGAGCACCAGTTTCTGTGCGTCCTCGTAGACATCGACCGCAGGGACAAAGTTTCCTGTCGCCAGCGTTTCGGTGGAGGGGCTGCCCGGCTGGGCAAGGTCGTGGAACAGCGAACTGAGGCGGTTCTGCAGGAATGCGACGTCGCTCAGAGTGCTGCGATAGGGAGCAAAACGGGTCATCATCTTGGGTCCTCCTTGTGCTTCTGAAGTGTCGTGGACGGGATTTATCACCGCTCACAATAGAATAGACGCACATCTTCCGAATTAGTTGCATGTTATATGAGTGCAGGACGCTCATGGTGAGGGATACATCCTTACGGGGCATTTTCAAGCAAGGCGAGGGCTGGTACTTTTGGGAATTCCCCTCAGCGGCGTCTGCGTGATGCCCGGCTAGGCCATTTCCTCGCTTCGGAGCAGCTTTCTCGCTCGAATGGAGAGTTCCCATGCAGTGCCCTTCCTTTGTTCGTCATTTCCTGGGAGCGGTCCTGACCGCTCTTTCCACCCCTTTGCTGCTCTCGCAGGCTCCTGTCCGGGCGCAGCACGTGCCGCCGCTGGTGCGCAGCGGCCAGGCGGCAGAGGTTGGCTCGCTCGATCCTTCGCAGCACCTGCACCTGACCATCAGCCTGCCGCTGCGCAATGAAGCGGCTCTGGATGCGCTGCTGGCCGATCTCTACAACCCGGCAAGCGTGAACTTCCACCATTACCTGGGCACGGCGGAGTTCGATGCGCGCTTTGGGCCGACCGAAGGGGATTACAACAAGCTGGTTTCCTGGGCGCAGTCGAGCGGCTTTCTGATCACGGCCACCGCGGCGAACCGGCGTCTGATCGAAGTGGACGCCCCGGTGGCGGTGGTGAACCGTGCACTGCACATTGCCGAGAAGACGTTTCGCGACCCGGCGCTGGGCCGCGAGTTTCACGCTCCGGATACGGAGCCGAAACCTGACCTGGACATCCCGCTGCTGGCGATCGACGGGCTGGAGAACTCGGTGCCCAAGCACAGCCATCTGAAGAAGGCTCCCGCGGCGCTGCCGGATACGATTGCGGCGCCCAGCGGGCTGGGTATGCTGGGGGATGGGGTGGTCGCGAATGCGGCGGTGACGCCGCACATCACCGGCTCCGGGCCCGGCAACACCTACCTGCCCAGCGACATGCGGGCGGCGTACTACGGTTCCGGATCGCTCACCGGGACCGGGCAAACGGTCGCCATCTTCAGCTATGACGGTTACCTGGCGAGTGATTTGACGCTGTACTACTCGAAGATTGGCATGAGCTCCAGCGTACCGGTGAAGAACGTGCTGGTGGGCGGCTACAACGGCGCATGCTTCGGGTTTACCTCCAGCGGGCAGGAGAACCCCAACACCTGCGACGACGGCGAACAGATCCTGGACATCGTGCAGGTGCAGGGCATGGCGCCGGGCTTGAGCCAGATCCTGTTTTATGAGGGCTCCAGTTCAACTTCGGTGCTGAACCAGATGGTGAGCGACAACACGGCCAAGGTCATTTCAAGCTCGTGGGGCGGCGGCGACTTCGGCACGGCATCGGATGCGCCTTTCAAGCAGATGGCGGCCCAGGGCCAGACCTACCTGAATGCCACAGGCGACAGCGGCGCGTTCAACAGCAGCACGTACGATCCACCGTCGCTGGATCCGTACATCACCCAGGTGGGCGGCACGGATCTGACGACCACGGGCGCCGGGGGCGCCTGGTCGGCGGAAACAGGCTGGGTTGATTCGGGCGGCGGCTACTACGCGAGTGCAGGGTACTCGATCCCCACCTGGCAACAGACCGCAGGCGTGATTACCTCCACAAACAAGGGCTCGGCAAGCTACCGCAACGCACCGGATGTGGCGGCGGAGGCGAACTTCGACAACACCACAGCGGACGATGGGCAGTTCGAGAGCGGCTACGGCGGCACGAGCTATGCCACGCCGCGCGTGGCAGGGTACATCGCGCTCGCCAACCAGCAGGCCGTGGCCAATGGCAAGAGCACGCTGGGGTTCATCAATCCCAGCCTGTACACGCTCGGCCTGGGGAGCTCCAGTGCGACGGTGTACCACGACATTACCAGCGGGACGAATCCGGCCAGCAAGGGAAGCGGGAGCTTCACGGCGGTGGCGGGGTATGACCTGGTCACGGGCTGGGGATCACCGAACGGACCAGGACTCATCAACGCGCTGGTCGGCAGCTCCACGCCGACCGCGGACTTTTCGCTGGCGGCTTCGCCCGCAGGCGTGAGCGTGACCCAGGGCAAGACCGCGACCACTACCGTGACCGTAACGGACAGCAACGGGTTCACGGGCTCGGTGGCGCTGACGGTAAGCGGCTTGCCGACGGGAGTGACGGCGAGCTTCAGCCCCGCAAGCACGACGACATCCAGCACGCTGACCTTCACGGCGAGCAGCTCGGCGGCCGTGGGGACGTCGACTGTAACGGTGACAGGAACCTCCAGCAGCCTGACGCACACGACAGCGATCTCGCTGACTGTGGCGTCTTCCGGCACGAGCACGCAGCTGATCGTGAATGGCGGGTTCGAGACCGGCGCGGCGACGCCGTGGAGCCTGAGCACGGGCGTGCTGTGCTCCAACAGCGCGTGCACGGGAGAAACGGCGCACACGGGCAGCTACTTCGCCTGGCTGGACGGCTACGGCACCACGCACACCGACACAGCCAGCCAGAGTGTGGCGATCCCTGCCGGCAAGAGCACGGCGACGTTTAGCTTCTACCTGCACGTGGACACCAAGGAGACCACGACGACCAAGGCCTACGACACGTTCACGGTGCAGCTCACAAACACGGCGGGCACGGTGTTGACGACGCTGGCGACGTTCAGCAACCTGAACGCAGCCGGCGGCTATGCTTTGCACTCCTACAACGTGGCTGCCTACGCGGGGCAAACGGTAGTGGTGAAGTTCACCGGCAAGGAGGACGCGTCGCTGGCCACGAGCTTTGTGCTGGATGACGTGACGCTGACCGTGCAGTAAAGCCGCACACGCAACAGAGCAGGGGCCGCCTCGGCGGCCCTTGTCCTTTGCAGCGGACGGTATGATGAGGTGACCCTGGAGGTTCTTTCTCGATGCAGACGTTCCCTGTCCGCTCTGCTCGTCCACTCTCCCTGAGTGCGCTTGCCTGGCTCACTGGGACTGCTCTGGCACAGGGCGCGGTACCCGCACTACCGATCCATGCGCAACATGCAATGGTCGTAAGCATTCACCACGACGCCACCGATGCCGGCGTGGCGATGCTGCGTGCCGGCGGCAACGCCGTGGACGCGGCGGTGGCGGTGGGGTTTGCGCTGGCGGTGGTCTATCCGACCGCGGGCAACATCGGGGGCGGCGGCTTCATGTTGATCCGGCCGGGCGGGGCGGGCTCGCTCAACAAGGGCAGCGAGATAAAGCCGCACTTCCTGGATTATCGCGAGAAGGCGCCCGCAGCGGCAAGCGCGAACATGTACCTGGACGCCGCGGGCAATGTGACCCCTAAGATGAGCACGGTGGGCTCGAAGGCGAGCGGCGTGCCGGGATCAGTGGCGGGGCTCACGTACGCCGAGAAGACGTATGGGCGGCTGGGGCTGAAGAAGGTGATGGAGCCGGCGATCAAGCTGGCGCGCGAGGGCTTCGTGCTGAGCGCCGACGAAGCGCGAACCATGCACTCGAGCGTGCTGACCCAGTTTTCGGAATCGAAGCGGATCTTTCAGCGCGACGGGAACTTTTACCAAGCGGGCGACACCTTCAAACAGCCGGAGTTGGCGCGGACGCTGGAACGCATCGCGGCGGACCCCGACGATTTCTACAAAGGCAAGCTGGCGGAAGAGATTGCGGCGTTCGAAAAGAGCAGTGGCGGGCTGATTACAGCGGCCGATCTTGCCGCGTACCAGGTGAAGGAGCGCGAGCCGCTGGTGGGCCAGTATCGCGGGCTGGAGGTGCTGACCTCGCCGCCGCCAAGCTCGGGCGGCATCGTGTTGCTGGAGATCCTGAACATCCTCCAGGGCTACAACATGAAAAGCCTGCCGTATCCTGTTCCGCCGATGGGGCCGAGCATGGACAGGTCTCCTGCGCAGGTGCACACCCTGGCCGAGGCGTTCCGGCGGGCGTATATGGACCGCGGCGACTACCTGGGCGATCCGGACTTCAACACCATGCCTCTGAAACAGATGGCCGACCCAGCGTACGCGGCGGCCTGGCGGAGGACCATCGACCCGGTGAAGGCGACGCCTTCCGCCACGCTGAAAAGACCGGAAGGCTTCATGCCGGAGCCTCCCAAGGTGCCGTCGCCGCCCACCTATGAGTCGCATGAGACGACGCACTTCAGCGTGGTGGATGCGGACGGCAACGCGGTGAGCTCGACCTACACGCTGAACTTCGGGTTTGGTTCCGGCGTGACGGTGGCGGGGCTGGGCTTTCTGCTGAACGACGAGATGGACGACTTCGCCAGCAAGATGGGCGTGCCCAACGGATTCGGGCTGATCCAGGGACCGGCGAACGCAATCGCGCCGGGCAAGCGGCCGCTGAGTTCGATGACGCCGACCATTGTGAGCGAAGCACCGATCTGTGTCATAAGTGGTGGCGGCCAGAACCCGCCCGAGCGGCCGGGCGCTCCCATGACTTTTCGTGAGCGCAAGGATTGCTACCCGGGCCACGTGCGGCTGGTGCTCGGTACGCCGGGTGGGTCGACGATCATCACCACCGTAGCCAACGATCTCATCAGCATCGTAGACAACGGGCTGGACATCCAGCAGGCGGCGGATGCGCCGCGCTTTCATCACCAGTACCTGCCGGATGTGCTGCAGTTCGAGAAGAGCTTCCCGGTGGATGTGGTAAACGCGATGAAGGCGACGGGCTACACGACCAGGCGTGAGGCCGAGTTCGACGAGAAATCGGCTGGGGTGTGGGGCGACAGCGAGCTGATCGCGCGTGACCCGAAGACCGGCGAGCTCACGGGCGGGCAGGACAAGCGCCACCACTTCGGCAAGGCAGCGGGGTATTAGCGCTGGTCTCTGCAGCTCATGCTTCGCCGCAGGTCACCGCCTTTGCGATCGAAGGGCCCGTGTGGCTGCCTGCGCAGTCGCCGGCGCGGGTCCTGTTCGGGACCGCGCGGGCAGGAAAGCTGTTGTTTCTGGCGCCAAGCGTTGGCTATGCAAAGAAAGCAGCGAAGACGCAGGGCGGCGAGCCCAACCGGCAAGTCGCGTTGGGACGGCTAAGCCGGGCGCTGCCGCTGTTTCTGGCGGAGAGCGCCTTTCTACACCTGGGGCTGGAGACCACGGGGATCGTTCCGTGGGTATCGGGACACGGATTTGCTGTTTTGAGCGCGGAGTGGACCGATGCCGATGCCGCCGAGCATGCGCGAAGCGCGGGCGCTGTTGCGGCGGTCACACTGCACTTGCAAGAAGCGGGCGAGAGGACGGAGTCGCGGCTGCGAGTCGTCCCGACGCACCTGGAAAGCGCTTCGTCACGAATGCATGCGGTCTCCGCGGCGGTGGGACGGGAACACATGGGCGACCTGGCGCTCCGGCTTTGGTCGCGGATGGCGCATGACTTGTTGCACGTATCCAATAGCGGGCCAGATGGTAGCTCGCCAGATCCGATGGACGCGGCTCGCTACGGGATTCCGGCGGGCACGGCGCTCGGCAATTACCTGCTGGGCCTGGAACAGTTGCTGGCGATGCGGTGCGCAGGCTCGGAACCCGGTTTCTCCCACCTGCGGAGCAAGCTTGAGATCGTTCGCGGCCAGTTGAACGCCGCGCTGAGCCTGCCAGAGAGTCTGCCGCTACGGTTGATCCTGCATGAGACCCTGCTGCGGTTGCGCGAACTCGGGCCCGAGGTGCTGGAAGAGCTCCGCGAGCCGGTTGCGTGGCTCCAGCGGACTCGGCCGTTACCGGATGCTGCAGCGAATGCCGTTCTGGAGCGGCAGCTCAGCATGATCTACCCCGCGTAAGGGTTCTTTCAAGCACGTCAACAATGGCGGCCAGTATGCTTCTGTAACGCTCCTGCCCGCTGCAGCACGATTTCCCGAGGTCTCTCGATGCAATACGGTCTTTCGACGCACCTCCTGTTTTCGCAACGGCTGACGCCGGCGCTCCTGGATGCCATGCTGGCAACAGGCGCGCGGCAAATCGAGGTGTTCGCGGCGCGGCACCACTTCGATTATTGCGACCGGGGCGCGGTGCGGGAGATGGCGAACTGGTTTCAGGCGAATCCTGTGACGGCGTCAATGCACATGCCGCTGTTTACGCCCGACGAGGAAGCGAACTGGAGCAAACATACCGCGGCTACGCTGAACCTGATCGATGCTGCGAAGAGCGGGCGCATTGCCGCGCAGGATGAAGTAAAGCGGGCGTTGGAAGCCGCGGAGCAGGTGCCTTTCAAGAGCTGCGTGCTGCACCTGGGAAGCAAGGAAGATGAGTGGGGGCCACGCGCGCTGGACGATGCGCTTTCGGCGGTGGAACACCTGAAGGCGTTTGCGGGTCCGCTGGGCGTTCAGTTGCTACTGGAGAACCTGAGCAACAAGGTCGCGGAGCCGGAACACCTCCTGGAGATCGTGCGGGTGGGCCACTTCAACACGGTGGGGTTCTGCCTGGACGTGGGCCATGCTGTCCTGGCGGAAGGCGTGCCGGAAACAAGCCATGAGGCGGGCAGGAGCGGGCTGGACCTGGCGTTTGCGGCATTTGGCGACAGGCTCGTGGAGATGCACCTGCACGACAACGGCGGCATACGCGATGAGCACTGCTGGCCGGGCGAAGGCAAGGTGGACTGGGGCGTGGTGCGGGAACACCTGCGGAACTCCGACAGCATGAATCAGGCGCCTGCGGGTTTGCTGGAGATTGCGTATGACCCGGCCACGAAGGAAAGCGAGTGGAAGGGAAAGTGCGAGCGCGGCTGGGCGCTGGTGGGCGTGTAGGCCTGGACGGCCATCGGGATTTGTTCGCCGCCCGGCGCGGAAGCAGGTCCGAGGCTGCTACGAAGCTCGCGTGCCTGGCAATGATATTGGAATAGTTACGAGATCGCGTTTACCGGGACTCATCCGGGCGAGTGTACGGCTGACCTTCTTACGCTCAGCCCTAAGGCACTCAAAACCCTCTCGACAAGCACGAAGAGACAACCAAGAAGAGTCAGTTAGATAGTCCCGCAGAGACTCTGCCGGTAGGCAAGGCGAGACCGAGGCCTATCTGGTTGACATCAGGCCGCGTTCGTTGATATCGGGATGCGTTTCGTGTGACTGGTGACGTAAAGAACGATGGCTGCGAGAGCGAGAGCGGTCATAGTGGAAGCAGTCGCGATGGCAGGATTCACACCGGGGCGGGCGCAAAGCCAGGCGAGGAATGCGCTACCGCCTGATCCAAAGAGCATCTGAGTGCAGCGAATTACCCCGCTGCCGGCTCCAGCTACGTGCGGGATTGGCTCCAAAGACCCGAGCATCAGCGACGGAGCCATGAAGCCGAAGGCCATCATCATGAGCATCGTTGGCACGACGAAAGCGAGGGGGCGCGCGAATCCGGCGACCTGTAGGCTAACCAGAATCAATCCGCCGACCACCATCAGAATGAGGCCGGTGCGCAGAAACGTACGCAGTGGGAGGCGTTTGCGGGCGACGAAGCCACTCGCGACCGCACCGACGACCTGGCAGGCGGAGATGGCTCCGAAAATAAGAGTGTAGACGTGCTGCTGGACGTGCATCTGGTCCATGAAAACCACGGGTGAGGCCGACACATAGGAGAAAATGCAGGCGTAGGTGCAGGCATAGATAACAGCGTGAACACCGAAGATCGGTTCACCCAGAAGAAGAGCGTAGTTACGTAAAGGGGTGCGCGACGGCGAAGCCTGCCTGCGTTCTTTGGGATGGCTTTCGTCGAAGAAGAGAAAAACGGTGAAAAGGATCAGGAGCGAAATGCCACCCTGTACCACATAAATGGCGCGCCATGGGCCGACGAGCAGGACCCAGGAGCCGACGACCGGGGCAAAGACGGGAACGACGCCAAGAATGGTGGTCATCTGCGACATAGCCTGACGGGCGGTGTGGCCAGAAAGAGAGTCCCGGATGATGGCCATTGGAAGGGCGACGCTAGCGCCGGCTGCTGCGCCCTGAACGACGCGGAAGACAAGGAGCGTGGCGAAGTTCGGGGCAAAGCCGCAGCCGAGCGCGGAAAGCGCGAAGATCATGAGACCGCTGAGCAGTATGGGGCGTCGGCCGAAGCGATCCGAGATTGGTCCACCAAGCAGCGGGGTAAAGGCAAAGCCGACCAGAAAGACAGAGAGCGTGAGGGCTCCCCGGCCCGGTGCTATATGGAATTGCTTTTCGATTACGGGCATCGCGGGCAGGCCCATGTCTATAGCCAGCGAGGTAAGAGCGGAGATGCCCGCAAGCAGTAAGGAGAATTGGATTGATTGCGCTTTCATCCTTTTCAGGGTGACATAAGGCCCCGTTCTGCCGACGGTGCCCTCTTCAAGGGACACGCCTACTCACGTTCTTCGCTGGTCCGGAAAAGAAAGCGCCGAGGGTCTGAAATGTGCAGGACTATAAATGTGCCGTGAAGCCTCCATCAGCAGCAGCAAACCCATACGAGCAAGACATCTGCTCAACTCCTGATCTGTCCCGATAAGTCGCATTCTCGGAAGTGATGACGATGTATCCATGAGCTACGTCCACAACGCGCCGGCGTAGGCGTAAAAAGGAAGCGATGGCCTGGTACGAGCTGAGCAACGATCATGATCCCAAGCTGCAGGAGCTTGCGGCGCGCTTCGGGCTCCACCCTCTGCATATCGAAGACACGCATTCGGACGATGAGCGGATCAAGGTAGATCAGTCGGCGGGCTACACCTTCGCGGTGCTGAAACCCATGTATGTGAAGCCGAGCGATCCGGAACACCCGGAACAGGCGGCTGGGGTAGGCGTCTCCTCGCTGGATTTGTTTGCCGGGGTGCATGACAGCGAGCCCTTTTTCATCACGGTAGCTGACCCCGCGTGTCCTTCTACCGCGAGTGCGCTGGAGCGGGCGCGGCGTGAAGGAGCGGACGATAAGCCCGCGCGTCTGCTGTACCTGATTCTCGACACGGTCGTGGACAATTACTTCCCGGTGCTGGACCACTACGATGATTGCATCGAGGACCTGGAGAGCAAGGTCATCGACAAGCCGGAGCCGGACACGCTGCAGGCCATCTTTGCGCTCAAGCGCAAGCTGATGGAGGTGCGCCGCATCCTGGTGGGCACGCGCGATGCGACGCTGCATCTGCAGCGCGATCAGGACTCCATCGTCGATAGCGAACACCAGCCGTTCGTGCGCGACATCTACGACCATGTGATCCGGCTGCTGGACTCGGTGGACACGCAGCGCGACCTGGTGACCAACTCGCTGGACGTGTACCTGTCCTCCGTGGCGAATCGTACCAACGACGTGATGAAAGTGCTTACGGTGCTCAGCACCATCGCCTTGCCGGCATTGGCTATCAGCGGAGTCTATGGCATGAACCTGAAGGGTTTGCCGTTTGAAGAGTCACCGCATGGAGCGTTGATCGTGGCTCTCCTCACGATTGCCTTGACCGCGGTTCTGTTGGTCTTCCTGCGTATGCGGAAATGGTTCTAGGAGACCGGACGTGCTTCTGCCGGAGTCGCCTCGGCTTGTGTTCCGCTCTTGGGCGGGAGAGGACCTGCCGCTGGCGGAGTCGCTGTGGAGGGACGCAGATGTCATGCGGCATATGGGCGGCCCGATGACGGAAGAAGATGTGCGGACGCGCCTGGAGACGGAGATCCTGCGCCAGCACGAGCTCGGCGTGCAGTACTGGCCCATGTTCCTGCGCGACGCGATCCCGCCGCATGAGTCAGGGGAGTTCGCCGGGTGCGCCGGGCTTCGGCCCTGGCATGATGAGCCGAACGTGTTCGAGCTGGGCGTACACCTGGCGCGCTCATCATGGAGCCGCCGCCTGGGCGAGGAAGCGGCGCTCGCCGTGATCCGGTTCGCATTTGAGACGCTTCACCTCCACGGTCTTACTGCCGGTCATGGGCCGGAGAACGCGAACTCGAAAGCGCTGATCGAGCGGCTTGGATTCCACTACACGCACTCAGAGCCGTGGGGGCGCAGGAACACAATGCACCCGTACTACCGGCTGAAGCAGGCGGAGGCCAAACAGCAGGGCCAAGGCACGTAAGCTTGTGCCCGCACGCGTAGACTTAGGCTGATATGAGCACCATTGCACCTGCAGTCAACCTCGTCACCATCGCGCAGCTTCCAGAGCACATCGGTCAAACCGTGACGCTGCGCGGATGGCTTTACAACCTGCGTGCGTCCGGCAAGTTGCTCTTCCCGATTTTTCGGGACGGCACGGGAACCGTGCAGGGCATCGTGCCCAAAGCAGCGGTGCCGGAAGAGGTCTTTGAGACGCTCAAGGGGCTGACGCTGGAATCGAGCCTGGTGGTGACCGGCACAGTACGCGAGGATCAGCGCGCCCCCAGCGGGGTGGAGCTGGATGTGCAGGATGTGACGGTCACGCAGCGCATCAGTGAGGACACCCCGTACCCCATCTCGCGCAAGGAGCACGGCGTCGACTTCCTGATGGAACACCGTCACCTCTGGCTGCGCACGCCGCGGCAGTCGGCGATCCTGCGGGTGCGCGCGACCATCATGCGGGCGGCGGCGGAGTACTTCGATACCAATGGCTTTTTCCGAACCGATCCGCCCATCCTGACGCCGAATGCGTGCGAAGGCACGAGTGAACTCTTCGAGATGAAGTATTTCGGCGAGGAGATGGCCTACCTCACCCAGAGCGGGCAGCTGTATATCGAAGCGACGGCGCTGGCGCTGGGCAAGGTGTACAGCTTCGGGCCCACGTTCCGGGCGGAAAAGTCCAAGACGCGGCGGCACCTGACGGAGTTCTGGATGATCGAGCCGGAGGTCGCGTACCTGGACCTCGAAGGCCTGATGGACCTGGCCGAAGCGTTTCTGACGCACATTGTGACGCGCGTGCTCCAAGCGCATCGCGCGGACCTGAAGGTGATCGGTAAGGACGTGACGAAGCTCGAAGCCGTCATCGGCAGGAACGCATCCGGAGACCGCGCCGAGGGCATACCGTCACCACGCAGTGGCTTCCCAAGGCTGAGCTATGACGACGCGCATACCCTGCTGGAGCAGGCCTACCGGGACGGCAAGACCGAGCACCCGCACACCTGGGGCGACGACTTCGGCTCGCCGGATGAGACCTACATCAGCTCGCAATATGACAAGCCGGTGATGGTGCATCGCTACCCCGCGGCGGTGAAGGCGTTCTACATGCAGCCTGACCCGGAGGACCCCAGCAAGGCGCTGTGCGTGGATGTGCTGGCGCCGGAAGGCTACGGCGAGATCATCGGAGGCTCGCAGCGTGTGGACAGCTATGACCTGCTCAAGGAGCGCATCGAGCAGCACGGCCTGCCCATGGACGCTTTCCAGTGGTATCTCGACCTCCGCAAGTATGGGAGCGTGCCACATTCGGGCTTCGGCATGGGCATTGAGCGCTGCGTGGCGTGGATCTGCGGGCTGGAGCACGTGCGCGAGACCATCCCCTTCGCGCGGACGCTGAACCGGATTTACCCTTAGTTGTCAGGAGTGACGGCAAGCTCCACCTGTAGCGCGGAGGTGTTCCCGATGGGCAGCATGACGCTGATTTCTCTCGAAGAGTACCTGCACACGACATACAGGCCTGACTGCGATTTCCTCGAAGGCGTGGTGGAGGAGAGAAACCTGGGCGAAGAAGAGGTAGTGGGTCAGTTTGAAATGGCTTTCTTGTAGGGGCCGCGCTTCTTCGCTTCTTCGATAGGCAGGAGCGCGACCAATTCCTCTACAGTCCAAACGTGTGTTGCGAGCTTCGCTTCCATCGCAGGGGTGACGCGCAGAGACTTGTGAACCCGGCAGAAGTTGTAGTGCATGAAGTGCAAAGCGATGGCCGCGTAGTGATTGTCGATCTTCTTCGAGAACCCGTTGGTCAGCCGAGTGAAGCGGCGCATAGACATGCGCATGGTGAGGTTCTGACGCTCCACGTAGGATGTGCTGATGTGCTTCGGGTCTGGGGAACCGGAGAGCACCGCCGTCTGGCATCCGATGCACTCGCCAGTGCTGTAGCGGCGATCAAAGGAATCGTTCCCGTAGATTTTGACCAGCATCGCGTAATCAACGTCTACACCGAACGCGCCGTGTACCGCCTCAGCGTAGACGCGGTGCCCGTCCGTGGTGAGCTGCACACGATTCGCAAGGCGGTCCGCCACATCGTTCATGAACATCTTGGCGTGCGTAGCGCCCCGCTGTCCCACCAGGTAGCTCACGATGAGCTTGGAATCTGCGTCTAGGGCCGTCCAGGTCCACACGTCGCCCATACCCTGCTCTACCTGCTCCAACGTGGCGTTCTTTTGCTTCGCCCCGACGAACGACCAGATTTCGTCACACTGGACGCGCTTCGAGTTCACGTTCCGCACATGGGCATCGTGGTAATCAGCGCAAGCCGTCCCCAAATCCACCAGGAGCTTTGTGACCGTATTCTTAGCAGCACCGGTCATCCTGCAGGTCGCGCGGATGCTGTTGCCCTCTACCAGCGCGGCCACGATGCGGGTACGTTCGGCATTGCTCAGGCTGTTCATACTGACTATTATGCTTGACTAACCAGCTAAGTGTCAAGCATTTTGGTCATTTTGTGTAGAATGACATCATGGTGTTATGGGCTTAGGCCAGAAAGTGTTATTGACAATGGCGAAAATGTTGCAATTCATATCACACGCTGTGTATACAACTGGGTCATACTAATTAGGTGACGGTATCGTACCGGCACGTGGCCCCGTTACTGGCGCAAGACGACCCAACGTCTTGAACGAGGTGAGAAATATGGACGTGAATGTGCAGGCCTTCCGTCTCGTTCGCGAGGCGACAGAGGAGTCGTCTGTGGACGACAAACGTAAGCAGGCCGCTTCGAGGCGAGGCGGCCTGAACGGTGGTAAAGCCCGGGCTCAGGCGCTGAGTCCCGAACGACGTGCCGAGATCGCCCGCAAAGCGAGCAGTGCCCGTTGGGTAAATTCTGCCACGTAACACACGCATTGACGAATGCGAGGGAAGTAAAATGACGCACCAGACGCAAGAAGAGACTGCCTTCAAATTGCCCATGCACACGATGTTCTCCATCCGGTATGAGGGAGATTCTGTCATCGCACATGCGCTCGATTTCGACATAGTCGCCGTAGGGAAGAATGAAGCGCAGGCCGTAGCCAAGTTGCGAACTGCCGTGAAGCACTACATTGAGTACGGGCTGCACAAGGGCAGGGATAGCAGCATCCTGTTTAGTGCTCCCGAAGAGTTTTGGGCCAGCATTACGCCAGAAAGCCGCATCAGCATCGGCGAAGATTTGCAAATCGATCACGTCCGAATGATCACTCAAATAACTGGGGGATCAACGACCACACATGAACCTGAACTTGTTGCTCAAGCGGCTTAGGCGATACGACATCAAGCCGGTCTCAGACGTAATCAGTGAGGACGGGTTTCGAGTAGTAACCGTTGAATGCATTCTGCCTTCACCTCCATTCCCAAAGGAGACACCGCGTTGGTATCCGATTGTGGTCGATGACACTGAAGACGTTCCATTGGAAGAACGGAACGCTATGCGACGCCACTTCTGGAGATTGACGCAAGACATCTTTGGAGATGACAAGGAAGACTAAGAGCGGCCCCTTCGGGGGCCGTCTCCTTTTGCCTTGCGCTCTCCCTGAGAGCTTGAGAGCATGGGTACGCACATCCGGGGAGACCGTCATGACCGCCCAAGGCGAACAGCAACTAATTGCAGCACTCCAGCAGATAGCCAGCAATCTTGCCACCATCGCAAGTAGGCTCGTCACGATCAACTCAAATCTGGGCACAGTTGCCGCTAAGACGGGTCGCTAAGAAGCTGCCTGTCGAAGTCAAGTTGTGCGTGGTCGCGGTGAACCAATAGCAGCTCCGCGAACTTGAGAGCGGTGTGCGCCGTATTGGAGTCTGCATCTCCAAGTGTCTTCACGAGTTGTTCTGCTAAATCTGTCGGGTTCATATTTCAAACTGACCCACTACCGAAGAAGAACACGCTAATATACAAGGCTTACTGTAGGGTATTTTTCGCGATCATCGGCACGAGTGGGGTGTGCGGGGGCGAACGGAGTTGCGTCTGCAGGTGCGACCGAACAGGTTCCGCATTCCCGATGTGATGGTCATCAAGCGGTCTGTACCGAAGGAACGCCGCGTAACGATTCCGCCGCTGCTTTGCATCGAGGTGATGTCCAGCGATGACACGCTGCAGTCGCTGCGCCCCCGGGTGGACGATTACCTTGCCATGGGCGTGGAGCAGGTATGGGTGGTGGACCCCTGGAGCGGGTCGGCTACCACGCTTCGGTGGGCAGCTATGCGCAGCCCGAAGATGGCCTATTGCGTGTGCCCGGCACAGCGATTGCGGTGTCGCTCCCAGAGCTGTTTGCGGCGATGGACGAGGCGTGAGCGAAGCGGTATGGACTCGCCCTCCCGGATCACACAACAGCCTGCCCCAAGACTTTAGCAAACTGTCCGCCTGATTTGCGGACAGGCTTCTCCACTTCTTCACACAGGGAGCCGTTGTTCCACTTTTGCGGGAGACCGGCATCACGCTGTGCAGATGGGGAGCCGCAAAATCACCAGCAACGATGCGGTTTGGGGCGCTTCCTCCACACAGCGAGCGAGATCGCTGGATGACTGCCGCCCCAGCGGGTGTGAAGAAGATGGAAATCGGGACGGATGGGCAGCAACGATCCCCGACGATCCAAAGCGTGCTCTTTCCGGGGACGACTTTTGGAAATCAAGAGAGCCTTTCAACTTGTTCCCTCAAAACAGCTTGGGATGGTTCTCCACTCTTCCACGCACAACGACGGCTACTACGGTTTGTATCTCTTCTTTCACCTTGCTTTGTAGAAGCAGTCGTGAGGCGCTCCAGTAAACCTGCCACCCGCAAACACCGCTGCCCAGCAACACACAACATCGCCGCGATATTCACAACATGCCGGTGCCCGCAAAGGGGCGCGTTACGGCTTAGAATCGAGCCAAACCCACCCGCTCGTTTCCACCGAAATGAAGGGCGCCGGCTGGGTGTGCTCTGCGAGCTGCATCGCAAGGCCTGCACGCAACGAGGGAGAGCGACCGACCGTGTCCACTGCCACCATGACCCCTGACCTGACCAATGCTTCCGCCCCCACCGGCAACCTGGAGATCACCGTGTCGCGCGCGGAGCTGCTGCGTGAACTGACGGCCGCACAATCCGTGGTGGAGCGCAAGACGACGATTCCGATCCTTTCGAACTTTCTGTTCGAGGCCGGCGCGGAGGGCGACCAGGGCAAGCTGACGATCACGGCGACCGATCTCGACCAATCGTTGAAGACCAGCTGCGCAGCCAAGGTGAAGAAGCCGGGCGCGTGCACCCTTCCGGCACGCAAGCTGTTCGACTACATCAAGCTGCTGCCGGAGGGCGATATCAGCATCAAGCTGATGGACAACCACTGGGTGCAGATCCGCGCCGGGCGCAGCAACACGCGCATGGTAGGAATGGCGCGCGCGAACTTCCCGCAGGTACCGGAGTTTCCTAACGCGGGCGTGTTCAAGGTGAACGCGGCGAGCCTGCGCAACATGATCGCCAAGACGATCTTTGCGATCTCGAATGAGGAGTCGCGCTACACGTTGAACGGCGCTCTGCTGGTGCTCAAGGCGGAGTCGATGGCGATGGTCGCGACCGACGGCCATCGGCTGGCGCACATCGAAAAGACGGGCGAGAGCCTGGACGGCATCAGCGGCGAGAAGAAGACGCTGATCCCGCGCAAGGCGTTGGCGGAGCTGAACGGCCTGCTGGGCGCGACCGACGCGGAGACGATCGACTTTGCGGACGACGACCAGACACTGTTCTTCCGCATCGGCGGCCGGGTGCTGACCAGCCGCAAGCTGACCGGGCAGTTCCCCAACTATGAAGCCGTGCTGCCGCGCGACAATACCAAGTTTGTGATCGTGCGTGCGGAAGACCTGCAAGCCTCGATTCTCCGCGTGGCGCAGTTTGCTGACGAGCGCTCCGGTGCAATCAAGATCCGGCTGGAGCAGAACGAGCTTAAGCTGAGCTCGCAGTCGACGGACTCGGGCGAGTCGGAAGATGTCATCGAGACACCGTACAACTACGATCCGCTGGTGGTGGGGTTCAACAGCTCCTACCTGCTGGATTTCTTACGGGCGACGGGCGCGAGCGGCGAGGTGCGGCTGGAGTTCAAGGACGCGCAATCGGCCGGGCAGATGCGGCCGGAAGACGGCAACGAGGATGTGCGCTACCGGTACATCCTGATGCCGATGCGGATTTGAGCGTGCTTTGCACCCAAAGGAGGAAGCACGCGATTGTGCGGGCTTTCCTGCCTTAGGGATGGCGTGGGTAGATGTGGACCTCGCCGGGACGTGAAGGCCGCGGCATACCAGGCCTGGCGGGAGAGGCGCTCTCGATCAGCACGTTCCACAACAGCTGCATCTCTTCTGGCTGGAGATGACCGTTCCATGTGACAAAGTCAGTTAGCTTCTGATGTGAAGGTCCACCGTGGGCGTTGGCTAATTAGAAGCTTCCTGAGTTGAGGAGCGTGGTAAGCGTGTGGTCTGGGCCGTTGTTCGGGTGGGTGTCAGAGTTATGTATCCA
>CAXTPR010000015.1:0-92421 GCA_964246235.1 uncultured Acidobacteriaceae bacterium
CACCTGCAGGCCACCATACTCCTTGCGCCAGCGGAAGTGGGTCTGCTCCACGATCGGCAAGACGACCTTTCACCGAAGTTCGTGAGGGCGCAGAAATCGCGCATACCGCTCCTGTACGCTGAAACCGTGGCCGGGAGTTGTACATGACTTCTCATAAACGTTCCGATCCCGCCGGGAGATCTTCGGGTAATCGCACGCAGCAAACGACAACAGTTCTGCGCCTGCGAGAAATGCTTTTGAACGGCCAGTTTCAGCCAGGGGCCCGGATGGCAGAGTTGCCGCTGGCCGCGATGCTTGGGGTATCGCGCACTCCGTTGCGTATCGCGTTGACGACGCTCGAACGAGAAGGGCTTCTCCGCTCGCATCCGACCCGAGGCTTCATCGTTCGGGCCTTTAGCAAGAGCGACATCCTGGATGCCATCGAGATTCGTGGTTTGCTGGAGGGCATGGCTGCCCGTTGCGTCGTACGTCGCATACCTCAGGAGCCAAGCGCGGCGAAAGCTTACCTCCAGCCACTGGCTGAATGCGTCGCAGCCATAGACCATGCCCTCTCCCGTTTGGAAGCGGATCCCGCTCCTTCGTTCCAGGCATATATCGAGCAGAACAAGCTCTTTCACGCGGTTCTACTCGACATGGCTTGCAGCCGTGTGCTGACCATGGAGATGGAACGAATCGTCAGCCTTCCCTTTGCTGCACCTAGTAGCGCTTTCCTTCAAACGCACGCAGACATTCCTGAGTCCCGAAACATCCTGCGCATAGGCCAGGATCAACACCACGCCATCCTGGAATCACTGACGGAACGCGACTTGACCCGAGCGGAGCGTCTGCTTCAGGAGCACTCGCGACTGGCTGGGCGCAATTTGGAGGTGGCGTTCAGACATCACCTCACCCACGAGATGCTGCCCGGATTGGAGGCTATATGGGCGGCTAGCGCGTAACAGTTGACTACCATATTGCATACAATTGAGCGGATGTCGGCTCAGGGAGGGACAGTGTAAGCCCGTTTTTGGACATAAAAACAAGTGAGCTTGCGTGTTTTGCTCACGCAATTGTATGCTGTGCGAGGCTGCACGGATCGTGCCAGGCTTCGACTCCCAGGGGACTCCATGGCACAGATTGTTCCGCTACAAGCCGCCGTCTCCGCTCTGGTGCACGATGGTGTGCAGATCGCCCTAGAAGGCTTCACGCACCTGATCCCGACGGCAGCCGGCCACGAGATCATTCGACAGGGCCGGCGTGGTTTGCATCTCGTGCGCATGACTCCGGATATCGTGTACGACCAGATGATCGGCATGGGATGCGCGGCAAGGCTGACGTTCTCCTGGGGCGGTAACCCCGGTGTGGGCTCCTTGCACCGTTTTCGCGAAGCGATTCAGTCGGATTGGCCGCATCCTCTCGCGATCGAGGAGCACAGCCATGCGGACATGGCGGCCCGGTACCAGGCCGGAGCCTCCGGCCTGCCCTTGGCTATCATGCGCGGCTATGTGGGATCGGACCTGCCGCAGCGCAACTCGAACATACGCTTTTTCGATTGCCCGTTCACTGGCGAAGCCCTCGCCGTAACGCCTGCCTTGAACCCGGATATCACCATCATCCATGCGCAACAGGCTGACCGGAAGGGCAATGTTCTGATCAACGGGATCATTGGCATCCAGAAGGAATCTGCGTTGGCCGCGCGGCAGGTTATCGTCACGGTGGAAGAGATCGTCGACGATCTCCATGCGCCCATGAATGCATGCGTTCTGCCCACCTGGGTGTTGACGTACGTGTGCCTGGTGCCGGGAGGCGCACATCCTTCGTACGCTCATGGCTACTACGAACGTGACAACGCCTTCTGCAAGCGCTGGGACGCGATCTCCAAGGACCGCGAGCGCTTCACTGCCTGGATGACGCGGCACGTGCTTGGGACAGAAGACTTCGCGGGCTTCCGGCGCAGTCTGGCAAGCGACACGGCCACGGAGGTGGGGGCATGAGCGAGACCAGCTACACCCCGGCTGAAATGATGACCATCGCCGCAGCTCGCGGACTCACCAGCGACACAGTCTGCTTTGTGGGCATCGGCATTCCCAGCGCCGCGGCGAATCTTGCGCGCCTGACGCATGCGCCGGACGTGGTCCTGATCTATGAGTCGGGCACGATCGGAGCCAAACCGAAGGTGCTTCCACTTTCGATTGGAGACGGCGAACTTGCGGACACTGCGGACACCGTCGTCTCCGTGCCGGAGATCTTCCGGTACTGGCTGCAGGGCGGGCGCGTGGACGTGGGCTTTCTGGGCGCAGCCCAGGTGGACAAACTGGGCCGCTTGAACACCACGGTGATCGGCGGTAGCTATGAGCATCCCAAGCTGCGGCTCCCGGGCGCGGGTGGCGCCCCGGAGATCGCGACCTCTGCCAAGGAAGTCTGGATCGTGCTCAAGCAGAGCAAGCGCAGCCTTGTGGAAGAGCTCTCGTTTGTCACGTCGTCCGGCTTCGTGGACAAACCTGTCGCGAACCCGCGAGCACGCGGCCGCGGACAGACGACGCTCGTGACGGATCTGGGCGTGATGCGCTCCGACCCGGCCACGCATGAACTCGTGTTGATTGCTCTCCATCCCGGCGTAACAGCCGAACAGGTTCAGGCCGAAACGGGGTGGGAGCTCCGCGTAGCCGATCACATCGAGCGAACCCCGCCACCCACCGCCGAGGAGCTCCACGTGCTGCGAGAGCTCCACGAGAGAACCCGGCTTGCCCATGGTGGGCAGGATGCGGGTGGCGAGTAGGAACCATGAGTGAAGCCCTGATCTGCGACGCTCTGCGCACGCCCTTTGGCCGTTACGGCGGAGCGTTGGCAGGCGTTCGTGCGGACGATCTGGCCGCTGTGCCTTTGAAGGCCCTCATGGAGCGCCACCCTGGTGTGGACTGGTCGCGGGTGGATGATGTGATCCTCGGCTGCGCAAACCAGGCAGGTGAAGATAACCGCAATGTGGCCCGCATGGCCGCATTGCTCGCGGGCCTTCCTGACGGCGTCTCCGGCACCACGATTAACCGCCTCTGCGGCTCGGGCATGGATGCGGTCGCGATGGCCGCGCGCAGCATCCGGAGCGGGGAAGCGCACTTCGTGATGGCAGGCGGCGTGGAGAGCATGTCCAGGGCGCCGTTCGTGATGGGCAAAGCCGATGCCGCCTTCGCACGCGGCATGAAGCTGGAAGACACGACGCTGGGTTGGCGGTTCGTGAACCCGGCCATGAAGGCGGCGTACGGCGTCGACACAATGCCGGAAACGGCGGAAAACGTCGCGGAAGAGTACGGAGTTTCGCGTGCCGACCAGGACGCCTTCGCTCTTCGCAGTCAACAGCGCACTGCAGCCGCGATGGAAAAGGGATACCTTGCCGAAGAGATCGTTCCGGTAACGATCCCGCAACGCAAGGGAGCCCCGATCGCTGTCTCCGTGGATGAGCATCCGCGAGCCGACACAACACTGGCAGGATTGACCGCGCTCAAGCCGGTCGTGAAACAAACCGGCACTGTGACGGCTGGAAACGCCTCCGGCCTGAACGATGGCGCAGGCGCGCTGTTGTTGGCTTCCGAAACATTCGCCGCGGAGTTTGCCCTGGAGCCACTGGGCAGAGTCGTATGCACCGCGACCGCCGGTGTGCCGCCGCGCGTGATGGGGGTCGGCCCCGTTCCGGCCACGCGCAAGGTGCTTGCACTCACGGGATTGCGAATCGATCAAATGGACGTCATCGAGCTGAACGAAGCCTTCGCCGCGCAGGCTCTCGCCGTACTTCGGGAACTGGGCTTGAAGGATGACGCCGAGCACGTAAACCCCAACGGTGGCGCGATTGCCCTGGGACATCCGCTCGGTGCGAGCGGCGCTCGCCTGATCAGTAACACGCTGCGGCAGCTTCGCCGAACCGGCGGCCGATACGGGCTCTGCACCATGTGCATCGGTGTGGGCCAGGGCATCGCCATGATTCTGGAACGTGTGTAGAACCCCTGAACACGAAGGGAAACGCATGGACGACATCGCGCAGTACCGCAAGCCATATCTGGGGACGCAGCCCGACTATCTTCATGCACCCTACGTGTCTTCGATTGGGCGCGCGCCGCAGCAGCCGCTTGTGCGCATTCCGCAGACCCTGTCCGAAGTCACCGGCCCGCTCTTCGGCCGGGACGAAGTCCACCACGGGGAGTGTGACCTGACGTTTGCACCGAACGGCGGCGAAGCCCAGGGCCAGCGCATCGTGGTCAGCGGCCGCGTGCTCGATGAAAACGCCCGCCCTGTGCCGCACACACTGGTGGAAGTGTGGCAGGCCAATGCCGCAGGCCGCTATCTGCATCGCTGGGACCAGCACAATGCGCCGCTCGATCCCAATTTCAGCGGCCAGGGACACACGTTGACCGACGAGCAGGGACGCTATCGATTCATCACCATTCGCCCGGGCAGCTACCCATGGAAGAACCACTACAACGCGTGGCGGCCGGCTCACATTCACTTCTCACTTTTCGGTCAGGCCGTGGCGACACGCCTCGTCACACAGATGTACTTCCCGGGCGACCCCATGCTTCCCTTCGATCCCATCTTCAACTGCACAGGGGATGAGAAGGCACGCAATCGCCTGATCTCTTCCTTTGATTGGGAGACTACGGAGCCGCAGGAAGCCATCGGCTTCCGCTTTGACCTGATCCTTCGCGGACGCGATGCGACCTCAATGGAAAGCCGTCACGCTTGAACGGGAGAACGCTATGAGCTTGCAAACCTCAACGTGGCAAACGGTCGGTCCCTTCTTCCAGATCGGGCTGGAACGCCTCTTCCAGGCGGACATCGCGGGAGAAGGTGTGCGAGGCACTCGCGTGGCCGTGCAGGGCCGCGTGCTGGATGGCACCGGCGCTCCCGTTCCGGACGCTGTCATCGAGGTCTGGCAGGCGAACGCCGAAGGCAAGTACAACCATCCTGACGACTCGCAGGACAAGCCTCTGGAGCAGGGTTTCGAGGGCTTCGGCCGCATTCCGACGGACGACCAGGGTGTGTTTCGCTTCAGCACCATCAAGCCGGGCTCGGTTCCGGGCCCGGGAGGTCAGGCGCAGGCGCCGCACCTTGTGATCGGGCTGTTGATGCGTGGCTTGTTGCGCGGTCTGGTCACGCGCGCGTACTTCCCGGATGAGCCTGCGAATGCCGACGACCCGATTCTGCAGCTTGTGCCGCCGCAACGCCGTCCTACGCTGATCATGCAACGCTCGACCGAGCGCGACGGCCTGCTGCTTTGGGAGATTCGCATGCAGGGCGACAATGAAACCGTCTTCGTGGATTTCTAGGCGTGACCATGCTGGATCACCTCTTCCAATCCGAACGAGCCGTGGCTGTCTTCAGCGATCGCACACAGCTGCAGCGCATGCTGGACTTCGAAGGGGCGCTGGCGCAAGCCGAGGCGCGTCTTGGCATCATCCCCGCTGCAGCCGCGCAGGCGATTGCAAGCCAGTGCGACGCCGGCCTGCTCGACCACGACGTATTGCGCGAACGCGCTCTTTTGAGCGGCAATCTGGCCATACCGCTGGTGCAGCAACTCACGCGTCTGGTTCGCGACAGCGCTCCCGAAGCAGCCGGCTACGTCCACTGGGGCGCGACCAGCCAGGACGTTCTGGACACCGCTCTGGTTCTGCAGCTACGCGAACTATTCGCGCATGAGCAGGACACTCTCCTGCAACTTTGCGATGTTGTCGCCGAGCTCAGCGTCCGTTATCGCAACACCCCCATGGCGGGACGCACATGGTTGCAGCAGGCAGTTCCCATCACGTTCGGGCTGAAGGCAGCCGGTTGGCTGGATGCGCTGCTGCGTCACTGCGAGCGTCTGGGAGAGTTGGAGAGCCGAGTTCTGGTGCTGCAGTTTGGCGGTGCTGCCGGCACGCTGGCGTCACTGGATGATCGCGGGCTTGTGGTGGCGAGCGGACTGGCAGCTGAACTCGGCCTGGCCGTGCCGGCACTGCCGTGGCACGCGCACCGCGACCGCATCGCCGAAGTGGCTGCCTGGCACGGGCTGCTAATGGGAACCCTGGGTAAGATCGCGCGTGATCTGTCGCTGCTCCTGCAGACGGAGATCGCAGAAGTGAGCGAAGCCCCGGCGGAAGGCCGCGGCGGCTCGTCCACGATGCCGCATAAACGGAATCCCGTCGCCACCGCAACTGTGCTGGCGAATGTTGTACGGGTTCCCGGTCTCGTCGCGACCATGCTTGTGGCGATGTCCGGCGAGCACGAACGTGCACTCGGCGGCTGGCAGGCCGAATGGTCGACGCTGCCGGAAATCTGCAAGCTCGTTCTGGGTTCGCTGGAAACGCTCGCTTCTCTGCTGCTGGAGCTTCAGGTGTTCCCCGAACAGATGCGCAGCAACCTCGACGTGACGCATGGCCTGCTTCTCGCAGAAGCCGTAAGCATGGCTTTGGCGAAGCACGTTGGCAAGAGTCAGGCGCACGAGCTTGTCCAGGCTGCGTCACACCGAGCGATCGAACGCAACCTCTCACTGCGCGAGGCGCTGGCTGAAGAATCCAAAGTCACCGAGACCATCAGCAGTGCAGATCTCGACGGGCTGCTCGACCCCGCGAACTACATCGGCGATACACAACGGATGATCGACCGCGTGCTCGACGACTTCCGGTGCAAGCGAAACATCCTCTGGAGGACAATGGACAATGCCTCTCCTGCTGCACGGTGATGTGCGCCTGCACTACGAGTTCGACTTCCAGCTTGGACGGCCTGTGCTCATGCTGTCGAACTCCCTGGGCACCGACATTTCGATGTGGTCTCCGCAGATGCCTGCATTTGCGCAGCACTTCTCCGTGCTGCGCTATGACGCCCGCGGCCATGGCCAGTCCTCCACGCCACCCGGTCCCTACACCATTGCAGACATGGGCCGCGATGCACTGGCGTTGCTGGATGCCCTCCACATCACTCGGGTGAACTTCTGCGGTCTCTCCATGGGTGGCATGGTGGGCCAGTGGCTTGCGATACATGCACCGGAGCGGCTGGAGCGTGTGGTGCTGAGCAACACCGCGGCGCAGATAGGAACGGCCAGTGGCTGGAACGACCGGATCAGCGCTCTTCATACCGGCGGCATGTCGGCGGTCGTGCCCGGTGTGCTGGACCGCTGGTACACCGCTGGTTTTCGCGAACGCGGTCCGCAAGCAGTGGAGCGCACCGCCGCGATGCTCCTGACGATGGACCCGGTCGGCTATGCCGCCAGCTGTGCGGCCGTCCGTGACATGGACCTGCGAGACGCGCTGACGAGCATCGACGTGCCTGTGCTCATCGTGTACGGCTCGCAGGACCCCGTCACGCCGCCGGAAAGCGCGCAGTTTCTGCAGCAACATATCCAGGGGGCTCGCTCGTTTGCTCTGGACGCTGCTCACCTCGCCAACGTCGAAGCGGCCGATACGTTTACCAGCACCGTGCTCGCCTTCTTACTGGAAGCTTCAGGAGGTGGATCCCTTATGGACGAAGCTGAACGTTACGAACAAGGACTTAAGGTGCGCCGCGAGGTGCTGGGTTCCGCACATGTGGATCGCACACTCGCCAACCGCACACGCTTCAACGAACCGTTCCAGGAGTTCATCACGCGCTACGCCTGGGGAGAGATCTGGACGCGGCCCGGCCTGCCTCGCCATACGCGCAGCTTGCTGACGCTGGCGATGACCGTCGCGCTAAACCGGGAAGAAGAGTTCAAACTCCACATCCGTGCAGCGCTGACCAACGGAGTCACACGCGAAGAAATCCGGGAGGTTCTGCTGCAATCGGCGATCTACTGCGGCTTGCCCGCGGCCAACAACGCCTTCCACTGGGCAGAATCAGCGTTTGCCGCGATCGACGCGGACGGTGCACGGTCTTAGCCAGAACAGAGGAAGCAGCCATGATGCGGACACAGGTGGGGATTACCGGCGCAGGACCTGCGGGCCTGATGCTTGCGCATTTGCTGCGTGCGCAGGGCATCGACTGCATCGTGCTTGAGGCACGCAGCCGCAAATACGTAGAAGAGCGCGTTCGTGCCGGTGTACTGGAACAAGGCACAGTCGACCTCCTTCATCTACTGGGGCTGGGCGACCGCATGGAACGCCAGGGTCTTCTTCATGCAGGCATAGAACTCGGCTTCAACCATACGCGTCGACGCATCGACATGGCCGCGCTCACAGGAAAAGCCGTCACGGTCTACGGGCAGCACGAAGTAGTGAAGGACCTGATCGCCGCCAGTGAGAACGCTGGCTTTCCCATCCTGTTCGAAGTTGCCGATGTGGCCCTGCATGACATCGAGGGCTCATCCCCACGCATCACCTTCCGCAAGGATGGAGCCGACGAGGAACTGCACTGCGACTTCATCGCCGGCTGTGACGGCTTCCATGGCGTCAGCCGCGGGTCCATCCCGGCAGGCGTGCTGACTACGTTCGAGCGGGCCTACCCGTTCTCCTGGCTAGGCATTCTGGCGGAAGCGGCGCCCTCGCAGGATGAGCTTGTGTACATGAACAGCGAGCGCGGCTTTGCTCTGTTTAGCATGCGCTCGCCCATGGTGACACGGCTCTATCTGCAGTGCGAGCCCACGGCCGACCTCGCGGAGTGGTCCGACGACCGCATCTGGAGTGAACTGCTCCTGCGTCTCGAGTGCGCCGACGGATGGAAGCCGAACGTCGGCCGCGTGATGCAGAAGAGCATCACGCCCATGCGAAGCTTCGTGACCGAACCCATGCAGTGTGGCCGCCTGTTCCTGGCTGGCGACGCTGTGCACATTGTTCCGCCTACCGGTGCGAAGGGCATGAACCTCGCCATCTCCGACGTGAAGGTGCTGGCCGAAGGCTTCACCTCTTTCTACGGCACGGGCACGCAGGATGCCCTTGCCCGCTACTCCGAAGTCTGCCTGCGCCGCATCTGGAGGGCACAGCGCTTCTCCTGGTGGATGACATCCATGTTGCACCGCGATCCAGCCGACAACGCTTTCGATCACCGCCGCCAGATCGCCGAACTGGACTACGTGACAAGCTCAAAGGCTGCCATGCTGTCTCTCGCCGAGAACTACGTAGGCCTTCCGATTGATAGCCTTGGCGGTTGAGTCAGGATGCCGCCGACCGGAGAACAGGCCGATACAGCTGCCGAAAACGTGACAGTCTCCTCACTTCCCGGAGGTTTCAGTTGATCACGACCTCGTGACTCGAAAGTTGTGGAAGCTCGAAAGAGACTGCGTCGTTGTCGACACGAGCCTTGATTTCCCCGTTTGAAACCAACGCCCGCACGTTTCTGCGACGTCCCCCGGTTTCGACCTGATCCGGAGAGGGACCCACCGGATAGACGCTACCTGAGAGTTCCTCGCCGTCATCGAAACCGCTCCCGGTGAACAGGTGCAATATCGGCAACGAGTTCTGCCGGTATAAGATTCGGCGGCACGAGCACTTGCAGATGGGTGCATGCTTCTCGATGTTCATGTGCAAGGGATAGCAGGACACGCGGTTGTCGAACATCGCGTGAATCATGCCTCGGTACGGAACCTGCGTGGCTTCACTGATCAAGCCTGGCGGATACAGTGGCGGCGCATCGCGTCCGAAGAATCGGGAGTTATCGTCTGACCGAACGATCCCTGCGCTCGCTACAGGGGTACGGCTCGTCAGGTAGCGCGCGTTCTCACGATGCCATTCGTATACAGCCGGCGCTATGTCGAAGGATCAAGTTAACGTGCAACCAGCCATTTGTCAGCCTTGATCCACAAGAGGAACTCCTCCATCCATAAATCGCTTGTCGTGCCGAGAGGGCGCATACCAAACCCATGACCTCCATGCTCGTAGTAGTGGAGCTCTGCCGGGCGACCCGCCGCATGCCACGACTGGATAAGGCCAAAACCCTGCTGACCAAAGAGCGGGTCGTCGGAAGCGAGCGCGGCGAACAAGGGTGGGGCGCTGGCAGGAACCGTCACGTTGAGCATTGGGCCATAAATGATGCCGATAAAGTTGGGTGTCGCACCGGATCGGTTCTCGAGCGTAAGCGTCAGCGTGGTCATGGCACCGGCGGAGAAGCCAACCATTCCGATGCGGGTTGGATCGATTTTCCACTGCGAAGAACGTGCCCGGAGCAGCCGCATGGCCGCTGCCGCGTCGTCAACCGCAAGGGGCTGAAAGATAGGCGGGGCACCAGCTGGTCCGTTCACGACACCTGCCATCCGTCGCCCCATCGCCTGGTTGAATCCGGGGATATCGCGAGGTGTGGCATCAAGTCGATATTTCAGCACGAAGGCGGCGATCCCGTGCCTTGCAAGCTCACGTGCAACCAGCAGGCCTTCTGTATCCATAGCAAGTGCCATGTAAGCTCCGCCAGGGGCAACGAGAACAGCCGCGCCTGTGGCCTTCGCTGGATCGGGCAGCACGGGTGTGAGGGTTGGCACGGTCACGTTACGCGCCAGATAATACCCGCCCATCGTGTTCCACTGTTCGGCGTCGCCTGCTGGTTTCGAACCTGGAGGTGTACCGGCATAGAGTGGGAACTCACCAGGAAGCTGGGGCTTACTGGCTTCATACATCGGTGGCATAGCCGGCATCTGCCCCAGCATTGCGGGCAATGCAGAAGCAATCGTGAGTGAGAGAATGAGATTCCTAACTGCGGTGCGTAGAGTCATCATTTGCTCCGGCATGGGTATTGGTCGCGATTGTGAGGGATGTTTTTTGGCAGGCCAACTCTCAGCGCCTCAACTCATTCGAGCCGTTGATGGTGAGCGATACCTTGCTCGTCTGAACGGAACTGTCTCCCACCAATAATTCGACCGTTCCGGGCTCTACGACTTTGTTCATACGGCCATCCAGGATCGAAAGTGTCTCTGGGGTTACTGAAAACTGCAGCTGGACAGTCTTACCGGCGGGTATGTGGACTCGGTGGAAGGCCTTTAGAAGCATGACGGGTTGTACCACGCTGCTTACCGGGTGGTGCACATAGAGCTGCAGCACATCGTCGCCATCGCGTGACCCGGTGTTGGTGACCGACACCGAAACAGTCGCGCGTCCGTCCGCTGGTATCTGTTGGGTGTCGAGCGTTGGCTGGGAGATCGCGAACGTCGTGTAGCTCAGTCCGAAGCCGAATGGAAAGAGCGGGGTGTCGCTTCCAAGCACGTAGCCTCGCCGACCTGCTGGGTGCTTGTAATAGAAGACGGGTAACTGACCCACGTTCCGCGCGATGGTGACTGGCAAGTGCCCCGATGGGTTGACGTCCCCGAAAAGGACATCTGCCACGGCTCCGCCAGTCTCCTGCCCCGGATACCACGCCTCCACGATGGCAGGAAGGAACTTGCTCAAGGCATCAAGCGAGTATGGCTTTCCGTTGATCAAAACAGCCACGGTCGGCTTGCCAAGTTGAGCGATCTGGCGAACCAGCTCGAGTTGTGCCCCGGGAAGCTCAATTGAGTCGGAATCGCCGAAACTCGTCGGTAGACTGCCGCCAGAGTCGCCGAACGATTCTCTCGCCAGCACCTCATTCCCGCCGAGAACCAGCAGGACCGTATCGGCAGTCTTGGCGACTGTAACCGCTTCTGCAATCAACTGCGCATCGTGCGTGGGCGAGGGCGCCTGATAGGGAGCAACTTGGTTCAGCTGAGGGTTGATGTCTGGCTCGGTTAAGCGGCAACCTTCCGCATAGAGCACTTTCGTTCCAGAGCTCACACGGCGCTGAACACCGGCGAAAACCGTTGTAAAGGTGTTGGCAGCACCGCTATAGCCACCGATGCGCTGCTTATCAGCGTTCGGACCGATGACAGCAAGTGTCTTGATGTGCTCCGGGCTGAGCGGAAGCGTATTGTGCTCGTTCTTAAGAAGCACAAGCGATTCATCAGCAACGCGACGAGCAAGCGCGGCATGTTCCGCGGTACCGACCTTGGAAGGGACATCCGCCTCGTCAGTATAGGGATGGTCAAACAGGCCCGCTTCAAACTTGAGGCGAAGAACACGCGCCACCGCGGCATCCACGTCGGCTTGAGGGAGCGCACCAGCACGAACCGAACCGACAAGAGACGGGTACGCTACTCGTTCAGGCAGCTCCATATCCACGCCCGAGCGGAACGCCAGCAGCCCAGCCGCGGCTGGATCAGCGACGATATGATGCCGGGTTTGCAGCTCCCGAATCGCAAAGTAATCCGAGATCACCGGACCCTTGAAACCGAATTCGCCGCGGAGCACGTCTTTGAGCAACCATGAATCTGCGTGAGACGGAATGCCTCCGCGGTTCTCGTTGTACGAAGCCATCACAGCCCCTACGTGGCCTTCACGCACGGCTTGCTCGAAGGGGTAGAGGAACACCTCCCGCAGGGTCCGTTCCGAGAAGTCACTCGGACCCACGTTCGTGCCGTTTTCCGGCTGACCATGGATGAAGTGCTTGACTGTAGCGATAACGTGCTCACGGTCAGCAACCGGACCGGCTCCCTGCAATCCGCGTATGGCTGCGACCCCCATTGTGCCCACGAGGTACGGGTCTTCCGAATACATCTCCTCATCGCGGCCGAAGCGCGGATCCCTGTTAATGTCGAGTACCGGAGCCAGGACGAGCGCATTGCCCGTAGCGCGGGATTCCTGCGCAACCACACCAAACATCTGCTGAATGAGAGCAGGGTCCCAGGTGCTGCCTAAACCGACGACCTCCGGAAAGTTCGTGGCTCCACGCAGTACCGCTCCATGCAGAGCCTCACCGTGAAAGAGCACCGGTATGCCGAGCCGTGTGTTCTGCATCACCCATTTCTGCAGCAGATTGCGTTTGCGCGCACTCTCCCCCGGGCTGCCGGCATCCCCTGCGAAGTCGCCAACAAAGGAGTATGTGCCCAAACCAAGGCTGAAGAGATCTTTCGTTCGTTCCTGATTAAGGCCGGCGCCCTCAAACACACCCGGCGCAGGCACAAAGGAAGGCAGGCTCGCAGCGGATTCCAGTTGCGCGATCTTTTCCTCGATCGTCATCCGTTGCAGCAGGTCGGCAATGCGCTTGTCCGTCGAAACGCTGGCATCTTTGTAAGTTGGGATCGATTGTGACGGAGCGGGACGAGCAGCAAGTAGAGCTACGAGCATAGCTGCTGCAAACGAAGTGCTCGACAGCCCTGCAATCTTCATTCCATGTGTCCTTTTCACGTCTACTCTTCTTGCCATCGTCAGCGTCTTGCGTCCGAACGGGATGCCATCATCGGCGCAAACTCCTGGCATAGAACACGCGCAGCCATGAGCTCCGCACCGACGCCAACTTTGTTCCCAAACGACGGGCCGCGCGCCTCGGCGTTGTGCCTACCTCGTAGGAGTCGTGAGATGGAAGGAGTCCATCCACCACCAGAGCTCCTGCAGCCAATAGTCGCTAGTTCCTCGCTGCTTCATCGAGAACCCGTGCGATCCGGAGCGGTATACGTGAAACTCTGGCTTCGCACCGGAGTCGCGAAGTGCGGTAAACAGGCGAAGAACCATGGGCTGTACCAGCGGATCGTCTTCCGCCATCGCGAGGAAGAACGGCGGAGCATCCTTGGGCGGGGCTGACATATCGGGGAGCAGCGCACCGTAGATGGACGCTACGTAGTTAGGTCGTTCAAGTACGGGCGCCGAAGCCGTTCCGGTAACAACGCCACCTCCAGCGGAAAAACCGAGAGCCACAACACGATCCGGCGAGAAGCCGAACTTTCCGGCGTTCTGACGAACCACTTTCAGCGCCTGCACACCGTCGGCAATCGACATAGCCACTTGACCCGGCGGTAATGGCGCCATCATGCGCTTCATGCCTTGCTCCAGTGATTCGCCAGGCGGAGCGAACTCCGCGTCACTCGCAGGTGTTGGGGCGATGCGGTACTTCAACACAAACACCGTCACGCCATGCTGCGAGAGCCAGTCTGCAACCTGATACCCCTCTTCATCGATGGCAAGAACACGAAACCCGCCGCCGGGACAAACCAGCGCAGCAGTTCCAGTGGTGTTGCCGCTCTTCGGCTGGAAGACGGTCATCGTCGGTGTCGAGACGTTCCGCACGATGTGCAGCTTCTCCGGCGTGGGAGCGACCATCATGCTTTCTGTGCGCCGATCCCCTTCAGACCCAGGTGCGGTGCCGGGCCACACTTTGATCACCGGCAGGCTCGACCATGGTTGCTCCGGCTGAGGTGGCTTTTGCGCTTTGAACGCCAAAGTCGTAAGGCCCATGCAGCCGACGACAAGCGATGTTCTAATCTTCATGCTGATTCCTTCTCGTTGCCACAATCGGAGATCGTAATGCCTCGTCAATCGCTCTTCAAAAAGCGGAGCATTCGTACCTTTCACTACTGCTGGCTCAGTCGCCTGCAACCCACGTAGGAGCGAAGCTGTTGTCCCGCGGCGCACCCCATCGCCAGCGTTGCTTTAGAGCATTCTTCACGCCTCAGTGTCCTTACTTCAGAGCGCAAGCAAGAGCGGTGTGGCTTCGCGACGAGCGACCCACACCGCGCTAAAGAGTGCTTAGTAGTTGAGCTTCAACGCGAACTGCAAGACGCGAGGTGGACGCGCTCCCTGGTAGGTGTCGAAGCTGTTTGCATTTGTGGAATCCCTGGCGACCAGCGGATCGAAGTAGTTTGGATGGTTGATGACGTTGAACGCTTCCGCCCGGAACATCAGGCCGAACCGATCGGTGAGCGCGAATGTCTTCAACAACGCCGGATCCACCTCATAGTTTGGGGCGGAGCGGAAGCCGTTGCGTGGACTGTTGCCCAGTGTTCCAGGAGCGTTGATCGCAAACGCGTTGAAATTCAGTCGTCCGTTCACATAAAGGGGCTGGTTCGGCACGCGGTCCGCGCGGTCCAGGTCCGTTCCGGTGAAGGAGTTGTCGGAGCCATTGGTGGTGACGCTGAAGGGCTGCCCCGAATCAATTCGGAAGTCGCCGCTCAAAGACCACGAGCCGAACGCTTCGCGCACCAAGGCGTTATGGCCCTGCAGGGAAGGAAGGTTATAGACCAGCGTGTTCCGGAAGTTGAGCGGCTGATCGAAGTCGCAAAGCCCGCGGCTAAATTGCGGATTGTTTGGATCGATGTCGATGTTGCCGGCGACGTTCGACCCTGTGCTGCCGGGGTTTGATCCGTTGTCGATACATTTCTGATAGGTGAAGCTGGAGTTCACATCCACACCGCCGGTAAGACGATGGTGATAGTTGATCTGCAGCCCAGAGTAGTTGGAGTAGCCGATGGGAGCTTCCGTACTGAGCACCGCGATGCCTGTGCTGGTCGTGTTGGTGGTGTAAGGGCGGCGTACCTGTTCGTTGGAAGTGCTGGAGCAGTTTGAGCCTTTAGCCGGCAGATTGGTCCCGGCAAGGCTGCCGCAGGAGCCCGCGACGCCGGTGCTGATACCAGGGATGAAGGTGGGCTCGTTCAGATCGTAGTTCTGCGCCAGGTGTGTTCCCTTGGTACCCACAAAGGCAAACTCGAGGCTGTCATTCGGTCCAAGACCCATCTGGTAGGACAGGGAATATTGCTGTACATACCCAGGCCGGAAGTCAGAAGAAAAGTTTGCTGCGTTGGGGGGTGGGTTGCTCGGAAAGCCTACGTTCGAAGGCGGCCGGTAGCCGAACCCGAGGAAGCCGGACGCGAACGGATTTGTGGCGCCGTTAGAACCATAGATATCTGAGATGCTCTGAAACGGATTGGTAAAAATGAATTGCCGCGTGAACGGGGCAGCCTGGAAGCCGGACAGTGCCGACAATGGGACCTGGATTTGATAGAGGCCGTACCCAGCGCGGATTGCCTGCGTTCCCTTTTGGTTGAGCTGATAGGCCACACCGACGCGTGGCTGCACCAGGTTGTACTTACCGCCCACACCACCTGTAGGGCAATTTGCATCGCCCGGATAGATCAGGCCTTTGGGTGCGTTTACATACACAGTGGACTGCTGGCCCGCACGGAAGCAGCTGATCTCATTGTTCTCCACTTTGTACGGAACGAATGGATCCCAACGCGCTCCGTATGTCAGTGTGAGCCGGTTCGTCGCGCGGTACTTATCCTGCAGATAAAAGCCTGGCAGCGAGCCGTGTGTCGAAGAATAGAATCCGTCTCCCTGAATGAATACGATCGGATGGCCGAGATAGAAATCGGCAAACTGCGGATCCTGGAACTGAAGTCCGAGAATCCCGCCGAGGATGTTCGTGTAGACACCCGCGTAGACGATCACACCAGTCTGTCCGGCAGGATTGCTCGTCCCGCTGTGTATCCGCTGGTAAATGCCGCCGGCTGTGATCTCGTGATTACCCTTGGAGTAGATAACGTCTTCAGACACGGTGAGGTTCGTGCGGGGAGTCTTGTAGGAACCGTAGGCTGTAGGCGGGATCGTCGCACCGATCACAGTAATACCGATGCCCGCCGGATTTGGGTTGCTGTAGTTCTGAGCACCCAGGCTGGGATAGTTGACGAAACTCCCAGAGTTCGGCGGGTCTTGATTCACGACGATATTGAGGAAGGAGACGCGTGTGTCGAATACCAGCTTCGACGTGGGTGTCCAAGTGTCACCCAAAGCAGCTGTATCGAAGTTCTGCCTCAGCGAAGAGCCTGTAGAAAAGATGTTGTAAGGAGCAGTGGTCGGCTCTTCTACTGCAGGCTGGAAGAAGTGATCGAAATAGTAGCGAGCGAAGAGCCGATGGTGATTCGTCGCCTCGTAATCAAGGCGGCCCACGCCCTGTTCTCCACTCTGATGAAACGGAACGTTAACGACCAGCGTATTGTTTCCGAGGTTGGCCGCCGGGATCAAAGGATTCCCCGATCCTTTGTAGTTGAAGAAGTTTGCGTTCACAGGATTTTGCGTGTTCGGCCCGAAAATCGGCGGCAACGCGGCCAAAGGGATGGTCGCGGGCGCCGTATGGGCGCAACTGGGATCCGCAGTCGGACAGGCAGTGAAGATGCCGTTACGCTCAGCAGTGGTCGGGACCTGATACGTACTGGGGTTGGTCGCAGCTTGTCGGGTTCCTTGATAGGAGGCGAAGAAGAAGAGCTTGTCTTTGAAGATGGGACCGCCGAGGGTAGCGCCATACTGGTTGCGCTTCAATGAATCGGGTACTGTGGCCAGCGCGTTCCTTGCATTGAAGTAGCCGTTGCGAATGAAATCAAACGCGGTACCGTGAAACTTGTTTGTGCCGGCCCGCGTGACGATGTTGACTGCTCCGCCCGGCGCCGAAACATAGCGGGATCCGTACGTTCCTGTGACTACCTGGAACTCCTGCGTAGCATCCGGATCAGGAAACGGTCCGCCAATCACACCAAGCGGATCCACATTCACCGCACCGTCAAGAGAGAAGAACGTTCCACCGGCACGAACTCCGTTAACAGCGGGAGCGATGGAACCTGGAATCGTGGTCCCGGGCGGAACAATCTGGTTTGTGGATGCGAGCTGGCCGGTCCCCACGTTCTGGCCAGCGTCTGCTACGCCACCGGCGTTGAAGACAAGGTCTGCAGGGTTTCGGCCGTTGAGCGGGAGGTTCACGACCGTCTGCTCGTCGATAGTGTCTTCAATGGTCGGGTCCGTTTGATTGATGATCGGAGCTCCCGAAGTCACCGTGACGGTCTCATTGCCGCCGCCCACTGCAAGCGGGACGTCGATGTTCGCGACCTGGCCGACCGTCAGCACGATGTTTGTACGCTGGTAGGTTGAAAAGCCTGTCGCGGTCACGCTCATCGCGTAGGGACCCACCTGCAGCGAGGGAAAGCCGAAGGCGCCCTTGTCATTCGAGACTGTTTTTACCTGGGTGTTGGTCTGGGTTTGCGTGAGTATGACCGTCGCGCCGGGGACGAGGGCTCCGCCGCTGTCCTGGACAACTCCGGTCACGCTCGCCGTGGAGACCTGCGCATGCACGAGCGTGCTTCCCAATGCAAGCGCCATCGTCAAGATGAAGAGGGATAGTCTTCGGAACATCGTCATACTCCTGAAATCTGTTTGGGGCGTCTGGCTAGTCGTCCCTGCTGCAATCTCGTGCCTTATCCGTCTCATCGGTCTCGCCCCTGCATAACGGTACGTATCAGTACCTTCCAAGTGGGACACTTGTACCATGGCGGATTAAGAGCTGTAAAGGGTTGATTGCTCCAGAGCTTGCTCGCGGGTTGCGATCGCGGGAAGCCAGCCTCCAGTCCCTGGCGTAACGGTCATACTCATCAGTGCTTTACAGCCGTATGGGCAATCTGTTATCTGTTGTCGCTTACGGGTACCCCTCCGTACCGTGGAAGAGGCAAGTGCATGTGTTGCCTCATCCCTGGCCGCGGTGATCCCCGGGGAGACAACGTTGCCGAATGCGACCCTGACACGCCGGTCCCTCCTTGGAGTGCTGTGCGCCAGCGCTGCAAGACTTACCTTGCCCGCCAGTCGGCTTCTGGCGCAACCGACCGCTCCACGGTCGATCCGTCCCGGCGGAACCTTCCTCTGGGGTGCGTCCACAGCTGGTCATCAGGTAGAGGGAAACCTCGTCAACGATGACTGTTGGCTGCTCGAACATCTGCCGAACTCCATGTTCAAGGAACCTTCCGGCGATGCATGCGACCATTACCACCTGTTCGAAACCGACATCGCGCTGCTTGCGTCCTTCGGGCTCAACGCTTATCGTTTTTCGATAGAGTGGTCGCGAATCGAGCCGGTAGAAGGTTCCTTCTCGCAAGCCGAACTCGGTCACTACCGGCGCATGCTGGAGGCCTGCCACCAGCATGGCGTTACTCCCGTGGTGACCTACAATCATGACGCTGTTCCTGCATGGTTCGCGATCGACGGCGGCTGGGAAAACCCCCAGTGTGTCGCCCGGTTTGCGCGGTACTGCTCGGTCGTGACCCGTTCCATCGGAGATCTCATCGGCTATGCGATGACATTGAACGAACCGAACCTGCCCATGCTCTTTCGCTGGATGGAAGTTCCGCACGTGGGCAGTTTGAGTGATCTGCTGCGCGGCAAGCTTCCGGCCATCCGGCAGCAGACGAATCAGCCGCGGCTCAGCACCTACTTCACGGGCGATCCAGACAAGATGCAGGAAACCATGCTCGCCGCGCATGCGGAGGGCCGGAAGGCGATCAAGGCCGAACGCTCCGCGCTGCCTGTCGGCTTCGCACTGGCCATTGAGGACGATCAGGCGCCGCCGGCCGACATGCATCAGGACAGCCATGTCGAGGAGAAGCGCCGGCAGGTGTATGGGCCCTGGTTTCAGATCGCAAAGTCCGACGACTACATTGGCGTACAGAACTACAGCCGCGCGTTTGTCAGCAAGTTCAACCTCGCGCCACCACCGGGTGCTGAGGTAACACAAAATGGATGGGAGTTCTATCCGGAAGGTCTGGAGCACACCATCCGGCTGACAGCCAGGGAGACCGGCGTTCCCATTCTCGTCACGGAGAACGGGTTGGGAACGGATGACGACACGCGTCGAGTAGAGTTCATCCGGCGTGCCGTTGCCGGTGTGCAGCGGTGCCTGAAGGACGGCATTGACGTGCGCTCCTACATGCATTGGACCTTGATCGACAACTTCGAATGGGTGTCGGGCTACAACACACACATGGGACTCGTGGCCGTCGATCGCTCTACCCAAAAGCGCACACCCAAGCCAAGCGCGTACGTACTTGGCAGTTTCGCCAAGAAATCCATCACGTAGTGTGAAAGCAGCCGTATGCTCCGTCTGAACCGACGTATTTTCGCGATGGGCAGTGCTCTGTTCCTTGCCTGTCCTCTGTTTGCTCAAAGCGATTTGCAGAAGAACTTTGAGCAGCCGCCTGACAGCGCAAAGCCGCGGGTGTGGTGGCATTGGCTGAGCGGCAACGTCACCGAAGAAGGCATTACGGCCGATCTGGAATGGATGCACCGGGCCGGCATCGGCGGATTCCAGATGTTCGACGGAGATCTCTCCACCCCGCGCTTTGTCGATCGTCCTTTGATCTGGATGACGCCCGAGTGGCAGCATGCGTGGCACCATGCCGCCTCGGAAGCGGACCGCCTGCACCTGGAGATGGGGATGGCCGCCTCTGGTGGATGGAGCGAGACCGCCGGGCCTTGGGTCGCGCCGCAACAGGGCATGAAGAAGTACGTGTGGAGTGAAACGGCAGTTTCGGGTCCGGCCAGCATTCATGTGAAGCTGGCGCAGCCGCCGACAACCGTGGGCAAGTTCCAAACAATGCCTACGGCACCCGACATGGCGTTCCCCACACCTACGGACCTGCCGGGTACCAAGCCCGCGCTACCCTTAGTCCCGGGACCCCCAACGCAGCCCTTCTACCGAGACGTGCAGGTAGTCGCCTACAGGCGCGTGGCGCAAGCCGCGTCATCGAAAGCGGAGATCACGACGAGTTCAGAAACACCGATCGACATCGCTCTGCTCGACGGTCATGATCTGGGGAAGGCCACCCTGCTGCGCATTCCGGCTTCCGCGAAGGATGGCTGGGTGCAGTTTCGCTACCCACAGCCCGTGACCACGTATGGCATGACGCTCGGCGTGGGCATTGCCGGCGGCTTTCTTGCCCCGATACTCCCGACCGGCGTACTGGAGGCCAGCAACGACGGTCGGCAGTGGCGCACGCTTGCCGATCTTCCCGGCTCTCCGCAGTCTCCCACCGGTGCGATCACGGTGCGTACGTACGCATATGCACCGGCAACGGCATCGTTCTATCGCCTTCGTGTGCAGGCTCCGCAAGCCACCGGCGCGGCTCTTGCGCTGGGTGCGCCTCCGCAGGCCGGCGTCACGCTTTCCGAGCTGGTGCTCCATACCTCTCCACGGGTGAACCATTGGGAAGATAAAGCGGCGTTCGGGTTGTACATCGCGGATGCCACGTCACCGACACCGGAATTGGGATTTGGCTCTGCCATCGCTGAAGCGGATGTTCTCGATCTGACCAGCCACATGCAGCCGGACGGAGTTCTCGACTGGCAGGCACCGGGCGGCGAGTGGACCGTGATGCGCTTCGGTTATGGGTTGACGGGCGAGAAAAACCACCCCGCCACACCCGCTGCGACGGGTTTGGAAGTGGACAAACTCAGCCGTGAAGATGTGGCTTCATACACGAAGACTTATACCGGCATGATCGCGGGTGTTGCGGGCGAGTTCTACGGCAAGAGCTTCCGCAACTTCCTGATGGATAGCTGGGAAGCCGGCAATGAAAACTGGACTGAGCGCATGGCCGAGGAGTTCCAGACGCGGCGAGGCTATTCTGTTACGCCATATCTTCCCGTGCTGACTGGCCGCGTGGTTGGAAGCTCGGCGAAAAGCGACGCCTTCCTCTGGGACTTCCGCCGCACACTCGCGGAACTGCTCGCCGAAAACCATTACGGCACGTTCGCGCAAGCGATCAAACCTCAGGGACTCGCGCTGTACGCCGAAGCGATGGGAACGGACCTGCCCACCAACGGCGACGGTTTGCTCAACAAAGGGCATGTGTCCGTGCCTATGGGGGAGTTCTGGACACCTGCGCCGGGAGAACACGATCTGCCCACCCATGTGGCGGATACGCGTGAGGCAGCCTCCGCGGCTCATATCTATGGCAAGCCGATCGCTGCAGCTGAATCGTTCACCACCACCATCGGTATGCCGGGATGGGGACAATCGCCGTTCTACTTAAAGCCTCTTGCCGATGAGAACTTCGCCCGTGGTATCAACCGCATCGTCATCCACACATCGGATCATCAGCCCTTTGTGGACGACGCCCACAAGCCCGGCCTGACGCTTGGGCCGTTTGGACAGAACTACACCCGCAACATCACCTGGGCCGAACAGGCTGTCGCCTGGAACACTTATCTCGCTCGCACATCCTTTCTACTCCAGCAAGGCACCTTCGTCGCCGATGTCGCTTACTTCTATGGAGAGGGTTCTCCGGCGACCGTGCCCTACTGGAAGCCGGTTGTTCCTGCGCCGCCGACGCACTACGGCTTCGATTACCTGAATTCGGACGTTTTGCTCCACCACAGCCGCGCACGCGACGGACGCCTGCAGCTGGACAGCGGCATGAGCTACAAGCTGCTCGTATTTCAAGCGGACACACAGGTCTTGACTGTGGAGGTTTTGCGTAAGCTGCAGGAACTCGTATCTACGGGCGTGACGCTGTTGGCGCCACGTCCGCAAGCTTCGCCGAGCTTGATGGACTCGAGAAGTGCTAACGAGTTCCACCGGCTCACCGAAGCCATTTGGGGAACCGGTGCAACGGGACCTTCCGGCCACGTCCTAGGACGGGGGCGGGTCTTCGATCGCGGAGAGATCGAGCCATTGCTGCAACAGCTTTCCATCGGACCGGACTTCACGCACAGTGCGGCTGCGGCACCGGGCCAGAAGCTCGACCGTCCTATGCCCATCGGAGACACGGTCGACGATCTGGTGTACATCCACAGGCGTGCGGCCACAGCCGAAATCTACTTCGTAGCTACGCAGAAACTACAGCCTTTCGATACGGAGCTTACTTTCCGAGTGAGCGGACTACAGCCTAGAGCCTGGGATCCGATGACCGGGAAGGAGCATGCCGTCAGCTACAAGATGCACGACGGTGTAACAACAGTGCCGCTCCACTTCGACGCCGATGGTTCTGTCTTCCTGGTGTTCGACGCTCCAACCTCGGCGAAACAGAGAACAGTGCCAAACCATCCGGCAATGCGAGTCACGGACCTCAACAGCGGCTGGAGCGTTGCGTTTCCTGGGCTCGCCTCGCCTGAGTTCGACCTGGGCTTGCGCTCATGGACGGATTCCACTCGGCCCGACGTGAAGTATTTCTCCGGCACCGCAACCTACACGCGCACCCTGACCCTTGATTCCAGTGAAGCCGCAGGCGATCTCTTACTTGATCTAGGTGATGTTCGCGAAATTGCGGAAGTGGCCATCAATGGAACAGAGCTGGCCGAGACCCTCTGGGCACCGCCTTACCGTATATCAACCCGTAACCTTCTCCATGCAGGCGATAACACCATTACCGTCCGTGTGACCAATCTGTGGCCGAACCGATTGATTGGCGACGAACAACCCGGCGTGACCGTCCGTCACTCCTTTACGGGGATCCACGCATATTCGAAGGATTCGCCGCTCTTCCCCTCCGGCATGCTTGGGCCTGTGACTCTTCTTCGCGCTAAATGATCCTCGTTTCTATCCCTACCGGCTCCGACATGTCATCTCATGGACGTTACATCATCGTAGAAACATTGATCAGCCTCGCGATCAACACAGCGCTTAGCGTGCTTTTCGTGTTCCTCGCCTTTCACGGTCGCTCGCAAGTCAGCGTGCTTGGTCGCCACGGCATTGTCCTCGACATGGTGCCACAGACGTTAATGATTGTGCTCATGTCGAGCCTTGTACCCGCACTGCTCACGCATAGGCGACTTCGTGCGGGCACGCTAAGAGCCCAGTCCCAGACACGAACCGACACTGCGCTGAGCGTGTGCGCGCGGGCGTTGGGCTTAGCGGTGCTTACAAGCGGCATGGTAGTTACCGCCTGCTGGCTGACACTGCCGCATGTACTTCCTAGTGGCGCGAGCTTCAGGTCGTTGCTGGTGAGCAAGGCGGTCTATGGCATGCTGCTGGCGATGTTCTTCACGCCGCTTGCTGTCGGTCGTGCGCTTCGCTGAGAGCCGAAACTTCTACTTGCCGCGCCCCGTTTATTATGAAGGACTACTCCGCACCAGACTTTAATAGATCACGTTCTCGGCAGCTTGCCGTGCAGGGAGATTTTAGGTTGAGCAAAATGCTCGAAAAGCAGGTCGCCCGGAAGGAACGCATTCTCAGTGCCGCCTCGCAGGTTTTTCTTGCCGTCGGTTTCGAGAAGACCAGTACAGCAGAGATCGCCCGGTTGGCCAAGGTCTCCAAGCGGGAGATGTATTCTCTCTTTTCCGACAAAAGAGCTCTGCTCGCGGCCGTTATAGGCGACCTACAGAGCGGCATGCAGGGCCGGATGGACAATAGTTGGTCTTCCGGCAGTCAGATGGAAGAAGTGCTGGTGCAATCAGCACAAGTCATCCAGAGCTTTATTCTTTCAGAACCGTTCGGAAAGCTGATCCGCATCGTAGCAGCGGAGGCGTACCACAGTCCCACCATTGCAAAGCAGTTTTTCCGGTCAGGTCCAGGAGCCGGGCGCAAAGCGACAGCGCGATATCTTGAGAAACAAATGAAAGCCGGTCTCCTTCGTAAAGCAAATCCACTCAGAGCGGCGGATGACTTCCTTGACCTCGTCGTGGGCGCACAGTTGTTGACCGCCGTGGTTCTGGGGCAGCACGAACCGTCGCGACCCAGGTTGTCGGACACGAAGCACGCGGTTGAGGTCTTCTTGATGATCTACGCGACTGGCGCGCCAAGACGCACTGTGAAGTCGCGACCGCGCTCCACTAAATAGAAGTGGAAGAAATCCTCACAGAGCGCGAATACCTTCGAGTGGTTCGTGACCTCGTGCTTTCCCCCGCGGGAAAGCACAGTGGCCGGGCCAATCTCCGATTCGTCAAGGTTCGAATTGTTGAAGAAGCCGTGCCCGAGTCGCTCATACTTCACGAACGTCACGTCAGATCCCACAGCCACCAAAGCGTCATAGAGCAGCTGGCTCTGCGTCCACGGCACGAGCGCGTCGGATTCACCGTGCAGAATAAGGAACGGCGGTGCGCCAGCATGCACGTAGAACACCGGATTAGCCCGCTCCACTTCCGGAGCGCCCTTCCGCACCGCGACCCCTATGTGGCGCGATTCGAACGAGTCCACATCCGAAGTCGGCACAGTGATCTTCACCATCACGGTCTCGGCGTCGGCCACCTTCGGCGGCGCGGCGATGCGATCTTCGTCGATGCGTGCGAAGTCCGTGGGACCGTAGCCATCCACCACGGCGCTCACCGCGTTGCTGAAGCCGGCATGCTCGTCGCTGAGAAACTGCTCACCGGAAAGCGCCGCGCACGCGGAAAGCTGCGAGCCCGCAGACGATCCCCACAGAGCGACGGCTTGCGCGTCCAGACCGTGCTGATCCGCTACCGAGCGCACCCAGCGAACGGCAGTCTTCACGTCAACCACCGGCTCGGGAAACGTGACCTCGCCACTCAGCCGATAGTCGAAGGTGACCATCGCGAAACCGCGTTCGGCAAACCAACGCGAAAGGTTCGGCGACAGGTTCCGATCGCCAAATTTCCAGCCACCCCCGTGGACCCAGAGAATTACCGGCACCGGGCCATCCGCACCCTGCGGCAGGTAAAGATCCGCCAACCGCGGCAACCCACCGGCCCGGCTGTACACCAGATCCTTGATGACCTCAACCGGATAACGTTTGCTTTCCATGTGCAGGCTCCTAAGCTGCCGGTGAAGCTGCGGAGGGGGGAGGCGGTCCACCGGGACGCTCGAGAATCTTGAGGTCGAGCTCGCCGAGGTGCTGAATAACCCGGTCAAAGCGGAACGGCGGCGGCACCAGGGGGTACACGTACCCGTCAAACGGCGTGCATAGGTAGCGGAAGAACGTCTCGAAGTAACCCGGCGTAAGGAAGCCCATGAAGCGCGTTCCATTCTTCAGCAGCTGGAACGCGTGCGGCGTGCAAGGCGGAATGTAGAGAAAGTCTCCCGGAGTGAGCCGTACGGACTCGTCGCCCACCAGCATCTCCATCTCGCCGTCGAGGCAGAAGAAGGTTTCCGCGACCTTCTCGTGCATGTGCTTGGGAATACGCGGCCCGATCGGCCCTTCCGTCATCAATGAAACGAAAACGCCATCACTACTGCTTTCCGTACCCATGAGCGTGTAAAGCTGCTCGCCTGCCATCATGCGTTCGCCTTCGCCGGCCGCCAGCACAAAGGGCTCCACCGGGCCGGGAGCGCGATCGAGCTTTTCTGCAGACCCTGACGCTGTGTGCAGGTACTTGGCCACAAATTCCACATCGATGCCATTAAGATCACGTCCCCAGTCAATCGCAGGCAACGACTCCGAGTACACCGTGCCCACATAAGGCTCCCCAACGGCAGCATAGATGCCATTGGCGTTGCCACCGAAGCTCCACGCCACCATCTTGCCGCGATGGTCCAAATAGGTGAAGCCGTGCACCGTTCCAGCCGGAATGTTCACGTAGTCGCCCGGGGAGAGCACATACGCCTTCTCCGCGAGCGTGAAGGACACGCTGCCTTCTATCACGAAAATCGCCTCGTGCGTCGCAGCGTGACGGTGCAGCGGGAAGTGATCACCTTTGGCGCCGCTAAGGATTGCTCCTGACATGCTGGCGCCAAGGTCTTCCGGCCGTGCAATCACCAGGGCCAGCTGCTTGCCGAAAGCGAAGCGTTGGCCGTCGCCGGCCTGCAACTTGTAAGGGGAGGGGGTTCCAGGAAGCTCTTGGCTTATCATTTTTCGGTCCGACCTTCTGCGCAGTGATTCAGTGAGCGGTTAGAGAGATGTGGATGAAACTGCCAGCCTTGCACCTTGCCAAGTTGCGGTACGGCAAGGTACCGATGTGAGCCACTTCTAACAAAGCCGAATAGCCCTTGTAAAGGGCCAACGGAGAACTTCTTCCGTTCAGCCGCCTGCGAATGCTCGATAGAAGCGGCTGTATTGCTGGACTTGACAATCTGCCGGTACCATCAAGTACCATCACTCCGACCGGCCGAACGCCTGAATCGTCCGCAAGGAGCACCATGAAATTCGCAAGCTACCAACTGCAAGGCCAGTCAACCTGGGGAGTCATCGAGCGCGACGAGGCCGTGCATGTGGGCAAGACCTTGAGCGCGACCTTTCCGGACTTGAAATCAGTGATCGCGGCAGGGGCGTGGACGCAGGTGAAAGCCGCCATCGGCGCGTCGGAGCGCAGCGGGCTTGCAGAGCTCACCTGGCTGCCGGTCATCCCGAATCCCGATAAGATTTTGTGCGTGGGCCTGAACTATGAGACTCACCGCAAAGAGACGGGCCGAGCCGAAGTGCAGCACCCGACCATTTTCGGCCGCTACGCCAACACGCAAACAGCGCATCTAGCCGACATCGTGCGCCCGCGCGTCTCAACGGAACTGGATTTCGAAGGGGAGTTGGCCATTGTGATCGGTAAGCCAGGCCGGTACATCGAGCGCGCAAAGGCTTTTGACCATATTGCGGGCTACTCCTGCTACAACGACGGTAGTGTTCGCGACTGGCAGCGCCACACGCATCAGTTCACACCGGGCAAAAACTTCCCGAATACCGGAGCGTTCGGACCGTGGATGGTGACGCCCGATGAGCTAGGGGAACTGTCCGATTTGCGAATCTCCACCCGCCTGAATGGCGAAACCGTGCAGGATGCAAAGCTCGGTCAGATGATCTTCGACATCCCGACGATTGTGGAATATTGCTCTTCGTTCAACCCGCTTGAGGCAGGCGACGTGATCGTGACGGGCACGCCTGGGGGCGTAGGCATGAAGCGCACGCCACAACTCTGGATGAAGCCCGGCGATGTCGTAGAAGTAGAGATTGAGCGCCTGGGCACGTTGCGGAACGGCATTGCTGCCGAAGCCTAAGCCGCCAACCGAGCGCCATTAGCGCCCCTATGGACTCGCTCTTATGAATGCTGTCGACATCCACACTCACGTGGTACCTGCAACGTTCCCTCCCTCCGTACACGGAGGAGCGGGCTGGCCGTCCATGCAGCCGGTCGACACCTGCCACCGCAACATCATGATCGATGGCAAGGTGTATCGAACCCTTTCCGACAAGTGCTGGGACGCGCCAAAGCGTATCACCGACATGGAGACGATGGGCGTGGCTCTGCAAGTTCTTTCACCCATGCCGGAGCTCTTCTCCTACTGGCTTTCCGCAGCGGGTGCCAACGATCTTTTGCGCTACACCAACGACCAGATTGCGGAATTGGTTGCGGCTTCGGACGGGCGCATGCTTGGCATGGCTGCCGTGCCTTTGCAGGATCTGGATCTTGCTGTAGCCGAGATGACGCGCGCATGTACTGATCTCGGTTTTGTCGGCGTGGAGATCGGCAGCAACGTAAACGGCGTACCGGTCGGCTCTCCCGCATTCGACGTGTTCTTCGCCGCGGCGGAGCGGCTTGGGGCCGCTATATTCGTTCACGCCGTCCGCCCTGCCGGAATGGACCGGCTGGTCGGTCCGCCTGCACTGCAGCAGGTGCTTGGTTACCCAACCGACATTGGGCTGGCTGCGGCCTCCATGATCACCTCGAACACTCTGCAACGCTTCCCGAGTCTGCGGATCGCGTTCAGTCACGGCGGCGGCACGCTGGCATCGCTGCTTCCGCGCCTGGCGGAAGGCAAGAATGTGTTCCCGGCCCTCCGTGAAAGCATTCAAGAGGACGTTTACACGCAAGCCCGCCGGTTCTTTTACGACACCCTCGTTTACGACACAACAACTCTACGGCACCTGCTGAATGTCTTCGGCGACACGCAACTGATGATAGGCACAGACTACCCCTTCAACTTTCATGACCGTGCACCAGTAGAGCGAATCCTGCAGGCGGCTACAGACGTAAGCGTCCGAGGCCGCCTGATCCACGCAAATGCTCAGCGGTTCTTGAACCTGGAGACAGCCGCATGAGCCGCTTTCCCATTGCGGAGATACGCAGCGTAGAGCTTGGCACGCCAGACCTCGCTAAGTCAGAAGCCTTCTATACGAAAGTCTGGGCACTGGCGGTACAGGATCGCACCGAAGGAACGGTGTACCTGCGCGCGACCGGCCGCGACCACCACGTGCTTGCTCTGCGCACCCATCCCCGTTCTGAAGTGCTGTCCGTGACGTTCCGCACAGCAGCAGCAGATCAGCTGCAGCAACTGGCAGACTCCGTGCAGGCGGCGGGTGGGACCTTGGTTCAGCCTGTGGCCGCGAACGGAGGTCCTGAGGGTGGTACGGTGGTGACTTTGCGTACACCGGAAGGGTATGTTCTGCGCTTTATCCACGGAGACAAGTTGCTTCCGGCGGGTGGACCGCAGCGAGCTTACCCTTTGCGTCTTTCCCATGTGAACCTGAACTGCGCGAACATCGAGGCGACCCGTACCTTCTTCCAGCAGGCATTAGGCTTCTGCCTCACAGATCGTTCCAAGATGATGGCCTTTCTTCGTTGCAATGACGACCACCATGCCGTGGTGCTTGCCGACAGTGGCGTGAATGGCATGAACCACATCGCTTTCATGATGCCTGACTTCGAATCTGTGATGCGCGGGTCTGGGCGCATGATTGATCATGGTTATCCCATCGGGTGGGGTGTTGGACGACATGGCCCCGGTGACAACATCTTTGCGTATTTCGTCGATCCCACGGGCTTTGTGATTGAGTACACCGCCGAGGTGCTGCAGGTGAACGACGATTACAAGGTAGGTGGTCCCGAACATTGGGTGTGGCCCCCTGGCCGAACCGACCACTGGGGTATCGCGCCGCCCAAGCCTGAGAGCGTCAAGCAAGCTCAGCTCGCCATCCGATTCGCTGACCCGCAGAGCGCCTCTGCTCCTCAGTAAGTCCTCACGCAACGAGGCTCAGATGTCCGAAACGAATGCAGCAGAGAACCCCGTTCCAACTCAACCTTACGACGTCGTCGTGGTGGGCTTCGGGCCTGCGGGCGCTGTCGCTGCGCTTTGGCTGGGCCAGGCCGGCATGCGCACGCTTGTTGTGGATAAGAGCACGTCCATCTGGCAGATTCCGCGCGCCATTGCGATCGATCACGAGATCCTGCGAGTACTCCAGAATCTCGGCGCAGCCGACGAAGTGTTGCCGTTCACAGCGCCCTTTCCTGCTTCAGAACACTACGGAGCCGAGGGTCAGCTCATACGTCGCATCCACGTGGTGGAGCCGCCGTATCCGCTCGGCTATATACCAACGATGGTCTTCACACAGCCCGCGGTAGAAGCCGTCCTGCGGCGTCATGCGGAGGCGTGGCCCAGCGTCACGGTGTCGCTAGGTGAAGAGCTCACGGCCATCGCGCAAGACGCAGAAAAAGTGACGCTGCAACTAACATCGAGCGATAGCACGCGTGCAGTGTGCGCGAAGTATGTCATCGGCTGCGATGGCGCTTCCAGCAGCGTGCGCAGGTTCCTGGGAATCAAGCTGAATGATCTCGGTTTCGATGAACCGTGGCTTGTCGTCGATGTGAAGGTGCATCCGTCAGGATTAAGCAAGCTTCCGCAGACCGCGGCGCAGTACTGCAATCCGAAGCGACCAACCACATTCATCGTCGGTCCCGGCAATCACCGTCGTTGGGAGATCATGCTTTCCCCTGGCGAGGAACCGCGCACCATGGAGAAGGCGGAGAATGTCTGGCGGCTGCTTTCACCTTGGCTCACTGAGGAGGACGGAGAACTGTGGCGTGCGAGCAGCTATCGCTTCCATGCCCTGCTCGCAGAGCCTTGGCGGAAGGGCCGCGTTTTTCTCGCCGGCGACGCCGCGCACCAGCAACCGCCTTTCATTGGTCAAGGAATGTGCCAAGGCGTACGCGATGTCACCAACCTTTGCTGGAAGCTTACCGAAGTGCTCCGCGGGGACGCGAGTGACGAACTCCTTGACACGTACGAGCAGGAGCGCAGCCAGCATGTGCACACGCTCACCTCGAGGATCAAAGCCATCGGCCATCACATCTGCGAACGGGATCCTGTCGCCGCTCGTGAGCGAGACGCGGCGCTCATTCGGCAGGGCGGCGGTCAGGCGGCCACCGTGACTCGCCAGGAGATTGTCCCGCCTCTGGAGAGAGGATTTCTAGCGGGCGATGCGCACGCTACTACCGGCTCGCTGTTCCCGCAGCCATGGATCGAAACTGCGGAAGGAACTGTTCATATGGATTCAGTGACCGGGCACGGTTGGCGAGTCTTTCTAGATGGAAGCAATGCGCAAGCTGCCGGCTTGATGGAGGCAGTCGAGCGCTCGCAAGGAAGCCGGGCTTCACTCCGCACATTCGTCATCGGCGGGAACGGTCTGAAAGAGCGAGATGGAATCGTGGCGACCTGGTTTGCACGCAACGCGGCGTTCGCGGCGGTGGTTCGGCCCGACCATTACGTCTTTGGAACCGCAGCGACTCCTACTGAGTTGGAGATTGTGCTTGGGCAATCCCACACTTCTCCTGTCCGACAAACAGCCGGTACCTAGTTTCGCAGTTTGCGATGTAGAGAGCAGTACCTTCGGCCCCGAAGACGCTTGAGCAAGCGCGTCCAAGCAGGCGGCATTGGTCTGCTTTGTTCAGCACGAAGCGCAAGATCAGTGCGGAACGCACGCGTGCTTCGCTAACAACCCGATGTTCTCGCATACCCATTGGCGCAGCACCCAACTCCCATAATGCTCCGCCGCATACTGCTGCTGACGAGCCTTCCCCTGTCTTCCGTACTTTCCGCTGCAGAGCCCGTTGCAGTGCGGTATCCGGAAGCATTGCGACATGCTGTAGCGAGGGAGAGCGGATCAGGTGACCACATACTCAGCAGGGACGTCCTCAATAGGTTGAGGGTGGCCTGGACAGACCCTAGCCATGAACTGTATTTTCGGCGCGGCTCCGAACACGAGTTCGGCACGAGTTGCAAGGAGACCCGATGAAAATCCCGTCCGAAATCTTATTCGCACGATCTTTTGCTGCGGCCAGTCTGCTACTCGCTGGAGTTGCTTTTGCGCAGAACGACTGCGCTTCGCTGAAGGATCTGGCCCTTCCCGATGCGACCGTTGTCTCTGCGGAAGTCGTCGCCGAGGCACCGGCGATGGGGGCCTTCTGCAAAGTCAAAGGCATCGCGACACCCACTCCGGACTCCCGCATCCAGTTCGAAGTGTGGATGCCGATCAACGATTGGAACCAAACACTTCTGCAGCTCGGCAACGGAGGTTTGGCCGGATCGATCAACTACCCGCCCATGCAACTGGAGGTCAGCCGTCACTCCGCCGTAGCGGCAACTGACGACGGCCACACGGGTCAGGGCACGGATGCTTCCTGGGCTCTTGGCCATCCGGAAAAGATGATCGACTTCGCTTATCGAGCCGTCCACGAGACGAGCAAAAAGTCGAAACTTATCACCGCTGCTTTTTACGGTCACGCGGCGAAGTACACCTACTTCAACGGCTGCTCAGAGGGCGGTCGTGAAGCGCTGATGGAGGCGCAGCGCTATCCCGACGACTTCAACGGGATACTGGCAGGCGCACCGGGAGCCGCATGGATCCCGCTGATGGAGGGCTTCGCATGGAACGCACAGGCGCTCCTGAAGGACCCCGCCAGCTACATTCCGGAAACGAAGCGGCCGCTGATTGAGCAGGCTGCCGTGAAGGCATGCGGCACGCAGAACGGCGTCACGGACAGCTTCATCAAGGATCCGCTGGCCTGCCACTTCGATCCCGGCCCCCTGCTTTGCAAAGCAGGCGATGCAGCTGACTGCCTGACCGCTCCGCAACTCGCTGCGCTCAAGAAGATCTACGCCGGTGCCGTAGCCCCGCAGACCGACCGGCGCCTGTACCCCGGCTATGCACCCGGTGCGGAGGCTGAACCCGGCATCCCGGGGCTCAGTTACTCCAGCTATATCTACGGCGCCGCTGCGCCCGCCACGCTCAACCTGATCTTCTCCAGCGCCTTTCTCGGCAATGCACTGTTTGGCGACCCGAAGTACAGCGCCCTCCGCTTCGATTTCAGCAAGGACGCATCCACCGCGGAGCGAACGCTGAGTCCGACCTTCGATGCAACGAACCCCGATCTCACTGCCTTCAAAGCACACGGCGGCAAGATGATCCACTATCACGGCTGGTATGACGGCTCGCCTTCGCCGTTCGCTTCGGTTGACTACTACCGTTCCGTTATGACCCGGATGGGCGGTGAAGAGAAGACCAAAGACTTCTACCGCCTGTTCATGGTGCCAGGAATGATGCACTGTGCCACAGGGCCCGGGCCCAACGCCTTTGGCAATGCGCTCAATATGTCGCAGCAGCTGGATCCGGAGCACAACATCTACAGCGCCTTGCGTGCCTGGGTAGAAGATGGGCGCAAGCCGGACTCCATCGTCGCCACCAAGTTTCCAGGCGACGACGCGACGAAACCTGCCGTGATGACCCGGCCCCTCTGCCCCTTCCCGCAGCAGGCGATCTACAGAGGCAAGGGAAGCACCAGCGACTCCGCGAGCTTCGCCTGCCGCGCAAGATAGTTCGGCTCGTCAAGCTTCACGGGTGGCCGGCATGGCGGCCCGTCACCGCGTTCGAAGGTGGAGCGCTCTCGCCTTTGCGTGCTTCGTCGAGCGCAAGCGCTCAAGCCCTGGCACGGGTTCGCCGACGCACCGTCGAGCGATTCGAGGACAGCGGCAGGCGGCCATGGGAACTGAAGGCGTACACAATCCCCTCAGCTAATTGAGGAGAGGTTTGACCGCGTGTTGTGGTAAGTAGCATTGTTCTCGACGAGGTCACACACCTTCCATTTTCGGTTTCAGGTTCGGATCGGATACACCATGAACGCACGTCCTGCACGTACCTCCTTCAGGCTTATAGCGCATGCCGTCCTGCTTCCCGCCGTTCTGTTCTCCGCGGCGAAGCTGACCGCTCAGAACAGCCAGGGAACGATTCTAGGTTCGGTCTCCGACACAGGGGGCGCGAAAATACCCGACGTCAAGGTCGTCGTCAGGAACATCGAAACCGACACGGAAGTCACCGCCGTCACGGATGCGCGCGGCAACTACAACGCGCCGATTCTGCCCATCGGCAAGTACCGCGTGGAAGCAACGCGGCCAGGCTTCAAGACGAGTATCGCCGGGCCGATCACATTGACCGTTGGACAGCAGGCTGTCGTCGATCTCTCGCTTGCTGCCGGTGGCGTGACAGAAACCGTAGATGTCCGCACCGATGTCCCGCAAGTCGACACAAACGACAGTTCCGTACGCTGGCTCGTCGGGTCCGATCAACTGCAGAATCTGCCGCTCAATGGCCGGAACTTCGTGCAACTTACCTTGCTCACGCCTGGTATTCAGCCGGTTCCACAGGAGAATACCGAGGGCGCATCTGCACTTGTACCATTCGGCTTTGGCTCGCCGCAGCGCTTCTCAGTAGCTGGAGGCCGTCCGCAAGGCCAGCTTTTTCTCCTGGATGGGACAGACACGGCCGGTGTGTGGGGCAACGGTACCGGCGTCAATCTCGCGGGCACCAGCCTCGGTGTGGATGCGATCGCCGAGTTTGAGGCCCTGACCGATACCTACAGTGCGAACTACGGGGGAAACGGCGGTGTCATCAACTCCGTCCTGCGCTCCGGCACCAACGACGTTCATGGCTCGGTCTACGAGTATGCCCGCAACAGTGCAATGGACGCGCGGAATTACTTCGATCCCGTTACCGGAGTTCTTCCGTTCAGCCGGAATCAGTTTGGCGGAACCGTCGGCGGCCCAGTCATCAAGGACAAGACCTTTTACTTCGCCAACTATGAGCAGTTGGAGCAAAAGCTCACCACAACCGTCATTACCACCGTGCCAGGCGTTGCCTTCCGCCAGGGTATTCTGCCTTGCTCCCAGACTGTGTACTATAGCGGCGGAACTTGTCTGTACCCGGGAACCACCTCGGGAAGCAGTCCGGTGAACATCGGCGTCAATGCCAATGTCGCCGGGTATCTCGCAGCGTTTCCCGCTGCCAACGGCGCTGCATTCGCCGATGGCAGTGCGCAGAATATTTCCGCTCTCGATTCACCTGTCAGTGAGCATTACGGCGTCCTCAAGGTCACGCACAACCTCTCGCCTACCAACTCACTCCTGCTCAGTTACAACATAGATGACGGCAACATCGTCACTCACGAAAACCCAACGATTCGCGATCAGGACAGCCAGCGCAACCAGAACCTGACGGCAGAAGAGCGCAAGATCTTTTCGCCCAATCTGCTTAACGTGGCGCACTTCTCCTATGTACGTTCGAACATCACAGTCGCTACAGACAACAATCCCGCCTACACGATCGTTCAGGGCTCCGGTTTCAACGGCGCGGTCGACGTTGCAGGCGTGGCGCAGCTTGGCGGCGAAGACAATTCCATCGAGACGATCAACCGCTTCACGGAGCGCGATCAGGTCAGCCTGACGAAGGGTCGACACGCAATGGATATCGGCCTCGAACTCGTTCGTCACCAGGTAAACGCGAATATTCCCATTATCACGGGCGGTGAGTTCGTCTACTCCAACATTCCGTTGAGTGCCACCACGACTCTGCCGTCGTACCAGGCGTTTCTCTCCAATACCGCGCTTGCGTTCGCTGGCGTCCCGCTCAACGCGGCGGATTCGCAGCGTGACATTCGGCACACAAACTTCGCCGGCTACTTTGAGGACAAATGGCAAGCCTCGCGGCGCGTGACGCTCAACCTAGGGCTCCGCTATGAGTTTGAGACGAACCCGATCGAGACACACGGCAAGCTATACAATCTTATAAATCCCGCTACAGATACCGGATATTCTCACGTGAATACCGCTTTTCAGAACAACATCACGGCTACCGATTTCGAACCTCGTATCGGTCTCGCCTGGGATGTTCGCGGCGATCATCGGACCTCGGTGCGCGCGGGTTTCGGCCTTTTCGACGACATCCCACTTGAGATGCAGGTAGCCATTTCCTACCTTTTCAATCCACCGATCTACAACGTCACAACGATTCTTCTGCCCAACAACCCCAATCCACTCGGCGGCGGCGGCATCAACGTGACGGGCCTTCCCAGCGGTTCACAGCTTACGGACTACAAGGCTGGCCGCAACTCCTCCATCATGCAGTACAACTTGAACGTGCAACACGATCTGGGGCATGGCTTCATTGTCACTGCCGGCTACATCGGGTCGAAAGCAAGCAATCTCTTTATCGGGCAGGAACTCAACGGCTGTTCCCCCACTGGTGTCAACTCGGCGGGCTATTACATCCGTTCGGCGAACCCGACTACGTGCGCCGTTCCTAACCCCAATCTAGCCAGCGTCGTGCTTCGCAGGACTCTCGGGTTCTCAAATTACAACTCCGGTATCGTCTCGCTGGACCGTGGGGTCGGCAGGTGGGCTACGTTTCGCACGGCGTATACCTTCTCCAAGTGCATGGACATCGGCTCCTACTACACCGGCAATGACTCCATAGGCCCTAATGGCCAGACGTTTGGACTTCAGCCAGGAAATCTCATCAACGCCAATCGCAACGCAGACTACGGTCCGTGCGACTATGACCTGCGAAATAATTGGACCAGCAACGCCTTGGTCACCTTGCCATTCACGGGTTCCCGTTTGAAGGAAGGTTGGCAGATCACCGCCATCGGCAGTGTTCATTCCGGCACGCCCTTCAGCGTCTACGACTCAATCGATCAGGCCAATGTAGGGGTAAGCAACGCAGCAGCAAACGCGGAGCGCCCGAATCTTATTCCGGGCCGCAGTGGCAACCCGACCGGCAAGCGAGTTGTCGGCGGTCAGACGTATGGCTTCGATCCATCAGCCTTTCAGTTGGAAGCTCCCGGAATCTTCGGCAATTTGAGCAGAAATACCCTCACCGCTATCGGCGTTCGCGAACTTGACATGGGCATTGTCAAGAGCACGCGTATCACGGAACGGACAGCGCTCCAGCTTCGCGCCGAGGCATTCAATCTTACAAACCATACAAACCTCGGCTTTCCCAGCGCGGCGCTCTACACCGGCTCAACAGCAAGTACGAGCGGCGTCATTAGCGGCACCCCCAATGCGACTGCTGGACAGATCACGTCCACGGCAACCACCTCACGCCAGATCCAGCTCAGCGCGAAGTTTACCTTCTGAGCAGGAACAGTGTCAGCCTGTTGCGCCACGGTGACGATCCGGACACCGTGACCGTTTCTCCATCTTTCTATGCAGTTCGAGCCACATCGCAATGGGGAGCGCTATGCAAGACCATCCTTTCGATCCGCCTGGCCTCGTCGGCTTTTGTGACAAACCGTCTGGTGCTGCGATGAAACCATGGAACCGGCGTGAATTTGCGAAGTGCGCGATCACCGCGGGAGCCCTCCTGGGTGGAGGTGCGACGGAGATCTTCGCTCTTGCTATCCGGCCGCCAACACCTGCGGACTCGTCCGACCGCTACAAGGGGGTAGATCCGGAGCTCGTGGCCGCTGTGCGGAGTTGGACGCAACTGGTGCTCACACCTGAGACACTCGCCGCCGCGCGCAGGGCTCCACTTTTGCCACCACTGCCGCAGCCCATGCCGCAGCCCATCGAACGTCACATTCCTGGCGCGGCCGGCTCACCGGACGTCCACATCACCATAGTCGACCCAGCACCGGAGAGGAAAAACAAGCCGGTTTTCCTGCACACGCATGGCGGCGGCTATGTGCTTCCGAACAGCGGGCTGTATCCGCTTATCCAAAGCATCGCGAGAGACTGCGGCTGCGTCGTGGTCTCAGTGGACTACCGCATGGCTCCTGATGCCCATTTTCCAAGCTCGCTGGACGACAACTACGCCGGCTTGCTCTGGACCTATCGCAATGCCGACGAGCTCGGCATTGATCGTACCCGCATTGCGATCGGTGGCGAGAGCGCCGGCGGCGGACACGCCGCGGCCCTCGCGATCCGTGCGCGTGATCTCGCCGAAGTACCGGTCATCTTCCAGTGTTTGCTGTATCCTATGCTGGACGACCGCACAGGAAGCTCTCGGCCCGTGCCCTCATCAATGGGAAAATTCATCTGGAATGCGCAGTGCAACCGTTTCGGCTGGACCGCACTGCTGGGTGTGCCCGCCGGTTCAATGAAGGTTCCTGCCGGGTCAGTTCCCGCGCGCGTGGAAAACCTGGCTGGACTTCCGCCCGCATGGATCGGTACGGGCTCTATCGATCTCTTCGCGGAAGAAGACATCGCGTATGCCGGGCGGCTGCTAGCTGCCGGCGTACCCACGGAACTTGCCGTCTTTCCGGGCGGCTACCACGCCTTCGACATCATCGTTCCGCAGGCGGGAGTGTCCAAGCGATTCACTGCATCGTGGACCTCGGCTCTTAGGCGGGCCTTTGCGACTGGTTAGCTCGCTGACTCTACTGCTTGCGTCGGCGCCGTGCCTGCTGCGGGCGCAGACCACGCTCACCATCGCCACCGTCAATAACGGTGACATGATCGTTATGCAAAGGCTCTCCAGGCTGTTCGAGCAGGCGCATCCTGATATACATCTCGACTGGGTTGTACTGGAAGAGAAGATCCTTCGTGAGAAGACGACGACAGACGCAGCCACACACGGCGGACAGTACGACGTCGTCACCATAGGCCCACTCGAAACGCCTATCTGGGGACGTCGCGGCTGGCTGTTGCCACTCGAGAACAGGGTTTCGCCGAGCTACGACCTGAACGACTTGTTGAAGTCTATTCGCGACGGAGCGTCCGACAATGGCCACCTCTACGCGCTGCCCTTTTACGCGGAGAGTTCGCTGACCTACTACCGCAAGGACCTGTTCGCACGCGCGGGCCTGACGATGCCCGCGCAGCCGACCTACGCCGATATCGCCCACTTTGCCGAGGTACTGAACGACCCCGCGCAGGATACCTATGGGGTGTGTCTTCGCGGCAAGCCCGGCTGGGGGGAGAACATGGCCTACGTTTCGACCCTTGCAAATACCTTCGGCGGCCGCTGGTTCGACGTGGGTTGGAAGCCGCAGTTCAACACTCCGGAGTGGCACGCCGCTGTCTCCCTGTATGTCGACCTGCTCCGCAAGTACGGGCCACCGGGCAGCAGCTCCAACGGATTCAACGAGAATCTCACCCTGTTTGAGAACGGCCGCTGTGCCATGTGGATCGACGCCACGGTCGCCGCCGGAACTCTCTCCGATGCGAAAGAGTCGAAGGTTGCCCCCAACGTTGGCTTCGCGCCTGCACCCGTCGCGGTTACGCCGCATGGTGCACAGTGGCTGTGGTTTTGGGCGCTGGCTGTTCCGTCTTCTTCCAAGCACGCCGCAGCGGCTGTCACCTTTATCGAGTGGGCCACTTCCAAACAGTACATCGAGCTCGTCGCGAACGCGGAGGGTTGGGCTCATGTGCCGCCGGGAACCCGGCAATCGACCTACCAGCAGCCGCAGTATGTCGCAGCCGCCCCGTTTGCAGAACTCACCTATCACTCCATCCTTGCGGCAGACCCATTGCACCCCACCGAAAAGCCTGTACCCTACACAGGGATTCAGTGCGTCGTCACGCCATCGTTCCCAACCATCGGCAATCAGGTTGGGCAGCTGATTGCCGCCGCTCTGGTGGGCAGTATGTCAGTGGATCAGGCTCTCCAGGAAGCGCAGAAGGCCACGGAGCGGGTGGAGCGTCGCACAGGAGTCCTTCCATGAGCCGCTCCTCGCAAAACCTGCTGAAGCTGCCGGCCATGGGATCACTCCTCGTGTGGTCGCTTGTACCGCTCGCGATGACGCTGTGGTTTTCCTTTCGCCGCTACAACTTGATGGAGCCGGGGGTAACCGGCTTCGATGGCCTTGGCAACTATCGCTATCTGCTTACCGACGCGAGCCTGCTGCGTGCGCTCGGCAACACGGTGGTTCTGGTCGCCTCGGTGCTCTTTATCACGATCGTATTCGGCACCCTCCTGGCTGTACTGTTCGATCAGCCGTTCTTCGGCCGCGGTATCGCACGCGTGCTGGTGCTCGCGCCCTTTTTCGTGATGCCCACCGTCAGCGCGCTCGTCTGGAAGAACATGTTGATGCATCCTGATTACGGCTTTCTGGCTTTCCTGATGCGCTCCGTCGGACTGAAACCGATCGATTGGTTCGCGGTCGCTCCGCTCACATCCCTCATCATCATCATCTCGTGGCAATGGCTACCGCTTGCTTTTCTCACGCTACTGACGGCGGTGCAGTCACTGGATCCCGAGCGCAAGGAGGCGGCCCGCATGGATGGCGCCGGCCCGCTTGCACTCTTCCGATACATCCTGCTCCCGCATCTTGGGCGCGCGATCTCCGCTACGATCATGATCCAAACCATCTTCCTGCTGGGTGTGTTCGCGGAGATCTACGTGACCACCTCAGGAGGTCCCGGATTTGCGTCGACCAATATGTCGTTCCTGATCTACCGCTATGCACTGCTGGAGTATGACATCGGCGGCGCGTCCGTCGCTGGTCTGCTTGCCATCGTCTTGGCGAATGTGTTGGCGTTCTTTCTCATGCGCTCGTTCGCACGCAACTTAGAAGCCTGAGGCCAAATGCGATTGCACGCACAGCAACTTCGGCGGCAGTGGTTGCTCACCCTCCTGGGTTGGAGCGTCGCGCTTGTCCTCTCGTTTCCCGTGATCTGGCTTGTCCTCACCAGCCTGAAAACGGAGACGGAAGCTATTTCACGCGTTCCCCACCTCGTCTTCCGCGCCACTATCCAGAACTATGTTGCCGTTCAGGAACGAAGCAGCTACCTGCACTTTGCTTCCAACAGCCTCATTGTCTCGCTTGGCTCCACTCTGCTGGGGCTGCTCCTGGCTGTCCCGTGCGCCTACAGCATGTCTTTCCACCCCACACGTCGCACCCGTAGCGCGCTGCTCTGGATGCTGTCTACCAAGATGATGCCCTCGGTCGGTGTGCTTGTGCCCATCTACCTCATCTTTCGCGATGCAGGCCTACTGGATACACGTACCGGTCTTCTGCTCGTCGACGCGCTGCTGAACCTGCCCATCATCGTCTGGATGCTGTACACGTTCTTCAAGGAGGTGCCCCCTGAAGTGCTGGAGGCCGCACGGATGGACGGCGCTGGTCCGCTGCGGGAGGTATTCGACCTGCTGCTTCCGTTATCGATGCCGGGCATCGTGTCCACGGGATTACTCTCAATCATCCTTTCCTGGAATGAGTCTTTCTGGAGCCTGACGCTCACCGTGGCGAAGGCTGCTCCGCTCACTGCGTTCATCGCATCGTTTTCCAGCCCGGAGGGTCTGTTTTACGCAAAACTTTCAGCCGCATCCACCATGGCGATCGCACCCATCGTCGTTCTCGGCTGGATCAGTCAGAAGCAGCTGGTCCGCGGCCTTACGTTCGGCGCAGTGAAATAGCGAAAGAAGAGCGCAACACACCATGGCGACCGTTCAACTCCTTCAAGTGCGCAAGAGCTTCGCTTCAACGGAGATCATCCAGGGCGTCGATCTCACCATCCATGACCGGCAGCTGACTGTGTTCGTCGGCCCGTCAGGATGCGGCAAGTCGACGCTTCTGCGCTTGATTGCAGGGCTTGAAGACATCACGTCGGGCGAGTTGCTCATTGATGGCAAGCGCGTCAACGAGGTACCTCCGGCGCGGCGCGGCCTGGCTCTCGTATTTCAGAGCTATGCGCTCTACCCGCACATGACCGTCGCCGAGAATATGTCCTTCAGTCTCAAGCTCGCGGGCGCCTCCAAGATGGATATAGAAGCGAAGGTGCAGGAAGCAGCGCGCATTCTGCACCTCGAGGAGTATCTGAGCCGCAAGCCGAAGGAACTCTCCGGTGGACAACGTCAGCGCGTCGCGATCGGACGGGCGATCGTGCGCAACCCGCGAGTTTTCCTCTTCGACGAGCCGCTCTCCAACCTGGACGCTGCTCTGCGAGTGCGCATGCGTCTGGAACTGACCAGTCTGCATCGCCGGCTGCAGGCCACGATGATTTACGTGACTCACGACCAGGTGGAAGCAATGACCATGGCGGATCGCATCGTGGTCATGAGAAGCGGACGAATCGAGCAAGTGGGGTCACCCATGGAGCTCTATCGGTCGCCCAGAAATTTGTTTGTCGCGGAATTCATCGGATCCCCGCGCATGAACTTCCTGCGTGCGACCGTGCAGCAGCAGGATGGCTCTGGTGTTCTTCTGAATATCGAGGGTGCGTCCCTCGTTCGGTCACGCTCGTTCGCGACGCTTCAGGCCTCGGGCCAAGTCCTGACGCTTGGAGTCCGTCCCGAGCATCTTTCGTTAGTGTCAGATGGAGGCCTTCCGGTGGAGGTGCAAGCTGTGGAACATCTTGGCGGGGAGAGTTACCTCCATGTTGCTACGACTAATGACACGACACTGGTCGCAAAAGTCAACGGCGAGACTGCCGTGCAGGTTGGAGAACGCGTAAGTCTCGCAATCGATCCCAGTCGCATCCATCTTTTCTCCTCCAATGGGGACGCGCTGCCCCGCACAGCGCTGAACCCGGTGCTGTAGACGCATTCCAACTTCAAAGAGAGAACTCATGCAGCCCACTATCAAATTGAGTGAAGCTTCACTTTCCAAGCTGCGGCCCGAACTCCAAAAGCCCGGCTACCCTCGTGGAGAGCTAAAGCAGCACACGGTGCATCTCGGGGTTGGTAGCTTCCACCGAGCTCACCAGGCGCTCTATCTGGACGATCTGCTCGGTATACCGGAAATGGAACGCTGGGGAGAGTGCGGCATCGGGTTGCTCAAGAGTGACGACCGCATGCGCGATGCTCTTACCAGCCAAGATTGCCTTTACACATTAGTAGAGCGTAGCGCTGAGGGGCAGTCAGCCCGGGTCATCGGCTCGCTTGTCGACTACCTTTACGCCCCTGAAGATCGCGAAGCAGCGATCGAGAAGATGGCCGCGGCGGACACTCGCATTGTGTCGTTGACGATCACGGAAGGAGGTTACTTCATCGATGACGCCACGAGAGAGTTCCTCCCTGACCATACTGAGATTCGACACGATCTCCAGCATCCCGAGCAGCCCTCCACATCGGTCGGCCTCATTGCGGAAGCGCTACAACGCAGGCGTCACCGAGGACTAGCGCCCTTCACTGTGATGTCCTGTGACAATCTGCAGGGCAACGGTCACGTCATCAAGAAGGTCTTGCTCGGCTTTGCCGGCTTGCGCAATCAGGCGCTCGCCCACTGGATCGAAAGCAACGTTACGTTTCCAAGCAGCATGGTGGATCGCATCACCCCGGCGACCACGCCGGCTGACGTCGCCTTTGTAGCTGAATCCTTCGGCATTGAAGATGCATGGCCAGTCGTCTGCGAGCCCTTCCGTCAGTGGGTGGTCGAAGATATGTTCTGCAACGGCCGTCCCGCGTGGCAGGAAGTTGGTGTTGAGTTCACTTCAAACGTGGCACCGTATGAAGTCATGAAAATGCGCCTGCTCAATGGTAGCCATTTGGCCATGGCGTATCTAGGCGCGCTCAGGGGTTACGACTATGTACACCAGATCCTGCAAGATGGGCTATTCCGCTCCTTCATCACGAACTTCATGGAAGAAGTTACACCCATCGTTCCGATCATTCCGGGCACTTCTATCACGAACTACAAGCGGACGCTGCTAGAGCGCTTTTCGAATCCAACGATCAATGATCAAGTCACCCGGATCTGTTCTGAAGGTTCGGCAAAAATCCCAAAGTGGCTGCTCCCATCCATCGTAGAGTTGGGCAGGCAAGGGAAATCCATCCATACACTATCTCTGGTGGTAGCAAGCTGGATCCTCTATCTGGCCAAGGGCCACGATGAACGTGGTAAGACCCTCCAAATCATCGAAGCTCGCTCCTCAGAGTTGGTACCTCTCGCCAAGCGATCGATTCTGGATCCTCGACCGCTGCTGAATGAGCGCTCCCTTTTCAGCGAGGAGATCCTCTTGCAAGCCGACTTTATTGCAGGTGTTGAGAAAGCTTTGCAGCGCCTCCGTCAAGACGGCGTTTCCTCTACGGTTCGCGCATACCAGTCGGAAGCGTTTGTTTGAGTCTTCAGAGAACGTCGGGCGCTAAGAATTCCTATGACGAGATGAAGGCAATGACGCTTCACGTCCTGGCTCGGAGGGCGAAACGTACCGGGTTGGACGTAGCCGTAGCTAATCTCGAGCATGAGAGCGGCTCGGCTCTCTCGTACGAGGCATGAACGCAACGATCAGTGCAGAGAGGCACCCCAGCGCGGCGATGATGAGAAGGCCGTCCGTGTAGTTTCCCGTTTTGTCTTTGAACCAGCCCATCGCATAGGTGCCGGCAAAGCCGGACAGGTTCCCTACCGAGTTGATGATCGCGATACCCCCGGCTGCAGCCGTGCCGGTGAGAAGAGACGAAGGTAGCGTCCAGATGATGGGCAAGCTGGCAAACGTACCCACGCCGGCGATAGAGAACGCCACCATTTTCCCGATGGGCCCCTGAGCCCAGGCAGCGGCCCCTATCGAAGCCGAGGCCACGATCAAAGCTGCGACCGCGTGCCCCTTCCGTTCCCTGAAGTGATCGGAACTGCGCGACCAGAGAAGCATGCCGACCATCCCAGCTACGTACGGCACAGCCGTGATGCAGCCAGTTCGGACCCCCGAAAAGCCGAAGTCTTTGACGATGCTCGGCAGGAAAAAGCTGAGAGCATACAAGCAAGCCGTTAGACCGAAGTACACAATCGACAAGAGAAGAATTCCGGGGTTCAACAAGCCCTTCAGGATGGAGAGATGCCCCTTGGAAGCTGGCAGCAGAGCTTGCTCTGTGTGCAGCTCCTGCGTCAACCACTCCCGTTCATCAAGGGGCAGCCATGACGCGGTTTCAGGTCGATCCTTGAGGATTGCCAGCACGAAGACCGCGAGTACGATGGCGGGTATCGCCTCAGCGATAAACAGCCACTGCCAGCCGCGCAGGTGCCAGCGCCCGTTCAGTTCCAACACTGTGCTGGAGATTGGCGCGCCCAGGATTGAAGAAAGTGGAATTGCAAGAATGAACAGGCTCATGATGCGAGCCCGCTGAGCGGCCGGAAACCAAAGCGTGAGATAGAAGATGACACCCGGAAAGAAGCCGGCTTCCGCGAATCCGAGAAGAAAACGAACCAGGTAGAAGCTGTGGGGTCCGCGGACGGCAGCCATGGAGGCCGAAAGCAAGCCCCACGAAAACATGATGCGAGCGATCCATTTCCGGGCGCCATAGTGAGCAAGCAGCAGGTTGGAGGGCACCTCAAAAAGGAAGTAGCTGAGAAAGAAGACACCGGCGCCAAACCCATACGCGGATCCGCTCAGCCGGAGGTCCGTGCTCATGGTCGGGGCCGCAAAGCCGACGTTGACCCGATCCAAATAGGCGATCAGGTAACAGACGATCAGGAACGGCACGATCCGATACGTGATTCTCCGAATCGAGCGTTGCCCGAGTTCATCGGGCTGCAATGTTGAGATAGCTGGGGTCACTTCGCTCGCTTCCGTCATAAATTCCTTGCCGATCAGGCGAACGAAGCACTTCAGCTCAATGCGAGCCATCTTGTCCGTCAACATAGTGCGCTGCCAGGTCACCTGTTACTCTCGATTCGCGCAAAATCTGCTGATCCCGGTGTGCCATAACCTTGTCGTTGGCAGCCATCTCCGCGGTTGCGAGCTCCGCCTCGGAAACAATCATCTTTCCAGGGTTCATGCGGTTCTCCGGATCCAACGCTCGCTTGATGGCCCGCATCGTGCTCAACGCTTCGCCATGCTCTGCCCTGAGGTACTTCAACTTTCCGTATCCCACTCCGTGCTCTCCGGTGCAGGTGCCTTCCATCTGCTGTGCCCGGTGTACGAGTCCTCCGGAGAACTCCGCTGCTTCCTGCATCTCTGCGGCGCTGTCCGCGTCAAGAACACACAAGACATGGAAGTTGCCATCCCCCACATGACCCACGATTGTCGCCGGAAAGGAGGCGGAGGCAAGATCCTGTCGCGTTTGCGTAATGCACTCTGCCAAGCGGGAGATCGGCACGCAAACATCGGTTGTCCAAACCTTTGCGCCGGGTCGGAGCGCCTGTGCCGCGTAGTACGCGTCGTGGCGCGCTCGCCAGAGGGCCTCTCGCTCCTCAGGCGTCCGACGCCACTGAAAGCCGAGCCCCCCCTGCTCCTCTGCTATCCCTTCCAGGATACTTGCCTGCTCAGACACATCTCTGAAGTCGCGGCCATGAAACTCGCAGAACAATGTAGGCAGGACCGGCAGATCTGTCTTCGAGAACAGGTTGATGGCTCGAATCTGCTCATCGTCGAGAAATTCCAATCTTGCGACTGAAAGTCCTAGCTGAATGGTCTGGATAGCGGTTTGTACCGCGGCGTTTACCGAAGGAAACGCGCAGACCGCCGCGGAGATCGCGCCGGGAAGCACATGGAGACGAAGAATTACTTCCGTGATGATGCCCAGCGTTCCCTCAGACCCAACGAAAAGGTGGGTCAGATCGTAACCTGCCGCAGACTTCCGCGCTCGAGTTCCTGTGTGGATTACGGTGCCATCAGCAAGCACGACTGTCATTCCGAGAACGTTCTCCCGCATCGTTCCGTACCGCACGGCCGTGGTGCCAGAGGCGCGTGTGGACACCATGCCGCCTAGTGTTGCGTCGGCACCCGGGTCAATAAAGAACGTAAGACCCTCAGCTCTCACGGCCTTGCCTAGTTGCAGACGGGTCACACCAGCCTCCACCGTCGCGTCCAGGTCTTCCACGCTCACGCGCAGGATCTTGTTCATTTCGCGAAGATCGATGGTAATACCGCCGCGGGTGGCGTTGATCTGACCTTCCACGGACGTGCCGGCCCCGTAAGCAATTACCGGAACCCTGTGTAAGGCGCTGACGCGCATGATCGCGCTGACCTCTTCGGTGCTTTGCGGGAAGCAGACGACATCCGGCAGTGCTGAGGGGTGATAGGATTCTCCGCTGCTGTGATGTTCACGCTGGCTCTTCGTCGTAGAGGCGCGGCTACCCAGGAGCTCAATTAGAGCTGAAACCGCGCCTTGTAGGTCTACATCGCTCGACGAGTCAATGGACGTTCGCATGAAGTCTCTACTTTCCCTTGGCTACGGAAGGCGTTCCCAGCGTGAAGCATGCGCCTGCAACACCGGTGGCGTCGGACCACAGGGCATTAGAGACGTTGCTCGCCTAAGTGGGCCTGTGTCAATTGCTTACTCAATTAGTTGAGCTAACTTGGGATGCGGTAAACGGTCCCGAAGGCCACCATGCGGCCGGGTGTGCAGCATCGTGTGTAAGAGCCGGTAAGACTCTCAGACGAACTTCCTTTGCCTCCTCGATCGTGTACGGGTACGACCGCTCCATCAAGCATCGGCAGCCCTTGGCGGGCTCGCCGGCGATCTTCGCGCGTACGAGGTGCTCAATACCTTGCGGATTACGTGGACAGTAAAGATAGATGAACGATACTGTCGCATTCCGGATAGCCACGGCTGCTGTTCCCTGACAGGCTTTCGAACCCCGCGTCGACAAACTTCGATACAGGACCTGAAATGATCACGGAATCTGTCGGCAGTTTTGACATTTTAGCGTCTCTGGATCGAAGCCGCGACCTGAGTGGCCGTAGCGTGAAGATCACGCTGTCTGGCGCATCGTGGGAGACGCGCCGCAAAATCCAGAGCTACTCGAAGACCGAGTTACTCGACTTCTACTATTATCTCGTTTTGACCCGGGCAGTCGACGATGAGATGGTGAAGCTGCATCGCAAGGGCTTCGCCCTCGGCAAGGTCCTTCGCTGCACAGGAAACGAGGCCTCCGCCGTAGGTGCAGCCCTTGCCACGAGGCAGCACGAGTGGATTACGACCGCCATTCGCGATACAGGAGCGTTCCTCGTGCGGGGCGTCTCCGCGAGTAGGATCCTCGCTACCGGGTGCGGCCGCATGGATGGGCTAACCGCCGGCTGGGATGGCAGCCTGCATGGGGGCTCCCGGCCCGACCACATCTCGGGCCTAGTGAGTCATCTGGGGACTCTAGTCTGCACCGCCACAGGCTGCGCTTTTACTGAGCGGTATAAGAAGTCTGGCAACGCTGCCCTGGCTTTCATTGGGGACGGGTCGACGAGCACGGGTGACTTTCATGAAGCGATGAACCTTGCTTCTGTGCTCCGTCTGCCTCTGGTTGTGGTGATCGAAAATAATCAATGGGCGTTCGGGACTCCAGGTCGGCAACAATACGCTGTCTCAACTCTTGCTTTGCGCGCGCTCGCCTATGGGCCGGACGTGGAGGGGCACATCGTGGACGGCACAGATGTCCTTGCGGTGAGTGAGGTTGTCTCAGAAGCGCTCCATCGTGCGCGAACGGAACGAAAGGTCACGATCGTCGAAACCATGAGTATGCGCATGGACGGGCATTCGATTTCCGACCCGTTCCACCGGTATGTTCCGGCCGAGCAACTAGAAATCTGGAAGCACAAAGACCCGATCGAGACCCTCAGGCGAGCCTCCCTGGCAAGTCATATCGTTTCTCAGGATGACTTCGCGAGCGTTGAGGCACGGGTGCAGTCTGAGATGTTGACGGCGAGCCTTGCGGCAGAAGCGTCGCCGGTCCCCTCCGGGGAAGGCCTGGCGAACCGAGTGTATGTCTCTTCGCCCATACACCAGAATCCTCTCTACGAAGCTCCTTCTCAGGGCGTTCACATCACCTATCATCAGGCGATTCGCGAAGCACTGGACGAGGAGATGACTCGGGATGAAAACCTGTTCCTGATCGGGGAAGACATCGGCATCTCCGATGGTGCGTTCAAAGTCACTGAAGGGCTCTCCAGAAAGTTCGACGGCTTGGACTGGAACGATCATTGGAAGAGCGACTTGCACTTTGCTCAGCGTCGGGTTATCGACGCCCCTATCTCGGAAGCCGGATTTTCGGGCCTCGCCATCGGTGCTGTGCTCTCTGGTTTGCGTGCCGTCGTGGAATTCCAATATGCGGACTTCTCTTCCGAAGCCTTCAAGATGCTGGTCAACTATGCGGCTACAGAGACGGCCCGCGGTATGGGACCGCTACCAATCGTTTTCAGAATGCCGTCCGGGTGGGCTGCGAGCACATCCATCTATCACTCCGTCAACCCGGAGTCCTGGTACGCCTCGACCCCAGGCTTGAAAATCGTGGCGCCGAGCACTGCTTTCGACGCGAAGGGTCTGCTCAAAGCAGCGATTCGAGACGGCAACCCCGTTCTTTTTCTCGAATATAAGGGTATGTATCGCATTCGTCCGGACCTCCTCCCCAAGCACTTGAACCTGCCGCTGCCAACAGAAGACTATGTGGTCCCCCTCGGCAAGGCGCGGATCGTCAAGACAGGGCAGGACCTATCGGTCATCACGTATGGATCCCAGGTGCATCGCGCTTTGGAAGCTGCACTGATCGTGGAGAAAGAGACCGGAGTTTCGATTGAGGTGCTTGACCTCCGCAGCCTCGTACCTTTCGATAGAGAAGCCATCGAGAGCACCGCGAAAAAAACCAGCAAGGTACTGGTCACCTGCGAGGCACCCCGCACCGGGTGCTTCGGTGCCACCATTGTCACCGAAGTCATTCGAAGCAGCTTCGACTTCCTGGACGCGCCTGTCCGCCTGGTGGCTGCGGAAGACACGCCAGTGCCATTCGCCCCTTCACTGGAGAAGGCTCACCTGCCCACAACGGACAAAATCGTGCTGGCTCTTCGCGACCTGCTCGCTTACTAGCCTCCGGTCTTCCTGACAGCTTTCCCTTGCTCAACCTATTGAGCAAATGGTAGACAATCCCGCAACTCGACTTTTAGCGTCCTCCCATTGCCGGTTTCTGCCGATTGCAGGACGAAAGAGGCCGGAATGCCTTACTGTGTTGGTGTTGGAAGTCGTCTACGCCGGCTTGGATCGAAAACGCAATGAGGCAATCGTGAGGTGCATTCCATGAGCCTGCTCCACACCGTCAGCCGAACTCGACCGAACGATAGGAGCACAACTGTGAACGGCTCGACATCCCTTGTGCGGGCGCTCGCGATCATGGAATTGATTGCCCACAAACCTGGTGGCTTCTCAAATGCTGAGATCAGCCGACGCCTCAACATCGCCACCAGCACCACGTCCTATATTCTGGCCAGATTGGAGCGCGAGGGCTACATCAAGAGGACTTGCGGGCGCGGCCGTTACGAAATAGGCCTCAAGGTAGTTGCCCTGGCCCATGGCGCTCTCAGGGAAATGGGACTTCGGAAAGCCGCTGAACCCATTCTCCACCGGCTCGCTGCGGAAACGCGGTGCTCCGCATTGATCGGAGTTCTGGAGCGCCGGCTTGTGATGATCGTGGACAAGGTAGAGCAGCCAACCCTTACTCGGTGGGACATGGATATTGGAGTTCGCTTTCCGGCGCATACCACCGCCTTGGGAAGGGTATTGCTCGCGAACCTGCCTCAGTCGGAGTTCAAGGAGCTATTTGAGCAGCCAACCATGACGAAGGGCCCCCAGCGTACGCCAACCTCTACTGACCGTTTGCTCCCGGAATTGGCACAGGTCAAACAGCGAGGGTATGCGATCAGCGATGGCGAGGTGTTCGTAGGAGTCTGGGCGGTCGCGGCTCCCATCTTCGATTCTATGGGAGTCGTACGTGCAGCTGTCAGTGCGACTGGCACAGCGGGGCCGCAGAACGTGGAGGACTTAATTCCCCCAATTGTGCGGAGTGCACGAGAGATCTCTTTGAGGCTTGCCGCGGCAGAGACGCTGAAACTTCCGTTACAAGGGTTCTCCGCTTGAGCACCGAATCGGGCGGACTCCCATTCGCTTGGCACCCGACAATTGATTTTTGCAGGAAAACAAGTGGGGCGAGAGTACACAATCGCATCTCCGAATCAGCCAACCCCGAACCTCCGCGCAAACTATCGCGAGCAGACCGGTGAAGCACCTGACACTCTCGGCGTACATTTCTGATCGGTGAGATGGAGGTAGTGAGCGTAAGTTTGAACAATACGGACGGCTCAGCGGTTCGCAGGTTTCGGATAGCGGCAGAGGAAGAAAGCCCCGCTGCAGATCGTAGGAGCTATCACGGCCTATGCCGCTCGGATTTATCACGATTGCCAGCGCAAGTTGGACGAGCTGTTTGCAAGGTCTGAGTCGAATGACTCTTGTCTCTCAGCATCTGGGTCCTGACATGCGTTCCAACCGACATACGGAGTCATTGCAAATGGCCGAAGTAACAACAACGCAATCTTCTGCCTTCAGGCCGAAGAAATCTGTAGCTCTTTCCGGAACGCCAGCCGGCAACACAGCCCTCTGCACAGTCGGCAGAACCGGGGGAGATCTTCATTACCGCGGATACGACATCCTGGAATTCGCAACCACTGCGGAGTTCGAGGAGATTGCGCATCTGCTAGTGCACGGAACACTGCCCAATGAGGCAGAGTTGAGAGCATACAAGCAGAAGCTGAGGGCCCTGCGTGGATTGCCAGCCGATGTCAAAGTTGCGCTGGAAACGCTGCCACCCTCCACGCACCCGATGGATGTAATGCGGACTGCGGTTTCTGTGCTGGGCTGCCTCTTGCCCGAGAATCCTGATCACAACGCTGCGGGCGCCCGGGATATCGCTGACCGGCTCATGGCTTCACTGGGATCGATGCTGCTGTACTGGTATCACTTCAAAGTCAATGGCCGTCGTATCGAGGTCGAGACAGACGACGACTCCATTGGGGCGCACTTCCTGCACCTGCTGCACGGCGTTCGGCCTTCGGAGGCGTGGACACGGGCCATGCACACGAGTCTGATCCTGTATGCGGAACACGAGTTCAATGCCTCCACTTTTGCCGCTCGTGTCATTGCCGGAACTGGATCGGACATGTTCTCTTGTGTCACCGGGGCGATTGGTGCACTGCGGGGACCCAAGCACGGCGGTGCGAATGAAGTCGCCCTCGACATTCAGAAGCGGTATGCATCCACGGACGAGGCCGAACAGGATATACGTCGCCGCGTTGAAGCTCGCGAGGTCATCATCGGCTTCGGCCATCCGGTGTATACAGTTTCCGATCCACGCAATCAAGTCATCAAGGAAGTCGCGCGGGAGCTGTCGCAGAGTGCGAAAAGCATGAAGATGTTCGACATAGCCGAGCGTCTTGAGACAGTCATGTGGAGCACGAAGAAGATGTTCCCCAACCTGGACTGGTTCAGTGCTGTCAGCTACCACATGATGCAAGTCCCCACGGCAATGTTTACGCCGCTCTTCGTCATTGCCCGCACGTCAGGCTGGAGCGCACATGTGATCGAACAGCGGCTCGACGGCAAGATCATTCGTCCCTCGGCCAACTACACCGGGCCTGAAGACGTTCCGTATGTTCCACTGCATGCCAGGCCGTAGCCTCATCTCACGGGCTGCCCAGACGAGGAGTTCATGTCTTCCATAGCGCCAGCAACACCTCAACAATACGACAGAGTTATTGCCGACATCGTTGAGTATGTCTTTGACTATTCCATAGACAGTCCGCTCGCCTACCGAACCGCACGCCACTGTCTTATGGACACGCTGGGCTGCGGGCTTGAGGCGCTTGAGTACCCCGCCTGCACCAAGTTGCTTGGTCCCGTGGTGAAGGGAACGATTGTGCCCAATGGCGCAAAGGTACCCGGCACACAGTTCCAGCTGGATCCGGTGCAGGCAGCGTTCAACATCGGGACGATGATTCGCTGGCTGGACTTCAATGACACTTGGCTCGCGGCTGAATGGGGGCACCCGTCCGACAATCTTGGCGGCATCCTTGCTGTCGCGGACTGGCTTTCGAGGACCGCGATTGCCAAGGGCAAGACTCCGTTGCTGATGAAGCATGTCCTTACAGCGATGATCAAGGCCCATGAGATCCAAGGCTGTCTAGCCCTTGAGAACTCTTTCAACCGCGTGGGTCTGGACCATGTCGTGCTCGTCAAGGTCGCTTCAGCGGCTGTCGGGGCGGAAATGATGAGCCTGAGTTACGAAGAAGCGCTTGCGGCCGTTTCGCTTGCATGGGTGGATGGCCAGAGCCTTCGCACGTACCGGCACTTCCCGAACACCGGTTCCCGCAAGAGCTGGGCCGCAGGCGACGCTACCAGCCGCGCTGTCCGACTGGTGCTGATGGCCTTGGCGGGCGAGATGGGTTATCCAACAGCGCTGACCGCGAAGACCTGGGGCTTCTACGACGTTTCCTTTCAGGGGCGCGAATTCCGCTTTCAGCGGCCGTACGGCTCCTATGTCATGGAGAACGTCTTGTTCAAGATCAGCTTTCCCGCGGAGTTCCATTCGCAAACAGCTGTCGAAGCAGCCATGACGCTGCACAAGGCGATGTATGCCACAGGGAAGACGCCAGCCAACATTCGCAAGATCACGGTTTGGACACACGAGGCCTGCATCAGGATCATCGATAAGAAAGGGCCGCTCAGGAATCCTGCAGACCGCGACCATTGCATACAGTACATGATCGCCGTGCCGTTGCTGTACGGCAGACTCCTCGCTTCTGATTACGAAGATCGTGTGGCTTCCGATCCGCGCATCGACGCGCTCAGAGAAAAGATTGAGCTTACGGAACAGCCACGCTTCACCGCCGATTATCACGATCCTGAGAAGCGCTCCATTGCGAACTCCTTGCACATCGAACTGTCTGACGGAACCGTTCTGCAAGAGACCGTCGAGTACCCTATTGGCCACCGGCTGCGCCGTGATGAAGGCGTTCCTCTGCTCGAGGCGAAGTTCAGAACAAACCTGGCACGCAGATTTCCGGCTAAGCAACAGAGAAGTATTCTGGCTGTCTCCCTTGACCAAGAAGCACTCGAACAGATGCCCGTACACGAGTACGTAGATCTGTACGTCATTTGATGGCTCAGTCCCGGGCAGCTAAGCGTGCTTCCACATGCCTGGTGCTCTCGCCGCACTGCTGCCGCCCTTGAGGCGCGTCTTGCGAAGCGCGGAACAAGCCACGACGGTCAGCGCAGACTTCATCAATGAAGGTAAAGGGTCGCTTGATCTAGCCGCAAAGCTCAGCGGGATAGATGCATCACTCCTCGGTCGTTACAGGGTTCTTTATGCGTGGTTGCGTGTAGAACTTAGGCTGTGAATTCCGCGGTGTCCATTTCTTTCTGCCGGCAGTCGTAATGTGGTGCGCACGTGGAAGCCTACGGATACTACGACTCCATTTCTCAGCGCTTACCACTTACTTGCGCAGCTCGTCCAGCAGCGCCGGCAACACGTGCTTCACATCGCCCACGATGCCGTAATCCGCAATGCTGAAGATGGGCGCGTCCGCATCCTTGTTGATAGCCACAATGACTTTGCTCTTGTTCATACCCGAAAGATGCTGCACGGCCCCGGAAATCCCTACCGCTACGTAAACCTTCGGTTGAATGGTCTTGCCCGTCTGACCTACCTGTTCCGCATAGGGCCGCCATCCAGCATCCACGACCGCGCGAGTTGCACCGACGGCGGCCCCCAACTGATCGGCGAGTCCTTCCACCAGCTTCGCAAACTCTTCAGCGCTCCCTGCGCCTCGGCCTCCGGCCACCACGATTTCAGCATCGGTGAGCGAAATGCGCTTGCTCTTCTCGGTCTTACGTTCCTTCACGTCAAGGCGTCGCCCGGGAAGATTCAGGTCGACATCGTACTGCTCGGCAGGCTCTCCACCGGATATCTGCGCAGGCTCGAACGCGCCGGGCTTCACCGTGACCACCACGACCGGACCTTCGGCTTCCACCGTTTCGGTGACACGGCTCAGGAACGTATAATGCGCCGCTTGCACAACACCTGCGGCATCCTTCAGCGAAATGGCGTCTTCCACGAGCGGTGCATCGAGCTTGACCGCGACACGCGGGCTGTATTCCCGCCCGCTGCGGCTTCCGCTGATCAGCACCATGGTCGCTTCTCCTTCGGTTGCGATCTGCGCCACAGCCGCGGCCCACACTTCCGCGTCATACACGGCAAGCTCCGGCAAATCGCCGACGAGCACCTGGTCTGCGTACTTTGCCGCATGGGCGGCAACGGTCGCGACTCCGCTGCCCAGGACAAGCGCGGTCACCGGACCTTCCCGTCCGCAGGTGCGCGCCGCCATCAGCAACTCGAGCGTGCTCTTGCTCAGCGCACCGTCTGCGTACTCTACGACTACCAGGATCATGGGATCACCTTTGCTTCCTTCCTAAGCAGCTCTACCAACTGGGTAGCCGCGGCCACAGCGTCTTTCCCATCCAGGATTTTGTGTATTCGTTCTTTGGTCTGTATCTCTGCTCCAACGATCTTCAGCCTAGTCTTCACGCCAGACGCGTCCAGCGTTTCGCGCCGAATTTCCTTTTTCCTTGATTTCATGATGCTCGGCAAGGTAGGGTATCGCGGCTCGTTCAAACCCTGCTGCGCGGTCACCACGGCGGGGAGGACCACAGTGAAAGCCTCCACACCTTCATCGATGTCGTGTCTTCCAGTGAGGGTGTTTCCCTGCAGACGCAGCGCGTTCGTCCAGGTGGCCTGCGGCCAGCCGAGGCGCTCCGCGAGAGCAGCTCCAAGCGCCTGGCTATCCGAATCGGCCTGCTGCCCCCCACAGAAAATCAGGTCGGCCTGCTCGGCCTTCGCGACCTGCGCGACGACTGCGCTCAGAGCGATCACATCAAGCGGAGCGTCGGACTGGACGTGCACGCCTCGGTCGGCTCCCAGGGCCAGGGCGGCACGTATCGCATCTTCCACCCGCGCGGGGCCGACAGCGACGACGACAATCTCGGCCCCCGCGCCCGCCTCACGAAGTCGGAGCGCTTCTTCAACCCCATACTCGTCCATCGTATCCATCACCAATTTGCAACTGGTGAGATCGACGTTGCCGTTGCTGATTTTCAATCGTTCTTCAGCCCCTGGCACCTGGGAAACGAAGGTCAAGATACGCATTTCACAACTCCTCTCTGCACGGTCCCGCTCGTTCCAGCCGTTTACTTGTCATGTATTGGAGAAGTTTGGCGTACGCTTCTCCACGAACGCGCTCATGCCTTCGGCTTTGTCTTGCGTTGCGAAACCCGAGTGGAACACCCGCCGCTCGAACCGTACGCCTTCCGCCAGCGTCACTTCGTACGACCGGTTGACGGCCTCCTTGACCATCATCGCCGCCGGCAGGGACATGGTTGCGATCGTCTCCGCAGTCTTGAGAGCATCCTCCAGAACGCTGATCCCGGTAACGATGCGCGCCACCAGTCCCGACCGTTCCGCCTCGACAGCATCCATCATCCTGCCGGTAAGACACATTTCCATCGCCTTTGCTTTGCCAATGGCACGCGTCAACCGCTGCGACCCGCCCATGCCCGGAATCACTCCCAGCTTGATTTCCGGCTGGCCGAACTTCGCGTTCTCAGCGGCAAGGATGAAGTCGCACATCATCGCAAGTTCGCATCCCCCGCCGAGCGCATAGCCAGAGACTGCCGCGATGATCGGCTTGCGTATCCGGCCCATCGCCTCCCAGCCCGCAAACCAGTCGGACATATACACGTCCATAAATCCCTGGTCCTTCATTTCCTTGATGTCAGCGCCGGCAGCAAACGCCTTCTCCGAGCCCGTCAGGACCGTGCATCCGATTTCGGGATCGCGATCGAAGCTCTGCAGAGTCGATGTGAGATCCTGCATGATCTGCAGGTTCAGCGCATTGAGCGATGTGGGTCGGTTCAACCTGATCAGGCCAACACGCCCGTGTCGCTCAATGAGCAGCGTTTCTGGAACGCTTCCTGCTGTCTCAGACATGCTGTTCCTCCGCCCGGACACGGTTGATGATTGCTGAAAAGTCGGACTTTCCGAAGCCCGCCGCCGCATACTCCGCATAAAGCCGGGCGGCGTAGGCTCCCAAAGGAACCGACACTCCGGTTATGCGAGCTTCCTCCCGCGCGAGTTCAAGGTCCTTGAGCATCAACTGAACCATGAACCCAGGCCTGTACCCGTTGTTTGCCGGACTCGAGGGGACCGGTCCGGGAACAGGGCAATTCGAGGTCACCGCCCAGCACTGCCCTGACGACGTGGACACGACATCAAACAGCGCCTGCGCCGACAGGCCGAGTTTCTCCCCTAGAACGAAGCCTTCACTCGCAGCCACCATGGAGATGCCGAGGATAAGGTTGTTGCATATCTTGGCCGCTTGTCCAGTGCCGGCACCGCCGCAGTGCACGACTCGCTTACCCATGGCCAACAGGACTGACGTTGCACGCTGCACCGCGGCATCGGCCCCGCCCAGCATGAATGTCAGCGTTCCTTTCGCCGCTCCCGACACGCCACCTGAGACGGGCGCATCGATGGACTCCATGCCTGCTGCCTGTGCAACGGCATGAGCACGGCGAGCACTGCCTACGTCGATCGTCGAGCAATCAAGAAACAGGGTTCCAAGTCTCGCCGAAGCCACGATCTCGTTCTGGTAGAGATCGAGGACGTGCCGCCCGCTCGGCAACATGGTGATGACCACTTCAGCACTTGCGGCAGCTTCTCCGGCATTCGATGCGACCTCGATGCCGTCCAACCGAGCCGCTTGCAACGTGGTTGGCATTAGATCGAAACCACGAACCGCATGCCCGGCGCGCACCAGGTTGGCAGCCATCGGTCCGCCCATGTTGCCCAATCCTATGAAGCCGATCATAGCCATGGCTGCACCTTCGTTTCAAAACCGGTGGAAGGGAACTCCCACTCCGCAGATCCATTGTTCATAAAGAATGAATCAACCAGCGCCGGTGTGACCTTCGCCAGGAAAGATGGACACCACTTCGGATTGCGATCCTTGTCAATCACGGCGGCTCGAACTCCTTCAGCGAAGTCATGATGCCTCAGACAGGCCATCGCGATCTTGTATTCTTCACACAACGATGTCTTCAGATCACTGGATTGGCCTGCCTCCCGGAGCGCACGCAAGGTAACTTTCAGGGCGGTGGGCGATTTCGCATCGATCTCAGCGGCTGCCTGCAATGCTTCCGGTTCTGTACGCCCACGAAGCGACTCCACAATCTCTTCCACGGTGGAGGCTCCAAAGCACTCCTGGATCCAAGTGCGCTGCGTTGCGAAAAAACCTGCCGGGGGCTTGGAGGCCGCTGCCCGAAGGCACACGTCTAACTCCGCACCGTTGCGGCATTCCTCGCTTTCCTGTACCAGCGCAGGAAGCTTGGTGGACGGTACGAACATATCGGCCAAACCGACCTCAATCGCATCCGCGGCCCCGACTCTCTGCGTGGTCAACGCCATATAGGTACCTAGCTCGTCGGGTGCCTTGCCTAGCAAGTACGTTCCTCCCACGTCTGGAACGAACCCGATGCCGGTCTCCGGCATCGCGAGCGCGGAGCGTTCGGTCACCACGCGCCGCGAACCATGCGCCGAGACACCGATGCCGCCGCCCATCACGACTCCGTCCATGAACGCCACGAACGGTTTGGGGTACGAGGCGATCAAGCTGTTCAGCCCATACTCTTCTCGAAAAAAGGTTGCAGCCCGATCGAGCTCACCCGAAACTGCCGCATCATAGAGGGCACGAATATCTCCGCCGGCACACAGACCACGGTCGCCGGCACCGTCCAACAGGACGAATTGCACAGCCGGATCTGCCATCCACTCGCGCAACGCGCTGCTGAGCGCCCGCACCATCTCCAGCGTGAGAGCGTTCATCGCGCGCGGACGATTGAGTGTCAGGCGTCCGCACACGCCCTCTACGTTGACCAGCACATCGCTCATTGGACAGCCTCAAGCAGACTGCGAGCGACAATGACTCGCATAATTTCGTTCGTTCCTTCCAATATCTGGTGAACTCGGAGGTCACGGACAATCTTCTCGATCCCGTATTCCGCAAGGTAGCCGTAACCGCCGTGCAATTGCAGGGCGTCATTTGCAACGCGAAAACCTGTGTCCGTGGCAAATCGCTTGGCCATGGCGCACAAGGTGGTAGCGTCCGCCGTCTTCGCATCAAGAGACGCTGCAGCTCGCCACAGGAATGTGCGTGCCACTTCCAACTCGGTTGCCATGTCCGCCAACTTGAACTGGAGCGCCTGCAAATCCGCCAATCGCTTTCCGAATGCCCGTCGTTCCATCACGTAGCGGCGCGCACGGGCAAGCGCTTCCGTCGCACCACCCAGCGAGCATGCACCGATGTTCAGTCTGCCGCCGTCCAAGCCGGACATGGCGATCCGGAAGCCCTGTCCTTCTTCTCCAAGCAGGCAGCCTGCGGGGATGCGGACGTCTTCGAAAATCACCTGGCGGGTCGGCTGCGTGTTCCAACCCATCTTCTTCTCGTTCGCTCCGAACGAAAGCCCCGGGGTTCCATCTTCGACGATGAAGGCAGAGATACCGCGAGCCCCTGCGTCACTGGTTCGTGCCATCACGATGTAGACATTGCCTGGGGTGCCTGCTCCCGAGATGAACTGCTTCACGCCGTTGAGCACGTACTCGTCGCCGCCCCGAACCGCTTTGCTGCTCAGGGCCGCCGCATCGGAACCGACTGAGGGCTCCGTCAGGCAGTAAGCGCCCATCGCCTCCATGGCGCACAGGCGTGGCAGCAGAGCTTTCCGCTGCGCGGGTGTCCCGTAAGTGTCGATCATCCAGGCGACCATGTTGTGGATTGAAATGTACGCCGCCGTGGAGGCACAACCTGTCGCAAGACCCTCGAAGATCAGCGCCGCATCCAGGCGCGAAAGGCCGCTGCCGCCCACGTCCTCGCGCACATAGATTCCACCCATGCCCAAAGCCGCTGTGCGGCGAACGACGTCCAGTGGAAAGTGCTTGCATTGATCCCATTCGACGGCGTGTGGAGAGAGTTCGTTCGCTGCGAAGTCTCGTGCCATCGCGCTGATCTCTATCTGCTCCTGCGTAAGGGTAAAAGGTTGTTGCATATCGGTCTAGACACCCCGCTTCCGTTTTTTATCGAGCTACATCGCCATGGAACCCACTTACGAAGCTTTGCTCAGCGTTAGCTCATTGTGGGTATTACAAAGCTGGAACCTTCCCGCGACCCCGTGAGCCAATGGGACGTGATCGTCTTCGTCTTGGTGTAGAAGCGGATGCCATCCATCCCGTGCTGGTTCAGATCTCCATACTCAGAAACCTCCAACCTCGCTGGATGTCCCCTTTTGCGTCGCTGATCGTCTTCCCGTGCTCCATTGAAAGCAGTCTGGCCAGTGTAGGCAGGTCTCGGCTCACGAGTTCCACGAACTTTATGAAGACACGGGCACGTCGCTGCGGGTTCTGAGCTGCCCAAGCGGGCTGTGCCGCAGCAGCGCATGAATTCGCGAACTCTACCTCCGTGCGGCTGACAAGCGGAACCTGCGACTGGATCAAGCCTGTGTTGGGATCGAACACAGCAGAGATGCGACCTGAACTACCCTGCGTATGCTTTCCACCTACGAAGTGCGTTAGCTGTCGCATGAGCGCTCCCTGATATGCCCCCCGAAGCATAAGCGTCTAAAATCACACACGGCAATGCTAAAATCTGCTTCACCTTTGTGCATGAAATCGCATACGGCTGACAACTTCGACTGGGGCTCGCTGCAATCATTCCTTGCAGTGGTTCGAAGCGGCCGGCTCACGATCGCCGCACGCAGCTGGGTGTAGACCATTCCACGTTGAGCCGGCGGATCCAGAAACTGGAAAAGAATCTGCAAGCGCGTCTTTTTGATCGGCGTGCTCAGGGTTACGCGCTCACCGCGCAGGGCGAACACCTCCTGGATTTGGCTCAAAAGATGGAGTCCCTGGCACTGAGCGTCATGGTGGAGATCGGAGGTTCGCGGCTTACAGTTGCGGGCACCGTTCGCATAGGCGCGACAGAGGGTTTTGGGACCATGTTCCTGGCGTCCCGTCTGCCGAAGTTGCGAGATGGTCACCCCAATCTCGTCCTTCAGCTTGTCACTTTGCCCAGGGTCTTCAGCCTATCCAAACGAGAGGCTGACATTGCGATCGGCTTATCTGCACCAACAGAAGGGCGCCTCTACTCTCGGAAACTCACGGATTACGAATTGGGCCTATTTGGTTCCACGGAGTATCTGGCTCAGCAGCCTGCGATAACAGATCACGCGTCGCTCCGTAATCACCGCTTTATCGGCTATATCGACGAGCTTATCCAGACGCCGGAACTTGATGACGTCACCGAGCTCTCCCGTGAATTTGAGGCTTCCTTCTCGAGTTCCAACCTCCTTGCGCAAGTTCAGGCGACAACCGCTGGTTGCGGTTTGTGCGTCCTTCCCCTCTTCATGGCGATGCAAGAGAAGCGGTTGAGACGGGTCCTCCCGAAGAGCATCTCGCTGACGCGGTCCTTTTGGCTCATCGTCCACTCAGACATGCGCGACCTGGCTCGGGTCCGCATTGTTTCCGACTTCATCACCCGCGAGGTTAGGCTTTCCAGAAGGGCGTTCCTGCCGGATCCACGGTGAACTCGCCCATTCTCGCTACGTGAGATGGCCGCATCTTTGGAGCGTCCTCAATTAGTGCGTTCGGTAGAAGACGAGCCAGTCGCTGGATTTATGGTGAGTGGACGTCGGCGGCTGCAGAGGAACACTATCGGCATTGTTGCCGAGGAAGACGCGCGGAGAGCCAATGGACATCGGCGGCAAAGTTTCTGTTGCGACCGGGGGAGCGTCCGGCTTGGGAGAAGCGGCAGTGCGAACGCTCCTCAGCCGGTGCGCCGGCATCGCGCCTTCGGAGCGCATCGCGGGCAGAAATGGCCCGCATTCACTGGATACGTACCCGCGCCGTTACCATCAACTTGGTTGGGACCTTCAACATGCTGCGACTTGCCGCCACCGCCATGATGAGCAATGACCCCATGCCGATGGCGAACGTGGTGTCATCATCTTGACGGCGTCAGTCGCCGCCTTCGAAGGTCAGATCGGCCAAGCGGCGTACGCAGCCTCGAAGGCAGGTGTCGCCGGCATGACACTGCCTGCAGCGAGAGAGCTTGCTCGTAGCGGCATACGGGTTGGTCACCATCGCCCGGCATCTTCGAAACGCCCATGATGACGGCTTCTCTGCCGAGGTGCAAGAGTCGCTTGCCCGCTCGGTCCCATTTCCAGTCCGTCTAGGGCGACCTTCAGAGTACGCGGCGCTGGTCGTCAGCATCTGCGAGAACATCATATTGAACGGAGAGACGATCCGTCTCGACGGTGCCATCCGCATGAGCGCGAAGTGAGGCCCATTGGCATGGTTTGGAAAGAGAAGCTTTCTCTCATCTGTGTCAGAACAGATGGACAGGAAATCTTTTGACCCGTAAGGTTAGCGTATTCCGCTAAGGTGTCGGTTTGCAGACGAGTACCAGAACTCCCTTGATTGCAGGAAAGAAGTACAACCTTTATCCGGGGGTACTAAGAGCTGCTCTTTCGCAGGGCAACGCCGTGACTGAACACACCAGAGTAAAAGTCATACTGTTCCACAAGCCTGGGATCTGCGGAGAGTTCACCGTACAAGCGCGTGTAGTCGGGATGGGGTAGCCAGATCACGTCGGGCTTCTGTGAAAACAGGTAATCGTTGGAAAACCCATGCAGTGCAAGCTGGGTGTTGTTCAGGCCTGCGGTGTCGATGATCTTCATCTGCGGAAGCGTGCCCCCGAGGATGCCGACCTCCGGAGCCGAGATCACGACGCCTTCCGGCAGTTGGGTTGCAACCTGCAGAAAGCGCTTGCAGCTTTCAGACCACTCCATGAACGGCAACTCTCCTTCCGCCTGGTGGTGGAACTGCGGAGGCGTGTAAATCTTTCGGGAGGTGGAAATGGCGTGCCCTACAGGACCGTAGATTCGCTCGCTTATGGGTGAAATCAAAAGGACAACCAACGCAACGGCACCTAGCCGCGGGCGCGACCAACCTGGCATCTTGCCTGCGCTTGCGGCCTCATCAGCAAGGGCAAGAACTGGCACAAAGAGCAACGCAAGTAGAGGTATGTAATAGCGGCCACGCCACCCCATAATTTGGTTCACGGTCGCCAGGTAAACAACCATCGCGAACGTCGGAAAAAGGTAAATCGCCAGAAGTTTCATGTGACACCTCTTGGCGAGCAGAGCCAGAGCCAACAGAAACAGTCCAGCGATGCTGAAGAACATGGATGTGTAGCCAAGCGTGTTGATATAGAGCCTGTACCCGGCGTAATACGTTCCGAAGGATTTGATATAGAACGAGAGCGGCACAGGCGTTCCGAAGTATTCTCGGTTCACGATCAGGTCGAGACCGATCAGCAGAGCGAGCAGGCCACAGAAGCCGAGGAATGCCGCTGCTGCCTTTCTCTGCATGTGAAGAAGCCAGGTGAGAAAGGCCACAAGCAGAACGCATAGAAGCAGTTCAGGCCTGGTGAGAACGCATAGCGTACCTGAAAGTGCAGCATAGGCAGTTGTGGCGGGTGTAGGTGTATCGGCAAATCTTCGTAAACATTCAAGAAAGACGATCAGCGCCCAGAGCGCAAGCATGGTTTCCATGCCGTTGCCGAGTGTCGTTTCAAACCAAGGGTGCAGCAGAAGAGGGATCTCACTTTGAGATACCTGATGTATTCCTGTTGTGATCCACAAGGCAGCTTTACAGCACGCAAACCCAGTACTGGCTCCCTGAACGGCCAACTTGAGAGGTCCTCTCGGACACCTGCATCTATTACCAGCGCTATAACAAATGAACTGCAGGGTCTTGCTGGGTTTTGCGCACAACAGTCGCCGCTCAGCGGGCCGGATTGCTGACGAGGAGCCGGCTTGTGGTACCAGACGGCTGTCACATTTCCTGAATTTCCTTCTACTGCCTGGTCTAGCGTCTCCCTCAACGATGTAGGGCAACTGCCCGGCTTTGCCTGGATCAACGTGAAGGGGCTCTGCCCCGAATCGCGCGGCGCAAGGAACATCCAGAACTTCCGCGCCTGTGGGTTGTGCAGACCCAGTGCGCCGCTTGCTGCCGACTTCCGCCCTTGCCGCTCGAGAGTGCCGGAATTCCTCAGCTCACGCTTGAGGGAGTGGATCGTCGACTGCACGCTCTTGCGGCTCGTGGACAAGGCGGCTCATCGACAATCTCCGGCAAGCACTTCGGCGAGATGAACGGCATGGCGAGGGGTGTTCTGCCTGATCTGTTCACGACAGCTAAAACCGTTGGAGACCAGCAGGTCGTTTGCAGCCGCGTCTCGCACTGCGGGAAGAAGCACACGGTTTGCAAGCTTCTGCGAGACGTCGAACTTGTCGGTCTCAAAGCCGAACGAGCCCGCCATGCCGCAGCAACCGGAGTCCAGCTCTTCCACGCTGGCGCCGGTGGCGCGGAGCAGGCCGACCTCGTCCTTCATGGTCATCAAGGCTCTCTGGTGGCAATGCCCGTGGACCACGATGCGGCGGCCCGGCAGAGGCGGCGGCGTCCAGCCCGTGGTGTTGCGGGCGAGCACCTCGCTGAGCATGAGTGTCTGCCGGCTCAGCCGGATTGCTCGCATGTCATGGGGGAAGAAGTTCACAAGCTCGTCGCGGAAGACGCTGGCGCAGCTTGGCTCCAGCATCACCACGGGAACTCCGGCGTTGATCTGCGGCTCAAACTCATTCAGGATGTCGAGGAGGTACGCACGGGCCTGGTCAAGGAAACCGAAGTCGTAGAGCGGCCGTCCGCAGCAGATGTGGCGTTTTGGCACCTGCACCGCATGGTTGGCCGCGGCCAGCACCCTGGCGGCCGCGTGCAGCGCCTGCGGATAGAAGTAGTTGTTCCAGGTATCCGGCCAGAGCAGGACCGGTGTACCGGCTGAAGCGGTTGGGCGTGCGGCCCGATGGTAGCTGCTGCGGAAAGGCTGTGCGGCGAAGGTTGGCAGTTCCCGTTGCGCAGCCACTCCGAGAAGGCGTTTCAGCACGGGGGCAACTCCGGGTACCTTCATCGGCAGATTGGCTACTGCAGGCGATGCCGAGGCGAGATGCGCCCACCTATCCATCCAGCCGAAGGCGTAGTGCTGCAGGGGGTGGAATCGGCCATCGAAGTAGTGGGCCAGAAACTCGGATTTCCAAGTCGCCATATCGACATTGACAGGGCACTCCGTTTTACAGGCCTTGCAGGACAGGCACAGGTCGAGCGCCTCCTTCACTTCCTCATTGCGCCAGCCTCTTTCAAGCACATCGCCCTGCATCATTTCCCAGAGCAGGTGCGCTCTTCCGCGCGTGGAGTGTTTTTCCTCCTGCGTGGCCATGTAGCTCGGGCACATGGTTCCAGTCGTCTGCTTGCGGCAGGCACCCACGCCCACGCAGCGTGTGGTCGCATCCGAGAACGAGCCATGATCGCCCGGGTACGTAAACCAGGTTTTGGGTGTAGCCGACACATATCCCGGACCGATGCGCAGGTTCTCGGCCGGATCGTAGACGGCGACCGGGTCGATCAGCTTTCCGGGGTTCATCCTGTTGGCCGGATCCCAAAGCGCCTTGAAGTCGGCGAAGGCTTGCATCAGTTCCGGCCCGAACATTTTGGGCAGCAGCGCGGCGCGCGCCTGTCCGTCGCCATGCTCGCCAGAGAACGAACCGCCATACCGAAGCACAATGTCCGCCGCATCTTCGATGAACTGACGGTATTTCGCCACGCCTTCGACGGTCTTCAGCCCAAAGGAGATACGCAGGTGAACGCAGCCTTGTCCGAAGTGGCCGTACATCGGAGACCGGTAGCCATTGCGTCCGATCAGATCGAAAAGCTCCCGCAGGTAAGCACCCAGAGCCTCCGGCGGCACAGCAGAATCCTCCCAGCCCTCCCAGCCGGTCTCCTCACCCGGGACAAAGACCGAGGCGCCCAGCGCCGCTTCGCGAACCCGCCACACCTGCTCGGCCTCCGCCTCGTTGTAGAGCACGGCGACGGGAGCCTTTTCGAAGGCACTCACCGCCGTCATGAAGTTTGCCGCCTGCGCATCGGCCGCATCCGGCGTATCCGCGCCAAATTCACACAACAGAAAACCTCTACCCGGGGGAAGCAGCTTTACGTCATCGACTACCAGGTTCTTGAGCAGCATGAAGTCGACCAGCAGCCCATCAAAGCCCTCCAGGCCAATCGGTTTGAAATGGAGAACAGCCGGAACGTGATCAGCGGCAACAAAGGCGTCTTGAAAGCCCAGGACGACGAGCCTGCGATGCTGAGGACTGGGCTTAAGCTCGCAAAGGGCCTCCAGAACGATGGCGCAGGTGCCTTCCGAGCCCACCAGCGCCCGAGCGACATGGAACCCATTCTCCGGCAGCAACTGGTCCAGATTGTAGCCAGAGACGCGCCTCGGAATGTCGGGGAAGCGCTGCCGAACCAAGGCTGCATAGCGATCGCGCAGACGCTTGAGCCCGGCATAAATCTCGCCCTTTCGGCCACCGGCGGCGATGGTCTCTTCGAGCTCCGTCTCGCTCGTGCGCCCCACGCGCAGGCGCGTTCCATCGTAGAGCAGGATCTCGAGCGCCTCGATATTGTCCACGGTCTTGCCGCCCATCAGGGCATGGACTCCGCAGGAGTTGTTTCCAATCATTCCCCCCAGGGTGCAGCGGCTGTGGGTTGCAGGGTCGGGAGCAAAGGTCAGGTCGTGGCGTTCGGCCTCGTTACGCAGCGCGTCGAGAACGATACCCGGCTGGACTCGCGCTATTCTCGAGTCCGCGTCGAGCGCAACAATCGAGGTCATGTACTTCGAAAAATCCAGCACTACGGCTACGTTGCAGCACTGACCGGCAAGCGAAGTCCCGCCCCCGCGGGTCAGAACCGGGGCACCAAAGCTGCGGCACACCTCGACCGCCGCCACCACATCCTCCGCGTCCAGGGGAACGACAAGGCCGATCGGCACCTGGCGATAGTTGGAGGCGTCCGTCGCATAGAGTGCGCGCGATCCGTGATCGAAGCGCACCTCGCCCCGCACCACCTGGCGCAGCCGATCAGCCAGCTGATCTCCCTGCGTAAAGGCTTCGTGGGGATGGCGCTGTTTGCGCAGCTCAGACTCTTGCAGGATCGGGAACGGATTTGCAGGCATTCGATGTTTTCGCAACGTCTTCCGTCGTTCATACCAGACTCGCATGAGTATGCGGGGATAGATAACCGCCGCTCACTTGTCCGTTGCATTCCAAGGAGCGGAACAGGGCAGGAGTGAATCAGGAGTGAATATGGATCACGAATGGATTTTAGTGCGCATATCGCCACACTGTTGTGCCTGACCGGTAGCGATCGAGGCGCTTCTCCCTGGCCAATGCCCGGTAAACAGAAGACTCTTCATCAAGAGCTACGAAGCGGGTCCACTCCGGAACTGCTCCCAGCGTTCTGGACTGGGAAGGCTATGGGGCGCCGCGCTCCTGTCGGAAAGCGCCACGCACCGGATCCAACCACACGTCTGTCATCTACCGGTGCGTCGGCGTGGGTTCCGAGTGTTAGGATGACCGCAAGTCATCATCATTTCTTGATTGCATACTGCGCCTTGCTGAAGGAAAACCAGTGCTTGCCAAGCCTTTCTGCCTGTCGGTCCTGTGCCTCTGTACCTCCGTGGCGTGGCCGCAACAGGGTTCTTCCTCCGCTCCCGATGCCCCCGGAGTAGCAGCCGGGAAGACAGCCGATCCCGTTCTTGCGCTGGTCGGCCGCCTGGAACTTGAGCGCTACAAGGCCACCATCAAAGGGCTGACCCAGTTCGGCGACCGACGCCAGGGCACCGATCGTAACCGGGCGGCGATCGACTGGATCGAGGCCCAGCTGAAGAGTTATGGCTGCACCAATACGGAACGCATTCATTACACGTACCAGCCGGCTGCGAGCGCCCCCAGAGCAGGCGCCGGCCGCGTGGCCGCAGAGGCGTCAGTGGGTCCGGGAGGTTCGCGCCGTCGCGGCAACATCTTTCCCGACACGGTGAACAACGACCCGATGAAACAGCCCGACGTGAAGCTGCGGGAACTCAACTCGCAGCCCTCGACGCCGGGGCCGCGCGAAGAAGTCTATTGCACGAAGATTGGATCGAAGCACCCGGACCAGATGTACATCCTCGGCGCGCACATGGATGGAATCGGTTGGGGCGAAGCCGCGAACGACGATGGCTCCGGCACCGCTCTGGTGATGGAACTGGCCCGTATCTTCAGCAGCCCGGATGTGAGCACAGACGTTTCGATCCGCTTCGCTCTCTGGAATAACGAGGAAACGGGATTGAACGGCGCAAGGGCCTACGCGGAGCAGCGCAAAGACCTGCAGGGTATCGAGTCTCCCGCTGGATCGGGAAAGTATCCGGAGCCGAAGTGGCTGGGTATGATCCAGCACGACATGATGATGTTCGATCACGGAATGCCGCACAAGGACGGCACGATGAGCAAGCAGCAGCGCCCCGAGGCAGACATCAACATCGAGTACCAGGTCACCTCGAAGTTTGCGGATGCAGCCATGGCTCTGGCTCACAAGTTTCAACTGGCGGATGACAAGTACGCCACCGATTACCCGGCCAATGTCGGACCGCACATGACCAACACCGATTCCACGCCGTTCATGGACCTCACGCCCTCCCTGAGCCTGCGGGAGGTGGAGCGGGGCGCGCAGATGGGGAGCGGCTGGGATCCGCAGCACCACCAACCTACCGACGTGTATTCGTTTTACAGTGACGACGACTTCCGGCTGGGGCTGAATGCGGCGCAGACGACCCTGGGAGCGGTGGGGCAATTGAGCGGGGCGACGCTGGCATCCGCGAAGTAGACTGCAGGACGGAGACTTCGCTTTTTCCGGCATGCCCCGGCGATGAACATTTTTTCGAACCGGCTTTACAGCGGGGCGGCGACTCGGTAAGCTCATTCCACACGAATCTTTGAAGGTGAGCCGGACGCTTTTGCATGCTGATAAGCCTCCGTCCACCAGAGCTCCCCACGCGGGTCGCGTGATCGGCTCGTATGCGTTCTCTCGTAGTTCTCTCGTTCTGGGAGTTTTTCATGAAGCTCTTTTCCTCTGCGAACTTTGGTGCGGCTTTGCTCGCCGCCTTGGCTCTGGGCACAGCGGCTGCTGCGCAGACGAATGCGCATCCTGTCGCGCGGATCACCGCGAAGGTGGATAACGCCGTCACCACGAGGCTGAGCGGAACTCATCCCAACTTCGTGGATCATGCTCAAGTCGGAGCGCGGCTGGAGTCGTCTACGCGGCTGGCTCATCTTCGCCTGGTGCTGAGCGCCACCGAGGAGCAGGAAGCTGCTTTGCGGACCCTGATGCAGGAGCAGCAGGATAAGACGTCACCCAACTATCACAAATGGCTCACGCCGGACGCCTACGGCCAATCCTTCGGTGCGGCGACCGCCGACGTGGGAAGGATCACGGCCTGGCTGCAGGACCAGGGCTTCTCCGTGGAGAGCGTCGCCAAGAGCAATCGCATCATTACTTTCTCCGGAACGGCGGGTCAGGTGGAAACGGCCTTCCACACGCAGATCAACCACGTAGAAATTGACGGCGTGCCGCACCTTTCCAATACAACGGACATAGCGGTGCCGGATGCACTTTCCAGTGTGGTGCTCGGCCTGGCGCGGCTGAACGATGTGTTTCCCACCCATGGCGGTCCGGGAACCATTAGTACGGTTCAACTGGACGGAGCCAGTACGGCCGGCACTCCCACCCCCATGTACGGGGCCGCCACGGGAACGCATTACATCACTCCCGGCGATGCAGCGGTGATCTACAACACCACGCCCCTGACCTCGGCTGGCATTGACGGCACCGGGCAGACAGTGGCGATTCTCGCGCAGAGCAACATCGATGTCGCGGATGTACAGAAATTCCGTTCCATGTTCGGTCTGGTCAAGAACGATCCCATCGTCACGTACGTCGATCAGAATCCAGGCGAGAACGGCGACGACACGGAAGCCTACCTGGACGCAGAGTGGGGGGGCGCCATGGCTCCCGGCGCCACGGTCAACTTCATCGTCAGTTCCCCCAACTACTTCTCCGGCGGTGTGGATACGGCTGCTCTATACGCGGTCGAAAACAACATCGGCGACATCATCTCGCTCAGCTACGGGGGATGCGAATACAGCAACGGCGCGACATACACGGGCTATTGGAATACGCTCTGGGAGGAGGCGGCCGCGCAGGGGCAGACTGCGTTCGTTTCCTCGGGTGACAGCGGCGCGGCGGGTTGCGAATCATCGTCCGCCCCCTATGCCGGCGCGTCACGCGCCAACGGCGCGCAATACAGCGTCAACTCCCTGGGCTCTTCCGCCTACAACGTGGCCGTAGGCGGCAGCATCTTCGTGGACTTCAACCAGGCACTCTACTGGAGCGCGACTGGCGGAACCGCAATCCCCTTCACCAATGCCCTGAGCTACATCCCAGAGGCCGCCCTCAATCAGGGACGACTTGCACCCACCTACCTCAATTCAGCCTCGACGGCTTATCAGACGGGTTCCGGCATCTTCGCCGCCGGCGGTGGTATCAGCATCTATACGTCGCGCCCTGCGTGGCAGACGGGCTCGGGCATTCCCACCAACACCGACAGCATCAACGTGTACAGCGGAACCGGCATTGCGTCGGGGTACACCTCGGACGGCACGCATCGTCTGGTGCCCGATCTGGTGAACATCTCCGCCAACGGCCATGACGGAACGCTGTTCTGCGCGTCGTCGCTTTGCTCCACGACCTCCACCGGTGGCTTGAACAATGCCGGCATCGTGGGCGGGACCTCGGTCGCTACCCCTGTGCAGGCCAGTATTCAGGCGCTCATCAACCAGAAGAATGGCGGCCGGCAGGGAAACATCCTGCCGACTCTGTACAAGCTGGCGAACACGCAGTACACGGCATCGACCACGGCCTGCCAGGCAACGCTGGGCACCAGCGCGACCTCGACGCTCGCGCTGCCGGCCAGCACCTGCAACTTCCAGGACGTTGTAGGAGGCAGCATTACCGTGCCGACCGCGAGCACGGGAACGGCTGGCATCGGCTTCTCGGCCGGCGCCGGTTTCGACGAGGCTTCGGGTCTGGGCTCCATGAACGTTGCGAACGTGGCCACTAACTGGGGCGCCGTTTCGATGGCAGGGACCACCACGACGTTTACCTTGTCGCCCACGACCGGTATCACGCACGGAACGGCTCAGACCCTGAATGTGACGGTCGCTCCAACCTCCGGCAGTGGCACGCCAACGGGCGACGTCTCTCTGGTCGCAGAGTCCGTAGCCTCGAACGGCCCTCGCGTGTACACCTTGACCAGCGGCTCTTACAGCGGTCCGGTCAGCAGGGCCTTTCCGGTCGACGGGTACGGCGACAGCAGCCTATCCGCGCTGCCGGCCGGTACCTACAACGTTCATGTCCACTACGGTGGTGATGCGACTTACGGTCCCAGCGATTCTGCTTCCGTTGCCGTGTCCATCGGCAAGGAAGCCAGCACCACATCGTCGATCTCCTATGCCGTTACCGCTGCTGCCAACTACCTGCAGACAACGAGCTTCAACTACGGCGGCAATGCCGTATACCTGGCAACTACGGTTGCAGCGTCTTCCGGTAAGGGGTTCCCGACCGGAACCGTCACGTACGCCATCTCGCGGAACGGAACCGCGCTGACGCCACTCACGGTGAACGTCGATGGCTCGGGACAAGCCTATCTTTACTCCGGCGTGTCAATTCCCGTTTACTACCTGAAGTCGAATTATGCCGTATTCACCCCCGGGTCGTACTCCGTGACCACCACCTACTCCGGTGACAGCAGCTACACCAGCAGCTCGACTACGAATACGTTTACCGTCAGCCAGCTCACCCCAGCGGTGACGTTTACGGTGCCGGCAAGCATCAGCTCCGGAGCGACCGCGGTCTTCGGTTACTCGATCGCAAATCCCGCGACGACTGCTAACCCCAACACCACCGTTGCAGCGACGGGAACGGTCACTTTCATCGATACGACAACCAGCACGAACCTCGGCTCCTGCACTCTTACCGCCCAGCTCATCAACGCTTCGAACCTGCCGTCCGCGACCTGCACATTCTCCACGACAGGGATCACGGCGGCCGGCGCGAACACGATAACGGCCTACTATTCGGGGGATAGCAACTACGCTGCCACCAGCACTTCAGGAACCGTCACCGTCAGCAACCTGACGGCGACAACCCTGACCCTGACCGGCACAGGAACGACAACCGTGGGAGCGATCTACACCCTAAAAGCGACGATGTCGCCCACTACGGCGACGGGAACGGTCAGCTTCTTCGATGGCACAACCTTCCTGGGGCAGGGAACGCTTGTCTCGGGTGTGTACTCCCTGGCGCTGGGGACCACGACCAACGGGTACGGCATTCTCACCGCCGGGACGCATAACTTTACGGCGACCTATGGGGGCTCGACCACGTACAACAGCTCCACCGGCAGCTTGTCGACCGCGATCGCCAAGTCGACCACCGCCCTCACGCTGTCTTCCCCGGCCAATAGCACCTATGGCCAGACTGTCCTCTTCTCGGTGTACATGACGCGCAGCGTGAGCACGGGAGCGACCTACGCCGCGGCTATTCCACCCACCGGTGCGGTGAACTTCTACTCTGACGGAACGCTGGTCGCGTCCGGTGCTCTGGCGTTCGATCCTGCCGGTTACGGATATTACGCGGCTGCCGCCAGCACGACGACCATCCCCGCCGGAACCCATACCATCACCGCGACGTATGTTGGCGACAGCAACTTCAACACGTCCACGGCAACCCTTACACCGACGTTGACCGTGGCGCAGCTTGCACCCACAGTAACGCTCAAGAACACGGCAATCGCCTACAACGTCTCCGGATACAATGGCACGGCTTCGGTCACGCTGATGGTTACGATTCCGCTGTCGGCAGCTTTGGCCGCGCCCACCGGCACGGTGTCTTTCTACGCCGGCAACACCCTGCTGGGATCGGTGACGGCGACCTACAGCGCCTCCGCGGGCGGCTACGTGGCTTCGTACACGGCCACCAGCCAGGCCCCTGGGCAGCACAGCTACAAGGCCGTGCTTGCCGGCGACACCAACTATGCCGCGACGACCTCGAACTCGATCGTCGTCCTGGTGACCACGAACAACGTATGGGTGGCCAACGGGAATGGAACGGTCAGCGCGTTGACCTCGACAGGCGCTGCATTGACGCCGGCCGGTGTCAGCAACGGCGGCACCGCGGTCGCGATCGACAATGCGGGCGACGTCTGGAGTCTGAACAAGAGCGCCAGCAAGGTATCGGAGTACGACAACGCCGGTAACCTGCTCAACACCTTTGGCGGCGGCGGCCTCACGGCGCCTTCCGCGCTGGCCATCGATGGCTCGGGTCTAGTTTGGGTGACCAATGGCAGCGGAACGCTTTCGGTGCTCAGCTCCACGGGATCGGCGATCTCACCCACAGCGGGTTACAAGGTTTCGGCTTCAGGGCCCACTTCAATCGAGATCGACTCGTCCGGCAATCTGTGGATCACCAACGCAAGCGACAATTCGGTGACGGAAGTGATCGGCGCGGCGACGCCGGTGACGACACCCACGACCAACGCAGTGAAGAACAATACCTTGGCAGCCAAGCCGTAAGCGAACACCCCGGATGAGCTTGCGGCAGGTGCCGTAGGCTCCGCGGGGAAGGAGACACGAGATGAAGACCATGAAACGGACTCAACGCACTCGGACAGCGCAAGCCCTTCGGTGGGCAGCGCTTGGCGCGGTCATGGCCGGTTCGCTGATCGTCACCGGCTGCGGCGCAGGGTTCTTGACCAGCAGCAACGGGCCTGTTCCGGTTGCCGGTTCGGCGATGCAGGGAAGCGTCCACGGTGGGCAGCAGCCGGTATCGGGAGCGGCCATCCAGCTGTATGCGGCCAACTTGAGCGGTTACGGCGCCTCCTCCTATGCGCTGCTGACCACAACAGTGACCACGAATGGGAGCGGCTTCTTCAACATCACCGGCGACTATACCTGCCCGAGCAGCTCGACGCCGGTGTACATCACGGCTAGCGGCGGGAGCGCGGGCAGTGGAACCAATGCTGGAATCGGGATGATGACCGCGCTTGGAGCCTGTGGCGACCTGACGCCGACGACTTATATCAGCATCAACGAGCTGACCACCGTGGCGAGCGCTTATGCACTCTCCGCCTTCATGAGCTCGCCCACGCAACTGAGCACCAGCGCGACCAATATCCTAGGTTTGACCAACGCGTTTGCGACGGTGAACAAGCTGGTGAATACAGGGGCCGGATCTATACCGGGCAGCACATTGCCGGCGGGTGTGACCGTCCCGGCCGCGGAACTGAACACGCTGGCGGATATCCTGGCGGCGTGCATCAACTCGGCCGGCGGCAGCAGTTGTTCAAGCCTGTTCGCAAATGCAGCGCCGGCCGGCGGAACAACTCCGGCGGACACGATTACCGCCATACTCGATATCGCCAAGAACCCGGGTCACAACGCCGGCGCGCTGTATGGCTCGGTGTCTCCGACGGCGCCGTTCCAGCCGACTCTCGCGCTTGCGCCGACCGACTTCACGGTGGCGCTGAAGTATGCGGCGGCCGGCACCTTCTCGGCCCCGTCTGCGGGGGCGCTCGATCCCAAGGGCAATTTCTGGGTGACAAACGCCGGGAACAATACGATCACCGTCTTGAATGCCACAACCGGCGTGTCGAGCTTCACGAGCGGCGGCAGTCTCAATGTGCCTTCCGGAATCGCGTTTGAGCAGGGTGGGGGCGCCTGGGTGACCAACAAGGGCAATTCCACCCTGAGCGCGTTCACGGGCGCCGGCATGGGCATTGTGTCGCCGGTCACCGGGTTGAGCAGCCCTACGGCAATTGCCGTGGATGGCCAGAACCTCCTCTGGATCACGAATGCCGGCAACAGCAGCATCACCGAGGTGGCGTTCACAGGGACCTCGGCCACTGGTTTTGCCAACTATGGCACCGGGACCGGGGGAGTCAGCGCGCCGGTCGCGGTCGCCATCAATCCGCACTAGAGTATGAACAAGTAAGGCTGGAGGAGCCGGCCTGCGGGCCGGCCTTTCCGTGTCTGTAAACAAGCACAACTCGAGGCGTCCGCCGACATCCCTCGATGCCGGGTTGCCGGGCGATTCTTGAGCCGGAGTGGATGCATGCCCGAACATCTGCGACTGGTCGCGCGGCACATCTTCGCCGAAGCATTGGCGGCCTGCGGTGTCAGCGCGGCAGTCGAGCGGATGCTGCACGCGGAGCGCGGATGGCTGCACATTGCGGAGCGCAGCTACTGCCTGGCGGACTTTACCGATGTTCGGGTGGTGGCGATCGGCAAAGCGGGCGCCGCACTGTTCGACTCAGTGCGACCGCTGCTTGCTGGAGCGCTTCCGGTCACCGCCGTAATCTCCGCGCCAGCGCGGCCTGTTCAACTGGGCCAGTGCGATCGCTACTTTGCGGGTGGGCACCCGCTGCCGAACGCCGATTCGTTGGCGGCAGCTCAGGCCTCCATGGAACTGCTGGCCGGCGCCACCGCGCAGACGCTGGTGTTGTTCCTGCTCTCCGGAGGCGCCTCGGCGATGTTTGAAGCGCCTTTGCAGCGGGGGGTCACACTCGCCGATCTGGTGGAGTTGAACCAAAGACTGGTGGGCTGCGGAGCGACCATCGCGGAGATCAACTGCGTACGTAAGCACCTCTCCGCCGTCAAAGGCGGGCGGCTGCTGCTACTGGCAGGTGAGGCGATGTGCGTGTCGCTGCTGGTGTCCGACGTTCCTCCAGGCCAGATCGACGCACTAGGATCGGGGCCGACCCTTCCCGACTCCACGACCGTGGCGGAGTGCCAACACGTCGTGGAGACGTATCTCGGCGGCGCCAGCGCTTTGCCGACGAGCTTTGCGCGTCAGCTGAGCCGGGAGGTTGCAGAAACTCCGAAGGGAGACGATTCGCGGTTCTCACGGATGCAGCAGGTCGTGCTGCTGGACAACCTCCACCTGCTCCAAGCCGCCGAGGCAGCCGCACAGGAACGCGGCTTTCGCGTCGTGATCGACAACCGGTGCGACGACTGGGAGTACCGGGATGCCGGAGACTATCTGGTGGCGCGCCAGCGTGAGCTTGTTGCCGAACAGGGCGGCCCGGTGTGCCTGTTGTCTGGCGGCGAAGTGACCGTGCGGCTGCCTGAACATGTGGGAGCGGGTGGCCGGAACCAGCAATGGGCACTCCACAGCTCGCGACTCCTGCGAGAGTCCGGGACGGCAGCTACTCTTCTCAGCGCTGGATCGGACGGGGTCGATGGCGCAAGCCCGGCGGCGGGGTGCGTTGCGGACGAGACCACCTGGCAGCGGGCCCGGTCAGCGGGCTTTAACCCGGAGCGGCATCTCCTGGAGTTCGATACGTATCCGCTCTTTCTGAAACTAGGCGACGCCATCCAAACCGGGCCCACGGGAACGAACCTGCGCGATCTGCGGATTCTCCTCTCCAGCGCTGCTAACTAACGGATTAGTTGTTCGTCCGACCCTCTGTAACGCGGTCTGCTCCTCGAACATGCCTCCCAAGCGCTCCATCACGCTCACCGAAGCCGAACTGAGACTCATGCGCCTGCTGTGGTCGCGGGGCGAGTCGGCGGTTGCCGATCTGGTGCGTGCACTTGCCGACGAGACGCCGCTGGCTTATAACTCGGTCCTCACCACGATCCGCATTCTGGAGAAGAAGGGATACGTGGAGCATCGGCAGGAGGGCAGGGCATTCCTTTACAGCCCTTGTGTTGCGGAGCAGGAAGCCCGCGGTTCCGAGGTCCGGCACGTGCTCAAGCGGTTTTTCGGAAACTCGCGGGAACAGCTGCTGCTTTCTCTGCTGGGCGATGCAGACATGACTCCCGAAGAGCTGCAAAGGATCAAAGAGGTCATCGCCACCGCACCCGATGATCCACCCTCCCGTGTGTTCAGCGCGACTCCCGGGCAGCAAAGCGGGTTTGCTGAAGAGGAGGGTGAGTGACGATGGAAGGCTTCTTTTTTCTTCTGCGTTCGCTCTCTATGGGTGCTGCCGAACTCCTGGTGAGCTCAGTGTGGGAAAGCGTGGTGCTGATCGGCGCCGTGGCGCTGTTGCTGCGCTGCATTCCTCGCTTGAGCCCCGGAACGCGCTCCTGTATTTGGACTACGTCGCTAGTCCTGACTTTGCTGCTTCCCATTTTTTCGCTCCGCACCTCGTTGCGGGTCTCGCCTGGAGCCGAGGTTTGGCATGCGAGCGAAGCCTGGAGCCTGTTCGTCGCGGGAGCATGGTTGCTGCTATCACTCCTGCGGCTGGCACAGCTTGGTGGAAGCGCGCTTCGGCTCCATTCGATTCTCCGCCGTGCCGTGCCAGCCGGGATCGGCGCGGGCTTGGCCGAGGTGCTGGACAGGGGACCGCGGCGGGTTCAGGTGTGTGTCTCGGACGACGTAAGCCGGCCCAGTGTGGCTGGCTTTTCTCAGCCGCGAATCCTGCTGCCTGCGGGGCTGCTGGAGGAGCTTTCCGAGTCCGACCTGGAGCATGTGCTGCTTCACGAACTGGAGCACCTGCGGCGGCGCGATGACTGGACGAATCTCTTGCAGAAGATCGGCCTCGCTCTCCTGCCGCTGCATCCAGCCATGTTCTGGCTGGACCGCAGGATGTGCGTGGAGCGGGAGCTGGCCTGTGACGACCGGGTGCTGCAACGGACGCGAGGGCGCAAGGCGTACGCGGCCTGCCTGGCGCGGCTGGCGGAAGACTCGATGGTGCGGCGCGGCCTTTTGCTGGCGCTAGGGCTGCTGGGCGGGCGTGCGCGAACCTCGGAACTGAGCGTACGAGTGCACCGGATTCTGCGGAGTCCAACAGCGGTGATGGGCCGCACGCAAGCCGTTGCCACAGCCGCTGTTGTCATCGCCGCGGTTCTGGGAGGGGCTATGCTGCTGGCCCGCAGCCCGCGCCTGATCCGCTTTGATGAGGCGGCTTCGGAGTCCCTGCAGGCCGCAGATCGTCCGGACACCTCGCCTGCTTTGCCGAAGGCTGCGTCTCACCCCAACGGGGGTGCGTTGCCATTCGCCATTCCGGTAAAGGCCATCGTGCCGGCAATGTCTCCGCAGCTCGTGCAGGCTGGCAGTCCGGCTGTTCGCGGCGTCCGTGCGCGGCGCCATCTTGCGCTCGCTCGGCAGGATGTGCGGAACGCTCCACAGTACGTGATCTACACCACTTGGCGGCAGCAGGTCGAAGTGCCTCACCTGACGCTTGCCGTGGCTGCTGATTTTCAGTCAACCTATGCCGCTGTCCCGGTCCGGGGCGGCTGGCTGTTCTTTCAACTCTAACCAGCATTCGCGAAGCCCTGGAGGGTATTCCTGATGTCTCATTCAGCTAATGGATTAGTAGCTACCACACGGAAGTACGCCGTGCCGGCGATCGTATCCACCGCGGTGGCGGTCAGCACGCTGGCCGTCCTCAATCACACCGGCGTACACGCCGCGATGACGGCTTCGGCGCTGGACGACCATAGCGTGGCCGCGCTGACGTCGCTGGACCAGGCCATGGAGGCGCTGGCGGCCCGTGTGACCCCGGCTGTGGTCAACATTGCGGTCACGTCCACACCTTCGGCTGACGAGGCGGAGGAGCGGGGACAGGGGGGACAGATGCAAGGCATTCCCCCGGGCATGGAGCAGTTCTTCGGGCCGGGCGGACCGTTCGCCGGCTTGGGCGGCGGCCGGATGCAGCCGCAGCAGCGGCAACTGGAGCACGGCATCGGCTCCGGCGTCATCATCTCCCCGGACGGCTACATCGTGACCAACAATCATGTGGTGGACGGCGCGAAGGACATCAAGGTGACGCTCAACGACCGCCGGGTCTTGAATGGGAAAGTTGTCGGAACCGACAAGCTCACCGACGTTGCGGTGGTGAAGGTCAACGCGAAGGACCTGCCGGCGATTTCGTGGGGCGACTCCGGCAAGCTGGAACCGGGCCAGACGGTTCTGGCGTTCGGCAGCCCGTTCGGCTACTTCCGCTTCTCGGTAACGCGCGGCATCGTGAGCGCGGTGAACCGCGACAACCCCTACCGTACCGACGCGCGGCAGCCGGGCGGCTATATCCAGACCGATGCGGCCATCAACCCAGGAAACTCCGGCGGGCCTCTGGTGAATGCGCATGGGGAGCTGGTGGGTATCAATACCTTTATCATCAGCAACAACGGCTCGTTTGCCGGTGCGGGCTTTGCCATCCCTGCGAGGATGGTGCAGGCGACGGCCAACCAGATCATTGCTCATGGAAAGGTCGAGCACGGCTATCTCGGCATCAGCCTGAACGACGTGACGCCGGACAACGCCGCCTTCTTCAGCCTGAAGACGGCCGAAGGCGCCATCGTGGCCCAGGTGACGCCGGATTCGCCGGCCAGTCGCGCGGGCTTGAAGCAGGGGGACGTCGTCGTGCAGGTGAATGGCCAGCCAGTGCTCAACAGCAGCGCGCTGCAGGTGGCGGTGAGTGAAGTCACCCCCGGCACGCACATCAGCCTGGGTATCTTGCGCAACGGGCAGCCACAAACCTTGAACGTGACGGTGGGTTCCTACGGCGACAAAGGCACCCAGGTGGCCGGTAACGACAGCAATGGAGCGCCGCAGAGCGGCAAGCTGGGCCTGGCGGTCAGCGACTTGACACAGGACGCGCGGCAGCAGCTCCAGGCGCCGAGCGACGTGCGGGGCGCGGTCATTCAAACGGTTCGTCCGGACAGCCCTGCGGATGAAGCCGGCCTGGCACCGGGAGACATTATCCTGGAGGTGAACCGCAAGCCGCTGAGCTCCGCCGACCAGTTCGTCAGCGCGGTTCACGCCGCACCGGGCGGCCACGACCTGCTGCTCCTGGTGTGGTCCAAAGGCAACGCCAGCTATAGGACGGTGCACGCGCAGGCGGATGGACAAAGCGGAGAGTGAAGCGGTTGCGCCAAGGGCCGCCACGGATATCGTGGCGGCTCTTGTTTGCATCAAGGTTTGCTTCCATAGAATGGAGGAGCACCCTCGTTCCGCCTTCCCATGGATTCCAGTTCTCCTATCCTCAGTCCCGGCAAAGGCCGCGTCCTGCTTCGTGACAGCCTCGTCTTTCTGACGCTCTGCTGCGCGACAGTGGTGCTGTTTGGAATCACTCTCTTTCTGTTTCGCTCGTTCGAGCGGCACCGGGCGACACTGGGCCGCGAATGGTCCGCGCGGGGACGCGAAGCCCTGCGGAGAGGCCAGCCCTCCGAGGCCGTGATCGCGCTGCGCGTGGCGCTTTCCTACGAGCCGAACGAGCGCGGCGACCAGTTCACGCTGGCACAGGCGCTGGCCGCGTCAGGCCACTCGGATGAAGCGATGAACTACTTCCTGACGCTCTGGGAGCAGCGCCCGGGCGAAGGGATCATCAACCAGCAACTGGCGCGTCTGGCGAGGGCCCGTAACGATGCGCCGGAGGCGATCCGCTACTACCGGGCGGCTATCTTCGGCAGCTGGGAAGGCGACGGCGCTTTGCGCCGGCGGGAGACGCGCCTGGAGCTGGCCGACTACTTCAAGCAGCGCGGTAACGACGCCGCGGCGCGGCAGGAGCTGCTGATCGCCGCCGGGAACGCTCCGCCGGAAGAGTTTCTGGAAGTCTCCCTCGGCGACCGCCTGGAGAGCATTGGCGATCCCAGCGACGCGCTGCAGCTCTACACCAAAGCGCTGCAGCAAGATCCTCACCGCCGCAGCGCACTGATCAAGGCAGGACGGGCAGCGTATCAGCTCAGCGATTATCCGAGCGCGGCGCGGCTGCTGGAAACGGCGCTCCACGAGCCCCCGACAAGCGCCGCCCCGGCCAGTGAAGATGCCGACCTCCAGGCAATGGTCGCCACCGCGCGCCGCATCCCGGAGCTGCGCCTTTCGCGCGATCTGCCGGCGCAAGAGCGAGCGGACCATCTTCTGACCGCAGGCGGAATCGCGCGTCGTCGCCTGCAAACCTGCTCGGCGCGCTTCACGCTCAAGCCCGATACGGCGATCCAACCCGGCACGATGCAGAACGCAGCTCTCACCGCGCTGCAGGCACGCTGGAAGGCGGCAGTGCCGGCAATGACCCGGAAGAACCTGGACCGCGACGCCTCCGCCGAAGACGCGGCCACGCAGTTGATCGCGGACACCGAAGCGCAGACGGCGATGGCGTGCGGAACGCCCAGCGGGGACGATGCGTTGTTGCTCAAACTGGCGGCGCAGGCGGCGCAGGCGGCACCGGCGGAACCGGCCCTGACCGCGCCAGCCAAGGGAGCTTCACAATGAGCCTTGCGAGCGGGGCGGCGCCTACAGTGGCGGGTGCTTCGCGGCAAATGCCGGCGAGCCTCCCGGCGGCTCGCGAAGAGCGGCTCTTTCTGCTGCTATCCATCTTCATCGGCGTGATCTCCGGGCTGCTGGTGGTCTCCTTCCGCATGGCCATCGAGTGGCTGAGCGTGGTTCTGCAGGGGTCCGCGCCCGGTCCGCACCAGCTGCGCCTTATTGTGGCGCCAGCGGCCGCGGGACTGGTCATAGCGCTGTTTACGCGCTATGTGTTTCCGCAGGTGCGCGGCAGCGGCGTGAACCAGACTAAGGCCGCGCTTTACATCAGCAACGGCTACATCTCGTTTCGCACCATGGTCGGCAAGTTCCTGCTGTCGTCCGTTGCGATCGGCAGTGGATTCTCGTTGGGTCCTGAAGATCCCTCGCTGCAGATCGGCGCCGGGGTCGCTTCGCTCATCAGCCGCAAGGTAGGGCTCTCGCGGGAGCGGCTGCGGGTGTTTGCGCCGGTGGGAGCAGCGGCCGGTCTGGCGGCGGCGTTCAATGCGCCGATCTCGGCCATCCTGTTCGTCATCGAGGAAGTGATCGGCCAGTGGACGTCGGCTGTGCTGGGGTCCATTGTGCTGTCGGCGGTGTCGGCGGTGGTGGTGGCGCGCTGGTTCTGGGGCGCGGAGCCCATGTTCCGCATCCCGTCGATCTCGTTGCGCGATCCGCGCGAGATGGTGGCGTATGCCGTGCTGGGTGTGGTCGGGGGCGCGGCGTCGCTGGTGTTTGCGAAGTCTCTGGGCTACCTGCGGCCCCTGCTCCGGCGACAGCCCGGCTGGTCTTTGATGATGCAGCCTGCCCTGGCTGGACTGCTGGTGGGCGGGATCGGGTACTTCGGCCTGCCGCAGGTAATGGGCGCGGGTTATGGCGCCATCGATCAGGCGATGCACGGGCAGTTTGTCTTCAAGGTGCTGCTGCTGCTAGCGGCGTTCAAGATCATTGCGACGACCGTATCGTTTTCGAGCGGCACCCCGGGTGGGATGTTCGCGCCCACGCTATTCGTCGGGGCGATGCTGGGAGCGTCGGTGGGTTCGTTCGAGAAGTTGTTCTTTCCGTCCCTCACCGGGTCGATCGGCTCCTATGCGCTGGTGGGGATGGGGGTACTGTTCGCGGCGTTCCTGCGGGCGCCGCTCACGTCCGTGTTCATGGTGCTGGAGGTGAGCGGCAACTATTCCATCATCCTGCCGGTGATCCTGGCGAACACCGTGGCATACCTGATCTCACGCGCCTTGCAGCCGGTGCCGGTATTCGAACTGTTCACGCACCAGGATGGGCTGTACCTGCCGTCCATGGAGGAGCAGCGCGAGGAAAGCGAGCTGCGCTTCGAGGACGCGCTGCGACCGGTTTCGGTGCCCATCGTCAGCGGTGAGGACACGGTGTGGAACCTCAAGCAGGTGCTCGCGGAGAAACCGGATTTGACGGCCTCCGTTTCCGTATTGGTGCGGTGCCGTGAGGATGCATGGTATGCCGCGCAGCAGGAGGAGCTGAGCGCGATCCTGGCTGGGATAGAAAGCGATGACTCGCCTCACGCGAAGGAGCCTCTGGAGGCGCAGCTGGGGCCGGAGCGCACGCCGCTGATCTTCCCGGACCAGCTGTTATCGAGCGCGCTGCCGCACTTCCGGCGCTGGCCGCTGCTGCCGGTCTCGAACCGCGCGTTGCGCGGGGCGCTGGAAGGCGTGCTGACGCTGGAGGATGTGCTGAAACGATACCAGGGGACTTGAACTTCGCTGGGATGCATCGGTCTATCGCCGTTTTCTGAAACGGATAGCTGTTTTGTGAGGAACGCAGATTCCCTTCGGGAATGACGAGACAGAAGCGATGCGCCGGAGGGTGCTCGTAAGAGCTCAAGCTACAGGAAGAGCTTTAGCAGGCCGGCTTCGTCTAGCACCTCGATCCCGAAGTCGCGGGCTTTCTCGAGCTTGGAGCCGGCCTCTTCGCCGGCCACGACATAGCTCGTCTTCTTGCTGACCGAGCCGGAGATCCTGCCGCCGGCGGCTTCGATGCGCTCCTTGGCCTGTTCGCGGGTGAGCGTGGGCAGCGTGCCGGTGAGGACGAAGGTCTTGCCTGTCAGCCTTGTGCCGATGACGCGCTTGACGGCGGGCATGGTGAGGCCGACTTCCTGCAGCTGCCGTACCAGCTTGCGATTCTTCTCCTCGGCGAAGAACTCCACGATGGCCTGTGAGACGCGCGGGCCTACTTCGTTGACGGCTTCGAGCTCTTGGGCGGATGCGTTCATAAGGTCGTCGATGGAGCCGAAGTGCTCGGCGAGGAGCTGTCCGGTGCGCTCGCCGACATAGCGAATGCCGAGGCCGAGCAGCACACGCGACAGGGGAGCCGACTTGGAGCGCTCGATCTGTGCGAGCAGGGCTTCTGCGGACTTCTTGCCGACGCGCTCGAATGCGATGAGCTGCTCGGCCTGCAGTGTGTAGAGGTCAGCGAGACTGCATACCAGCGGCTTGCGCACGGTGACCGGCGCGCCGCTTTCGGTCACCTCTTCGTCCTCTGTGCTCGCGACAGCGTAGCCGAGCAACTGCGCGACCATCGCGTCGCCGAGGCCTTCAATGTTCATGACGCCGCGCGAGGCCCAGTGCAGCAGCTCGCCGGAGACGCGCGCGGGGCAGGTGGCGTTGATGCAGCGGAAATCGACCTCTCCTTCCACTTTGCTGAGCTCCGCTTCGCACACCGGGCAGCGGGCAGGGAATTCGATCTCGCGTGTCCCGCGCGTGTGCTGCGCGTCGTGAACGACCTCGGTGATCTTGGGGATGACGTCGCCGCCGCGCTCCACAGCGACGAAGTCCCCAATGCGCACGCCAAGGCGGGCGATCTCATCGGCATTGTGCAGGGTGGCGCGGGTCACGGTAATGCCGCCGATGGAAACAGGCGCAAGCGCAGCCACGGGAGTGACCTTGCCGGTGCGGCCGACCTGGAAGAGAACGTTTTCGAGTCGCGTGGTTGCACCGTGCGCGGCAAACTTGTAAGCGATGGCCCAGCGCGGAGCTTTGCCGGTGAAGCCGAGACGGCGCTGCTGGGCGATGCCATCCACCTTGATCACGACGCCGTCAATCTCGTAGGGCAGCGTGTTGCGGAGCGGTTCGGCTTCGGCGATGAACGCGAGGACCTCGTCCATGGACATCACGGTGCGAGAGTGTTTGTTGACGAGGAAGCCGGTAGCGCGCAGCGCGGCCAGCGCATCGGTCTGGTCCGGGATGAAGAACTCGCCGTTTTGCAGCAGGAAATAGGCGAAGAACTCCAGGCGGCGCGTGGCGACGATATTCGGCTCCAGGGTGCGGATGGTGCCTGCAGCGGCGTTGCGCGGATTGGCGGCGGGCGCCTGCCCCGCAGCTTCGCGCTCGGCGTTCATCTTCTCGAAAGCCTTCTGCGGTAGAACGACTTCGCCCCTGACCTCGAACTGTGGCGGCAGACCGGCAGCCTTGAGTTTCGCCGCGGCGACGTGAAGGGGGACGCTGCGGATGGTGCGGACATTGGTGGTGACATCTTCGCCGACGGAGCCATCGCCGCGCGTAAGGCCGTTGCGCAGGGTGGCCTCGCCCGCCCTGCCGCGCTCGTAGTGCAAGGCGAGCGAAAGACCATCGAGCTTGAGCTCGCAGACATAGCGCGGCTTCTCGTCCGCCGGCAGGCCGCCGGCGACGCGGTCGGCCCAGGCGCGCAGCTCGGCCTCGTTGTAGGCGTTGTCGAGCGAGAGCATGGGGCGGGAGTGCGCGACCTTGGCGAAGCCTTCCCTTGGTTTGCCGCCGACGCGCTGGGTAGGAGAGTCCGAAGTGACGAGGTCCGGATTCTCAGACTCAAGAGCCTTCAGGCGGTTCATGGCGGCGTCGTACTGAGCGTCGGTCCACTCGGGTGCGTCGAGCACGTAGTAGAGGTGCTCGTGGTGGCGCAACTCTTCGCGAAGGGCCTCGATCTGCTGCTCAGGCGATAAAGCTGCGGTGCTTTCGGCGGTGCGGCGGGTACGCATCGTCTGCATTATAGGCAGGGCGGCCGGCACGGCAGAAACGGCGATTTCCCCCGCGATACACTAGAAGCCGAGGAGCGAATCAGCGATGGCCCACATGGTGTTCTGCACGAAGTACAAGGCGGAGATGGAGGGTCTCGAGGAGCCGCCGTTCGACTCGGACTTTGGGCAGAAGATCTACAAGAACGTGTCGAAAAAGGCGTGGGGCGAGTGGGTGGAGCGGCAGAAGATGCTGCTCAACGAGTACCGGCTGCAACCGTGGACCCGCGAGGCTCAGGAGTTCCTGGTGGAGCAGATGAACGACTTCTTCTTTGGCACCGGCGGCGAGCTTCCCAAGGAGTATGTGGCACCGGCGGGCTAACCACTATGGGATTCTGAGAACGCAGCGGCGAAGCATGCTGGGCTTAGCGTGGTGTCGTGGGGCCGGGTAATGGCTGCACGGGAGACTTGGGCTGGTTCGGAGCGACGCTGGGCTGTCCCAGGCGCTGGGTCTGTAGATCCGTTGTGGTATCGCCCGGGGTTACGGAGCGTTGCGAAGACGGTAGGTTCGCACCGCCTGTGCGCTGCTCCGCACCCTGAGACTGGTCAAAGGTGCTCTTGAGTGTCGAAGGCGGTGGTGGTCCGCCGCTGGCGACGCCGTTCACCGAGCCCGGTCCATTCTCGCGATCCTGCGGGAGCTTTTCCGCGGCGGTCGGTGACGGCTGCACCTGAAAGGTCAGCGGTGCGCCGCTTGCCAAGCCCGCATCCGTGCCCAGAGCCGGAGCGCTGTCCGGCAGGTCCTGGTGACCGGGCTTGCCGTCGAAAACCAGCGTGTTGGTGTAAACCCCTACACTGCCCACGCGGATCACCTGCAGGGAGAACTCGCCCTGCGCCATGATGCGGCCCGCAGGCACGGTTTCGATCACGGTGAGAACAACGGGCGTGCCGACAGGCAGCGTGGCGCTGCCCTGGACAGCTACCGGCGCTGTGAGCTCCGCCTGCACATCCTGTCCCTGCTTGAGCTTGCCGGAGTCGATGTCCTGGCCGAGCGCAATCGCGATGGCCGTGCTTGGAAGGATGGTTGCGCCTTTGGCGCGCAACTGGGTGATGGGGCTGGCCTGTGAGCTGGCGTCGTCTACGGGCGCGTGAGGTACGGCAGTAAGCGGGCTGGCTTGCGCGGCGGAGTCAGTGACAGGCTGCGGCTGAACACGCTGTGCGCAGGCTGGAATGGTGAGCCCCGTCAGTAGCGCGAGATCCGCCACAAAGGAAACGACGGCACTTTTTGCGGCGAAGGCGCTCAACATCATGGAAGTGAGATGAAAGAGCGGGACTGTGCCGTTGCACTTGTCCGCCACTGCCTGACTTTGCCGTTGTTTGTTTCCAGCGTGGCGATACACTGCGTGCTATATGAGTTTCCCCGCAGAGTTGGCGGCCGGGCTGGCTGCCGGAGTGACCGCCATCGGCGCGGGAGGCTGGCTGACGTATGCGGCGCTGAGCCCTCAGTCGCAGATGTTCGGGCGGACCCTGGTGGCGGGCAGCGATCCAAGCGAGGTCGCTCTGACGTATGACGACGGCCCGAACGAGGCCGCAACGCCTCGATTGCTGGAGATCCTAGCAGCGGCGAACGTGCGGGCCACGTTTTTCATGATCGGACGCTTCGTGCGGGAGCGGCCGGACCTGGTAAGGGCCGTGGCGGAAGCAGGTCATCTTGTAGGGAATCACACCATGTCGCATCCCTGGCTGACGACCAAGCCGAAGACGCTGATTCGGGAGGAACTGCGCGGGTGCCAGAAGGCTTTGGAGGATGTGCTGGGGGTGCCTGTGCGGTACTTTCGATCGCCGCACGGAGCGCGCCGGCCGGCGGTGCTGCACGCGGCGGCCGAACTGGGGCTCACGCCGGTGCAGTGGAATGTGAGCGGACAGGACTGGACGGACATCGGAGAGAGCGGCATCGTCCAGACGGTGGAGCAGGGGGTGCGGCGGGCGGCGCGCCGGGGACGGGGCGCCAACGTACTGCTGCACGACGGCTTCGACCAGCGGATGGGCACAGACCGCGCGGATACGCTTGCGGCGACGGCGCAGCTGCTGACGCAGTTCGCGACGGAAGGCAAGCGCCTGGTGACGGTCGACCGGTGGGGAGATGCTCTGGGGTAGAAGTGGTGCGCCCGAGACGATTCGAACGTCTGACCTACAGCTTCGGAGGCTGTTGCTCTATCCAGCTGAGCTACGGGCGCATCTCAAACACCAGATGACGGAGCGGACCGCCTGCGAGATACATACGGAAGGCTCCCCGCACCTACAAGCCTAGCACGTCACCCTGCTCGCACCGGAGATCGACCCTTATGAAACTCTCGCCCGCGCCTCTGCTTGCCGCCCTTCTTTTTGCCACGTTTGGTCTTGCCATGGCTGGCGCTGTTGCTTCTGATCCTGGCGCTTCTGCGCAGGCGACGCCACAGGAGAGCGCTGCCAAACCTATGCCCTCGATGCAAGGCGAGATGCAGTCGGATAAGCCGCTGTTGAGCCCGCCCGCGACGGCAGATGTTCGCCTCGATGGCAAACAGATACTGGTGAACTACAACTCGCCGGCGATGCGGGGGCGGAAAATCATGGGCGGCCAGGTGCCCTACGGCCAGGTGTGGCGGACGGGCGCCAATCCGGCGACGAGCTTCATGACTGAAGCCGATCTGATGATCGGCACGCTGCGGGTACCGGCTGGCAAGTACACGCTGTACACGCTGCCGGCGGCTCCGGGCACGCCTTGGATGCTGATCATCAACACACAGACCGGGCAATGGGGCACGGTGTACAAGCAAGATATGGATCTGGGGCGCACGGAGATGCATTCCGGCAAGCTGCCGGTGCCACAGGAGTCTATGAGCATCACGTTCCAGAACACGACTATGCACCGGACCGAGCTGCACGTGAAGTGGGAATCGACCGACGAGTGGGTGGAGATCAAGGCGCTGCCGTAGCGCAGAGGTCTGGCCCGTGCGGGTTGATCGTGTGAAGTTGGCGGAACGTCCTCACGGCGCCTTCCTCTACAATCGCCAGTGGAGACAACTGTATGAGCTACCCGGAGACGTACCGCTACGCGAAAAGCCATGAGTGGGTGGAGATGGACGGCGAGAGCGCCACGGTCGGCATCACGGACTATGCGCAGCACTCGCTGGGCGATATCGTGTTCGTCGAGCTGCCCAAAGTAGGGCAGGCGCTGGAGGCGGGCTCCACGTTCGGCTCGGTCGAATCAGTAAAGGCGGTGAGCGACCTGTATGTGCCTGTGAGCGGTACGGTGACGGAGGTCAACGAGGCGTTGAACGCCACGCCGGAGACGATCAACACGGCGGCAAACGAGACTTGGCTGATCAAGCTGACGGTGACCAATACGGACGAGGCGAATGCGCTGTTGAGCGCGGCGGAGTACGACAACTTCGTGGCGGAAGAGACGGGGCACTAGGGAGGTTTATGGAAAAAGGACAGTTGACTGTTGCCATCCTTACGGCGTTGACTCCTACGGTTGCGGTGTTTCTCGCTACGCTCGTACAGCGGCAGGATGTCCGCGATCTACGGACAGAGATGAACAACTTGCGGAAAGATATCCAAGCCGAGATGATCAGCTTTCGTAACCAGGTGCATGCCGACTTCCTTATGATTCATGAGCGCGTTGCCAAAGTGGAAGCAAGGCAGACGTAAGAATGCGTTATCTTCCCAAATCCCCAACCGACCGCACCGAGATGCTTGCAGCGATCGGGGCAGGTTCCATCGATGATCTGTTCGCCAGCATTCCGGAAGAGTACCGGCTGGCGAGCGATCTCAACATTCCGCGCCAGCATGCGGAGAGCGAAGTGCTGGACCGCTTTCGCGCATACGCGGCGAACCTGGCGAGCGGCGATATCGCGGAGTTCGCAAAGCAGCCGGCCACGAAGCTTTTTGCCAGCTTTCTGGGTGCGGGAGCCTATCGGCATTACCGGCCGGTGATTATCGACTCCCTGGTGCAGCGCGGCGAGTTCCTGACCAGCTACACGCCGTACCAGCCGGAGATCGCGCAGGGGACGCTGCAGGCGACATTCGAGTTCCAGACGATGATCTGCGAGCTGACCGGCATGGAGATCGCCAACGCCAGCATGTATGACGGATCGACAGGATGTGCCGAGGCCGTCCTCATGGCATGCCGCGTGACCGGGCGCCTCCGATGCGCGGTAGCGCGCAGCGTGCATCCGGAGTACCGCGAAGTGCTGCGGACCAGCACCCAGCATCAGGGCATCGCCATTGCGGAGTTCGGCTACGACCAGGCGACGGGCCGCGTGGATATGGCCGCGCTCCAAGCCGCACTGACGCCGGATACCGCGTGTGTGCTCCTGCAGTCGCCGAACTTCTTCGGCTGCGTCGAGGATGTGGCCGCGGTGGCGGAGCTGGTTCACTCGAAGGGCGCGCTGTTGATTGTGAGCATCGCGGAGGCACTGTCGCTGGGCATTGTGAAGCCGCCGGTGGAGGCGGACATCGTGAGCCTGGAGGCGCAGAGCTTTGGAGTGCCGGTGGGCTTCGGCGGGCCGTACTGCGGCGTGCTGGCGTGCAAGGAGAAGTTCCTGCGCCAGATGCCGGGGAGGCTGTGCGGCGAGACCAAGGACAAGAACGGCAAGCGCGGTTTCGTGCTGACGCTGAGCACGCGCGAACAGCACATCCGGCGCGAGAAGGCGACCTCGAACATCTGCACCAACCAGGCGCTGGTCTCGCTGATGGTAACGATCTATCTGACGGTATACGGCAAGCAGGGGCTGCGTGAGCTTGCCGAGCAGAACCTGGCCAAGGCGGCGTACCTGCGAGAGGCGCTGGGCAGAGCGGGCGCGAAGCCGCTGTTTTCCGCACCGGGCTTCAATGAGTTCGCGGTCTCGATGCGGGGCTCGGCAGGGGCTTGCAATGCGAAGCTGCTCGATAAGCAGATCGTGGGCGGTCTTGCGTTGAGCAAGTGGTATCCAGAGCTGGGTGAAAACGCCGCGCTCTGGTGCGCCACGGAGCTTACAACAAAGGCGCACATGAACGCCGCAGCAGATGCATTGCAGTAGAGCTCAGGGGGCGAACGCATGACCGATCGGCATCCATACGAAGTCACCGTGACCTGGACCGGCAACACCGGAACGGGCACTTCGGAGTACCGTGCCTACAGCCGCAACTTTGAGCTGGAAAGTGAAGGCAAGCCAATGATTGCGGGCTCGTCCGATCCGGCGTTTCGTGGCGAGGCTGCGCGCTGGAATCCTGAGGAACTGCTGGTCGGTTCCCTGAGCTCCTGCCACAAGCTCTGGTACCTGCACCTGTGCGCGGACGCCGGTCTGGTGGTAACCACGTATCGCGATCACGCGGAAGGCACCATGCGCACGGAAGCCGCAGCGGGCATCGGGCGCTTCACGGAGGTGGTGCTTCGTCCTGAGACGACGCTGCTTGCGGGCGCGGATCTGGCGCTGGCTCGCGAGCTGCACGAGGAAGCGCACCGGCGCTGCTTCATCGCGAACTCGGTGAACTTCCCGGTCCGTTGCGAGCCAACGTTTACGGCGACTGAAGTGACCTCGCAGGAGCTTGTCGCGGATGGACGTTAGCGCGCTGGAAGGGCAGGAGCTGACCGCGATCGAGTTCGTTGCGGACTACGTGCGGCTGCGTTTCGATGGGCCCATGCTGACGCTGTATGCATGGCCGAGCGTGTTGCTGGCGGACTTTACGGTGAGTTATGGAGAGCCGGAGTACCGCAATGCCTTGTGCGCGCAGATCGGCGAGATGGTGGCCAAGGCTGCGCTGGAAGAGCTGGACGCGCTGACGGTGGAGTTCGAGTCGGGCACGGTGCTGGCGCTGAGCCTGCGGGAAGAAGATCTGGATGGGCCGGAGGCAGGGAGCTACTCGGCGGACGGCAGCGGGAATGGGGATGAGGAGTTTTAGGTAGAAATGGCAAACGACAAGTTCATCGGCACGCCGCGGAAGGCGACCACTCACGTTAACCAGAATGAAGACCTGATTTTTGAGAAAAGCTCGCCGGGCAAGAAGGGGTATCGGCTGGCGGAGCTGGATGTGCCGGCGGTGGATGCGAGTGCGCTGCTGGGAGAGTCCGCGCGCACAGACCTCGGCGTGATGCCCGAGCTGAGCGAGATCGAGATCATCCGCCACTTTACGCGGCTTTCGACCTGGAACTATGCCATCGACCTGGGCATGTATCCGCTGGGCTCGTGCACGATGAAGTACAACGCGCGCATCAATGAAGCGGTGGCGCGGCTGGAGGGGCTGGCCGAGGCGCATCCGTACCAGCCGGAGAGCTTGAGCCAGGGCGCGTTCGGCATCATGAAGCTGCTGAGCGAGTGCCTGATCGAGATCACGGGCATGGACGCGATTACGCTGCAGCCGGCGGCGGGTGCGCACGGCGAGTTCACGGGCATTCTGCTGGTGCGGGCGTATCACGAATCCAAGGGCGGACCACGCAAGAAGATCCTGATTCCGGATTCGGCGCACGGCACGAACCCGGCCACGGCCCAGATCTGCGGCTACCAGGTTGCGAACCTGAAGTCGAACAGTGCGGGCATGGTGGACCTCCTCGAGCTGGAGAAGATGGTGGATGAGGATGTCGCGGCGCTGATGCTGACGAACCCTTCGACCATCGGCGTGTTCGAAAGCGAGATCCACAAGATCGCGGACATTCTTCACGCAAAGGGCGCGCTACTGTACATGGACGGCGCGAACATGAATGCGCTGTGCGGCAAGACGCGGCCGGGCGACTTCGGCGTGGACGTGATGCACCTGAACCTGCACAAGACATTCAGCACGCCGCATGGCGGCGGTGGGCCGGGCTCGGGGCCGGTAGCCTGTAAGCGCATCCTGGAGCCGTTCCTGCCGACACCGGTGCTGGTGAGCAAGGCAGATGGTGTGCTGACACTCAATTTCGATCGACCGCAAAGTGTGGGCCGCGTGCGGGCCTGGTACGGCAACTTCGGCATGTTTGTGCGCGCGCTGGCGTACATCCTCGCCAACGGGCCGGACGGGCTGCGCCAGACTACGGAAGATGCCGTGCTCAACGCCAACTACCTGCGGGCCAAGCTGAAGGATACCTTCGATCTGCCGTATGACCGGCCATCGCTGCATGAGGTTGTGTTCAGCGACAGGCGGCAGGCGAAGAACGGGGTCAAAACCGGCGACATGGGCAAGCGGCTCATCGACTACGGGTTCCACGCCTACACGGTGAGCTTCCCGCTGGTGGTGCAGGGGGCGATGATGATCGAGCCGACCGAGAGCGAGTCCAAGGAAGAGCTCGACCTGCTCGTGGATGCGCTGCAGCAGATCGCGCGCGAGGCGGAGGAGAATCCTGAACTGGTTGCAACCGCACCGCACACCACACGGCTGCAGCGGCTGGACGAGACCGGGGCGGCGCGCAAGCCGGTGCTGCGCTGGAAGGCTCCGGCGGCGAGTACGCCTCTGCAGCCGGATACCGCGGCGAAGGAGTGGTAAGTTGTCGTGCTGGGCTGTGAGAATGGTTAGGGCGAAAGCTCTCACCCATCGCTCCGCTCAGGAGGGCTCCGTCATCGCGGTGCTGAGGTTACGGCGGAGCGCGCGGCTGCGCGGGCGTCGCGGATGAGATCCGGCAGGCCCACGCCACGGTAGCTGTTGCCGAGGAGGTGCAGCGAGCCTCCGAACTGCGCGACCAGGCGGTCGAGCTCGGCCATGCGCTGCAGATGACCAACTTCGTATTGAGGAAGGCTACGCGGCCAGCGGCGAACAGTGGTGAGCGCGTGGTCGGGATCGGGTAGCGGGCCCATGATGGCACGCAGTTGAGCGAGCGCGGCTGCCGCTACTTCGCTGTCGGTGGAGAGGTCGAAGTGCTCGGCACTTCCCGTGCCGAAGAAAGCGCGCAGGATGCGGGCGTCGGGTGGAGCGCGGTGCGGGAACTTCTGATCGACAAAGGTGGCGGCGAGCAGCTGTGGGGCGGCTACACTCTTGTCGGGCGGGGCTTTTGCAGGGGGAACAAGGAAGCCGCAGCCGGGTGGGATGGTCATAGTGGCGGCGGCTTCG
>CAXTPR010000016.1:0-89267 GCA_964246235.1 uncultured Acidobacteriaceae bacterium
CTCCTCCACCCCCTCCCGTACTGCCTCGGGTGGAGAAGATGGGCGGCGGTGGCGGTCAGCATGATCTTGCCCCGGTGACTCAGGGACGGTTGCCCAAGTTTGCCAAGGAGCAGATCATTCCGCCCACCCAGGCGCCAAAGATTCCTCCGAAGCTCGCTGTAGAGCCGACCGTGGTGATGCAGGACAATCTCAAGATGGCCAACAACAACATGGTCAACCTGGGCCTTCCGAATTCCAACCTGAAGGGTGTTTCGCTGGGAAACGGGAGCGGTACAGGCATCGGATCCGGGAGTGGCTCCGGAATCGGTCCAGGATCGGGTGGCAATACAGGGGGCGGCGTGTTTCATGTGGGCGGATCGGTTCGTGCACCGTCTCTGATCTACCAGCCCGACCCGGAGTTTTCGGAAGAGGCCCGCAAGGCCAAGTTCTCGGGGAATGTGGAGGTTTACCTCTGGGTCGACGAGCAGGGTAACCCTTCGCATGTGAAGGTCGTCCGTGGCGTTGGCATGGGTCTTGACGAGAAGGCGCTCGATGCGGTGCGGCAGTACAAGTTCAAGCCTGCCCTGCAGAATGGCAAGCCCGTCAAGGTCGATCTTTACGTCGAAGTGAACTTCCAGATCTTCTAGCCACCTCGCATGAACGCTGCCGCTCTCCCTCATTCGGGGAGTGGCAGCTCCCTTTGGTAACCACATTGCCGGAACTCCAGCAGAAACTGCGCGTGGCTTCGGTACTGTATCGCCTGCATTCCCGCCGCAAGGGCGGCGTTCGCATTGTCCTCGCGATCGTCGACGAAGAGCACCGCGGACGCTGGAACTTCGAGCCCAGCAGCGGCGAGCCGGTATATGGCCGGTTCTGGTTTGGCGATTCCCAGGCGATGGGAAAAGGTGTGGTGCGCGAAGGCGGTCATCCACGGACATGTGCGCATTACCCCGGCCTCCATCGCATCGCCCAGGTTGGAGAGAATACCCGTGGGGATGCCGGCGCGCTGCAGCGCACCGGCCCAGGCGATCATGGGCTGGTTCGGCTTGGTCCAGAGCGCCACATCGGCGTGAAGCAGCAGACCGAGTTGCGGCTCCGCCGTCCTTCGCCCGAGGTCCCGCGCTACAGACTCCCAATACCGCGACCCGCTGAGTGCACCAAGATCGTACTCATGGCGGTAGCGCCAGTACGCTGCAAAGAGCTTTGCGTCGTCCACGCCGAGAATCGCAAGCATTTCTTCCCACGCGAGCGGGTCGGGCGGCGCCGTGAGGACCAGCCCATAGTCGAACAACACTGCCTTGACCGCTGCCCGCCGGTCCGTACGCTGATCGTTTGCGGCCATCCAGTACTGAGTGTATCGGTCCAGCCTCCACAGCCGCGTATGCTCGTCGGGAGATGAACTTTTCCGCCCGCACTGCCTGGGATCTCGGCGAAAATGCGCTCACCGTTCTGCTGCGAGAGCGTCGCCGTGCAGGCTTTGGAGTTCTCGAGCTTACGCTCTCGAACCCCGGGGCATGCGGTCTGGGCATGGCTCCGGAATGCGTGCTCGATGCCTTGCAGGATTCTGCCTCGCTGCTCCATGAGCCGGCCCCACTCGGCTCGCTGCGTGCGCGTCAGGCGGTTCAAGAGTATTACCAGGACCACGACGCTGCCGTTCCCCTGGATCAGCTCTGCCTCACGAGCTCTACCAGCGAGGCGTACAGCTACCTCTTCCGTCTGCTTTGCAATGCGGGCGACGAGGTGCTAATCGCCCGGCCCAGCTACCCACTCTTCGATTTCCTCGCCTCGCTTGACGATGTTCATCTGGTGGAGTACCCGCTGCTGTATGACCATGGCTGGCACCTTGACCTGCATGCGCTGGAGCAGGCCGTCACCCCTCGCACCCGCGCGGTGATCGTCGTCCACCCCAACAATCCAACTGGCAGCTTCGCCTCGCGTGAAACCCAATGGGCGCTTAATGACCTCTGCTGTCGCCGTAGTCTCGCCCTCATTGCGGATGAAGTTTTCCTCGACTACAGCTTGGAGGAGGAGCCATGCCACAGCTTTGCAGCTACTGGCATAGCCTGCGAATCCCGGGCTCTCACGTTTGTTCTGAGCGGTCTCAGCAAGGTCTGCGCTCTGCCGCAGATGAAGCTTTCCTGGATCGCTGCTCTCGGGCCCGCTCCACTGGTGGTTGAAGCGATGGCTCGGCTTGAGATGGTTGCGGATACGTTTCTCTCGGTGAATTCACCGGCGCAGGCAGCGCTCCCGCAGTGGTTGACGGGGCGCCACGAGGTGCAGGAAAGCATCCGCGTCCGCATGGCTGCGAACCGAGACCTGATCGACTCTGCAGTACAGGGAACTCTCGCCAGTCGACTCTCCGTAGAGGCTGGCTGGACCGCCATGCTCCGCGTACCCCGCACAGTGGACGGCGTACCCTTTGCAGAAGCGGCCCTCCGCCTCGGTGTGCTGGTCCAGCCGGGTGAATTCTACGGGGCGTCCGGAGGGCACATCGTTCTCAGCTTGCTGACTCCGCCCGACGTGTTGAAGCGGGGGCTGGAGCTCCTTCCGATCCGCTGAGCGGAAAGGGGTCTCGAAGCGAGGTAAGCTGTTACTCCCGGAGAACAGCATGAGGAGCAGCAGAGCTATAGCGACAGAAGGAAGGGGTTTGTTGCCACCTCGTCTGCAATCGTCGTCTCTCCGCCGTGCCCGGGCACGACTACGGTTTCTCCCGGCAGAGGCAGCAGCCGTTCGCGAAGGCTCGTAAGCAGTTTGCGTGCACTGCCGCCGGGAAAGTCGGTCCTTCCCACCCCGCCGGCGAACAGCGTGTCACCCGCCAGCAGCAGAGTCTCGTGTGGGAGATGAAGGCAGAGGCTGCCTTCCGTGTGGCCCGGCGTGAACAGGACTTTTGCCTCAATCCCGCGGACGCGGATCGTTTCGCCGTCGACCGGGGAGTGGTCCGGTGGCGCGACCTCAGGGGTGGGCAGCCGCAGCCCCACCCAACTCGCCTGCTGATCCATCATCTCAACCAGGGGCAGGTCGGCGTGGCTGTAGAGGATCGGCGCGCCGGTGAGCCGCTTCAACCCCAGCGCGCCACCGATGTGGTCAAAGTGCGCGTGGGTGACAACGATCTGCCGTACCGTCAACTCGTGCCGGGCCACCACCGCCGCAATCCGCGGGATGTCGTAGCCCGGGTCCACGACAATCGCCTCACGGGAAAGCTCGTCACCCAGCACGGTGCAGTTACATCCCAGCAGACCGACAGGAAACGTCTCACGGACCATCGGCAGAATCCTTGCAAAAGAGGAGCGCAGGCTTTCGCCTGCGCTTGTGAGATCACTCCAGGTCTCTACTTCTTGGCTGGCTGCGAGAGCGCCGAAGGCGTGCCGGAGAGTACGGAGCGGTGGCCTGCTGCACGCGAGAGCGCCCAGGTCAGCCCGATGGACGTGAGGATGAAAAGGATGAACGAGTAGGTCGTCATCTTCGTGAGCAGGTTCGACGCGCCGCGAGGGCCGAACGCGGTCTGGGAGCCCTGTCCACCAAACGCGCCAGCGACATCTGCCGACTTACCCTGCTGCAACAGCACGACGCCGATCAGAAACAGGCACACGATGACATGAAGAATGACGAGAAGGATAACCATGATACGTTTGTGCCTCAAATCTGGCGCCGCCGAAGCGGCAAAAAGGATGGGTTGGTGCGGAGGAGGGGACTTGAACCCCTATGGTTTTACCCGCTAGCACCTCAAGCTAGTGCGTCTGCCAATTTCGCCACCTCCGCGAATCTCCCATGCGCACCGGGACGCAACAGGAAGTCTGGCAACCGAAGCAAAGTATACCATTCTGAGCTTGTCTTCTGTCCTTCCTCAGTCCACGCTCCGGTACCGGCACCGCTTCAGAAATGCTGGGTTAGTTCCGTGAAGGATGAAAGCTCCAGGAGCCGTTGCGACTCTGCTGGCTGGTCAATCGTTTCGTGTTCCAGAACCCATGTGAAATCGTGCGGGATAAAGACCGCATTCAATCCGGCGGCCAGCGCCGGATTGACATCGGAGCGAGGTGAGTTGCCCACCATCCACGTGGAGGGTGCCTCACAGCCGTGCTTTTCCGCCAGTGCCCTGTAGGCGTCCTCGTGCTTTTCAGGAAGCACCTCCACCCCGGCGAACAGGTCCGCCAGCCCAGAGCGCTCCAGCTTGTCGTGCTGTTCGGTCAGATCCCCTTTGGTGACCAGCAGCAGGCGATGCCGCGTTTGCAGCTCGCTCAGTGTTTCGCGCACGCCTGGCAGCAGCTCAATCTCCTGCGAGGAGATCGATTCCGCAAATGCCACGATGCGGCCGTGAACTTCATCGGTGATTTCCCGGTCGGTGAGCTGCTCGAAACACGCAATGAGTGACCGTCGAAAGCTCTGCAAGCCATAACCATGCTTCGCAATCGTGGCCCGCTCACACACGTTCAGGTGCTCCCGAACCTCCTCGCGGGTGTGCACGCGGTGGTCCAGGTATGAGATGAATGCCGCGATGGCGCGCTCGAAGTAGATGTTGTTTTCCCAGAGCGTGTCGTCGGCATCGAAGAGCAGGGTCAGGCCGGAAGGGCGGGATCCAATGTCGGTCACCTTCCAAGTATAGGAGGGTGCGCGAAGCGGCGTGCTTGCCGGTGTGAGCATGCGACCATACAAACGACAAAGAAGCGGCGAGGCGAACTGCTCTGCATCCGGCCTGGACCTATACCGTGCGTGATCTCGCGGGCTCAGCCTGGGGAGTCCTCGTCTTCTCTGTTGCTGTGTTCGCCCCAGGCTACTGTCTCGGGCAACTTACCGATGTGGCCGAGTTCCGGACGCGAGCGCTTCGGGAGCAGCTTGCCTGGGCCGCGGCTCTCTCCTTTGGTCCCGGCGTTCTCCTGATCGTGGGTGCTGTATGGCTGGGAGGGGCGACCGCCGGCGCGCTTCTCCTTCTCGCATTCGGCCTCGTTTCTGTGTGGCTGCTGCGGAACTATCCTCCTCGCCGCGATCTCACAACCAGGCATCTCGCCACGACATTCGCCGTGTTCGCCGCGTGGACATGCTGTGTTCTCGGCAGCCTCGTGGACATAGGCACACACGCGCATCTTTGGATGAGCGTTACCGCCTACGATCACGGGTTGCGTACAGCTTTCGTTGACGCCGTACTCCGAACCGGCTTGCCGCCCGTCGATCCGGTTTACTGGCCGGGGCATGACACGCCTATGCGGTACTACTACTTCTGGTACGCGGTGTGCGCGTCGGTGGCGCGCCTGGCCCACATCTCTGCACGCCAGGCCCTGATCGCGAGCTGCGTATGGCCGCCTGTCGGCGTGGTCGCCATGCTCGCTCTTTTCGGGCGCTACGTTCTTCTGCGCCGCGGCAGGGAACTCACGCGGATGACCGCCGTGGCCGCGGCGCTGCTCGCCGTGACTGGGCTCGATATTCTTGTGACCATCGCGCTGCACCTGCTGGGTACCCCTGTACTTGCCGATATGGAGTGGTGGTCCATCGACCAGGTCGCCTCTTGGCCAGACACCTTTCTTTGGGTTCCGCATCACGCCGCCGCGCTGATCGCCTGTCTCTGCGGCCTGCTCCTTCTTCGGCAGGCTGAGTTCGCCGTAAACCTTGGCCATCGCCTCCGGCTCACGATCCTTGCGGGGCTGAGTTTCTCGGCAGCTTTCGGCATCTCGGCGTATCTCGCGGTGGGAGCTGCAATCGTCCTGGCTGCGTCTGTTTTCGTGGCGAGTCTGCGCGCTGCCGGCCGCTGGCGCGCTCTCCAAAACGCCGCGATGGCGGCGAGCGTGTCTGCTCTTATGCTGAGCGGCTTCGTGTGGCAGCTGACCAGGTCGGATGGCGCAAGGGTACGGTCGGCGTCACCACTGTACCTGGGTCTGCGCGAGATCCTGAGCCCCGAGGTCCTTGCGGCTTCCCCGCTCCTCCATCCCATCGCGTCGCATCATCCCTGGGGTGCTCGTGAGATTGCGGCCGCCGTTCTGCTGCTGCCAGGCTGGGGGGTGGAACTGGGATTCTTCGCTGCCGTCTTCCTCGCCGCTGTGTATCGCTTTCACCGTCTTGAGTCAGGAGAGCGCACACTCCTGTGGCTCACGCTCGCCGGCTTTGCGGCAGCGAGTTTCGTCCGTTCCGGTGTGATCTCAACAAATGATTACGGGATACGCGCCGCACTCCTTCCGCAGTTCTTTCTTCTGCTTCTGGGCGCCTGCGTTCTTGGGGACAGCAGCGGCGGGTTTCGTCGCTTTCTGCACACGCTTATCGTTATCGGGGTGGCAGGCTGTGCGTATCAGGTCTTCCTCTTGCGCGTTTACCTGCCGTGGAACCAACTCCACGGAAATCCCTACGAGCGGGATCTCGGTGAACGCACCTATGTCTTGCGAGAACTCTATGGGGAGCTTCAGACTCGAGTGCCGGGCCATGCGCGAATCCAATTCGATCCCGCTTCGGTTGGTTTCTATCTTTACCCTCACCTGCTCTTTGCGAACCGTCAGATGGTGACGTCCGAGATCACCTGCAGCACCAGCTTCGGTGGAGATCCTGCACCCTGTCCGTTGATTGGGGCCACGATCCGCGACCTCTTTCCAACTGACGCCGCCGTTACGCCGAACTCTCTAGAGGCGCAGGCACTGTGCCGGCAGATCGGAGCCGAATACCTTGTTGCCACACGATGGGACGACGCCTGGCAATCTCGTTCCAATTGGGTCTGGACGCTCCCACCGGTGGTGAATCAGCCTGCCGCCCGCGTGCTCTCCTGTGGCCCTCTGCAACACCGGTGACTTCGCTTGTGTTTCGCCGCACCAGAAGAGATGCTTCCGCGTGGGCTGGAGAAGCCGCGCAGTATGATGGTGGACGAACGCGCCAGCATGCGTGCCGCGACACCGAAATAGGGGAGACCCCGAGATGGTCCCACGCGTGGGACAAAGGATTGGGCCATACGAAATCCTCGGCCGCCTGGGGAGCGGGGGCATGGGCCTCGTCTTCAGCGCCTGGGATGCCAGGCTGCAACGCGATGTCGCCATCAAGCTCCTGCGTGAAGAGTATGCAACCCCCACCATGCGTTCGCGTTTTCTCCAGGAAGCTCGTGCCGCCTCGGGCTTGAACCACGCCAACATTTGTACGGTTTTCGATATCGGTGAGATCTCCGGTGATCCCTATCTCGTCATGGAGTTGCTCAAGGGCGAAACCCTGAGAGCGTGGATTTCCACGCGTGGCAAACTGGCGCCGGAGGATATCCAGCGCATCGCGAGTGAGGTGCTGGATGCGCTTGCGGTCGCTCATGCGCGAGGCGTGATTCATCGCGATATCAAACCCGCGAACATTATCCTCGTCAACAAACCGGGGGGTGGCTTTCAAGCCAAGGTGCTCGACTTCGGGCTCGCCAAGATGGAGATGGGTCAGGAAGAAAGCACCCATCACGACCTCACCACCCTCGGCACCACGGTAGGCACGGTGTCTTACATGTCGCCGGAGCAGGCGAAGGGCGAACAGATCGACGCACGTTCGGATCTCTTCTCGCTGGGATCTGTGTTGTATGAGGCGGCCACGGGAGAGCTTCCGTTTCAGGGCGCCACCAGTGCTCTTATCTTCGTGGAACTTCTTGGCAAGGCTCCCCTGCCATTGCGTCAGCAGAACCCCGCCATTCCCAAAGACCTCGACCGGTTCATCACTCGGTTACTGGCGAAAAACCCGGCAGACCGTTTTCAGTCGGCGAAGAGTGCCTTGGATGTTTTGAGCGCAGTTTCCATGCGCAAATCTGCCTTTGACGGAATGGCGATATGGGGCAATAAAGCGGCCGCAGGCAGCAGCCCGGCAAAGTCGCGCCCAGACCCGCCGTCAGAAAAACCTGTGCAGGAGACCGACGACCACCGTATCTCAGACCCGCGCTCCTCCGCAGGGCCGGCGCTTTTGGCAGGAAGCGCCCCAGCGGCTCGTTCCCTTGCGGAAGATGCAGGCACTCTACGTCCGGGGCGTCGTTCCGTTGACCCCTTCCTTCCACACGCCGCCACGGAAAACGATCTCCTCACGGATGCCCAGGCTGCCGGGTCTCCGGAAGCACCTCCAAACCTCCCGATCGCACAGGCTGCGCGGCCTGCTCCACTACCAGGGTCGGTGGTTCTGCGACCGGTCAAACCGGAGCCGGCCCGGTCGCCGCTCCGGGACAGCGTACCGCCCGCGCCTTTGGATGCGGCGAACGCGAGTAGTGCGGTGCCGGACTCATCTGCATCCCCTTTCCTGCGGGCCGCCCAGGTGCCGCTCGCTGCTGCAGCCGGTCATGAAGCGGTCGCAGCAGTGTCAAGCGCCGAAAGCGATGAGCCATCCGATGCTGCCGTACCTCCCTCTACGAGGGGAGGGGCGCCCTCGACGCAGCGTACCTCTCGCTTCCAACCCGTGTGGGCATGGATTTTGGCCGCTCTGCTCATTCCCTCTCTGGCTGCAGTCTCGGCCTGGTACCTCGGTTGGCGGCATTCGATCACAAACGGTAGGGAGCCGGTCAGTATCGTACTCGCCGGGATGCAGAACGACACGGGCGACCATCCCCTCGGCGCGGTGTTCTCAGCAGGTTTCGAGTTCGATGCGGCGCAGTCACCGCGGCTCTCCGTTCGCTCGGCGGAAGACTATGCTCGATCGCTTCGCGCTACTCAACGTGATGCAGCGAGTGAGGTCTCGCTTGAGGATGCGCGTACGGCTGCAGGCGTAGCCGGCATCGACGCGCTCGTTTTTGCCGAAATCCATAAAGACGGCGCTTCGTACGATCTCTCGCTGCGAATCGTCAAAGCCGCCAACGGCAAGCTCGTCTCCAGGATCTCTGAAACAGCTTCCAGCCGGGAACAGTTGACGCAGGCAGTGGATCGGCTGACCTCTGACATGCGTTCCGCCCTTGGAGAAAGCAGCGACTCCATTGCCGAGTCCTCCCTTCCCCTGAGCAAGGAGGCCACCTCGAACCTGGAGGCGCTGGAGAACTTCAAATCCGGGGCGGCCCTGACGGCGGCCGGGGATCAGATGGAAGCCATACTGGCCTTCCAGCGCGCGCTGGGGGACGATCAGCACTTCACGCAGGCTCACCTGCGGCTTGCGAAGTTGTACTGTGCTCAGCATGCGGAGCTAGCTGCTGCGCAGTCTGCCGCGCAGGCGCAGAGTAGCGCCGCCAATGCGAGTCCTCGTACCCAGATCCTTGCTCAGGCAAGCTATGCCATCCACGCCAGCCGGGATTTCACCCACGCAACGGAGCTGCTCAATCACCTGCTGGAGACCCGCCCCGGCGATCTCGAGGTCACCATTCAGCTAGCGCAAGCCCAATTTCTCGGTGGACAGTTCGCGGAAGCACAGGCTACGGCTGAGAAGGTCCTCCAGGTTTCCCGTTTCGACCCTGAGGCAACGGAGCAGGAAGAGCTTGCCCTTCTCGCGCAGGGTCGTTTCGAGTCGGTAGCTTCATTGGAGACGCAGGCCCGGACTGCGGGACTGTTTCATCCCGGAATTGCCGCGCTGGCCAGGGCGGCCGGCGCTTCCGCCACGGAGATGCCTCTCCCGCTCCAGGTCGCCGATCTTCCCCCTGCCATTGCTGCCGGCCTGCTCGATGCCGAAGGCCACTTCGACGAGGGTTCTGCCCGCTGGCACGCTATGGTGGACGCTGCACGCAGCACTCCCGAACTGCTCTCCGCAGCACAGTTCGCCTATGCTACAGCTGCCCTGAACCGAGCTCTTGCCGGAGACTGCGGAACGGCCTTGGCTTATACCGCGCAGGCTCAGGCGCAGCCGGGCGGTGTCTCTGGAACCTTCAATGCCGGCGAGGCGGAGGCTCTCTGCGGCGACTTGGACGGCGCTCGGCAAAGCTTGGCTGCCCTGACCGGCTCCCAGGGGCCCGGGTCGGCAACGCAGAATTATCTGGTGCCCGATCTCGGAGCAACCATCGCCTGGAAGATGGGCGATACGGCCGGTGCGCTCCGCACCCTGGACGCAGCTCGTAGCTTCGATACAATCTCGCTGACCGCATACCTGCGTGGCATGGTGCAGATCGCCGCCAGGCAATTGCCGCTGAGCATCGTGCAGTTCCAAACCATCCTCAGTCATCGCGGCCCCGCAACGCTTTTCAATCCCGAGATCTATCCTCTGGCGCAGCTTGGACTCGCGCGCGCATATGCCGCGAGCGGCGACACCGCCAACAGCTCCGTCGCGTACGGCCGCTTTTTACAGCTCTGGAACACTTCGGACACAGGCTTGTCTGCCGTCGCGGAAGCCAGGAGCCACGCTCACCCGTAGCGTTTGGTAGATGAGACAGTTAGAGGCACTCCAAGCGGCCTCCAGATCGGGACATTGAATTCGCTTCCAGTGGCAGAGCCGTGTGACACACCACGGCTCTTTCTCACGCCAGATCCGCGAGGCCAGAGGGGAGGGAAGCGCTTGGTGTGTGTGTCACCTCCGGGGCAGACAAACCGAGTGCATCGGTAGTTACCAGACCTCGAAATGTGGCCAGCGCCTGCGCCACGACCTGATCCATGTTGAAGTAGCGATAATTCGCCAGCCGGCCGCAGAAGGTCACTCGCTTGTCCATCTCCGCCAGCGCTTTGTACTTTGCATAGAGGGCCGCGTTTTCCGGCCGCGGGACGGGATAGTATGGATCACCTTCAGCCCGTGGATACTCATACACGATGCTTGTCTTCGCGCTTTTCTGGCCAGTAAGTTGCTTGAACTCAGTGACGCGCGTGTACTCATGGTCGTTTGGATAATTGACGACGGGGGCCGCCTGGAACTGCTCGCAGTCGTGCGTCTCGTGCTTGAAATGGAGAGAGCGGTAGGGTAAGGGACCAAAACGGAAGCCATAGAATTCGTCGATAGGTCCTGTGTAGATCAGCTTGGCTCCTGAACAGGTTCGCGCGATGTCCGCGTAGTCGACTCCGGTGCGAATCGTGATTCGCGGGTGATCCAGCATGCGCTCGAACATGCGCGTATAGCCCTGGAGTGGCATTGCCTGATACGCGTCAGAAAAGTAGCGGTCGTCGCAATCGAAGCGCACAGGAATTCGGCCGGCAACGGCGGCATCGAGCTGGGAAGGATCGAGCCCCCACTGCTTCAAAGTGTAATTGCGAAAGAACTTTTCATACAACTCGCGCCCAACCCGGCTGACAACAATATCCTCCGAGGTGCGGATCACAGGCGCGACGAGCCGGCGCGCCGCAAGAAAAGTCTCCATGCCCGCCGCATCAAGCGAGAGACCATACAGGCGATTCACTGTATTCAGATTGATCGGAACGGGCAGCAATTGGCCATCCACACTGGCCAGCACGCGGTGTTCGTAGGGGCGCCAGTCCGTGAAACGCGAAAGGTAGTTGAAGACCGCTTCCGAGTTCGTGTGAAAGATGTGCGGCCCGTACTGATGAATCAGGATTCCGGCCGCGTTGTGAAAGTCATACGCGTTTCCACCGATGTGATCGCGCTTGTCGATGATAAGAACGCGTTTGCCGGCCTGAGACGCCAGCCGCTCCGCAAGGACGCTTCCTGCGAACCCCGCTCCCACGACAATGTAATCGAAGCTCTGGCGGCGCGGGCTCAACGCTGTGCTTGCCTTCAAGGACCGGGGCTCTATGCGCAATCCGGCAAGCGCAGGAGCCGCCGTGTGTGCTGCGTCTGCGAGAGACAGATTGTCATCGTCGTCGTCGAAGGACGAGGCCAACGATAGTGTCCGGGCAATCTTTTCCCGCATCGCGGCCCAGGTGGAGTCCCAGGACATCTGCGAAAGCTTGGCGTCGACAGCCTGCCGCCAGGAAGCGGTTTGCCCAACGAGCGCGCGGTCAATGGCAGCCACGAACTCTTCCGATGATGCGGCGATGGCGACGAGACCCGCTGCTCCGTATTCCCGCACCACATCGCGGATCGGGGTGGAAACCACCGGCTTACCGGCCGCGAGATATTCGGGTGTTTTGGTGGGAGAGATGAAGCGGGTAGCCTCGTTCAAGGCGAAGAGCAGCAGCGCGGCATCCCAGCCCCCCAGGTACGCAGGCAGCTGTTCGTAGCTCTTGCCTCCAAGATAGTGGATGTTCGCGGCTTCCGGCAGTGTCGCGGGGTCGATCTTCACCACGGGACCGAGAATCACGAAATGTACGTCAGGGCGAAGCGCTGCTACCGCACGCAGCAGGCCACCGTCAAAGCGTTCATCCAAGACTCCGTAGAATCCCACGCGGGGGTGCGGAATCAATGCCTGGTCGGCTGGGTCTGCCAGGACTCCCGTGCGCGCCTGAGCGAAGTGTGAAACGTCGATAGAGCTAGGAAACGGGTGAACGTTCGCGTGCTCCTGCCGCTTGGCCTCGTAGAGGCTCACACCGCCAGTGAAAACGACATCTGCAGCCTGAAGCAAACGCTGCTCCCGCATTGCAAGCCCGGGCGGCGGGTTCATGAAATTCTTCAACTCGTCCATGCAGTCGTACACGACTGCGGCTGCTGGCAGGTCCGCGGAAAAGTTGAATGCCATCGGTGTGTAATACCAGCGGACCGGCTTATGAATGTCAAAACGCGCGGCAAACTCGTGCAGAAGCGCTTGCTGACCTGTTTCGAAGTCGATGCCCCACGTTAGATGAGGCGTCACGATCCAGAGGGAGGGTCCTTCCTGCTGTACCTCAATATGTTTGCCGGGACTTCCATCCTCCCGGAGCGGCAGTTTCCCTGCTGGGTGCCAAATCGGCTCTTCCCAAAAGAAAACACGACGTTCGCGGGCTGCCCGAACCAGCAGATGCTGCGGCCGCTGCGTGACAAAGTGCCAGCGAAGGTGGCTAAAACAAAGGAGATCGAACTGAACGGTGGAGCGTTTACCGGTGGCGATCTTTACCGACGCGAGAGAGAACGACTGAAACTTTGCCAAAGGCGCCCCTTGAACACCATGACCGCACTCTGCGGTGTGCTCCTGAAATGTCTCTTTCTTCAAGTCTACGGTGTAAGACGTTCCCCTGCCAGGGCAAGTTGGATCGCCTGCGCGGAGGCGGTAATCGTGCATCAGAAGTGTTCATGGAGTGCAACAAGAACGCATTAGGCAGGCCCTGCTGGAAAAAGTCGCGGAAGAATGCTGCAATCGAAGGACCAAACGCGTGAAGATCGTTGTAGTTTCACCGCACCGCGACGATGCTGCCTTCTCTCTCGGCTTGGCGATTGAAGTTTGGCTTGCTGGAGGCCATAGCGTTGAGGTGCTGGATTGCTTTACGCGAAGTGTTTACGCCCCTTACTCGGACACCGATTCGCTGCACACGAATGACCGGATGTCGTATGTGACCGCGTTGAGGGCGCGGGAGGACATCGCGTGGGCCAAGCTCTACCATGGCGACCTTCGCATTACCGACCTTCGGCTCAAGGACGCTCCCATCCGCCTGCGATGCTCTCCCCGAGACGTTCTTGGGCGCTCAGCTCTTTCCACGGACAAGGCATTGCTCGTAATTCAGCGAGGGCTGAGCCGTGCCGGTGCCGACGCGTTTATGCTTCCTCTTGCGATCGGGTCGCATGTGGATCATGCGACGGCGCTTGAGGGCGCGGTTCCAGGCGTGTCCGGACACATCGCCTGTGCATTCTATGAAGACCTGCCCTACGCGGCGTGGCCGGGCGGCGGCTCAGACATGGAGCACAAAGTTGTTGATGCGGCGAGTCTACTGGGTGAGCCGTTGACTCCACTCTTTGCAGGCCCCGCCATGGACATCAACACCGCTGTCGCTCGGAAGCGCCAGATGGCGCTTTGCTACGATTCGCAGATCGACGACACCGTCGTGGAACAGATTGCCTCCTTCTGCACCCGGTATGCCGGACGGGAGCGGCTCTGGGTGAATGCCGCTTGGCGGCGCGCTCTTCCGGAGTCGGAAATCACAAATTGACTGTCTATAGAAACAGCTTCACTCCAGAAATAGCCTTGATGAAGGGACGCGTTGCGGCTGGATGCCGTGCCGTGGCGGTCATCCCGGCCCGCAACGAAGCGGGCTCACTCCCGGATGCGCTCGACGCACTCGCTATACAGGAGGATGTGCGCAGCAATCGTCTGCGGATGGGCGAGTTCGAAATTCTGTTGTTTTTGAACAACTGCACTGATGATTCAAGCCGTGTAGCGCGTCTCTGGAAGGCGGCGCATCCTGAGATGGTTCTCCACATTCTGGAGAGAGCACTTTCGCCGGCCACTGCGCATGTAGGCACCGCGCGCCGCTTGTTGATGGATACTGCCTGGGCGCGGCTGCAAGGCGCTGGTGAACGAGCCGGGATTCTGTCTACCGACGCTGATACGGTGGTTGCGCCTGACTGGGTCGCGCAAAATCTTTTCGCACTCGCGCTTGGGGCCGATGCAGTTGGCGGCGTGATCGAGCTGAAGCTCGGCGAACTGGAACGGCTGCCCAAGGGCGCAAGGACAGCATACCTCCTTGACCGGGAGTATCAGCGTCTAGGCGCTGAGTTGGAAGACCTGCTTGATCCGCAGCCCGGCGATCCGTGGCCGCGTCACCTGGAACACTTTGGAGCGTCGCTCGCTTGCACGCCGGCGACGTACGCTAGGGCGGGGGGGCTGCCTCCCGTGAAATCTCTGGAAGACATGGCACTGGTCGACGCGCTGTACCGAATCGACGCGCGTGTTCGCCATGAGCCGGCGGTGCGCGTCTACACTTCGGCGCGCCTGGATGGCCGCGCCTCGGTGGGACTTTCCTGGCAACTGCGTAAGTGGCAGGAGACCTACGATGCCGGCAAGCCGCATCAGGTGCCCAGCGCCGCCTGGCTTCAACACCGTTTTCGGTGCAGGCGCTTCCTGCGTGAGTTGTATCGGAGCTCAGGAATGGTGACTCTGCAGCACCTAGACGAAGTCTGGCAAGGCCGCCTTCGCAGGGCGCTGGCGCAGGAGCCCACGGTGGGAGGCCTGCTCGCACATGCCGACTGCCATGCGTGGATTCTGAATACCTTCCGCGGAGGTGCACAGGATGAGATCGCTTCCGTTATCCGGTCCCTCCGTTCCATCATCGAGACAGAACGCGTGCGCGCGCAGCGAGAGGGCGCCACTAGGCCGCGTGAAATCGACAGTTGCAGCTTCGCTGCTCGCATGTCTACACGCGCTGCAACAGATCGACGCGATAACGCGCAGCTCGATGCCCGCTGATGGACTTCCACTCAGGCCGAGCCAGCCACGCATCATGAACCTGATCTCCGGTCAGTGGATAATCAGGAACGGTTTCGGTGAGATGAACCAGCAGCAGATGCGCACCTGCAGCCTGGTGTGCAGCCAGAGATGCAGCGGCTCGCTCAAGATCGGCGAAGTGCCAGTAGTAGGCGACCTCTGAAACGACTACGAGGTCGAATATTCCATCCGGGACCTCACGGGGGAATTCCATGCACCGAAACTGCACCTGCGGCAGGCCCGCGCAGCGCTCCCGAGCCGCCGCCAGCGCCTTATCGGAGACATCCAGGGCGAGCAGAGCGTCGCAGCATGCAGCTAGCTGGCTAGTCAGAACACCGATCGAACACCCGATCTCCAAGGCGCTCTCGAATGGCCCAGGAGGCAGGCTGCGAAGTGTGTCAGCATACTTGCCGGCTTCATACTCGCTGCTCTGGAAGTTCCATGGATCCTCGGACCGCTCGTAAACGCGCTTGAAGTAGCTGGGAGGCAAGGAACCTTTCCCCGGCTCATCGGCCCAGAAGCCTTCCGTTGCGCCGCTGCTGCAGGTCCAAGTCTTGCGCAGCGACGCGCGTCCCACCTCGGCCAGGGTTTCGTCCGGCGCGGGCTGGCGGAGGTAGGTGGTCAGGTCTCTGATCACTCGTTCGAATCGATGCGGCCGCAACAGGCCGCGTGCTCCCACGCCCTCTGTGATCCGCAGCATGGTGTCCGTGGCCAAACGCGCTATCGCCAGGCGTGTCATGTTGGCGCACTGCACCATGCGGTCGGAGAGCACCTTCTCCGCGTTGACGTGGAGGCACTCTTCCGCAGCGGAAGCGGCCCGGTCGATCCACAAGGCTGCAGCTTGGGAAGCAAGCGTGATCTCACCCAGACGAGCTACCTGGTAGGGATCGCTGCCACGATGGTTGCCGTCGAGCCACTCGGCGAACATGCGATGCAAGCGAAGGATTGCGCCGGCGTGGACGGCAGCGAAACGGATGGCTCCGCCGCGAAACAACGGGTCACGATAGAAATCCCCCGGCTGACCGATCAGGTCGGCCGGCAGGAGCCCTGCTCCCGTGAAGTCGATCCGGTAGCTCTCCGACGACTCCATGCCGAACGGATGCCAGAAGCTGCGGTCGATCTTTAACGCGTCCGCTACCTCGGGAGCCTCTATGCGGGGCAGTGTCATTTGCCAGCCACCGTTCTCAGGGAGCTCGGCCGTGACGAGGGGCCGGCGGACGAAGTCCGCGCCGGAAGCGAATGTCTTGCTGCCGCTGAACTGGTAGCCGCCGGAGTTGCCAGCAATGCGGAGAGGCTCACGATCGCCCGTGTTCCAGACCGCGAACAGAGATCCCCGAGCGGCCTCCTGCGCAGCGCTGTCCAACTGCTCCGGGGATCCATACGCCGCGATCAGGATCAGAGCATTCACGTGGCCTTCATAGAGCCGCGCGAGGGCCAGGTCCGCGCCGCCCAGCAGGGCCAGCAGACGCAGCAGCGAAGCGTGGTTCCCGGACTCGGTTCCCAGTCCCACTCCGCCATGGGTGCGCGGTAAAGGCGCGGTGAACAAGCCAAGCTCAGAGCAGTGCTGCAACTCGGCCAACGGAGCCGCTGTGTCGCCGGTGTTGGGGCGCGAAGCAAGGTCGTCGGCGAAGATCGTTACTTCTGCGAGGAGTTCTTCAGCACTCCTGGGGCGGTTGCCGGAACCTTGGGGAGGCGTCGCCGGTTCGGAGACTGTTCGGCTCACTGCGAAGCTTGAGGGCGAGCCCAGGAGGGTCCCGGCACGGCCAACGGGCGCGGAAAGCATCTCGTGCATGAACTCCCCCAGAATACGAAAGCGCCCAGTAAAGATTTCCTGAGCTCTCGTGGAACAGTAATAAGATGCACCCGACCGTTTCGCTCCGCGTCCCGCAGATGCGAACCGTTTGTTCAGCGCGCGAACAGCGCCGCCTGCATTTGCAGCTCTTCGCATAGGTCGAGACGAAGGCTTCGTTTCGACCAGTCCGCCGTCGTCTCGATCAGCCCCACTCCGCAATGCCGTTCATCGTCCCAGCCGGGGTAATCCATGACCGGATATAGACAGATGCCTTCCACCGGGACTCGCATGCGCTGGGCCTGCCGAACCTCCGAACATACGTAGCCAAGCCAACCGAAAGCCGCGCTGCCCTCGCATCCGGTCTCCGCCACAATGAGAGGACGCTGATAGCGCGTCCAAAGCTCCGACAGGGTATCGTGCAAAGGCCGGTGCAGGAAGTGCCCTGGAGGGGTGGGCGCGCCTCCATGGATCCATTGGTTATTCCAATAGTAGTTGGCTCCAACGATGTCGAGACAATCCTCGCTCCCTCCCAGCTCGGGAGCCTGCCGGCCGGCGAGCATGTCCCACGCCTCGTACTGCGCCGCCGTATGGCGTGCGGCAAATTCTTCGTCCTCCGGTCTCCCGGGATCGGCGGAGATATGAATTATGGGCTCCGCGTGCAGAAAGCGGGCGCCGGGATCGACCTGGCGCACAACCCGTATCGCTGCCACAGAGGCACGAACCAACTGTCTTTTCAACTCCGGTCCGCGGCTATCTCCATAAGGGTGAAAATGCTCGACGTCGCCACCCACCCAGGACCAGAAGGACATTTCGTTGATGGGGCAGTAGATCGGGGGTCGCGCGATAGCGTGACGATCATTGAACTCGCGCACTACTGTGGCTGCGGCCCGAGAGAACGCGGCGAAACGCTCTGGGAAACCTTCCGCGAAGATATCCACATCGGCCGGCATGCCCCAGTGGCACAGGTCCCACACAACCTGCGTGCCGGTCATGTGCGCCGCTTGCAGCATCGACAGGAAGCTCGACCAGTCGTACTGCCCAGGTTCCCGCTCGATCAGGTGCCAGCGCAAGCCGTCGCGTACGCTCCGTACGCCCACATCGGCGAGCATGGCGTAATCCGAAGCGGCCATGCGGTCATGCAGGGTGGCTGCAGCCACGTCGATCTGCAGCCGGTCCCGGCGGCGGTGGGTAGCGCACTCGAAGCCGCCCATGAAGAAGCTCTGGAAGAGACTCTGCCGGGGTTGCGACAGTGGAGCTGAGAAAGCCGGCTGGTTCACCTAGTGCAGAGTATCAGCCGACTTTCATTGCGTACCATGCAGGTTGCGAAGCGTTATCGTTAGATCGTAAGCAACCCTGTCGCAGGAGCGTGACGATGCGCATAGGCATCGACTTGGGTGGAACCAAGATTGAAGGTATCGCCTTGAACGCAGCGGGCGCCGAACTGCGACGTCTTCGCGTTCCCACGCCTCGCGGCGAATATGAAGGGACGATTCGCGCCATCGCCGGCCTGATCGCCGAACTGGAAACGTTCACGCACCGCGTGGGTAGCGTCGGCGTCGGCCTTCCGGGGACGATCGTTGCCTCGACCGGCCTGGTCAAGAATGCGAACTCCACCTGGCTGAACGGGAAACCGCTGCAGAACGATCTGAGCGTGGCGCTGGGCCGCCAGGTCCGGTGTGCGAACGACGCCAACTGTTTTGCGGTCAGCGAAGCAGTCGATGGCGCAGCGCGCGGCTACGGCACCGTCTTTGGCGTGATCGTCGGCACAGGTTGCGGCGGCGGCGTAGTGTTGAACGGCCGGGTCCATGGCGGTATCAACGGCTTGGGCGGCGAGTGGGGGCACAACCCGCTGCCGTGGGCCGACGCCGACGAGTGGCCCGGTCCGTCCTGTTACTGCGGCCGCCGGGGCTGCCTTGAAATGTGGATCTCCGGGACCGGCCTTGAACGCGACTTCCACCACGTTACCGGCCGTGCGCTTCGCGGCAGCGAGATCGTTGCGGCGAGCAGAGCAGGCGACGAGCAGGCGCATGCCGCACTGCGGCGGCTGATGAATCGCATGGCGCGCGGTCTGGCAGCTGTAGTCAACGTGCTCGACCCAGACGTGATCGTGCTGGGGGGCGGTGTTTCCAATATCGACTGGCTATACCCACGTGTGACCAGCGAAATCGGCCGCTACACATTCGGCGGCGGTGCGGAGACACCGGTGCTCAAGGCGCAGCATGGCGATTCCAGCGGGGTGCGCGGCGCAGCCTGGCTTTGGCCACCGCAGACAGGAGAAGCTCCGGACTAGACCAGTCCGGCGGAACCGAGCACCACGTCGGGCCACTCGGATGCGCTTTGTACGGTGACATCCGGCTGCGCGAGGGCTAGTGCGGCCGGCGAAAGGCCAAAGGCACAGCCCACGCTCTGAGCGCCGCAGTTGCGGGCCGTGAGCACATCCACGTCGGTGTCGCCGACCAGAACGACATCGCTCCCCTGCAGCCGGGCGATTCTGGTGTCCGTACCTCCCTCGAGCCCCTGCGCCTCGCGCATCAAGGCAAGCAGTCCTGCAGGGTCGGGCTTTTTTGTATGGAATGAGTCGCCCCCATAGTTCTGGAAAAGAAACGGAGTGATTCCCAGCGCATCGCAGATACCCCGGGACGGCCCCACCGGCTTGTTGGTCAGCACCGCGATCGGGAGGCGAGGGGCGCGCGAGCGAATCTCCACCAGCGCCGGGAGCACGCCCGGGTAGAGGCGGGTATTGTCCAGCTTGTGCTCGCGGTAATAGCTGATGAAGAAGGTCAACCCGCGCTGCAGCAGATCCTGCGACCCGGCGTTCTGCGCCGTTTCGCTCAGGCTGGCATCGAGGTCACCCGGATCTCCCAGGGCGCGACGCACCAGCATCGCGGCGCCGTCTCCGATGTAGCTTGCAATCACCGCAGGGGGCAGCCCGGGCCGGCCCAGATGCGCCAGCATGGCGTTGACCGAATTGCAAAGGTCCAGGGAGCTGTCGATAAGGGTGCCATCGAGATCGAAGACGAGCAAGCGCGGCGGCATCGCAGAAAACCGGTGCATACCGAAGTATGCACCGGCGTGAACACTCAGCCTCAGCGAGGCGCGACTTCTATATCGCCCGACCCGGTGCGGATGGATAGCGGAGGCCCGCCGCCGTTGATCGCGGAGGTCAGGTGATGGCGTGAGTTGTCTGTGTCCTGGGTGCCGGGCATGTGCAGGCGAATGCTGCCCGAACCGGTAGAGGCTTCCAGCTGAAAGCGCGAATCCGGTGTGAGATGCAGGCGCACGGAACCGGAACCGCTGCTGAGAGTGGACATTCCCGCTATGTGACCGTCGGCCTCGATGTCGCCCGACCCGGTGCGCGCGTGGATGGACCCGTTAACGCCATGCAGCCGAAGGGACCCGGAGCCAGCCTGGACCTTGACGTCCCCTTCGCTGATCTCTTCCAGCTCAATGTCGCCGGAGCCGCTACGAAGGTCCGCCGGCCCGTGCACCTGATGCACGCGTACCGAACCCGAGCCGCTGGACGCGGCCACGAAGCGGCCTACGTTGTCGACCTCCAGGTCACCGGAGCCGCTGTGGAGATTCAGCGCCACGGCGTTCGGCACCGTCACTTCATAGTCGATCGAGATGTTGTTATACAGACTGCGATCACTGGGCTCGCCCACATGGATCGCGTTGCCGCTTTGCGCAATGGGCGGGTTGGCCACGATGCGGTTGATACGGTCATTGACATCGCCCATGCCAAAGCCATTCCAGCCTGCGTGCACATGTCCGACCACTTTAATCTGACTGCTGCCGCCGGGAAATACCCGGATGTTGCCGGAGCCCGTGGACACATAAAGGTCAGGATTGGCAGAGACAGAGAGCGTGCGTTCGAACGTATCGGACGCATGCGCAACCAGACTGACGAAAACAAACGCGACGGCGGATAGAAGACATTTCATGCGGAGGGTCCTTTGTTCTCTGAACGTGTCGAGAGGCATACCGGAAGGCAGAAACTTGCATGCAAGCCGTTGCCTCGATGAAGAGTACGCGAGCGACACGGTAGAGGTTCCCCGAAAACCACTATGCGTATTTGCGTAGCAGCCCGAGGACCTTGCCTTGAATGCTCACGCTAGAGGCCGGAGCGTAGATGGGCGCCATCTCGGTGTTCGAGGGCTGCAGACGGATGAGATTGCCCTCCTTGTAGAACCGCTTCAACGTCGCGTCGGTGCCGTCCACGAGCGCCACAACGATTTCGCCTTCGCGTGCCGTGCGGGTTCGCTCGACCAGAACGTAGTCCCCGGACACGATGTGTTCGTCGCGCATGGAGTCGCCACGCACTTCCAAGGCATACACCTCGCGGGCACCGATCACATCACCCAGCGAAATGGATTCCGCCGTCTCGATCGCCTCTACCGGCCTGCCGGCTGCAATCCTGCCCAGAAGCGGGAGCCGCTCGGCGCTCTTCCTATTGCCGCGTTGCGGCAAGACGTCGATCGAGCGGCTGCGGTTGTGCGCCCGCTGAAGCATTCCCTTGTTCTGCAGATTCGTGACGTGCTTATGAACGGTGGCGAGCGAGTTCAAGCCCAGCCCCGAAGCGATTTCCTCATACGAAGGGGAGTAGCCGTTCTTGGACGTGAAGCCGGAGAGAAAGTCAATGACTTCTTTTTGCCGCCGCGTGATCGCCATGCCCGGATCATAGCGAAGGAAAGGCGAACCGGCAAGCACATTCTGCTGCGCGTCGCAGCGGGAATCACCCTAAGCAACAGGATGTACCCCTGTACGGCAAGCCGCAGCTAGTCGAGCACGACTGCGGAGCGCCGTTCCCCTGCAAGGCGGGCACCGAGCGCATAACCGAAAAGCGAGAGCGGCAACCAGCATCCCAGCAGCAGACCTTGGCCGCTTGCGAGTCCGCTGCCGTTCTGGATCGAGAAGAAGGTGCGCGTCAGCTTGTCCACCGCTCCGCAGTGCTCACAAACTCCATTTCCCGTCGGGAGATCGTTCACCCACACGCAGACGATCAGGAACGCGAGCAGCCCCGAAATCCAGACAAAGCGGGCTACAAAGTCTTGCCGGACCTTGGTGACCAGAAACCCCGCCATCATGGGCAGCACGAAGGACAGCACAGTCCCCGCCACCTTGGGACTCGCCGCATCCGGATCCGCATGCAGCATTACTCCGCCCAGCAGGATGAGGCATACAACCAGTATGGCGAACAGCGTGTGCAGGAGGAACCACACTGCCTCCTGCCCCAGGTCTCCAACCGATTTGCCGTGATAGGTGTCCAGATCTTCGTTCATCGCTGCCCTCGAGTGTACGGCCTGCGGCATAGACTGAAAAGGATATGTTGCTGGATGGCTTGCACGTACCGCTCACGGTCCCGTTCTATCGCGGCGGGGCCCTGTACTACCGGAAGCTGGAGCACAATGTCAGTCGTCTTTCGCAGACACCCGCTTCCGCTCTCATCGCCTTCGGCTTTGGCTCGGAAGCCCAGGCGCTTTCCGACGCAGAGACTGCGGAGAGCCTTCGAACCATTGCGAGCGTAGCCGCCAAAGAAAAAGTGCTGATCGCCCGCATCGAGCGCTCCAGCGTCACCACCGCAGTTGCCATGGCGGAACAGGCCGCGGCAGCGGACTTCGATGCGGTGTTGCTGGCAGCGCCTGCGCGCTGGGCACGGGGCAGCGACACAGCTCAAAGCGCTGGCTCGACGGCATCGGTGTACTTCCGCACCGTGGCCGACCGTTCTCCCTTGCCGGTGATCCTCTGGAGCGGAGAAGGCTCGGTGCATGCTCCCATCAGTGAGCGCGAAATCGCTGAGCTCGCGATGCACCCTCAGGTTCTGGGCCTGTATGACATCGCCCTTGACGCAGCACGCTTGCGCAAGCTGCAGGCGGCTACCGCAGCCGTGAAGCGTGAAGTTGTGGTGACACCGGTTTTCGCGGCGGCGACGAACCGCATGCTCAACTCAGTTGAGAGCGAAGGGAAGGCTGACTTTGTGCCGGCTGCCACCCTCGGCGGAGGCGTCGCGCTGGCTTCCGCTCCACCCAGGCCGGCCCTCAAAACGCGTACACGAACCGTGGGGTTCCAGATGCTTGGCGCGGGAAGCACCCGGAACATGTGCGACCTGCTCGAAGCCGGCTCGCCGGGAGTAAGCCCGCTGCTGGCCGCCGCGGCACCGCAGGCCTGCTATGAAGTGCTGGCCGCCTGGAAGGATGGAAACCCGCAGCTCGCGCGTGAGAAACAGGAGCGGCTGGCGCTACCGGATGATGTAAGTGCTCGGCTGGGACTCGGGGCTGTGAAGTACGCATGCGACCTGAATGGCTACTACGGCGGAGCACCGCGGCTACCGTACCTTACGCCCACAGCCGAAGAACGGGCCGAGATCGAAGCGGCTTTTCGCTATGTGCGTAACTAGCGAACTAGCAAACTGGAGAACTCGCGATTAGCGGCGAACGGTGGCCGGGACACCCAGGGCATTGAGCCGGGTCCTCGCCTGGGCCGCTTCCGGGGACGTTGGGAAACGCTGGATCAGCGAGCGCAGCTCGGCCACGCCAGCTTCCGTGCGCTTGGACGCGAGCAGAGCCTGACCTTTGTGCAGGTGGGCCGCGGGAATCTTGGCGTTGTCAGGGTAGCGCTCGAGTACGCGGTCGTAGTCGTCGATTGCGACCGCAGGCTTGCCGGCGCGCGCTGCTAGTTCGCCCAGGTAAAAGTAGGCGTTCCCGGAGAGATTGTCGTCGGGATACGCCTTGATGAGATCCTCGAATTCCGAAGAAGCGACGCCGTATTTGCCTGCCATGTAATCCGAGTAGGCGGCGCGGTACATGTCGGCGACGGGGGGCCCGGCCGTCGCGGGCGCCCTCGTCGGTCCCGGTCTGGTTCCAGAGACCGGCTGCGGGGTGGCGGCGACTGGCGTGTCAGACGGCGTCGCGCTTGCGGGACTCGCCGGAACGCCCGAAGCAGACCCACCAGGCTGTGGCAGGTTCGCGAGTGCCGCATTGGCTGCCTGCTGTTGACTCTGCACGTCTGATAGCGCTTTCTCCATGCGTCCCAGCCGGGCTTTTACTTCATCGACAGAATCGTTGAGCGATTGGATCTGCCCGGACACCTGATCGGACTTCGCTGCCAGCGCGTCCTGCTGATTCTGCACGCGGAGCTGCAGACCGTTGACGACGATGGACATCCGGTTCACCGAATCGGCGGTTTGCTGAACCAGGTCCTTGAGCACGCCCATGCGCTCGTCGTTGGACTGCTGCAGCCGGGCGACCGCATCCAGCAGCTGCTGCACCTGCGTTTGCAGCTGGATGATTTCCTTGCTGACAGCAAACGCGTGTGGAGCCGAAGCTGCTCCCAGGAGCACCGCGACGGCGGCGAATCGAAGTGTGTGAAGACGAGTCACTGCCGAACCCTCCTTGGCATGGCTAAGCCGTTAGCGGTCAAGCGAGAACTGGGCACGCCGGTTCTGCTGCCAGCAAGCCTCGTCCTCTTCCGTGCAGAACTGGCGTTCCTTGCCGTAGCTCACGGTGCGAACCCGGCTGGTTGCGACGCCGGCACTGACCAGTGCAGCCTTGGCGGCATCCGCGCGATTCTGCGCCAGGGTCAGGTTGTATTCGGCTGACCCACGATCATCGCAATAGCCCCCGATGACCACCCGGATGGCTGGGTGAGCATTCAGGTAGTTCGCTGCGGCCATAACCGAGCTTTCGGCATCGGCGCGGACTTCGAAGCTGTCGTAATCGAAAAAGATGTCCGCTACGTTCTGGTGGAACGCCGCTTCCGTACCCATGTCGCCGCCGACACCGTTGCCGCCGACATTCGACGTGCCCGTCACAGGCATCGTGGGTACCACAGCCACTGTGTTGACGGTCACGCGAACACTGGCTTCCGTTGTGCCCCCATCACCCTTGGCAACAAGATGAAAGTTCGTGGAGTTGGCCGGAGAGACAGTCTGGGTACCGTTGATCGCCACGGGCCCAATCCCGTCGATGCTGACACTGGTAGCGTCCGTCGTGCGCCAGTTCAGCACCACCGACTGACCCAGATCCACCGTGAGCGGATCCGCAGAGATCGTCGCCGTCGGCGCGGGCATGGAACTCGTCCCGGGAGGAAGCCCGTTGGGCGGCGGCAGCGTCGAAGCTTTCTTGTGGCAGCCTGTCACTCCAATCAAAGCAAAGGCCGCACCCGCAACTACCGTCTTCCATGCCATCGTTCGGCTCTGCATCATCGGGCTGTTTCTCCTTGAAGGTGTTGCTAGTATCGCAAAAGGGCGGATGTTCAACCAGCCGTTTGTAGTCGCGGCTGAAGCCTGAAGCAGGCCTTACTTCCAGCTCCAGTTCGGCATGTCCGCCCCGGAAGACGTCAGCGCCCGCTTGCCCGTTCCGTCCACGAGCATGGTCATGATGCGGGTGTGGTCGGCGCGGCCGTCGGGCGAGTTCGCGTAGGCGATATGACGGCCGTCGGGGGACCAGGTCGGAAAATCGCAGCGGCCGACGTCGTGCGTGAGCTGAATCCAGCGTTTGGTCGCGATCTCCATGACGTAGATGTCCTGCCCCCCCGGCGCTCCGGGGCCATACTTGCGGTTCCATGCGTACGCCACGTATTGCCCGTTGGGTGACCAGGAGGGCGAGGTCGCGTAGCCTCCGTCCGTCAGGCGCTGCACACCGGAGCCGTCGGAATCCATGATGTACAGTTGAGGCAGGCCGGTGCGGCCGCTGATCCATGCAATCTGGGAGCCGGTCTTCGGGTTCCAGGTGGGCGACACATCCGGTCCGCGGAAGCTGGTGATCTTGTGCGCGGTGCGCCCTTCGGCGTCCGACACCCAGATTTCGGGATCGCCGCTGCGCGAGGAAGAGAAGGCGACCTGAGCTCCGTTAGGCGACCAGGCAGGCGAGACGTTGGTGCCCTCGGCGACCGGGAAGTTTACCGCCCTGCGCAGCAGCAGTGAGTACATGCGAATCTGAAAGCCTTCGCGCGTCAGCGAGCTGAACGCCACCCGCGAGTTATCCGGGGAAACGCGTGGCGACAGCGAAACCGTGCCGAGATTGGTGATGGCGTGCTGATTGGCGCCGTCGTAGTCCATCTCCCAGACTTCCTTGTTTCCGTTCTGCAGACGGACATAGTAGAGCTTGGTTTCGGCAATGCCGGGGACTCCGCCGCCCAGGCGCTGAATAATCTCGTCTGCGAAGCGGTGCGCAATCTGACGAGCGCCGTTATCGCTGGCCTGCTCGGTATACTGCTTCGCAAAAATCTGCGGATACTGGGGATTCTTGGCATCGTCCAGGAAGCCGTTGATCACCAGCCGGTCGTTCTGGACGGCCAGGTTGCCAAACGCAACGGACGCCGCGTTGATGGGCGCAGAGGCCCATTGCGAGAGGTTGATCTCCGCGGGAAAGCCCGGCGTGCTCTGCGGCAGTAAAGCTTTGGAAACAATGTCGAAAATGCCGGCGGCTTCGAGATCGGCGAACAGCACAGCGCCGAAGGTGCGCTGCAGCTCGCCCGTCGTCGCGTCGGCGCTGAGCGGCTTGAAGTCGGCTGCGGCCAGGCGGATGCGATCCACGCCGGTGCGGCTGGTGGTGCCGAAGATGTCCTGAGCTTTGCTTTTGCTAGAGACGGAAACACACAGCAACACCAGTGAGAGCCACTGCGTCTTTCGCCAAGTCGAACCCTGTCTTCTGCTTACGGCCATTTTCTTCCTAGATGGTAGACGCAACGGTGGTGAGGAAATCGAAAGCTCTAGTTCACGTGATATTGCAGAGTCCACTCCACGTTCTCGTGGTCGACGGGAAGGGGGCCGAAGCTGTCGATACGTTGAAAGGTGCGGAGCGCGGCGGTATCAAGCGACGCGGAGCCACTGCTGGAGGCAATGTGAATGTTGGAAAGCGAGCCGTCCCGCTCGATATCGAAGCGGACTGTCACGCTCTTCCCCTGGGCGCTGCGTGCGTCCACATCCTGCTGGTCATAGCTTTGCGAGATGACCCGGTCCATGCCGCGGATGTAGTAGGCGAACCGCACGCCGAACGTGTGGTCCTGCACGTTGATCGCCGAGGTTCCGTTCTTTACCTGCGAAACGGACTGTGCGATCTGCGTGGCGCTGCTTCCCGTGTCCGCTTTGGGAGTCAGCGGCGTAGGTTGCGGATGCCGGGGCGGCTCCGGCGCGGGTTCCAGGGCTGTTTTCGCGGGCGGCTTCTTTTCGGGCTCTTTCGCCTTCACCAGCACGTCAGTGGGCCGGGGTGGCGGCAAGGCGGCTTCCTTGGGTGGCGGTTTCGGAGCCGGGCTGGTGTCTGGTTCGACCAGCACCTGCTTCTCGACCAGCGGAGCCTTGGGAGGCAGCGGCAAGGCCGAAACGAGCGACGCCTGGATCGCGCCCACAGACGAAACCTGTTCGCCCCAGGTATCACGATGCCGGTTTTTCAGGAGAGCGCCCGTAAGCAGGGCTGCCGCCACGCCGGCGTGCAGCAGGAGGGCGCCGGCCATGCCGTTACCGAACTGCTCCTGCCTCCGCCGGTTCGCGCTTGCCACACCTGTATCGTTCGCCATACCGATTGCCTGGAACCCTTGCGCCGGGGCTACCGCTCCAGCGGCTGCGTCACGATGCTGATATTGGTCACGCCAGCCCGCTTGACCTCGTCCATCACAGACGCAAAGGCCCCGAACGGCACCTTGGCATCGGCGCGAACAAAGACCACGCGTTTGGTGTTGCGGGCGGTCGGGCCAAGCAGGGTTGCGAGCTGGTGAAGGGCGATGGGCTTGTCCTGCAGAAAGACGTTCTGCTCCCGGTCGATCGTGACTACCTCATGCTCCTCGGTCACCCGGTTCACGGTGCGCGTCTGCGGCACCGCTACCTCGATGCCGCTCTGCAGCACCGGGGCAGTGAGCATAAAGATCAGCAGCAGAACCAGCACCACGTCCACCAGGGGCGTAATGTTGATGTCCGCCATTGCGGTCTGCGTGCGGCCGGCTGAGCTGAAGGCCATGGCTAGTATGCCCTCCGCCGGGGATCGTCGTAGCCCTCAAGAGCCGGTTGCGCCGGCTGTTGCTGCATCTGCGGCGTGACCAGGGCCGCATTCTCGATGGCGTTCAGCAGTTCGCGCCCGAAGTCGTCCATGCGGGCCGCAAACTCGCGCAGCCGGGCGGTGAGCTGGTTGTAGCCGATGAGCGCGGGAATCGCGACAGCCAGGCCCGCCGCAGTCGTGATGAGCGCTTCGCTGATTCCCGGCGCCACGGCCCGCAGCGTGGCCGCGCCGGCCGTGCCCAGACCATGGAAGGCATCGATGATGCCCATCACGGTACCGAACAGGCCGATAAAGGTGGCCGACTGCGCGATCGTGGCCAGCCAGGTCATCCGCCGTTCCATCAGCGTCAGGCTTTCGCTCGACGCGGTCTGGGCGGCACGCTCCATGGCCTGCGGGTTGGGCGGGGTGCCGCGGCCACCCGACTGCCGCTGGTACTCGTCATGAATCTCGTGGAACACCGCGACCAGGGGACTGGGCCGATACTCGTCGGCCACCGCGGCAATTTCGCTGAGCCGGCCGGACTTGCGGAACGTCCGCACAAACTGGCGGTTCTTAGTCTCGGCCGCACGGAAGGCCCGCCATTTCGCGATCATGATGGCCCACGAAAAGACACTGGCGACGAGCAGGATCGCGAGGACCGCGAGGGCGGTGGGGCCGCTGTTGTGCAGCATCTCGGAAAGGGCGCCGTGGTGGACTGCGGCCGGCGGCGGAGGTCCCAACTCCGCCGGGGTGGCGTCCTGCAGGTAAAAAGCGAAGGCAAGAAGCGTCATGAGCGTCGGTTTCAGTGTACGTGCCGGGGTCGGCGTGGGAGGAATCAAGGGGTATGCCCGCAGGTGGAATGAGATGGGTTGAGCAAGGCCCTGAGCGCTCCGTGCTATGCTGCGCGCAGGCGAACCTGGGGCGAAGGTCGCGATCCTCCTATGCTGCTTGAGCTGCGCGCTGAGAATTATGCCGTAATCGACCATGCCGTGGCTGTCTTCGGCCCCGGTTTGAACCTGCTCACGGGTGAAACAGGAGCCGGTAAATCCATTCTCATCGATGCACTGACCCTGCTTCTTGGTGGCAAAGGGTCCAGCGATCTCGTTCGCCACGGAGCGGACAAAGCCGTCGTGAGCTGTGTCTTTGAAAGCACGCCGGGTGCTGAATCGATTTTGGAAAGAAACGGCATCGACCCGGAAGGCGATGAGATCCTGCTGCGGCGTGAACTGGGAGCCAATGGGAAAGGCCGTGTGTTCATCAACAATCAGCCGGCCACGGTGGGCGTGCTCCGGCAACTCGCTCCAGAGCTGGCGCTGGTGCACGCACAGTCGGAGACGCTGGTGTCTTTTGACGCGGCGCAGCAGCGCGGATTGCTGGACCGCTTCGGCGACATGCACACAGAAAAGGTCGCTGGCGCCTTTGCGCAGTGGCGGGATCTGAACGACAAGATCCAGGAGCTGCGTAACGCCGAAGGCGACCGTCTCCGCATGGCGGACCTGTGGAGCTTCCAAGCCAAGGAGATTGCTGCCGCCGGTGTCGTTGATGTCGGCGAAGACATGCGGCTGGAGGCTGAACGCCGCGTGCTGGCCAATGCCGAACGTCTTTTGGCGGGTGCTGGATCAGCGCAGGAGCTGCTGTATGAAGGGGAGACCTCGGCGGAGTCGCTGCTGGGAGCGGCGTTGCGGCACGTAGAAGATCTCGCCCGCTACGATGAACGGTTTCGGGAGACGGCGCAGCAGGTGAGCGAGGCCAAGGGCGCGATCGAAGATGCGGCGGCCACGTTGCGCGCCTTTTCCAATGACGTGGCCGCGTCGCCGGAGCGGCTGAGCGAGATTGAGGAGCGCCTTGCCGGCCTGGAGCGGCTGAAGCGGAAGTACGGCGGGACCCTCGCCGAGGTGGTGGCGTTTGGAGAAGAGGCTGCGGCCCGGCTGGAGGAGTTGGAGAGCCGCGATGCACGGTTAGCTGGCATGGAGCGCGACCTGGCGAGCACGGCCTCCGCCTATGAAAGAGCTGCCGAAGAGCTCTCCGCCGCTCGTTCGGCGGTTGCCAAACGGCTGGCGAAACTCGGCGAGCGGCAGATCAACGAGCTGGCCATGCAGGTGCGGTTCGCGGTGGAGGTGACGCCGGAGCCGGAGTCGAAAGCCTGGTCGCCTGCTGGATGGGATCACGTGGAGTTCCGCATCGCAACCAACGCTGGCGAGCCCCTGAAGCCTCTGACGGAGATTGCCTCCGGCGGAGAGATGTCGCGTGTGATGCTGGCACTGAAGGTGGCGGTCGAGGAAAGCGCGAGCGCCGCTGCCCACTGCCGCCAGACCGCGCTGCCGCGCACCCTCGTCTTCGACGAGATCGATATCGGAATCGGCGGGCGTGCCGCGGAAGCGGTGGGAGCCAAGTTAAAGACTCTATCGCGCGCTCAGCAGGTGCTGTGCATCACTCACCTGCCGCAGATTGCGGCCTTCGCGGATCAGCACTTTCTCATTGAAAAAACGGAGCGCCGCGGGCGTACGCAAACCGGTGTCCGGCCAATGCAGCGCGCGGAGCGCGTCGAGGAAATTGCGCGCATGCTTTCCGGGACCACGCTCACAGAAACTTCGCTGCGCCATGCGGAACAAATGTTGACGCACAGTTCCGCATAAAAGGGAAACGGCGGCATGGGAGTGCGGCATCACACAACGTGGAGGATCACCATGGCCGACCCGAAGAAGTGCGCTAATTCTAATTGTAGCTGTGTTTGCAACGATGGGAAAAAGTACTGCTCGCAAGTTTGCGAGGATTCCGCGAAGACCATGACGCTGTCCTGTGACTGTCCTCACTCCGGCTGTTCAGGGCATCTCGTCGCGCGCTAGGTACGTGTCTCAAACAGGAGAAGCCGCAGCAAGTCGCGGCGGCTTCTCCCGTCTGGGTCGTTAGAGAAAGAGCGGTGCGAGCACCAGCGTAATGGTCGCTAACAGCTTGATCAGAACATGGAGCGACGGGCCGGCCGTGTCCTTGAAAGGATCTCCCACCGTATCACCCACAACAGCTGCCTTGTGAGCCTCCGATCGCTTGCCGCCGTACTGGCCGCTCTCGATCCATTTCTTCGCATTGTCCCACGCTCCACCGCCGTTGTTCATGAGCATGGCAAGCAGAATGCCCGAGATCGTACCTACCATCAGCAGGCCCGCCACCGCCGTCGCGCCGGAAAGATTGATGGCCACACCTTTGATACTGGGGACATTGGTCAGGGCGGCATGGTTCAGGCCCTCCGACCCGCTGCCATAGCTGGCCGAGAAGTTCCGGAAGATGAGCCCCACTGCGACCGGCAGCCCAACGGCCAGCAGACCCGGCAGAACCATTTCCTTGAGCGCGGCTCCGGTCACGATGCTCACGCAGCGCGCATAGTTCGGTTTGGAGGTGCCGGCCATGATGCCTGGATTCTCCCGGAACTGGTCGCGTACGTCCTTCACGACCATCTGCGCGGTGCGTCCCACGGCCTTGATGGCGAGGGAACTGAATAGAAAGGTCAGCATCGCTCCCAGTAAGGCGCCGACGAAGACCGGAATTTCCGCCAGGTTGATATTCGTGAACGACCAACCGGCCGGCATGTAGGCAGGAAGCTGCGCATTAAGCGCCGCTTGTACCTTGGTGCCCACTATCTCATGGATCTCTTCCAGATAAGCGGAGAACAACAGGAAGGCAGCCAGTGACGCCGAGCCGATGGCATACCCCTTGGTCAAAGCCTTGGTGGTGTTGCCTGCCGAGTCCAGCTTGTCGGTTTTGTCACGCACGCTTTCCGGCTGGTTCGACATTTCGATGATTCCGCCGGCGTTATCGGTGATGGGTCCGAACGTGTCCATCGCCAGGATGTACGCCGCGCAGGAAAGCATGCCCATCGTCGCAATGGCGGTTCCGTAGATGCCCTTGGCGTAGTCTCCATGGACGCCGGCCGCATCGGCGAGTCCGCGCACGCCGAAGTAGTAGCTGAGCAGCAGAGCAGCAGAGATGACCAGCACGGGAATGGCCGGCGTCTCCATGCCGACCGCCAGACCGCTGATGATGTTGGTTGCCGGACCGGTCAGCGACGCCTCTGCTATCGACTGCACCGGTCGATACCGGCTCTCGGTGTAGTACTGCGTGATCCAAACGAATAGGAACGCCGTGACCAGGCCGATGACGCCGCAGCCCAGCAGCCAGCCGGGATGCACGGTCGATCCCGGAACGCCGCCCAGCATCAGGTAGACCGCCCCGGCGAAACCTGCCAGAGCCAGCGCACTGGTCACATAGAAGCCTCGGTTGAGCGCACGCATCGGGTCTTCGTTTTCACCGCTCTTCACCACAACTACGCCCACGATAGAGGCAATCAGGTTGATGGCATGGACGATCAGCGGGAACAGGATGCCCTTGATGCCGAACACCGGATAAAGCGCCGCACCCAGAATCATCGCGCCGACGTTTTCGGCGGCGGTGGATTCGAAAATGTCCGCGCCACGGCCGGCGCAATCGCCCACGTTGTCACCCACGAGATCGGCGATAACGGCGGGGTTGCGGGGATCGTCCTCCGGAATGCCGGCTTCGACCTTGCCCACCAGGTCGGCGCCAACATCGGCGGCCTTGGTATAGATGCCGCCGCCAAGCTGGGCGAAGAGCGCCACCAGAGACGCGCCGAACCCAAAACCCACCAACTGGTATGGAATGTGCTGCGGATCGCGCAATCCACCGAACGAAAGGAACAGGAACCCCACACCGAGAAGTGAAAGCGCCACGACCACCAGGCCGGTCACTGCGCCGCCTCGCAGCGCCGCTTGCAGGGCTTTGTTCAAAGAAGTGCGCGCCGCGGCTGCGGTGCGGATATTCGCGCGGATGGACACATACATGCCGGTAAAGCCGGCCAAACCGGAGCACACCGCGCCCACAAGGAAAGCGATCACGGTTTTCAGGGCGATGTCATGGGTACGATCGGAGAAGTTATAGCCAAGAAACACGACCACGGCCAACACGGCCGCCAGGATACCGATCGTCCGGTACTGCCGCGCCAGGAAGGCTTCCGCTCCCTCACGAATGGCATTGGAGATGGCCTGCATATCCGGGGTGCCTATGTCCGCCGCCAGCACCATGCGCGCCAGCACCAAGGCCGCCAGCAAAGCGAGGACCCCTACCGCGAGAGCGATCCACAACCAGATGGTGTCACTGCTTGAAAGTGGAACGGCCGTCCCCGGCCCGGTACCCTGAAACACAACGGTTGCAAGTGTGACGACAACATGCATGTACGAAACCTCTCCTGAATGCTTCACCAGCCGCGACACCTGTCGGCCGGAGTTCTGAAACGCGCAGAAATTCTCTTTTGGCAGGACTGGCGAATTAGAGCATACGCTCCGGTCGCGGTCAATTCAGGCAGCCCCTCTGGACGCAGGATAAAGGGCAGCTTCGCTGCCCCGGAGCCCGGCTGAATCTGCACTGATTCTGAGGCGATAGGAAAGGCCTTCAGCCGCGGAAAGGAGGTATACTCAAGGGGTGATTTCTTCCAACGCAGGCGTGCTCGACGCACCGGTCTCGGATGTCCCCGCAGCAGGGAAACGGGTGCTTCTCCTCAAGCCGCGCGGATTCTGTGCGGGCGTGGTGCGTGCCGTCGATATCGTGAAAATCGCGCTCGACACGTTCGGTGCGCCTGTTTATGTCCGCAAGGAAATTGTTCACAACAGTTACGTGGTGAACGATCTTGCCCAGAAGGGCGCCATCTTCGTCAATGAACTCGACGAGGTGCCGGAAGGGGCCCGCGTGATCTATTCAGCTCATGGCGTCTCGCCGGCTGTCCGGGAGCGGGCCAGGGAGCGTGGCCTGAAGGTGGTTGACGCGACGTGCCCCCTGGTCACGAAAGTGCACTTTGAAGCCATCAAGTTTGCCAAGCAGGGGTACTCGCTTGTGCTTGTTGGTCACCGCGACCACGAAGAAGTGGAGGGCACACAGGGCGAAGCGCCGGACGTGACACAGGTGGTCTCCACGGTGGAGGAAGTCGCCGCTCTCGTGGTGCCCGACCCCGACAAGGTTGCCTACCTCACCCAGACCACACTGTCGCTCGACGAAGCCAAGTACATGATTGAGGCGCTCAAGAAGAAATTTCCGAACATCGTCGGACCGCACGCTCAGGACATCTGCTATGCGACCGAGAACCGCCAGACTGCGGTGAAGAACGTGGCCCATGGCGCGGATGTGGTTCTGGTGGTGGGTTCGCGGAACAGCTCGAATTCCAACCGCTTGGTGGAGGTGTCCCAAAACCTGGGCACGAGCTCGTACCTGATTGACAAGGCGGAGGATATCCAGCCGGAGTGGATCGAGAGTGTAACGACTGTGGCCATTACAGCAGGAGCCTCGGCGCCGGAGATTCTAGTCGAGGAGGTCGTTCATTACCTTCAAGGCAAGGGCTACAACTCCGTGGAGGAGGTGGAAGTGATGCCCGAGAATGTTCGCTTCGGTCTTCCGCCGGAGATCGTCCAAGCGATTGGGAGCACTCCAGTGCGGCCTCAATCGGCCGCTTAGTGCGTCTGCCTTCGTTCCTGAACCGCGGAGAGCCTTTGCTTGCATGAGTTCTGCACCCTACAATCCGTTGCCGGCAAAGCCGCCTAGCCAGTCGGTTGGACAGCCGAGGTTCGGCCGGCTCGACGTCTCTATGGAGCGCGTCGCGGACGGAATCCGTCGATCGGTGGGTTGGCTGCTCGGTCAGCAGCACGAGCAGGGTTACTGGTGCGGCGAGCTCGAAGCCGACTCGATGCTCGAGGCCGACTACATCTACATGCACACGCTTCTCGGAACGGGCGATCCCGGCAAGATGGCGCGCTGCATCAACGAGATCCTCCGCCACCAGAACGATGACGGCGGCTGGAGTCTCTATCCCGGCGGCCCGTCCAACATCAACTACGGCGTAAAGTGCTACTTTGCGCTGAAATTGATGGGATGGAGCCCGGATCATCCGGTCCTGAAGAAAGCACGTGAGAACGTGCTCTCGCTGGGTGGCGTGGTAGAGTGCAACACCTTCACCAAGATCTATCTTTGCGCGCTGGGCCAGTACGACTATGACGCAGTGCCGGCAGTTCCACCGGAAATCGTCCTTTTTCCTAACTGGTTTTACTTCAACATCTATGAAATCTCCGCGTGGTCGCGGGCCATTCTTGTTCCGCTGTCGATCATCTATGCAAAAAAGCCGTTCAGAAAAATTCCGGCAGAGCACGGAATCGATGAACTTTTCGTAGGTGGCCGCGAAAGTGCAGACCTGCACCTGCGCTGGGACAAGGCGCATCCGATCAGCTGGCGCAGTTTCTTTCTTTTCACGGATAAACTTGCGCACTGGGCCGAGCGCATTCATCTGCGGCCCTTGCGGAAGAAGGCGATCAAGAAAGCCGAGCGCTGGATGCTCGACCATTTCGAGCGCTCCGATGGCCTCGGCGCGATTTACCCAGCCATGCTGAACGCGATTGTCGCACTGCGGTACCTGGGGTATTCATTCGACGATCCGGTCATGATTCGCGCCTTGGACGAGTTCGAGAAGCTGGGTATCGACAACCCTGACGGGGAGCCCAATTACCCTACGCCGACGTTCCGCATGCAGCCCTGCTTTTCGCCCGTGTGGGATACGGCACAGGTTCTGTCGACGTTGGGCGAAGCCGGTCTCTCGAAGTCCGATCCGCGTCTGGTGAAGGCCGCCGACTGGCTTCTATCGAAGGAGATTCGATGCAAAGGCGACTGGTCGCATAACGCCAAGATCGATGACCCGAGCTGCTGGTGCTTTTTTTTCAACAACGATCATCAGCCGGATGTGGACGATACCGGTGAGGTCCTGCTGGCGCTGAAGACCGTGGATAACCCGCGAGAACGTTACCAGCACGAGGTGACACAACGCGCCGTGCGCTGGGTCTTCGCCATGCAATGCAAGAATGGCGGCTGGGCATCCTTTGACAAGGACAACACGAAGAAGATTTTCGAGTCGATTCCATTCGCTGACCACAACGCCATGATTGATCCACCGACTGTGGACATAACGGGGCGCATCCTTGAGATGCTTGCCAGCTACGGCTATACCCGGCGTGATCCACGCGTGGAGAAAGCGGTGCAGTTCATCCTTAAGGAGCAGGAGCCGGACGGCGCCTGGTTTGGACGCTGGGGTGTGAACTACCTGTACGGCACATTCCTGGTTCTGCGGGGCCTGCAGGCCATGGAATACAGCTATCTGGAACCTGCCGTGCAGCAGGCCGCCGAGTGGATCCGCATGGTGCAGAACACGGACGGTGGCTGGGGAGAGACCTGTGGTACCTATGACGACCCGAACCTGCGCGGCACCGGTCCATCCACGCCTTCGCAGACTGCCTGGGCACTGCTCGGCCTGCTAGCCGCCAATGATACCCGCTCGGACTCGGTCGCCAAGGGTATTCGCTGGCTGATCGAGCGCCAGCATGAGGACGGCAGCTGGGATGAGCTCATGCCGGGCCGCAACGGCGAAAGTTATTACACCGGGACCGGCTTCCCGCGCGTCTTTTACCTGGGCTATCACCTGTACAAGCAGTACTTCCCGCTGCTGGCCCTTACCACCTACAAGAAGTCGAGCGAACGCGATGCCCTCGCCGAGCCGCCGGCTTAGTAAGCAGTTCAGCAGTTTGCCTGATCACAAGTTTGCGTCATGCTAAGGAGTTCCGCCCCAATGGCCGTTCCCGTATCCCAAGCCTGGACCGTCGCCAGCTACGTCATGAAGCAGAAGCTCTCCGGCCGCAAGCGGTATCCGCTGGTGCTCATGCTGGAGCCGCTTTTCCGCTGCAACCTGGCCTGCGCGGGATGCGGCAAGATCCAGTACCCCGCACACATCCTCAAGGCCGAACTCACGCCGGAGCAGTGCTTCGCTGCGGTGGAAGAGTGCGGCACGCCTATGGTCGCCATCCCCGGGGGTGAGCCGCTCATGCACCCGCGCATGCCCGAGATCGTGCATGGTCTGGTCGACCGTAAGAAGTACGTGTACATGTGCACCAATGCGCTTCTTCTCCGGGAGAAGCTGCACCTGTTCAAACCCTCCAAGTACCTCAGCTTCTCGGTGCATGTGGATGGCGAAAAGGAGCACCACGACTTCGGTGTCTGCCGCGAAGGGGGACACGACATCGCGATGGAGGGCGTCCGCGCTGCGGTGGCTGCCGGGTTCCGCGTAACGACCAACACGACACTTTTCGACGGTGCCGACCCGAACTCGGTTCGCCGCCATTTCGATCAGCTCATGGATGCCGGTGTGGAATCCATGATGGTGTCGCCCGGGTACACCTACGATAAGGCTCCGGACCAGAACCATTTCCTCGGGCGCGCAAAGAGCCGCAAGCTGTTTCGCACCATTCTTTCCAATCGCAAGAAGACGTGGGCTTTCAACGCCTCGCCTATGTTCATGGAATTCCTGATGGGCAAGCGTGAGTTGACCTGCACGCCCTGGGGCATGCCCACCTACTCCATTTTCGGCTGGCAGAAGCCCTGCTACCTGCTGCAGGATGGGTACGCCGACACCTTCAAGGAACTGATGGACGAGGTGGAGTGGGCCAACTACGGCACGGAATCCGGCAACCCGCGTTGCGCCAATTGCATGGTTCACTCCGGCTATGAGGCTTCCGGAGTGAACTACACGTTCGGTTCGCTCAAGGGCCTGCTTGCCACGGCGAAGGGTATCTTCATGGGCAAGTATGAAGACGAGGGAGCGATGAAGCTCCTGAACGAGTGGAAGCCGGCCGGCCATGGCCCGCTGGTGCAGATCCGGCCGGGCGCGCATACCACGCCCGTGGTTGTGACCACTTCCGTCGAAACCGGCAGTTTCACGGCTGCGGGAGAGTAGCCGATGTCTACACCCGGGCAGGAACACAAGAAAGTAGAACAGCTGGAGCATGCTTCACCCGACGAGATCGAGGTTATGGCGGGACGCGACCGCGAGAACCTGGAAGGCTGGATACCGGCGATGGCCAGCGACGTGGAAATCCGTGAAGCTCTCGAGAAGGCCTTCGACTATCGCGGCGACATTACCATCACGCTCAAGAACGGCACATCGGTCGAAGGCTACGCCTATGACCGCCGTATGGGGAAAGGCCTGAACGACTCCATGGTGCGCGTGATTCCCACTCCGCCCAAGGGATCGCCGGCCGGCGCGGCAATCCAGCGTGTGAGTATTCCGTATAGCGACGTGGCCGCTCTCACGTTCTCCGGGCGCGACGCCGCCGCCGGCCGGAGCTTCGAGGCCTGGGTGAAGAGATACTGGGAAAAGAAGGCCGCCGGCGAGAAGAACATCGCCATCGAGCCAGAGAAGCTAGACTGAAGCTCTTTCTTACTGGCGCAACCGGCTTCGTCGGGTCGCACATTGCGCAACTCGCGGCGGAACAAGGCGCAGCGCTCCGCGTACTCACGCGAAAGCATTCCAACCTGACCGGCCTGCCTTCCGGCGCGGAGCTTGTTCAAGGCGACCTTCGCGATCCTGCCGCTTTCGCCTCCGCGCTGCAGGACTGCGATGCGCTGCTCCACGTAGCCGCCGACTACCGGCTGTGGGTCCCCGAACCGGCCGACATGTACAAGGCCAACGTCGACGGCACGCGCGATCTGCTGCGGCTGGCGCGCGAGCTCGGAGTCCCGCGCGTCGTGTACACCTCCAGCGTCGCGACGATGGGCTTCAGGACTGACGGCACGGTCGTAGACGAGGACACGCCCGTAAGCGAAGCCGACATGATCGGCCACTACAAACGTTCCAAATGGCTCGCCGAGCAGGTGGCCATCGATGCCGCGCGCGCGGGCCAACATGTGATTCTGCTCAACCCGACGACACCTGTTGGCTCGCAGGATGGGAAGCCAACTCCCACCGGCCGCATCGTCGTGGACTTCCTCCGCCGCAAATTTCCAGCTTACGTCGACACTGGCCTGAATCTCGTTGACGTGGAAGAGGTCGCCCGCATGCACCTGCTGGCGCTGGAGCGGGGTACACCCGGCGAGCGCTACATCCTCGGCGGCGAGAACCTCACGCTTAAAGAAATTCTGGACAAACTCGCGGCAATGACAGGATTGCCGTCACCGTCCCTGAAGGTTCCGCATGCGGTGGCCATGGCGTTCGCTTTCCTTGATGAGACCTTCACGGGCAAGTTGCGTGGCAGGGAGCCGCGCGCCACCGTGGAAGCGGTCCGCATGGGCAGAAAGAAGATGTTCGCCTCCTCGAGCAAAGCCGAGCGTGAGCTGGGCTGGCGTGTCCTTCCCGTGGACCGGGCCTTGCGCTCGGCGTGCAGGTGGTTCGTAGAAAAAGGCTATGCCTCCGCGCCGCCGAGGCTTCCTTGAGCGGCCTGGCCATCGTTGCGGCGCTGCCACGCGAGATAGCCGGGCTGGTAAAGGGCATGCCGGCGGATGCCGGACTGCTCATCCAGGGTATTCACCTCTACCGCCTGCCCGCGGCCGTCGCCGCCGCCGCCGGCATGGGTGGGGAGCGCGCGACGGCGGGTGTTGCGGCCGCGCTCTCTGAAGGCGGCGTGCACACGCTCCTTTCCGTCGGCCTGGCGGGCGCCTGCCTGCCGTTTGTGCAGCCCGGCCGGATGCTGGAGGCAGATATCGTGATCGACTTGAGGACTGGCGAGCGGTTCGACACCGACGCGCCTGAGCGGGAAGGGAGCGAGGTCGTGCTGGCGACATCCGGCGCGATCGCTTCTGTGCGCGAAAAGGCCCGCCTTGCCCAGGCCTACGGTGCCGCCATGGTGGACATGGAAGCGGCTACGGTCGCTCGGCTGGCCCGCGCTCGCGGCCTGAAGTTCCGCGCGATCAAGGGCATATCTGACGCGCATGACTTCGAGCTGGCGTCCCTGTCGCGCTTTGAAGGAAAGCACGGCACCTTCCGCACCGGTCGCTTCGCGCTGCATACCGCGCTTCGTCCTCACCATTGGCGGAGGTCCATGACGCTGGGACGCGGCAGCGCCCAGGCGCTGGCCGCACTCACCCGGGCATTGCGCGCCACTCTTGCAGCCTCACAAAGCTGATTGCCTCCGGCTCTGCGTCCGTCCTGTATCTGCTGGACGTCCAAATAGAAGTACCGGCCTTCAAGGACATTCGTGACCCTGCTGATCGCTCTTATCGCCCTCCTGTCCGGCGTCGCCAATCCCTTTCAGGGAGCAACCAACGCGCAGCTCAACAAGCAGACCCATTCACCCCTCTGGGCAGGCATCGTCGTATACGCCACCGGCCTCATTGGGCTGCTGCTGGCGCAGGTAGTTGCGCGGCAGGCATTCCCTGCGAGTTCGCTGAGCAAGGTGAACTGGTGGGCCTGGACCGGAGGTCTCATCAGCCTGGTATCTACCATCGTGGGCCTCACCCTCACCCAGAAGCTGGGCAGCGGCCTGTTCACAGGCCTCAGCCTCACGGCATCGGTGTTGACCTCTGTGCTGCTCGATCAGTTCGGGTTCGTTGGTCTCAAGCAACACACGGCATCGCCGGGTCGTCTGGTCGGCTGCGCACTTCTGGTAGCGGGCATCTGGTGCGTAGCCAAATTTTGATCGTTCCCGCGGCTGCTTCGTTATCCTAGAGGTTGATGTCAGCTTCTATCTCCAGCACCATGCACGCAGCGGTTTACCGAGGCACCAACGACGTTCGCAGCGAGGTGGTGCCCGTTCCCGAGATCGGCTCCTCTGAGGTGCTGGTCCGTATCGATACGTGCGGCATCTGCGGCACGGACCTCAAGAAAATTCACACCGGATCCCACGCGGCGCCGCGTGTGTTCGGCCATGAGATGGCCGGGACCATCGCCGCCGTGGGTGACGAGGTGAAAGGCTTTGCGGTGGGTGACCACGTCATGGCGTTTCACCACATTCCCTGCGGGCGGTGCTTCTACTGCCGCAAACAAACCTTCGCGCAGTGCGAGCGCTACAAGCTGGTGGGTACGACGGCTGGAACGGGCGAGCCCGCAGGCGGCGGCTTCGCCGAGTACATCCGCGTGATGGACTGGATTGTCGGTGATGGCGCCACTCCCTCCGGCCTCATCCACATCCCGGACGACATCCCGTTTGAACAGGCCGCTTGGATCGAGCCCGTGAACACCTGCTTCAAGGCCGTCAAGATGCTCCATCTGCAGCCTGACGAAACGGTGCTGGTCATCGGGCAGGGAAGCATCGGTATCCTGCTGGCCGCGCTGGCGCACGGGACAGGGGCGACCGTGTTGACCAGCGACATGTATCCGGAGCGCCATGCAGTCGCCGCCAGGTTCGGTCTGAATCACCCGCTCGATGCGCGTGAAGACGTGGTGGCCGCTTGCAAGCAAGCCACTGACGGTCGCGGTGTCGATGTGGCTCTGGTGGCCGTCGGTGCCGATGCGCTGATCGGCACCGCCATGCAGGCTGTCCGGGCGGGTGGACGCGTCATGCTGTTCGCCAGCACGCAGCATGGCACAGCACTCTTCGACCCGGCAGCCGTCTGCATGGATGAGAAGACGCTGATGGGGTCCTACTCCGCCTCGGTTGCTATTCAACAGGAAGCCATCGACCTGGTCTTCGAGGGGTACCGCTCCGGCAGGATGGACCTGACGCAGCTCATCTCGCATCGCTTCGGTCTCCACCAGGCCGCTGAGGCAATCCATCTGGCTTCCAACCCGCAGCCGGATTCGATGAAGATTGTGTTCAAGCCGTAGCCGGCGTGATTCGCCCCAGCACCACGGGCCGGCTTGCGCCGGTCGCTGCGGGCACATTGCCCGGTAGCCCATGCCAGGTAAGCCAGCCAAGCAGAGCGAACGCTGCGGCCTCCTTCGCTTCGGTCGCCAGTCCAGCGGCTTCCGTCGTCGTCACCGCCACGCCGATCTCCGCGAAGCCTGCCTGCAGCGCACGCATGAGCGTGGCATTGCGCGCTCCGCCGCCAGCGACGAACATCTCCGTGGCCCGCGCCAGAGGAGCACGTTGCCCCAGGTGAGGCCAGCAGAAGCGCCGGTATGCGTCCAAGACACTGCGCGCGGTGAGTGCCGTGGCCGTTGCGATCACATCCTGTCTGCGCGCCCCATCCCGCTTGCACATTTCCAGAAACCGCTCCGCGAATACCGAACCGAACTCTTCCCGTCCGCAGGACTTCGGCGGGAGAGCCGCGAAGTAAGGATGCGCCAGGAATTGAGTGAGGACATGGTCGAAGACCCGGCCGCGCGCCGCCGCCGCCCCGCCGCAATCGAAAGTGCGTCCGTACATCGCCTGCATGCACGCGTCGATGACCATGTTCGCCGGCCCAATGTCGAAGGCCAGCACGCCGTCCGCATTGCAGGCTGCCGGCAGAGCGGTGATGTTCGCGATTCCGCCGAGATTCAGCAGCAGCCGGTTCTTCGTCGCGTGCCGGAACACGCAGAGATCGAGCATGGGGACCAGTGGTGCTCCCTGGCCTCCCGCCGCCATATCCGCCGGGCGGAAATCACTGATCACCGGCAGCCGCAGCCGCTCTGCAATCACGCTGGCCTCCCCGGTCTGCCAGGTGCAGCGAACGATATCCGCGGCGTAGGGTGCCCCCACTGCCTGGTGATAGAGGGTTTGTCCGTGACATGCGACCAGCTGCGGCTTGGGACCCAGCTCTCGCGCGGCCTGCGCAACGCACTCCGCATAGAGCGAGCCCAGCCGCCAGCTCAGGCGTGCCAACTCGGCTGTGCTGGTGTGGGCGGCATTCATGGCCGCCAGCACGGCATCACGCACCTCGGACGTGTAGGGGAATGCCCGGTGGCCGAGCACCTTCAGGCGCGGCGGACCGCCTTGGAGACCAGGAGAGACACGGCAGATGGCTACGTCCACGCCGTCGGCCGAGGTCCCGCTCATAACACCCGCCACAATCATCGGCTTCGGCGATAAAGCCGTGCGGGTGCCAGCCTGCCTGTGGTCTTGTGGATAGACCGGCATCCTAGGCACTCTTCAACTCCCGCTGCAACTCCGCCACCAGCGCCAGCGCCTCACGCGGCGTGAGTCCGTCCACATCAACGGCCTCGATCCGGTCGACAATCCGCTGCGACAGCGGCGTGAACATGGTCATCTGCAGGCTGGGAGCATTCCGCACCGCACCCTGCGCTGCGCGTACCTGCTGCGACTCCGCGCGTTCGTGCAGCCTCAGCACGTCACGTGCACGTTCGATCACAACCTGAGGAAGACCGGCGAGCCGCGCTACCTCAATGCCATAGCTCTTGTTCGCCGCCCCGGTCTCGACGTGGTGCAGAAAGACGATGGTGCCGCCTGTCTCACGCACCGTAACGCGGACGTTGCGCAGCCCTCGCAGCCGCTCGGCCAGAAGAGTGAGCTCGTGATAATGGGTGGCGAAAAGCGTACGGCAGCCGACACGGTCGTGCAGGTGCTCCACGGTCGCCCAGGCGAGCGACAGACCATCGTAGGTCGCTGTGCCACGGCCCATCTCGTCCAGCAGCACCAGCGAGCGGGAGGTCGCCGTGTTAAGGATGGCGGCGGTCTCGGTCATTTCCACCATGAAGGTGGAGCGGCCTCGGGCCACGTTGTCGCTGGCTCCGATACGCGTGTAGACGCGGTCGGCCAGGCCCAGCCGCATGCTCTCCGCCGGCACGAAGGATCCGCACTGCGCCAGGATCGTCAGGAGCGCGGCCATGCGCAGGTACGTGCTCTTGCCGCCCATGTTGGGGCCGGTGATCAACAGCAGGGAGGCTTCACGCGGTGACACGCCGGGCGCCTCGTTCATAACGGTTTCATCATCATGAGAGGTTTCAGTTTCGGCCGCCGCGCACAGGCGGAGCGAGTTCGGAACAAACCGTCCAGCTCCCGCTTCCTCCAGCCGGCGCTCGATCACTGGGTGCCGCGCGTTGACGAACTCGAGCACAGTACCGCTATCGACCTGCGGCTTTACCCACCCACGCAGCACAGCCGTGTGCGCAAAGCTCGCCATGAGATCGATCTCAGCGACGAGCCGCGCCGTTTCGCGCAAGCGATGCGCTTCGGCAAGCAGTTGCCGCCGCAGCTCGGCAAAGATCCGCCTTTCGATCTCTGCCGAACGCTCCTGCGCGGTGAGTATCTTTGTTTCCAGCTCTTTCAGCTCGGGCGTGGTGAAGCGCTCGGCATTGACCAGCGTCTGCTTGCGCTCGTAATCCTCAGGCACGGCGCGGGCGTTCGCCTTCGTCACCTCCAGGTAGTAGCCGAAGACGGAGTTGAACCGCACCTTGAGGCTCGCGATGCCGGTGCGCTCGCGCTCCCGCTCTTCAATGGCCGCGATCCTCTCGCGTCCGCTGCTGGAAAGACCGCGCAGGTCGTCGAGTTCGGCATCCACACCGGGCCGCACCGCGCCTCCGTCGGCAAGGGATACCGGTGGTTCTTCGACCAGTGTGCGCGCAATCAGCTCCTGCAGATCCGCGAGCAGATCGAAGCTCCGGCCCAGAACCGACCAGCGGCCCTCCGCTGCTGCATCTCCAAGTTCCGTCACGGCTGCCTTCAGTCCGGGCAGCCGCTGCAGCGTCAATCCCAGCGCATTCACCTCGCGCGGCCCGGCGGAGTCCAGCGCGATACGCCCCAGTAGCCGCTCCAAATCGAGCACGCCGTCCATGGCGCGCCGCAACCCTTCCCGTTTGCGAAGGTCGCGAACCGCGAGTCCTACCGCCGCCAGCCGTGCCTCAATCGCGCTCAAGTCGTTCATGGGACGCAGCAACTGCGCACGCAGCAAACGCTTGCCCATCGGTGTGCAGCAGGCATCGACGCACCAGAACAGCGTGGTCTGCGGGCCTTCCGCCGAGAACAGCGGGTCCACGATCTCCAGGTTGCGCACGCTCACCGCATCGAGCTCCAGGCAGTCGCGCTTGCCGTAGAAGTGCACCGTATCGAGATGTTCCAGCGCGCCCTGCTTGGTCGCGCGCAGATAATGCACGATCGTGCCGGCAGCAATGGCGGCGGCTCGTTGTCCCTCAAGGCCCATGCCGGCCAGGGAGTGCACGCGCAGCGCCTGCCGAAGCAGCGGCACAGCGTATTCCTCCGCAAAGACCCACTCTTCCAGCTCGCTGTGCGTTCCGCCCGAGTCGGATGTGTTCGGCTCTGTGCCTTTGGTCAGTGGATAGCGTTGCGGCCCCGCACTCGCCGTCGGACCTTCTTCGTTGCGCGATGGCTGCCCTTCCTCGACGGAATGGAGGCTCGCCTGCCTCGCTCCCGAGGCTCCAAGCGGCCCAACGCCACGCGCGAACAACACTTCCGCAGCTGCCATCCGCGCCAGTTCATCCAGAGCGAGTGCCCAGGCGTGATCCCCGGTAAACTCCGTCGCCCGGAACTCGCCGGTGGACAGATCGATTGAAGCGACACCCACGCACGCAGTCGCTCCCGACCCTGCCGTGGCAACGCTGGCCAGCCATCGGCTCTCGCTGGCGGCCATGGTTAGATCGAGCGCGGTGCCGGGAGTCAGCACGCGTGTCACTTCACGCCGCACCACGGTTTTGGCGAACTTGGGGTCTTCCATCTGCTCACAGATAGCTACCTTGAACCCGCGCCGCAGCAGGCGCTGGAGGTAGGTTCCCGCCGCGTGGTACGGAACGCCGCACATGGGGATGGTTCGGAGCTTGTCGCGCGCGGTCAACGTGAGCTGCAGCTCGCGTGCGGCGACAACGGCGTCCTCGAAGAAGAGCTCGTAGAAGTCGCCCATGCGGAAAAACATCAGCGCGTCCGGATGTGCGTCCTTGGCGGCGCGGTACTGCCGCATGGCGGGCGAAAGCGCGGCTTCGGAAACGGTAATGGGGGCGACAGCGCTCATCAGGGCAGGGAGTTCAGGATATCCGCTCGCCCTCTGCATTTCGCGGCAGCAGCCCGTAAGCAGTCTTATCGCTTCGCGAATCGTGGCGGCCCGAGCGCTCTCCCGCGTCAGAGTTCTCCGGTCAACCCGGCGTACACTGCTGCCATGATCGAAGTCCCCATGACCGACGAGCAGTTTGCCACCGCGACACGGCGCCTGCGCACCAATGGGATTGAGCTCGCCGGCCCCAGCGGCACACTTACCAAGGATGGCATCACCGCCAAGTACGAGCACGCTGAAGGCAGGCTCCGGATTGAGATCACGGACAAACCGTTCCTGCTGCCCACAAGCCTGATCGAAGGCCGCTTGCAGTCGTATCTGGAGCAGAGTCTCGCCACTGGAGCGACACAGGCGTAGTTCCGGGTCCCGCTATACTGGTGGCGTGCGATGGGCCGGAAACTCGGCTGCTCGCAGCGCTTCCCATGTCTCTCTTCTGGCTCCGAGTCGCGGTTTGCCTGTACGCGCTGGCCGCACTCGCGGTGCTGCCGGCCGCTTTATATAGCCGGCCTGCCTGGCGCCGCATTGCCGTTCCCGCCGCATTGGGGGCTGTGTTCGTTCACTTCGTTTCCGTCATCGAAATGCTGGTCGCGGCACATCACGCCTTGCCGGTCGAAACGCACGAAACGCTGTCCGGGCTGGGGCTTTTGCTGGGTCTCAGTTTTCTGCTTCTCACCGCGCGCTACAAGACCGTGAGCTTCGGCATCTTTCTGCTCCCGCTCGCGATCCTGCTTACGCTGGCGCCGGCGTTTCACCCCGGGTCGCAGACACTGGCCTACCCATACCTCCGAACCGGCTGGTTGTTTTTGCATATTGCGCTGCTTCTGGTGGCGTATGCCGCGCTGCTGGTTTCGCTGCTGGCGAGCCTGCTGTACCTGGTGCAGGAGCGCCGCCTGAAGCAGAAACGTGTGAACCCTCCAAGCGGTCTCTGGCTGCGGCTTCCGCCGCTCGAGACCGTAGACAGTATCGCTCTGCGAGCCTTGCTGTTCGGTCTACCCTGCATGACCTTCGGTCTCCTGATCGGGTCCGTCGTCGCGCTGCAGACCGTCGGTCCAATCTTCTTCGCCGACTTTAAGGTGTTGCTTTCGTTGGCCATGTGGCTGGCCTACATGTTGATGATCTACATCCGCCAGCACTCCGGACTGCGCGGACGCCGCGCCGTGTACCTGTCCAGCTTCGCCTTTCTTCTTGTGCTGGCGGTGTGGGCCGCCAACCAGCTTTCTGCCGTGCACAGGTTCAGGACGCCATGAGGGAGAGCGCAGTTCCCCTGGAGAGCACCCCGGCTGGCTTGCTGCTGCTGGGCGTCAACCACACCACCGCTCCGGTGGATGTTCGCGAGCGTCTCGCCATACCGCCCGCGCGGCTGGCGGACGCGACCCGCACGCTGGCACATCAACCGGGCATCCGCGAGGCCCTCATCCTGTCCACTTGCAACCGCGTAGAGTTTTTGATCGCGCACGAGCCTGGCGACGGCGCCGTGGCGCGGGAGATCCAGGAAATCCAAGATATCCAGGACATCCCGGCGATGCAGTCGCCGCTGGCGCATTTTCTGCACGATTATTTTGCCCTGCAGCCCGCCGTACTGAGCCCGCACCTCTACCAGTTTCGCGAGCAGGAAGCGATCCGGCACCTCTTCCGCGTGGCCAGTTCGCTGGATTCCATGGTGGTCGGCGAGCCCCAGATCCTCGGCCAGGTCAAGGAGTCCTGGACGGTGGCGCGCGAGGTGGGCGCGATCCAGTCCACCACTGCACACGCCTCTCAGCTAGATCCGCTGCTGCAGCGGGCCTTCTCCGTTGCGAAGCGGGTGCGCACGGAAACGCAGATCGGCAGCTCCTCGGTTTCGATCGCCTCGGTTGCGGCCGAACTGGCCCGCAAGATCTTCGGTTCGCTTTCCGGCAAGACGGTTCTGATCGTGGGGGCTGGAAAGATGAGCGATCTGGCCGCGCGTCACCTCATCACGCAGGGCGCAACCACCCTGCTGGTGGCGAACCGCACGGAGTCGCGCGCCGAGCGCATTGCCGATGCCCTGCGGACCCCGTCCATCACTACCGGCGTGATCCCCCTCGACCAGTTGCATGAGCAGAGCCATCGCGCCGACATCATCATTACCTCCACCGGCGCGGCAGCCAGCGGCCCCGGCGAATACATCTTTACCCGCGAACACGCACGCACCCTGCTGCAGCGCCGCCGCAACCGCCCGGTCTTCTTCATCGATATAGCGGTTCCCCGGGATGTCAGTCCCGAGATGAACCGCCAGGAGGGCTGTTTCGTCTACGACATCGACGATCTGCAGCAGGTGGCCGCCGAAAATCAGCACAGCCGCACGCGCGAGGCTGCCGAGGCGGAGCGCATCGTTTCGGCGGAAACCGAGCGCTACAACGCCCGGCTGGCCGCGGCTTCAACCACCGAGGCGATCAAGCAGCTCCAGCTTTCCGCCGAGGCCATGCGGCAGGCGGAGCTCGCGCGCACAACGCAGCGACTGACTGCTTCACCGCTGAGTTCCGAACAGCAAGCCGCGGTGGAGGCACTCACCCGGTCGCTCACGGCCAAGCTGCTGCACCCGCAGCTTGCGGCGTTACGGGGCGAGCCCAACGACAAGCCTCGAAGGTAGGCCGCGACTCGTTATAGTTGAAGGCTGGAAACCGGAACCCTTTGCCCATGATCCTCATTGAGAACGAACACGTCGATATACCAACGCCCACCGGCCCCATGCGTACGCACATCGCGCGTCCCGCGGCGTCTGGCCGATACCCTGGCATCGTCTTTTTCTCCGAAATTTTCCAGATCACCGCGCCCATCCGCCGCACCATGGCGCAGCTCGCCGGCAACGGCTACCTGGTGGCGGCTCCGGAGGTGTATCACGAGTATGAGCCTGCGGGTACGGTGCTCGCCTACGATCAGGCTGGTTCGGATCGGGGCAACGAGTTGAAGTACGCCAAGACTGTGCAGGCCTACGACGACGACGCGCGCGCAGTGCTAACCCATCTCGCCTCGCGCGCCGATTGCACCGGCAGGCTGGGTGCAATGGGCATCTGCCTGGGCGGAGCGCTCGCCTTTCGAGCGGCCATGAACCCAGAGGTCCGGGGCACAGTCTGCTTCTACGCCACGGACATCCATAAGCATTCTCTCGGCGCAGGCAACAACGATAACTCGCTGGAGCGCGCAGGGGACATCCGCGGAGAGCTGTTGATGGCGTGGGGCAGGCAGGATCCCCACATTCCCATGGAAGGCCGCATGACGGTGCTGTCGCGCCTGAACGAGGTGGGGACGAAGCTCAACTGGCATGAGGTGAATGGCGCGCACGCATTTCTGCGCGATGAAGGTCCGCGCTACGATCCCGAGCTTGCCCGGAGCATGTTCGGTCTGGCGCTTGACCTGTTCCACCGTACACTGGCCGTCGGGTAAACGCCTCTCTACTCAAGATAGGCTTTCAGCCAGGGATCATCGCTGTGCGTCAGCTCGCGTGTGCTGCCGTCGAACACCACGCCCCCTTCGTTCAGCACCAGGAACTTTGTGCTGCCATCGAGCTCGCCCTCCGGCATAGGCTCCATGTGCCCCGTCTTCTGGTTGAAGCGGTGCGTAGCCAGCGTGAACGCGTCCTGCAGGCGGTGTGTAATCAGCAGGGATGTGGTCTGCGAGACGTCGCGCTGCTTCACGACGAGTTCAATGATGGTGGTCGACGTGATGGGATCCAGGCCGCCGGTGGGCGAGTCGTAGAGGATCAAGTCAGGCTTGGAGATGATGGCGCGTGCGATGCTCACGCGCCGCCGCATGCCTCCGGAAAGCTCGGAGGGGAACTTGGCGATGGCGCGCTCCAGCTCCACAAAGCGCAGCGCTTCGACGACGCGGTCGTGCGCCTCCGTTTCATCCACTCGCTCCTCGTGCAAGCGGTAGGAGACATTGTCTTCCACGCTGAGTGAGTCGAAAAGCGCGCTTTCCTGGAAGACCATCCCAACGTGCGAGCGCATGGCGAAGATCTCTGTTTCGGTCATGGTGGCGAGGTCGCGTCCGAAGACGCACACCTGGCCGCTGTCTGGTGCAAGCAATCCGTTGGTCAGCTTCATCAGCGTGCTTTTGCCGCAGCCCGCCGGTCCCAGGATGATACGAGTTTCACCCCGCTCCACCCGAAAAGACAGAGTCTGCAGCACGCGATTGCCTTCAAAGGCGATGGAAACATCGTGGAACGAAACGACCGCAGCCCCATCTGGAAGCTCAAGCCCAGCTTCTTTTTGTAGTCCTGTCGGAGACGGCATAAGTTAGCGTCCGAAGATGCCGATCATCACCTTGGTCACGAGGAAATCCACCAGGATGATGAGCACGTTGGCAACAACGACAGCCTGCGTGGTAGCGCGACCCACACCGCGCGTGCCGCCGGTGGTAGTCAAGCCGTAGTAGCAGCCGATGGTGGCAATGATGAAACCGGAGAACAGCGGCTTCACCAGGCCTTCGATCACATCGCCGCCGATCAGTGCCATGTACGCGGTGTGGAAGAACTCCGAGCCATTCAGCTTGAGCAATGTCACGGACACGAGCGCCCCGCCCGCGGTGCCGCAGGCGTCCGAGATGATCGTGAGGAAGAACAGCATGAAGACGGTGGCTACGATGCGCGGGGTGACCAGCTTGCGGATGGGATCGGTGCCCAGCGCGCGCATGGCGTCGATCTGTTCGCTTACCTTCATCGAGCCCAGCTCGCTCGCCATGCCTGAGGCATTGCGGCCCGCAACCATCAGGCCGGTGAGCACCGGGCCGAGCTCCTTGATCATGGAAAGCGCAACCAGCCGGCCAGTCATGTTGATGGCGCCGAACTGCTGCAGCGAGGCCGCCGACTGCAGCGTGAGCACGCAGCCCGTGAAGAATCCCGTGAGAATCACGATCGGCAGGGAACCGACGCCGATCGAATCCATCTGCGTGAAGGTGTCGGCGATATACCGCGGACGCGAGAAAATATCGCCGATGGCTCTGCCCGACAGGAGCGAGTACTCCTGCACAGCAGCGACAGCGCGCTTGGCGTAAGCCTCTGGAGAGACGAATTTCATCCGGTGGAGTCAGCGTCAGGCTATCAGATGACGCCGCGTCCGCGGCGGACTCCATTGCGCACAGATCACAGGCTGAAATGAGAAAATAGAAGAAATGTCGAGTACCATGAGCGCCGCCGTCCTGCACGGCAAGGAAGATGTCCGCATCGAGCAAGTGCCTCACCCGCATGCCGGTTCCGGCGAGCTGGTGCTGCGAGTGGATGCGGCGCTTACCTGTGGGACGGATCTGAAGGTGTTCCGCCGCGGTTATCACGCCAAGATGCTGACAGCCGGCAGACTGTTCGGGCATGAAGTCGCCGGTACCGTTGTGGAGGTGGGCGAAGGCGTGACCGCATTCGCCGTGGGTGACCGTGTGCTGCCGCTCAACTCCGCACCCTGCGACGAATGCTTTTTCTGTCAGGCCGGCCAGCAGAACCTGTGCGAAGACTTGCTGTTCAATAATGGCGCCTACGCTGAGTATCTGCATGTGCCGGCCCGCATCGTGGAGAAAAACACACTCCGCATCCCCGAGGGCATGCCCGCCGGGCACGCCGCTCTCACCGAGCCCCTAGCCTGCGTCATCCGCGGCATGGAAGAGAGCGCAGCGCACGTGGGGCAGACAGCCATCGTTCTCGGTGCCGGTCCCATCGGCCTGCTGTTCATTCATGCACTTGCGCTGGAGGGCGTGCATGTGATCGCAGTCGTCAAACGTGCGGATCAAGTGGAGACGGCGGTCCGTTTTGGCGCGGAGCAGGTGCTGCGAATACGAGATGTGGACGATCCGGTCGCGGCGGCGCGCTCGCTGACTCCCGGAGGGAGAGGAGCGGACCTGGTCTTCGAGGCCGTGGCGACACCGGAGGCGTGGCAATGGGCAGTCAGCATGGCCCGCATGGGTGGTGTGGTCAACCTTTTTGGGGGGCCGCCGGCCGGCACCAGCGTGGAATTGGACACCAACCTCATTCACTACTCGGACCTCACGTTGAAGGCGAGCTTCCATCACACGCCGGCCACGGTGCGTCGCGCCTTTGATCTGTTGCGCTCGGGCAGGTTCCGGTGCGGCGACTTCCTCACGGGCTCGGCTTCGCTCGCGCAGCTTCCCGATGTGTTCCAGAGCATGCTGGTCCGGGCTCCCGATGGCACACTGCCCGAGATCAAGACCGTGATCTATCCTCACTCCGCGCGGATCAACTCGCGGACTGCTATAGCCGAGCTTGCGGCGGCCGCACGATGACTAGCTCAACACTGCAAGCCCGGGAGTTGTCCGGCGATTCGCTGCAGGGAGCGCCGGCTGAGTACCTGACGCCTGCCGCTCGGCCGTCGCTTGCGGAGGCGCAGGCGTGGTGCAGGCGCCTCGCGACGACGCACTACGAGAACTTTCATGTCGCCACGTTTTTTCTTCCCGCGAGCCTGCGTCCACACTTCCATTCCCTCTACGCGTTCTGCCGCACGTCCGACGATCTAGGCGATGAGGTCGCCGACACGGCGACGGCCACACGTCTGCTGAGCGTCTGGTGTGGCATGCTGCATCAGTGCTTCGCCGAACCCTCGGCTTCGCGCCACCCGGTATTCGTTGCGCTGCAGCCGACCCTCTCCGCCTGCAAGCTCCCCATCGAGCCCTTCGAAGATCTCATTACCGCTTTTGAGTGGGACCAGACGCATACGCACCATGCGGACCTCGTCAGCCTGGAGCAGTACTCGCGCTATTCGGCGAATCCGGTTGGACGGCTGGTGCTGCTGGTCAGCGGGTACCGCATGGATGAAAGTCCGGAGCTGTTCACGCTTTCCGATGACATCTGCACCGGCCTGCAGCTTGCCAATTTCTACCAGGACGTCGTGACTGATTGGGTAGATCGTGGCCGGCGCTACGTACCGGCAGATGCCATGGCTCGTTTCGGCGTCACCGATGAGCAGATCGCCGCGCGACGCTTCGACGCGAACTTCGGCGCGATGATGCGATTTCTCGTGGAGGATGCCCGCGAGCGCCTGAGCCGCGGGGCACGTATCAGCACGCTTGTGGGGCCGGACCTCGCCGCGACACTGGAGCTTTTCGTCAAGGGCGGCCATGCCATCCTGGATGCGATCGCGGCCCAGGAGTACAACACGCTTGCATCGCGTCCCGTGGTGACGAAGCTCACCAAGCTGCGCCTGCTAGGCGGCGCCTTGCTGGGAAAGGCAGGGAGTGCTTTTCGTCCCGCGGTGCGCAGGCCGGAGGAGCACGCCGCGTGATGTCCGCGTCCTCCCCGGAACTCGCGGCTGCCTATGCCCACTGCCGGGCCATCGCGAAAGCACAGGCCAGGAACTTTTATTACGCGTTCCGTGTCTTGCCGCGCGACAAGTCCGATGCGATGTGCGCCGTATATGCCTTTATGCGCAAAGCCGACGATCTCGCGGATGACGAGAGCCTGACGAAAGAACATCGGCGTGGCGCGATGGCGGAGTGGACTTCCGCGCTGTACGCCTCGCGCACGCAGCCAACGAGCGATCCAGTCTTCACGGCGCTCAACCACACGCAGCAGCGATTCGGCATCCCGGATACGTTGCTCGATCAGTTGGTGCAGGGCACAACGATGGATCTGCAGAGCGTTCTGCCGGGCACCGCGGAATTGACGACCTCCACGATCAGCGACAAAGGTCGCGTGTCTGAGTCATTCCAGGTATACGAAACCTTCGATGACCTCTACCGGTATTGCTATCTGGTCGCGTCCGTCGTGGGACTCGTGTGCATTCGCATCTTCGGTTACAGAAACGCAGGTGCCGAAGGACTTGCTGAGCAAACCGGTATTGCGTTTCAACTGACGAACATTCTTCGAGATATTTCAGAAGATGCAGCACGCGGCCGGGTCTATCTGCCACTCGACGACATGACTTCGTTAGGCGTCAGCGTGGAGCAACTCAGCCTTGCTGCGAGAAATGTATGGGTTCCGCCTGAGGTGCTCGATCTGGTGAGACTGCAGCTTACACGTGCGGAAAACTATTACAGGGCATCCGACGAGCTGATTCCCCTGCTTTCACCGGACTCCCGCCCGGCCATGCGCGTGCTTGTCAAAATCTATCGTGGGTTGCTGGACCGCATCGCTGCGGACCCAGCCGCCGTGTTCCACAAGCGTGTCTCCGTGCCCACTCCTGTAAAGCTCGCGATCCTTGGGCGTGGGGTGATCGGGTCATGGTTTGCGAGAGGGACGTAAGTAGTGCCGCCGGAGCAGAGCGACGTTCTCATCGTGGGCGCGGGTCTCGCCGGTCTGGCCGCGGCTGTCGCGCTTTCCGGAGCCGGCGCCAACGTCACCCTGCTGGAGCGAAAACCGTACATCGGCGGACGCGCTTACTCGTATCGGCATCCTGCGCTGGAAGAGATTATCGATTCACAGCATGTGCTGCTGGGTTGCTGCACCAACCTGCTCGATCTCTGCCGCCTGAGCGGCACGGATCGGTACATTCGCTGGTACGACGACATTCCGTTCCTGGAGCCTGCACCGATGGGCCAGCAGGAACGCGGTGCGAGGCGGAGCGTGATCGGTCCGCGTTGGGGCTTGCCTGCTCCGGCGCAGAACGCACTCAGTTTTCTGCGCGCACCCATGCTGTCGATGCGCGATAAGCTGCGCATCGGGCTCGGTCTGCGTGAGTTCCTTGGCGGGTACGAACACGAGAGCGATGAGGAGCCGTTCTCAGCCTGGCTGCAGCGCACAGCGCAGACCGAAGGAGGCATCCGGCACCTGTGGGAGCCTCTGATCGTGGCCACGCTCAACGACACGATGGATCGCTGCTCCACGCGCTACGCTGCGCAGGTTATTTATGAGTCTCTGCTGAAGACGCAGCAAGGCGGCCGGTTGGGCATTCCGACACAGCCGCTTTCCGAGTTCTACGCCGCCACCGCAGAGCTTGCACAAAAGCAGGAAACCAGCCTGCTTCTGCGCGCCGGCGTGGAGCGCCTCGAGCAGAAAGGCGCTTTGTGGTTTGCGTCGACCAGCGTGGGCCTTCAGCACAGGGCCCCTCACCTGCTGCTTGCGCTGCCCTTCGAGCAGACGGTCAAGCTGCTCAACACGCTGCCGGAGAGCCATCCCGCCTGCGCGGCCGTGCTTCCGTTGGCTCGCCATTTCCAGCATGCACCCATCACGACCGTCCATCTCTGGTTTGATCGGGAGATTACGGACCTGGACCAGGCGGCGCTGTTGGACACGCGCATCCAGTGGTTGTTCAACAAAACCCGGATCCGAAAAACTTCTTCAGGCAGTCATCACTCGCACGGCGAAGGGAACCAATACCTGGAACTTACGATCAGCGCTTCGTTCGCCGAGCTTCAACAAAGCCGGGAGCAGATCCTGTCCGCCGCACTTGGCGAGCTTGGACGCTTCTTCCCGAAGGTCCGACAAGCACATGTTCTGAAGTCGGCAGTCTTGAAGGAAGCACGCGCAACGTTTTCGGTCACGCCTGGGCTGGAGCGGTTTCGTCCCCTCGCCGACCCCGGCAGCGGCCTCTTCCTTGCTGGAGATTGGGTTCGCACCGGATGGCCCTCCACCATGGAAGGCGCCGTGCGCAGCGGCCGTTTGGCAGCCACCGCGATCCACTCAAAATTTCCTGGTCCGCAGCGTAGCTTTATGACGCCCGACCTTCCCGCAGAAGGTCTAGCGAAGTTACTTCTAACTCGTAAGTTGTAAGTGAACGCTAGCATGCGCGCGAGACATCGTTATCAGTCGGAACGCGATGCAAATAACTCGGAACCCTCCGCGACAAAGCCCAAAACGCCGGTTTATAGTCAGCAGAATTAGCCCTCAGGAAATCCGGGCAACGAGATGTGAGCGAGGCTCGCTCCTCTCGCGGAGGCCTTCTCGATGCGTCGCTCTGTGCGCTCTACAGTACGCCCCGTTTTGCGTTCCCTCGCGCTTGCTTGTTCTCTGTGCGCATTGTCTCTCGCAATTTATGGCTGCGGAGGGAGTGGCGGGTCCGCCGCAGGCGGAGGCACGCACATCAATGCGGTCACGGTCAGTGTGTCCGGTCCTTCCACGACACGCCTGGCCAGTACCGCACAGTTCAGCGCCACCGTAACGAATGCGACCAGCACGGCAGTGACGTGGTACGTGAACGGCACTGCGGGAGGCAACGCAACCTACGGAACGATCAACACGGCCGGCCTGTACACCGCACCCGCCTCCATGCCCAGCGGTGCCGTGACCATCACTGCGACCAGCGCTGCCGACACAACGGCATCCGGATCGGTGACCGATGCATTGCAGAACCCTGTGCCGGTCGTCTCGGCCGGCACCGCGACGCAGGTCGGCAGCAGCCTGAACTACTTCGTAGACATCACGGGCTCGGGCTTTGTGCCCAGTTCCGTGATCATGGCGGGAGCTACGGCACAGACTACGACCCTGGTTTCTTCCACCGAGCTGCAGGCGACTGTCGCTGTCGCGTCCGGCACTACAGCCCTCTCTGTAGTTGTCAACAACCCTGACCCGGGCGCGAGCAGCTCCACGACCCTCAAGCTTCCCGTCATCTACTACCAGACGACCGCCGCAACTGCCGCACGGCTGCTCGATCAGACCAGCTTTGGGCCCACCCTGGACACGATTCAGCACGTGCAGACGGTCGGCATCGCCAAGTATCTGCAGGAGCAGTTCGCGCAGCCGACCACGGCGCTGGCCTCCATCCCGACCAATCCTCTGCCCAACCTTTGCCTGGCCAACAACACCGCATATCCCTGCGCGGAATCCGAATGGTGGCGGACCGCGATTACGGGTCCCGACCAGCTGCGGCAGCGTGTTGCGTTCGCGCTGTCAGAGATGTTCGTCGTGTCCACGCAGTCCATTCCCGGGCAGGCCATCCCGCAGTTCCACAATGCGCTTGCGGGCGACGCCTTCGGCAACTTCGCGACGATCATGAAGGATGTCACCTTGTCCCCGGCCATGGGCGGCTACCTGAACATGCTGAACAGCGCCAAGCCTGCCAGCGGGCAGATTGCAAACGAGAACTACGCCCGCGAGAACATGCAGCTGTTCACCATCGGGCTGTACGCCTTGAATCAGGATGGCACCAGGCAGCTGGACGGAACCGGCGCCCCCCTTCCTGCCTACACGGAAGCGCAGGTGGAAGCGTTTGCCCGCGCCTATACCGGCTGGACGCTGGCTAACTCTGACGGATCGGCGGTAACCAAGTTCCCTAACAACTCCGGCGACTACAACGATCCCATGGTTGCAGTGGCCAGCTATCACGACACCACCAGCAAGACGCTCCTCAACGGTACGGTGCTGTCGGCCGGGCAAGGTGCAGCGCAGGACCTGAACGACGCGCTGACCAATCTCTTCAACGACAGTAATGTGGGCCCATTTGTCTGCAGACAACTGATCCAGCACCTGGTGACCAGCACGCCCAGCGCTGCATACGTGTCCCGTGTCGCGGCGGTGTTTGCCAATAACACGGCTGGAGTGCGCGGCGACATGAAGTCTGTGCTCACGGCGATCCTGACCGATACGGAAGCGCGCGCCGGCGATACCGACGCGGATTACAACGGGGGCCACCTTCGCGAGCCGATCCTGTTCCTCACGGCGATGATGCGCGGCCTGGGCTTTACAAACACGGATGCAAACGGATCGTACTTCTCCCTGTCAGGACAGTCCGCCAAGCTCAACCAGGAACCGTACCGCGCCAATTCGGTGTTCAACTTCTTCCCGCCGGATTATGTTCTTCCGGAAACCGCGTTGAACGCGCCGGAGTTCGATATCGAGAACACCGCGACCGCGGTGCTCCGTCTGACCTTGGCTGATTCGATCGTGAACAACAAGATCACCGGTTTCACGGTGGACCTGTCCAACACGAGTGCGCTGGGAATGACCGCCGCGAATCCCGGCAACCTGGTCGACAGCCTGTCTGCCCTGTTCATGCACTCCCAGATGCCGGCCGCGATGCGCACAACCATTGTCAATGCGATTACGCCGCTCACCTCGAACGCGCAGCGCGTGCGTGTGGCGCTGTACCTCATCATCACCTCATCGCAGTACAAGGTCATCCACTAAGCCCGTTGCCGCAGCACGATTGCTTCACCCAAGGTCATTTCACTCAGGGGCATACACATGGAACTCCGCCGCCGCAGTTTTATTAAGTACGCTTCGCTGGCTGCTGCCGGCAATATCGCGGGGCTCCGGCCTTTCGGAGCTTTGAACTCGCTCGCTCAGACCACGTCGGATTACAAAGCTCTGGTGTGCGTGTTTCTTTACGGCGGCAATGATGCGAACAATATGATCGTGCCGTATGACACCAAGGGTTATGCGAACTATGCGGCGATTCGCGCTGGTCTGGCGCTGCCGCAGAGCTCCCTGTTGACCCTGAACCCCTTGCCCAACTTCGCGCTGCACGGCAGCCTGCCGGAGGTTCAATCCCTCTTCAATGCGGGCGCCGCTGCCGTCGTTGCCAACGTGGGCACGCTCACGCAGCCTATGACACGCGCGCAGTATCTGGCGGGCGCGGCCAAGCCATCGAATCTATTCTCGCATCCCGATCAGCAGGAAGAGTGGCAGAATGCCTCGCAGAATGGAGGTGTTCCCACAGGCTGGGCGGGCCGCATCTCCGATGCGATGAGCGGCTCCTTCAATCCATCCGGCACGATTCCGATGATCACCTCGGTTGCCGGCGACACGCTCTTCTGCAACGGGGTGAGCACGACCCCGGTCTCGGTCTCGCCCGGCAATCTCGGCACAGGAACCTGCTCGGAAGGCACCGCATGCAGCGCACGGCAGTCTGCGGCGCAGTCGCTTGTCGCACTCAGTTCGGGCGTTTCACTGGTCACCGCCGACAACGGGATCACCGGCAACGCCTATAACTATTCGGCCACACTCACGGCGGCCACCAAGTCGCTGACAGCGCTGAAAACGACGTTCCCGGCAAACGGATTCGGCGCTCAGCTCCAGCAGGTTGCGCAGATCATCCAGGCGCGTGCGGCGTTCGGCGTGAAGCGTCAGATCTTCTTCGTAGGCGTGGGCAACTTTGACACCCACCAGGGCCAGCTGGTTCTGCAGGCCAACCTGCTTTCGGCTCTCAGCCCGTCTCTCGGCGCGTTCTATGCGGCGACGCAGGAAATGGGCGTCGCGAATCAGGTGACGACGTTTACGATGTCGGACTTCGCGCGCACTTTCCAGCCCAATTCGAACACCGGCACCGATCACGCGTGGGGCTCGCATCACTTCGTGATTGGCGGAGCGGTCAAGGGCGGGCAGATGTACGGGACCTTCCCGACACTGGCGCTGAACGGACCGGACGACTCGGGCTCCAATGGACGCTGGGTACCCTCGACCGGCAGTGTGCAGTATGCATCCACGCTGGCGCAGTGGTTCGGCCTGCCGGCAAGCCAGCTCGCGACCGTCTTTCCGAATATTGGCAGCTTCTCTTCCAACAATCTCGGTTTCGTGTAGAGCATTTGTGCGTGAATAGGAAAGTTCGCTTCGGCGGGCTTTTCGCTGCGTTCCGGTCATCAATTTACTTCGCCAGCAGGAAGACGCCCACTGCCACGAACGCCGCAGCCAGCCAGCGGCGTTTGTCCACGTTCTCGCGCAGAAAGAACTTTCCGGCGATCGCATTGCCGATATACGTGAGGGAAGCCGTCGCCGGAGCTGCAAGCGATAGATCCACCTTGCTGAGCGTGTAGAGCAGCGCGAAAAAGTTCAGCCCCATGCAGCATGCGCCGAGAAGAAAAGGCACATTCGTGCAGACAGCTTTGATCGCTCCACCTAATCCGCTGTGTGCGCGAATCGCATCCAGGTCCCCCACGCCCCGCATGCCGGCCGCGATCAAAACCTCGCCTGTGATGGCCAGCGCCGCCACCAACACGATGCAGCCGGAAGCCCGCAGAAGCGAATCGGTGCTGTGCTGAACCGCCATCCCGACCGCCGCTGTTGCGTGATCCACCATCACTGCGCTACTCCAGCGTCCGAGACCTCGAGTGCCGACGGCTCGCCGGTCGCAGCAGCGCGTTCGGTGAGCGAGGGTCCTCCCGCCATGAAACCGACAGCGCAAAAGATGAGCACAATACCGCCCCAGCGGTACAGCGTAAGGTGCTCATGCAACCAGAAGCGGCTGAGCAGTGCCGTGATGACCTGGCTGAACGCTGTCGCGGGCATCACATACGTGAGGTCGGCGAAGCTCAGGGCCGTCATGTAGCTGGCGAAGAAACCTGCCAGTACCAGGATCCCGCCAGCCACGAACGGGTTCAGCAACGCGTGCAGCAACAATCGCAGGTGATGGAGATCAACCGGCCCCACCTCGGCCATTCCGCGCGCCAGCAGTGCATCGCCCACCGATGCGGACACCATGACTGCGAGGAGGACGAGGTATTGAGAGGTTTTGAGGCGGTGCGTCATCCCTCTCCTACTCCACGAAAACCTCTGGGTGACCCAGCGTTCTCGGGTTCCTGTTGGCTCCATCGGGCCGATCGCTGGCTAGCTGCTTCAGGCGTTCATGCTGACGGATTCCTGCTGGCGGCTGGCCTCTTCCCGATTCTTTCGCACCGTCGCATTGCGCTCCTTGCGGAGCTTCATGAAACTCTTGGCTTCGACGTAGAGGCGCGGCACGTCGCGGTTCACGATGGCCTTCCAAACCACGCGAAACGCGGCTTTAGGACGGAAGTAATACTCGTCATAGAACTTGTGCACCATCTCCATCACGTAGTCGGTGGGCAGGCCGGGGTACTCGATGTGCGCCATCTGGTGGCCGCCGTGATCGTTCATGCCCTTGTTGGTAATGAAGTTGTTGCGCTCCGCGAAATCGTAGAACTCCGTGCCCGGGTAGGCGTGCGCGATGGAAACCTGGATGGTCTCGCAGTCCAGGCTCTTGGCGAAGTTGATCGTGTTGCGGATCGACTCCTTGGTTTCGCCGGGCAGGCCAAGGATGAAGTCCGCATGAATGACAAGCCCAAGGTCGTGGCAATCTTTCACGAAGTCGCGCGCGCGTTCCACGGTCGCGCCCTTCTTGATGTTCTTCAGAATCTGCGGGTCGCCGGATTCGAAGCCCACGATCAGCAGCCGGCAGCCGGCTTCCTTCATGGCCTTAAGGGTTTCCCGGTCAGTGGTGACACGGGACGTGCAGCTCCAGGTCAGGCCCAACGGCTTGAGCTTGGCGCAGAGCTCAACCGTGCGCGCCTTCTGGATGTTGAAGGTGTCGTCGTCAAAGAAGAACTCCTTGACGTAGGGAAACTGCTGCTTCGCCCAGGCCATCTCGGCCGCAACATCGTCGCTGGAGCGCTTGCGCCAGGCATGACCGGAGAGCGTCTGCGGCCACAGGCAAAAGGTGCATTGCGCCGGGCAGCCGCGCGTCGAGTAGAGCGAGATGAATGGATGCAGCAGGAAGGGAACGTTGTACTTGGTCACATCCATGTCGCGCGCATAAATCTTGGTCGCCCATGGCATGGCGTCCAGGTCTTCCACCTGTGGACGGTCCGGGTTGTGCTGGATGACGCCGCTCGCGTCCTTGTAACTGATGCCGAGAATCTCGTTTAGCGGCTTGTAATTTGCGAACTCCACCACGGAGAAATCGAACTCCCGCCGGCAAACGAAATCAATGGCCTCGCATTCATTCAGCGCACGGTCCGGGTCGGTCGTCACGGGGGGGCCGACAAAGGCGATTTTAATGGCCGGGTTCGCCTCCTTGATCGCGCGCGCCAGACCATGGTCTCCGTCCCAGCCAACCGTAGACGTGAACAGCACCAGAAACTCGTAGCTCCTGGCCATCTCGATTGTTTCGGCGGCGGACACGTGGTGCGGCGGCGCGTCCAGCAGCTTGGACCCTTCCAGCATGCCGGCAGGATAGGTCAGCCAGACCGGATACCAGTAGCTCTCAATCTCACGGGTCGCGGGCCAGCGGGAGCTGGCGCCGCCGTCGAAGTTTTCGAAGGATGGCGGGTTCAGAAGCAGGGTTTTTAGCGGCGTCATAACTACCTTTCAGTTTACCATTCGATTACGGGTTCTGCACCGCTCATGGTGCACGGGAGAGGTGTGCGGAGCCTTCGCAACGTTGGGGGGAGAACGGTCCCGGCTGCGTCCTAGTGCGTCGCAGGCGCTGCAGGTGACGTGACGCTTGTGGTACCCGGAGTTGCGTGCAGCGAGGACCTTAGCCAGCTCTCCAGCATTCCGTCCTGCCGCATCAGCTTCACGGCGGTCTGATCACGCTCCAGCTTGGCAGCGAGGACGTCGACATACCTCTGCCGCTCCTGCAGACGCGCGTTCTGTTCGTCCTTGGGGGTGAGCAGCGGTCCCTGCAGCGCTGCGGCACTTGACTGGAGCTGCACAAGCACGGCGTCGAGTTGATCCTGGGCCAGTTGCTGATCCTGCTCGGCCAGTTCGGAGCGAGCGGCCAGTTCGGCCATTCCATGGCGCAGCTTGAGCTCGCCCTCACGAAACGCGTTGCCTGCATCGTCAGCCTCGGCACGCGCACGAGCTGCATCGGCGAGGCCTTCCTGGTAACGTGCCTTCTGGGCTCGATCAAACAGCGGAATCGAGAGCTGCACGCCCAGGGAGAGGGCGTTATTGCTCAGCGTGTCCATATTGAGCCGGTTTGCCGGGTTGAAGGCTGGATAGTACGCGGCGTAGTTCGTAAACGCCGTGCTGATGCGGCTGTAGTTGGCCGCAAATGCGAACTGCGGCAGATATGCATAGCGCTTCTGGCCATGCGCCAGGTACTCCTTGATGGCAACATTGGCTCTCGCGGCACGTAATCTTGGGCTTTCCGGCACAGTGACGGTCACGTTTCCGGAACGCGTGAGGCTGATGCCTGGGATGGAGTCGTGCTCCGTGGCGAGCGCAGCGCGAATCCCGGTGAGCCGTCCCAGATGATCCTGCAGAGTCTCGATTTCGTCATCCGACTGCAAAGTCTGGAGATGTAGCTGGGCTGTGGTCCGCTTCGCCCGGGTTAGATCCACGTGAGGGTCAAGACCTGCGTCGAAGCGTCCTTGCACGATGTCGACAAGCCGTGTGCTGAAGCCTGCGGCCGCGTTCAGCGCCGTGTGCCTCTGCTGCGCTTCATCCAGAGCCAGATAGGTTTCAACCGTATCCTCAGCCACTTGCTCCTGCATGTCTTGGAGCGTCAGCTTCGCTGCATCCACTCCGGCGTGCGCTGAGCGGATGTTGTCGAGCTGGGAGAAGTTGAAAACCAGCGACTGCGCCGCAATGCTGAAAACTACGGGGAGGGAAAGCGGCACACCGGTAGAGCGGCCCACGCCTCCCGTGGCCCCGATCGAAGGCACAAAAGCGTCGTGGGCTTCGGCGAGCGCTGCTTTGGCATGCTCCAGGTCGGCCTGCGCGATGCGCACCCTGGGGTCCGTCTTTTCCGCCAAATCGACAGCCGTCGTCAACGAAATCTGCGAAAACGCGGGAAGCCCAACTCCCGCCAGGAGCAAACATCCTGCCACGCAGATCGACCTGGAACTCATACCTATGCAGCCTTACAGGCCCACGAGCTCCTTCTTGGCCGGCTCATAGCCGCTGGCCAGCGTAAGTGCCTTTTGGAATTCCATTCTGGCGCCCGCCTTATCCCCAGACGATGCGAGCAATCTTCCTAACAGGGTGTGCACCTTGCAAGCCGGTGCGGAGTCGCTCAGATTGCTTCCACCCAGATAATCACGCAAAGCTCGCTCAGCCAGCTGCGGCTCCAGCTTCAGCCGGATCAGGACCTCCCCTGCATGCGCAAGGGAGTTATCGTGCGCGGAGTCCATCTCGATCGCGTGGCGGATTGCCGCGGCCGCCGGCTCGTTTTGATGGCGACGCCCATAAAACTGCCCCATATCGATCCACGCATCGGGCCGGTTGTTCTCCTGAACCAGGGTTCGGTACTCCCGCTCCGCAGTGGTGTAATCCCTTTGTTTCTCAGCGAGGACTGCGCGCAGAGCCCGGGCACGCTGAGGAAGTATGCCGGCCCCTTGCGCCGCCAACGCATTCGCCTTGTCTAAGCCGCCGCCCACAATTCCGGGAGCTTCAACATAAAACTCGCCGAGATCGTCGAATGCGTCCCCGCTATGGGGGTTAAGCCGCACGGCAGCTTCGAAAGCATCGCGCACCTTGCGCGCCAGAGAAAACCCGCTCAGCGGTCCCGCACGGCTTGCCTTCAGGCCGTAGGCCCTGCCGAGCCAATCCTGGGTTGCGCTGTCGCCGCTCTGCAGGCTGGCAGCCGCTTCGCACTCTTTTACAGCCGGGTCGGCAAGCTCTTCGGAGAGGAACGCACGGCAAAGCAGAAGATGCGCCGGTGCATTCTTCGGCTCTGCCTGCAGAATGCCGTGCAGGCTGCCGACCGCCTCATCGACCTTGCCCTGCAGCAGCGCCTGCTCGGCGGCGCCTAGATTTGCACCCGGGCTGGCGCCGAAGCCAGGCAGCGAGCCGAGCAGCAAGGAGAGCACGCAGCCGAAGAATGTAGACAAAAGCGAAGATGCGGCGACACGTTGATCATACGGGGGCATTCAGCGCTGCACCTTCACCGGCGATCCGTCTCTGAGATCGACATCGTTGAGCGGGACGCGCACGACCGAGTCGCCGGGTTGCAGGCCGGAGGTAATCTGCACCAGGGTTTGACTGACCACATCCACCTGCACGGGCGTCCGCCGCAGCTTCCCCTCCACGATCTTGAAAACGTAGTTATTCGTTCCATCCGTGCGGAGCGACTCGCGAGGTATGGCCAATACGCTGTCTCGATGCAGGGTGGTGACGTACAAAGTGACGTTGACGTTGGGGATCAAGTCTCCGGTGGAGTCGTCCACTGTGATGAGGCATTCGCCCACATTGCGCGTGCCATAGTTGGTGATGCTCGTCGGCGCTTGCAGGATGTGGCCGTGCCATGTCCGGTCAGGCTGGGCATCCCAGATAATGCGTACCGGCTGGCCGGCAGCCAAGCGGCCGATCTCCGGCTCGTCGAAGAAGGCGCGTACCCGGATCTTGGTCAGGTCGGCAACGTTTACCAGGTCTTCACCGGCACTCACCGTAGCGTACTGGTTTACCGGCAAAGCATAGACCGTCCCTGCCAGTGGGGAATGGATATCGCTGCCGGCCAAGCTGCTTTGTGCCGCAACCAGCTCGGCGCGCGAACGAGCCACCTGCTCACGCTGCAAAGCCATATCTCCCGCGCTATACCGCCCTGTCTGCTTTGCCTGCAGGGCAGTCACCTTATTCTGCGCTTCGGTTAATTGTGTTTGCGCAGCCGTGACCTCGTTCGCCGCCGCCTGACCATTGCTTTGCAGCTGCTGCAAAGTGGCCAGCCGCGCCTTGAGCTGCTGCACGTTGGCCTGCGCGGCACCGATCTCCGCCCGGGAATTCAAAACCTCTTCCGCAGTACCGCCCGCGCTCATGTTGGACACGGCGTTTTGCGCAGATGCGATGGAAAGAGCGGCACTTTGCAGATGCAGCCGCGCCTCGGCATCGTCCATCCGAAGCAGAAGCTGACCCGGATGAACCTTGTCCCCCAGCTTCACATAGATCTCTTTTACCTGGCCTTCCGCGGCTGCATGGGCTTCGAAGTTCTGCGTGAGCTCGATTTTGCCGTTGGCCGAGACCGTGCGCGTGATGGGCTGCATCCTCGCCTGGCCTGCGTTGACCAGAGCGACTTTGCTGCTGCAGCCGGCTGCGGATACAGCGACCAAGGCGCCCATCGCCGCAGCCTTGCCAGTGCTGAGCGCAGCTTTCCGCAAGGTGGAGCTTCTTTTCGCACCGATCTTTGCTGCCATACGCGAACGCCAGTATATCTGACGCGTCCCCGGGCTTCCGGGCGCAGGAAAGTTAGGCCGCATCTCCGGTGGCACCTGGATGCTCGCAACGCAGGTCGACGATATCCAGCTCGGAGCCGCCGCCGTATTCGCTGGCCTGCCGGCGCAACTTGTAGACCACGTCCACCCGCGTTCCGTGCGTCCAGCCAGATTCGCTCGCCTTTGCGACCCAGTCCACGCGGCGCGACCAGGCGACCGCAGTCCGCGATTGTCCCATCGCATCTTCCAGGCAGAAGCGCAGGTGGCGCTCCGCGATGGTTCTCCAGCCGCCGCGCAACCGTAGACCACGTGTGACGAAAACAGGCTCGGGATTTCCATTGCCGAACGGAGCCAGACGATCGAGCGCAGCCAGAAAAGCGGGTGTGATCTCGTCCAGCCGCAGCTCCGCGTCGCAATCCAGGGCAGCGGTCTCGCGCAAATCCACAAAGCCGGCGGCATGCGCTTCCATCCTTTCGCGTAGCATGGCGACGGCGCTCGATGGCAACGCGAAGCCCACCGCGTGTGCATGCCCACCGAAACGAGTGAACAATCCGTCCGGTGCATGCACGGCGGTCAAAGCGTCCAGCAGCGGATACCCCGCCACGGAACGGCCTGAGCCATAAGCCTGATCGCCCTCGTGCGCCAGCACCAGGGCCGGGCGTCCGGTGCGATCGGCTACACGGGACGCAAGGATGCCGATCACCCCTCGGTGCCACTCCGGGTCGTCCAGAACCAAGCACCAGGGAAGGCCTTCCGAGGTCCCCGAGCTTTCCTTCATCTGCTCCAGGCGAGCCTCGATTGCGCGCAGCGCCTCCGACTCCGTGGACCGGCGCTCCCCGTTGAGCCGATGCAGCTTTTCAGCGAGGGTCCGCGCAACAGCTGGCTCGCGAGTGAGAAAGAGTTCCACGACATCGCTTGCGATATCCATGCGGCCCGCCGCATTGAGCCTCGGCGCCAACCGGAAGCCGACGTCGTAGGCGGACACGCCGCTCGCCGGCTCCAGACCGGCCAGGAGCATCAACTCCCGCAGACCGCTCTGGGCGGGCTGCTGCAGCTCTCGCAGTCCCACCGCCGCGATCACGCGGTTCTCTCCGGTGAGCGGCACAGCATCCGCAATCGTGGCAATGGCCAGCAGCTTCAGGAAAGAGGGCAGCGTTTTTTCCCGCAGCCTGGTTCGCTCCTCCTCACCCGGGGCGCAATCCTCCAGCAACGCCTGCGCTAGCTTGAAGGCGACAGCAGCGCCACAAAGATCCTTGCAGGGATAAGCGCAGCCGGGCTGGTTCGGGTTCAGCACGGCCGCAGCTTGCGGTACCCCGGCGCTCGCGTCCGGCAGATGATGATCAGTCACAATCAGGTCCACCCCGCAGCGCGCGGCTTCTTCTGCGGCTGCAAACGCTCGAATGCCGGTGTCCACGCTGACCACGAGCCGAACGCCTTCGGTGGCGGCTGCCGTGATGCGGCTCTCCTGCATGCCGTAGCCCTCCCGGATACGGTGCGGGATATGAAAACGAACGTCCGGCGCGACGCCCAGGAATGCCGCCGCCCGCTCCAGGGCCGTCTTCAGCAGCACTGTCGCGACGGTGCCGTCGACGTCGTAGTCGCCATAGATCAGGATGGGCTCGCCCGCGCTCAGTGCCGCCCGCAGACGCGCGACGGCCGCGCTCATGCCGAGCATCTTCGCAGGGGAATGCAGTTGGTCCAGCGATGGATTCAGAAAGGCCCGCGCCGCGTCGACTTCCTGTATGCCGCGGCGCATCAGCACGCGGGCAATTGGCGCCGGCAGGGTAAGAGCCGCCGCCAGCCGGTCGGCGGCAAGAGCTGACGCCGTTGGCACGCCCCAGGCAGCTCCGCTCGCTCCGGTCGATGCCGCCACGCGCCTAGTCCTCGTCCGGGTCGTCCATGAGCAGGTGGCCCAGCTCGCCCAGGCTCTCTGAAAGCTCCTGGAACGTGTCGTACCACTCCGTTGCCGTCTCCCACAGGAACATGATGCCGCCCTGGGCGAAGCCAAGCTGCAGGTAGCCGGTCTGCCCCACATGGTCGGTCAGGTCGCGTGCGGCCTCCATTTCGGCAGGGTCGTGGTCCGGGTAGTTGCCATCGCGCACATGGCCGATCAGCGTCGCCACATCCTCCGGCTCGAGCACCACCGCGCTCATGGTCACGAACGGTGCACCGGCGGCCTTGGCGTGCTCGACAAAGTCTTTCCAGCCATCCGGATCGCCATTCGGCGTTTCGTCTTCAAACATCACCGACGGCACGTTCTCGGGCACAAAGGCGCTCATGCGCCGCAATCCGTGTCCCGCGATGAACGCAACCATGTCATCCTTCAGCGGAGACAGATCTTCCTGAACCATAGTGTTCCATTCTCGCAGATGCCTCCTGTTTCCACAGCATGCCGTCCTGGCATCCTACCCTGTGCATATGCCTGGCTTCTCCCACCATCTTTTCGTCTGCCTGAATGAGCGCGAAAAGTCCGCCTCGCGCGGCTCCTGTGGGCAGGAACATGCCCAGAAGCTGCGCTCTGCGCTCAAGGACGCTGTCAAGGATGCGGGTCTCAAGGGCACGGTCCGGGTGAACGAGCAGGATGCCTCGACCAGTGCGAGCACGCGGCCGTCGTTGTGGTCTACCCGGAAGCGGTCTGGTACGGTTTCGTCCACCCACGCGACGCCGAAGAGATCGTTCAGGAGCACCTGATCAACGGCCGCCCGGTAGAGCGCTTGCGCCTCCCGGATGCCTGCATTAACACGAAGCACTGCCCGCACAAGGAGTAGCCTTGGGTGAGGGGATGTCGCAGGCATGACCTACCAGCCGGCCGATGCGCTGGGCCAGGCGCTGCATGCTACGCTTAAATCGCAATGATCTTCTCGAAAGACTACGTAGGTTACCTGGCCCGCCAGACCGGCAAACATCTGATCGCGGCCAAGATGATCAAGACCGACAAGCCGCAGACGGTGAATGAGCGTGTGACCGCGGGCCTGATCGAAGAACTCTCGTTAGAGGACCGCATCAACGAAGAGGTGCGGGTCATCCTTGAAGCCATTCAGAGCGACATGGCCAAGGGTGGCGTCAGCTACCCTGAGATGTTCAAGAAAGTGAAGCAGAAGCTCGTCGCGCAGTACAAGGTGGTCCTCTAGGATGCGCGTCTCCCGCGACAAACTGAATAAGCTTGCCCATGTCGTCGCCGATACGCTCGCCGAAACGGCAGAGGTCGACTTTCTCGAGGATCGTAATACCATCCGCCAGGAAGCGCGCAAGGCGCTTGAGAAGCTACTGAACGAAGAGACCAAGATCGACGCCGCCGCGCGTCAGAAGATTTCAGCGCAGCGCAAGATCATCCTTGAAGGCTCGCAGGAGTGGGACATCCTGTACCGTAAGTACTACAACGACGAAGTCAAGAAACTGGGTCTATAGCACGGCTCATTTCCAAATCCCGTTTGCCACCCGGGGGAAGCGGTTTGTCGCACGGCTTAGATTTGGTATAGTGTCTGAGTCGCAACGAACCGCCCGGTTCGTCTCGTGGCGATATGGTGTAACTGGTTAACACGTCGCCCTCTCAAGGCGAAGAGTTCGGGTTCGAGCCCCGATATCGCTACCAAATACCTCAATAAAATCAACTACTTAGATTGAAGCGCCGAAACGGCGCTGAAGCCCTTTGCTGCTCTGGTGGCGCTTTGGTGCACTTTTGTACAGATTTTGGTGGCACTATGCTTCCGGGAATTCGGCTTGACCACCTCACTGTGCGCCTCCGGCTTTTAGCTGAGGGCTTCTTCCAGAGCCGCTGCTTGAGACTCAAACTTTCGCGGATTGGCCTTCGCCAATTGAGTGAGGTTTTGGAGCTTCCAGCGGATGGCGGGCAGTTCGGCCAAGTGGGAAATGCCAAGCTGGTTCCACTCAGGTTCGTTCCGTACGATGGAAACGAGGAATCTCTGCTCCGCCGGGCTCAGACCTCTCTGAAGCTCCAAGAGCATTCGGTCTCTGGCCGCCAACAACTCTTCGAGATCAACAGGCTCGATCGTCATGCCGCGAAACGTGCCGTTATACTCCGGTGCGATGTTGCGCTTCCCGGGGAAGAGTACCTCGTGCATAGGACGATGGTGACTCGCGAGGTACACCACGAACGCCTGCCGAATGCCTGGAGTGATCCCTTCGTGGTCCAAGAGCTGCATCACGTCGAACAGATCGCGTGGGTGCTGCCGGTCCATCGCCGCGGTCAACTTGCCGCCGTACAGGTCCTCAAGCGAGACGACCGGGATTTCAAGATCGGCAAGAAGGATTTCGCTTGCTTTGGGTGTGAGGGACGCGACATGGACCGGACGAATCGTACCTCGTAGAACAAAGTTCACTTCAATCTTGACCTCAATCAACCCGCGCCTCACGAGCAGCTTTGTCTCGCCGGCGTCGAGTGACGTTGAAGTGTGGATTTGGAATCCACGAGCACTGAGACGCTCGGCAGCATGATGTATGGCCGCGTTGATTATTGCGAGCGCCTGAGAACGTGGCAGCGTGTGATCTCGAAACACCAGATCAAGATCAATCGACAACCGGGGAAGATCCCGCACAAACAGGTTGATCGCTGTGCCGCCTTTAAGAGCAAAGGTTTCATCCACAAATATGAATGGCGCGACCTGTGTCAGCAAGCGAGCGGTGTCGAGATACATCTGATTCATGGTTTGAGCACCAGCAAACCTTCTTTAGAACGCGACACCCAAGGACGGTTGCTGCCCGTGGGCAGCTCGGCAGGGTTCAACTTCTTCACCCAAGGCAGCGACAGCTCGCTTCCGAGTTGGAGGCAGAGACGGACTGTCTTTACGCTGGAACATTTCTTGAGCAGCTTGCCGAGAACGTCAGCGCGGAAACTGTAGGTGCTTTCCATGAGTTCACGCGCTTCCTGCAACGGCTGGCGCACTCCAACCTCGCTGAGAAGCTCTAGTAGTGCCCGTTCCGGAGCAGAGACTAGAGGTCCATCCTCGCGTTCTTCAAACGGAGCCACTGCAAGCATGGGGCGGAACTTCTCATGGAAGAGGCGCTTGCGGTGGTAGTCGGCAGGGAATCGCTCCAAGAACCAATCCGGTAATCTGGTCGCTTTGATTCCATATAAGTGAAGTTCTTCCTGCTGCGTGACAAAATGACGGACGCCATACCAACTGAGAGCCGTCTTGCCGCCGACATGAAAGCCATCTATCGTGCGCTCTAGCAGACGGAGTGAGGGGTAGAGTTGGAGAGCTTCTCCAGGGCGGCTATAGACCCCTCTAGCTAATCTGACAAGCCAACCGGAACGGGCGTAATGGACCGCCAGATCAGCCGACACGCCGAGATCGGCCAACTCCCGTGAAACGAGTGGAACCCCTGGTGCACTCTGCGCGTAGAGCAAATTTAGTTTGCTCTTATTTGTCGTAGCCACTCTACGATTATATGCACATATTCAAATGAAAGCACATGGTGTAACTTTCGCTGATGTCCTTTTCGGGATGGTGAGTTGTTGAAGTAGGGCACTCCGCCACTAAGCAAGGAGAGGGTTTTGCGAGAGGTGGCGGGCGTTCTCAGCCTGCGAGCCGCTGCGGATGGTCACCTTTGGTGAATTGCTTTAGGTCGGAGACCGCGATCAGCACCCGTGTACCGATTCGACGGACTGAGATCTGCTTGTTGGCCACCAAATAGTCAAGCGCACGTTCGCTGATCGAGAGCATCTGGGCGGCTTCACTCCGGCCTACCAGAATCTTCTCCGAAGAAGGGACTTGGACTCGTGCACTCGGCTTCCTGTTGACGGGATCGATCTGCGGCATTGCGAAGTAGCCTCCAACCCGAGCATGCACTGCACGCAGGCTGGCGTCCAATAACTTTCAGGGAGACAACTATTCCTGGCAGGAATAGTTGATGCTGACACTCTGCATTCACACTGGAGCTCGACTCTACAAACGAAGAGCCGCTGCGCGAGGAAGCGGCTCTTCGACAGTTCCTCAGACTCGTGTTCTAGGTGCCTTCTTGAATTGCTCGCAACTTGCGCCCGAACGACCGAACCATCTCGCTGACGGGTTTGGATTCGTTGTCTGACCGGCAGCAGAGGTACGTCTTGAATCGCAGACGTTACTCCGCCAAAGGGCGGATGGTGACGCCGTCGCGACCAATTCGCAATGCGGCGCTCATAGTCAGGATCGCAAAACCTCTCTGGTCTATGACGGTTGGGTATGCCTCCTCCGGCGTGAGGACTTCCTGCAGGTACGTCGGATGAATGTCTTGTTCATGAGCAAGGCGAAGGAGCCCTTCGTACATCACGGGCTGAGTCTTTCTTGTAAATACGATCCACGGGCACCCGTCCAAGTCTCTCAGTTGGAGCTCCAGGCAGTTGGCGAGAGGATGTTCCTCGGAGAGTGCGACATAGAAGGGCTCCTCCGCAGCCCTCATCATCGACAGTGCCTGGCTTTCTGCTGGATCGGTGACTATCGCTAGATCTAGATCGCCCGACAGAAGACCTTGCACCAACTCTCCGGAGTAGCCGCTCACGGGTTCAACTCGAAGACGCGGGAACAGGGGTAGTCGGAGAGCCAGCAAAGTCGAGAGGAAGAACGGGTTGCCATAAGGCGTCCTCCCGACTCTCAGCACAGTTTCTGCGTTAGCCAGTGCCGCCCGCGCCGACTGAACCGCCCGCTCACTGTGAAGGAGAGACAGACGTGCGTGTTCGATGAATGCCCGTCCAGCATCCGTCAAAACCACGGCTTTGCTGTCGCGCTCGAACAAGGTCAGCGTGAAGCGATTCTCCAGGTCGGCGATGCGCTTTGTCAGTGCGGGTTGTGTAATGCGTAGCCGGTGTGATGCGCGGGAGAAGTTCAATTCTTCCGCTACCGCAACAGCAGCCTCTAGAAGCCGGAACTCGTGTTGGACCATGGTGGGGAATGCTCCTTAGAGGCAAGGATTTGCATGTTGACCGGAGCCGACGCTTCGCAATGCGGGCAGGTGACCAGACCCGTGCTGATGGCTTTGAGATTGAAGGCGCTGCAGGGCAGCAAGGCACCGCAGCCTGGACAGGTATGGACGTAGCTCAAAGGTTTTCCGGTCATCATGCGCTCTTGATAGCCTCTACTTAACAGTCGGGTTTCAGCAGCCGTTTTTGACACCCTCCATCAGAGATTTTTCGGATCGAAAACGGGACCGCATGAGTAAGCCGCTTCTATTCCTGGTTGACCGGCAGGGCGTGGTGCTCCCTTCAGAGCTTCGCCTTGCCGTAGAAGCAGCCCATCGCTGGTCTCTGCGGGAGTACCCGCAGCTCGACCCCTCACTCCTGGACACGTGGGCGGAACAGGTAGGCTTGTCCATGTCCGATAGGGACCGGCTTACCGCACCCCGGCGCTACGCCTTTTCCGCGCTCAAGAAACGGATTCAGGAGCATTACCGAAGCGGAGGGCTGCAGGAGGTGTCGCTCGGGATACGCGAAGAACTGGAGGTAGATGCTGGGTTCGAGCTGCAGACCGCAAAGAGACTGGAACTTGGAGTCCTGCTGGAAGAACTGCGTGTTCAACTCAACGAACGGGACCGACGCATCTTTATACTCTTGCAGCAAGACATCACGAGCCCCGAAAGCATAGGCTCGGCACTAGGCATCAGCTACAGTGCGGCCGGCAAAGCAGTCCAACGAGTCAGAGAGCGGCTCCGAGCGATGATCGCCGGCAAACCAGTGCCAACTGCAAAGGAGGACCACGATGAGCAAGCTTGAGACCTCCGAAAACCTCATTATGCGCCAGTACTTTCTGGAGGCGAACCCAAACCCCGAGCGCATCGGCTGCCCTCCAGAAGAAATACTGAAGGACGCCGCCGAAGACCGGCTGCCGGTGACGGACCCGGCGCGCCTGCACATGGCGGACTGTTCAGAGTGCTTCGCGGAGTACCGCGGTTACAGGCTGGATTGGGAGACCAAGAGAGCCGCAAAGAGGCGCTTCATCGGTTGGGCCGTGGCGGCAACTCTGCTGATTGGCATTGCGGGAGGCGTACTAGCTTTTAGGCATCACTTCGGTAGCAACGAAGCTCCGGAGCAGATTGCGGTTAACAGGCCGCCGCCGAACAGCAGTGCGGGGCTCCCAAAACAAGTGGGACCTGTCACACCGGCTCCAAAGCAGGATGAGTCCCACAAGCCATCTCCCAACCCCACACCGCCGAGACGGCCACCGAGCCACACCTCGCCTGGCGAGCCACACCCCCCGGCACCAGCAGCAGAAAACGACGAACTCGTGACGGCGTTCCTCGACCTTACAGGGAACGCAATTCCCAGCAGTCCTCCCAGGGCACGCTTGGATGCGTTTACCTTACCTGCGTCGAACCTAAACCTCAGAGTGATCCTTCCGGCAGCGTCGCCAAAAGGGGTGTACACCCTGCGCCTGGTGAAGGATTCCAAAGGACAGGAGGTAGTCACAAGCGCGACAGCTGATGCCGTCGCAAAGGGCGACCTTCTCTCGCTCGATGTGAAGATGCTCCTCAAAAACACGGCAGCCGGAAATTACTACCTGTTTGTTGGCTCGAATGGCGGCGAGAAACAGAACATTTACGATCTCCGAATCGTCGCTGCACAGCCTCCGAGTGGCATCAAGTGATGTAGAGACGAGATCTTTTCGGTTCTCCACAGGCTCGCAGAAGCCAAAATGCGAGTTTCCTCAGCAAATTCGAAGAGCTATTCCTGGCAGGAATAGTTGTCTCCCTAGAAGTTATTGGACGCGGCGTTCCGCCGCGCCTTACGTTTGCCTCATCGCTGACGAAAGTGATGTCAGCAGGAGGTGCAAACGTGAAGCAATCCCACCACTCCTTCCGGCCGGAACGAAATTCTAGCCGGTCGTCTTTCCGATCCGCCATTCTGCGGTCCAGGCAGCACGTCGTGCGTGCTGGCCGCCTGTTGGGACCGACGCTCATTGCGATGTCCTTCGCTTCCGCCGCTCACGCGCAGGGAACGATGGACTTCTCCGGTGCGAACACGCTGATGACGACGTTCAAGACCTTCGCCATCTACGCTGGGGCGGTCATCTGCTTCGGCGGCCTGATCTTCGCCGGAATCCGCATGATGAGCGGGAGGTTCCAGGACGCCATACCCGGGTTGTTCGGTGCTCTGTTCGGCGCCGGTGTCCTGGGCTGGGGCGCCGGCTGGATTGGATCTCTCACCGGGCAGTCGATGTAGGAGCTGCCATGACCAAACGGGGAGAGTTCATCGCTATTGACCAGATACACGAGTCCACCACCAACCCGCGCCAGACCTTCGAGCAGTCGAAGTTGGACGAGCTTGTTGAGTCCATACGGCAGCATGGCCTTATACAGCCCATCACCGTTCGCCCCAACTCCGATGGCTTCGAGATCGTCGCAGGTGCGAGGCGTTTCCGTGCCTCGCAGCTTGCTGAACTGTTTGCCGTTCCCGCCCGCATCGTGGAACTGAACGATGCCGCCGCGATGGAATGGCAGTTGGTCGAGAATTCGCAACGTGTGGACGTTCATCCGTACGAAGAGGCACAGGGCTTTCAGCGTCTCTTAGAGCTGCCCCGCTATGATGTGACCGCCCTTGTCGCCAAATCCGGCAAGAGCGCCGCGCACATCTACGCCCGGCTTTCACTCTTGCAACTCATCCCCACTGTAGCGGAGGCGTTCGTGCAGGAGCACATCACCGCTAGCCATGCCAACCTGATTGCCCGTTTGCCGCAGGAACACCAGCAAGCCGCGTTTGAGAACTGCTGGCGCAAGGACTGGCAGGACAAGGAAGCTCATCTGCTTCCAGCCAAGCATCTTTCAGCATGGATTCAGGCCAACCTCTACCTGAACCTTGCCGAAGCCCCGTTCGACCGAGAGGACATCACGCTCAAGCCCGAAGCTGGAGCCTGTGTGACCTGCCCGCGCCGCAGCGGGTTCAACACCAGTCTGTTTGCGGACGTGCAGGGCGACCAGTGCCTTGACGCGCCTTGTTTCCAGGCCAAAGTGTCAGCCCATATCGAGCGGCAGGTTGCCGCGCGGCCTGAGCTTGTCACTATCGAAACCGCGTGGCGTGGCCCCAAGGAGCAGCGCCCAGGCGCATTGCAGAAGCACCAGTACCGCGAACTGGACGTACCCGACAATCCCGACGCTGAGCCGCCGTGCAGCCACACCAAATCCGCCATCATCGTGTTCGGCAAACATGCCGGACGCACCCTCACCGTCTGCACGGAGTCGGACTGCCCCGTCCACAATCCCCGCGAAGCTGCCCGGATTGCGCAGGAAGAAGCGGAGAGCCCGCAGCCTGTCATGGCTCCTGCCTCTGAGGAGGAGACGGAAGAGGAAGCGGCGCAGCGTCGGGCCGAGCACGAGCAGCGCATGGCCGAGTACCAGGCCGAACAGCAGCGCAAGGAAGAAGAGCGCAAGGCCGAGTTCGAGCGGCAGCAGAAGGAGTACGAGGCCGAGCAAGCCCGACGCGAGAAACAGCGCAAAGCACGCGTCGCCACCTTCGAGCGCATCATCGAACATGCTCCCGCATCGTTCAACGCTGCACAGCTGCGCGTATTCCTACGCATCCTCATCCAGATGGAGCCGTATGAGATTCTTGAGACGACTGCCGCTCACTTCGCCAATGGCGATGAGAATAGGCAGCAGTCGGACGAGGAGATCGTACTGGCCGCTCTGGACGGCACCGCAGACGAGAAGCTAACCAGCCTCGCCCTGCGCATCGTTCTCTCGAACCACATCGGCATTCCCCACGAAAACCAGCCCGACTTGCTCACCGAAGCCGAGCACGTGTTCGCACCCAAAGAGCCAACGGCAGCCAAGGCAAAGACGACAGCTTCCAAGAAGGCGAAAGTGGCAGCGATCAAGCCCGCGCCGAAGAAGGAACAGACGCGTAAGAAAGCTGCGTAGCCCCTTGTCTCGTTTATGGCCCCGGATTCGTCCGGGGCCGCTTCGTCTCTCCACGCGCGATGAAAACGCGCCGGGAGACACCTCTTCGGTTTCTCCCGGTCCCTCATCCCGCTCTTCGCGTCCCGAACGCCCAGGTTCTCGCGTACCTATTCGTGCAAAGTCGCGGTGGATCCTCACAGATCAGCTCGGCGGAAAAGCGTTGGTTCCGTTCGCTCACGTTAAGGGCCCTGCACATGTCCTTCGAGGATCCAAGTCATTTCTGTCATACGAGTGTCGCCTAGACTAGCACCCACCGTTTTGCGTTCCAGCAGCCTTAGCATTCGCCTTTCCGCGCGCGGGTAGAGGACTTGTCGCGACTACCCGGCTCCACAGCCAAGACCCTCGATTAGACATTTTCTGGGCGTCGAGGATGGTGTAACATTTGCGCACCCAGGATTCTAATGGCCTTCTACTCTGAAAACCCGGAGATCGTCCGTTATCTGGAGAAGTCTCAGGCGGTAATCGACAGCAGCCGCGCCGTAGCGAACGCCTTTGACTCGAAACACCCGGCGCCTCGTCGTGAAGCGGAGATCAGCGTCGCCATCGATCTGCTGAAGGACTCGCTCGCCGAGATCCAAGGAGAGCCCGTCGCGCGCGCCGGGTTCGCTGCCCGCGAGGATGAAGTGAAAAGTGCCCCTCGCTTGTCGTTAGAAGAGAAGCTGGCTGTTGCTGCCGCGGACGCGACTACAGCGCAGGTGCTTTTCGCAGCTTCGAAAGCCGTGGGTGAAACAGCCGACCGCGCCGGGGCCGAGCCGCTCCGCGCCGTGTTACAGATTGTCGACGCTGACGCGGCCCCCGTCCAGAGCGTTCAACACTTCCGAGAAGCGTCGCACATCCGCTCCGCCGATGCCGCTCACGCTATGGCGACTTTTCGTGCTCAGGCAGCACGCAGCCTGGAACAGGTGGTCCAAGAATCCGCCGAACTGATCGAGAAGATCTTTGGGTATCTCGCAGAGAAGACGGACACCCTTGTAGAGGCCTTTGGCTTGAAGGACCAGCTCCTTGAGCTCAGGCAACAGGCAGCGCCGCTGCTGCGAAGTGCCTGGGAAAAGCTGCTTTCTGCATTGCGGAGTCTTCGCGAAATGGTCGAGCAGGTTCACGACGACGAAGCCAAGAAGCAGCTCACGGAGCTGGTGCAGTCCGCCACGCTTTCTGCTGCTCTGGGCGGTCTCTTCGGTCGGCCTGCCGTGAACGCGCTCCTTCAAGGATTCGAGACAGCGACGTACAGCGACCCCGAACCCGTGGATAAGCTGAGTGACCAACTCGCGTCGCTGGAAGAGCGTTTCAGGACCCTTGTGTCGTACATCAAGCGCATCGACTTCGTGGTTGCACTGAGCGGGTCACTGATCGCCGCGCATATAACAGGACCGTTCGGAGTGCTAGCAGCTCCTGCAGCTCACTCGCTGGCCATCTTGGGCGTGGTTGTACTGGGCCGCGATTTCGTACAGCAGGGACACTTGAATTCGGGCTCCGGTATTGCCACCATTCTGGGCCAATTTGAGCAACTGGGCCTTAGCACTGGGGTGTCATGACACCACGGGAGACTCTCGCCGATCAAATTTCTACTCTGCTTAACGATGTCCAGCGCGAGCGGGCGGCCCTGGACAAGCGCCTGCGGTCGATCGCGGCCGGCGGTCACGGCCGTATCGTCGCCGCCGAGATAATTAGCCAGTTGCGCAACCGTCTTTCCGCGCACGCCGACAAACTCACCACCACACTGGCAACTGTCTACGACGGTGCATTGACGCCTACGGTGCGCAAACAATACCGAAAGATAGAAACCGAGTGTCGCGACCTGTTCGGTGAGTGCCTTACCGTGCTGACCGCGGAAGCGATCCGGGCGCTGCAATTGGACGGAGGCGTCAGCGAGATCGTGGAGCGTCTGCTGGTGGGAGTGAGCAAGGAGGTCAGTGTTCCGTGGTCGCACCTGACCGCGCTTTCCGATGCAGAATTCTTTGCTACCGCCTCGCAGATCATTCGGCTTCGTTACCCGGTGTCCAGCATCTGGGACATCCCGGTCGCGGTGCATGAGTTCGGTCACTTTATCGGACCCCGCTGGCCGGCGAATATCGTTGGCGAATCCACTCCCTACCAAGACTTTGTCTCTGTAACGAACCTTGGCTCAAAGAGCTATCTCGGCGAGTACTTCGCCGACATGTTCGCCACCTTTATTATGGGGCCGTCTTACGTGGCGACGTGCCTGGAGCGCCGTTTCGATCCAATATCAGAAGCTGCAGCCACGCACCCCAGCGACCGAGAGCGAGCGGAATGGATCCTGATCTGCCTGGAACTTCTTCTGGATGGAATCCGGGTGAAGGCTCCCGGTTCCCGCACCGTTGAATTTCTGGAGAGCATTACATCGCTGAAGCGCGCAGAATGGAAGGCTGCTGTGATCGAAAACGGCAGCAAGGAGATTGAAAGCAAAGTCGCGGCGAACCTGAGCATCCGGGCCGGCGAGCTTTGGCGCAAGTTAATGGAGTGGGCGGGAACAGCAGCATTTCAAGACCTGCGGCTCACTCTGAAATTGCGTGCGGCTTTCCAAACCGGCGACGGAACGAATTCCATTGAGGGTGCGACGGTTCGTGACATTATGAATGCCGCATGGATGCTGCGTATGGAGAGCGGAGCGGACACGGCCAGGGTTCGCAAAGTTGAACAATGGGCCAGCAAAGAACTGGCGAGGGCAGAGCGATGAGTGACGCGTTCGACGAAACAAATGGCGATGAAGCGGCCGAGCTATACATCTATAACCTCCGCCTGAGTTCCGCCAGAACGAATCTTGAATTGCTGACGTTGCTGCATTCGTCGTTGCGCACGCGCAACAGCAACCTGACTGCTCTGGGCCAGGAGTTGTCGGAAGACCGATCGCGGATCAAATCGACTGTTCGGGCGCTGCGGAATCTGATCGCCTCCCTCGTGACCGTCCGCGAAGTTTTGCTCGAGGCCGGAGTTGAAGAAGGTACGCCGGGGATGGTTGACATTTCGAGCGTCACCAAAAACAGCCTTCACTACGTCGATCAGATCAGCGAACTGCTCAGAAAAGCAGGCGACACCGCGCGAGAGATCCAGGTGAAGCACTTCGACCCATCCGAGACGGAAGCGAGCCACAAGCAGCTGACCGCCACCATTCGCGAGGGTTGGGACAGGCTCCAGGATCTGGAACACAATAAAACGACACAACACCGTTGGAGTGAGCTTCCAAAGCTGGAACGATATTGGACGGAATACCTCGATTTTGTGGCGGGCCTTTCGCTTCGTCACGAAGGCTTGGACCAGGGTCTCTCGGAGATTGCGGATGCGATGACCCGGGAACTGCAGGGCCAATCAGATTCGCTTGGCGCACTTGCGATCCCGGGCAGGGAAGGCTCGGAAGGTATCGTGCCGAAGATCGTGTATCTCCGTTTCCCGGAGTGGAGTGTCTGGTCGCTGCCGCTCGCTGCCCATGAACTCTGGCTGATTGCGGCCGAATCCAAAGCCGCGATCGCCACTACGTTCTATCTCAAGGCCGCGCGTGACCTGCGAAATGTGCAGGGGGCGGTTGACTGGGCCGATCCGGAACAAAGATCGTTGCGGCCGGGCAGCCGCATCAAGCCGCTTCTAGCTGACGCCTTCGCCACATTCACCCTTGGGCCGGCCTACGCATGGTCGGCATTGCTGCTCGCGTTGGACCCTGCAAAGCCCGAAAATAAGTTTCGTTCGCAGGTGATCTTCTACGTTCTGGATCGTCTCGCCGGCGCTTCCAACGGCACGGCCCTCGCGAAGAGTATCATGACTGACCGGAAGGAACTCGCCCGGTTCTGGCAAAGCGCCGTGGAACAGGCAGGCGGTACGATGGAGCCGCTACCTAACGGGGTGAGCGCCTGGCTCGACTCGCTGCTGGATCATATTCAGTCCCTGCGGAAGCTGGCCTTCTCGACGGAGCAGTGGGATGCCGAACAAGAAGACTGGCAGACTTCTTTCACGTCCTATGCGAACAATCTCGACGAGATCGAAGCGCAAAAAACAGCGATGCAACTTCTGGAGACGTTGGAGCCGAAGAGCATCCGCTTTGCCCTGAACGCCGCCTGGAAGGCTCGTCTGGCGCAACCGGAAAATGCCGACGGAATTGCGCTGCTGTGCCGCGAAATCTGTAAGAAGCTGGCGGCGAATGACTCCATCAAGAGGCCACCTCAGCCCTCCATGTCGCAGCAGCGTTGGAACAGCAGCGCTCCTTAGAAGCGGCAATTTCATAGGAGGTTTGCCGCTGTTTGACTGCGGTGGGGATACGCTCTTCGAAAGGCTGGATACATCATGGGAACAGAATCTCAGACCAGAATGCCCGATTCCATGACGCGTGAACTTGAGCGCCTAGTGCAGAAATCCCGTTGGCGGGAGACGCTCCTCTTGGCAACCAAAAACTTCGAAGATCATCTCGCGACATGGGCGGATCGAAACAGCTCTCCCGAAGAGGATATAGACGCAATCAGCCATTCCGGTCCGCTTGCCGAAGTGAAAAACCGTGTGAAGGAGGTATGGGATGCGCTCTCGACAGGTGAAGATGCTAGCAGACCGGTAGCGCATCTTCTCAGTGGGCTCAGGGATTGGGAAGGGGTGCTTGAAGTTCCTCCGTCCTCGGGATCGGAACTCTGCTGGCTAAGGGCGAACGCTCTCCGCTCCCTGGGCAGACAGGATGAGGCGCTTGAGGAGCTGGAAGATTATCAGGCATCCCCCGTAAACACCGAGCAGCTACGCCTGTTGGCCGCATTACTCTGCGATGTAGGCAACTTCGAAGAGGCGCTTGCAGTACTTGAGCCTGCAACCAATCCGATTGAAGGGGCTCCCGAAACAGTATTGACCTTGCGCGGCTGGGCCCATCAGAACTGTGAAGGAGAGGACCACGCTCGGCAGGCGGAGCAGATTTACCGGTTGGCTTTGCAGCGCGACCCGGAGGACCACTGGTCGCGCAAAGGGCTGGCAAATGCACTTCGCCGGCTCGGAAAGGTGGATGAAGCGAGGGTCGAGTACGAGCGCGTGGTGGAGTACGCACGGGAGCAGCGCAGAACAGATGAACTCGACCCGTACGACGCGTGCCTTGCGGGGTGGTGCTGCTACTGTCTGGGCCGACCGAAAGAAGGTGCGGACTTCTCCTCGACAGGTCTAGCCGCCATCGGCGTCGGGTCCGCCGCGCAATTCGATTACGGCCTGATGCTGCTTGCCGACCTGCAGCTTGACGCTGCCAGAGACCAGTTTGAATGGAGCATCGAAGGCCTGGACGGAAAGAATTCGCTCCGGCGTTGCGGTCTTCTCTATGTGGCTCTGACGGACCTGGGCGACGCGATCTTACACCACCCCGCCTTAGCGAAAGCCCCCGAAAGCTACCTTATCCAGAAGGAACTCGGCAAGGCATTGGAAGACGCGCTGGCAAGCTTTCCCAGGGACAAGTGGGTAAGTCTCAGGACAAAGATGGAGGCTTTCCTCGACAGGATCAAGCAGGAGGATCATCTGGCGGAAGTAGACTTACTCAAAAAGCTCACCGAAGATGCCGAAGAGATCGATTGGTCAGAGATAGAGACCAGGGGCTTCATCAACGATGCCCCTAAGAGGCCGGTCGCATTGTTCTCCGTAACCGTCAGTCACAAGAGGCTGCCCAAGTTACTCTTTCGAGTTTCGGCGCACGGCCCACTAACAGCCATCCTGAAGGAAACAGAGGAGCAAAGAACGTGGAACCCGGAAGGCGGAGCGGTGTCCTTCACCAAGAGGTATGCGGCGTCCCAGAATTCACGTGTGCTTTGGGTGGCGAATGAGGTTTTGGCAGCTTTTGCTGTTCATGAGTTGTCTCTGGACGTGCCACTACGATTGCCGTTCGAGGACAAGGGAGCGTGGGAGGAGCTTGCGGGTCTGGCGGCTGCCAAGGCTGCAGTCATAGACCAGGAAAGCGGAGAAGTTCTTTCGGACGAATTGGCAAAACAGCTCACCAAGAAAGCCGTTGCCCAGGTCATGCAATATTTCCAGCAGGGTGGGGCAGACCCATGTCAGGACGCTGTGGATCTAGCCGAGTTCGCTATCTCTGCGGCGGTGAGTGATACGTCTCTCCATGCCGCGCTTCTTGCATTTGGGTTAGCGGGAGGAAGCATCCGGTCTCCCCAGCTGTTGGGCCTACAGCCAAAGCTTTCCTCGTGGAGTACAGAAGAGTTCGCCGCACTGGAAAGAGACATTGAAGACTTCAAGATGCGCAGCCTATGGCGTGCGCAGATGACCTCTCCCCGTAGCAGTGAAAATGAGGAACTGAGCAGCTTCACAACGTTAGAAGATGACAAACTCCTGTCGCCGTCAGGGAAACTGAGGAAGAGCGTCTTAATGCGCGCAAGAAGCATTGCCGAGCTTCTCGACACCGACGAGCAGAACCGACTTGCCGTAGAAGCTGCGGCAGAGATGCAGTCCCTGGTGCCGATTGTCGGTTCTTTAGAAACATTGCGGTCCCGGCTAGCCGAAGAGATGAACACGATGGACAAGATTTACCTGGAAAGTGACGAGAGTGTGCTCCTCATGAGCCGTGAGCCAGCCTTCTATGCGCCGCGTGTGCTCCTCAAGACAGATCCGCCGCTGATACATACATTCGCATTTCATACGCAGACGCGGCGTATGCAGCAAGCTGGCCTCCCTGTCCCGAGTGTGACATTGTTTGTGGAGTAACGATGATTTGAGGTTCAAAATGGATCCAGAGCTCGCGCTCCTCTTAGAAGTCTGTGGCGGGTTTCATGCCGCTGTACATGCCGTCGCTTCATTGAGCCGTGCCTTCTGGCGGATGTTCCTGGAGCTCGCGAGCTTCGCATCGGAAGAGGACCTGTACCGCCACAGGATCGATAAGGAAGCTCTGCGCGTCAGGTTTGCGGAAACGATGCGCGAGGACATGTCATCGGAAGTTTTCGAACTGATTCTGCGACGCGTCTTCGCACTGAAGGTCGGCTGGGACAATCCTACCGAAGGCCTGACCTTGCGGCACGCAATTGCTGAGCCGCTCTATCTGGCCCGGCTTGTTCTTGAAGGCGTGCGTCCCGATCACGAAATTCGATATAGCGTCATGCGGGAAATCCGCGAGTTTTACAGTTGTGTTCAGTCCTCCGCAGTCGCGCATACGTTCCACGTCTTATCTGAAACGTTCAACCACCTGGTTACTGGACGCCAGGTGCAGCAGGCCAAGGCAGCAAGAAAGGTCACTTGGGATTTGATCCGGGAAGTACTTCCGTCGCTCCGCTACGCCACCAGCAATGATGCTGAGGTACCAGCGAACAGTCCTGATTTGTTTTTAGAGTGTTGCCGCGCGGTGGGTTACATCACGCTAACCCGCAAGATCGGTTTTGCGGAGTTCACAACATCCAAGGCGGACGCCGAATATCTCCTGTCGCGCTTATTCGGGATGACCACAAGAATCAAGGGCCTCGACGACCTGTTTGGCGGAGGTGGCCTCATGTTGGTCGATGCATTACCCGGCGCTCCGAAGGCACGGATCAGTGGGCGTGCCGTGGTCACTGTAGGTCAGTTCGGATCGGCCAAGTCCCTGCTCAGTCTGCAGATGGCTGTGGAGGTAGCGCGCAAAGGCGGCGCTGCGTGGGTCATGCCGTTGGAGCAGTCCACCGAGGACTGCCTTTATACATTGGAGTCGATGGGCTGCCTGAGTGGGGACCAGCCGTTCCGCGTGGCGACGACGGTCACCGCAGCGTTAAAGCTGCTGGAAGAACCTGCTCCTGATTTGGGCGCGCTGATCTTGTTGCGAAGCGTTAAAGAGAGTTTCGACGACTTCCTTGCCGCATTCGAAGAGAATGTTCGCTTGATGAAAGGTTATTCCATGCGGCTGATGATCGTCGACCCGGTCAGCGCGTTGTCGCAGGGTGCGGAGCAGCCCACGGAAAAGCGCGCAAGGATGTCGCGTTTGTTTGAGGACGCGAAAACGTCCGGAGTGAACATCTGGCTGGTGACCGAGGAAAGCTTCCTCAGCGGTGATGCCTCCTACGCGCAAAATACGGCCGATACAGTGATCCGGCTTTTTTCCGAGATGCGGCATGGGTACTCCCAAAGATACATTGAGATTACAAAGTCGCGGCTGCAGCGTGAACAGCGTGGTCGCCATGCGTTGGCTATCGTGCCCGGCGTCGGTCTCACCGTGTACCCTTCGTCCGCCGCGGTACGGGCCCGCATACGTATGCGCTCGGAGCGTATGCCGGATACGCCTATTCGCTTCGGATTGCCCGCGCTCGATGGTGTTCTGGGAGACAAAGGAATTTACGCCGGTGATGTCATTCTGCTGCATGGGCCGGATGGTTCTTCGAAGACGACGGTCGGCTTGTCCTTCCTCCTTGGCTCCGACCGACTACAGGAGCGGCATACGCATTACCGTCCGCTGCTAATCTCCGCGCGCGACGACAAGGCGACTGTGCGCCATGCGCTGCAGCGCTTGATCCACACAAGTAAGAGAGATCCGTCTGCTGCCGCTGTGCGCAGCTTGGAGGACATCACTATTCTTCCGATCGGCGGGGGCTATGTGACACCGGGCGTAATCTTTCGGCAGATTGAGGATGAGTTCCTGAGGTCTCGCTTGGAAGAGCGTCCGATCGGACGCGTGGTGATCGAGAACATCGGCCATTGGGAGCTAAGCTGCCCCTACATCCGTGAAGACGAAACCTTCGCGGACACGCTGGTCGATCTGCTGCGCCGACATCGTGTCACCACCGTGATCACCAGTGATACGGTGCCCCGGCACGGCGGGACGTCGTTGCAGCAACTGTTGCGCGACCACGCGAACTGTCTGATCAACTTCGAGAAAGTTGCATTCCGCGGGTCACGTGAAATGATGCGTGTGATCAAAACTAGGGATATGGTTCATCGCCGGGACTCCTTTGAACTTGTTGCGGATCCAGTGACTTTCGAGATGACGGCAGCCTCTTCACTCTTGCAGATGGGGGAACGCGACCGTGTGACGACAATTGAAGTCAGGTTATTCCTGCACGCAGAATCGGACGCCCAAACGACGTACAACAAGTTCATCCTGCGGTCGATCCGATCGATTCTCACGCGCGAAGCGTATCTTGCCACACAAAACTTCGCGCAGTCGCGCCAGGCACTTTCGCTCGGTTCCGTGTCGTCCATCAACGAGCTGCAGGTGCTGCAGCTGGACGAGTTTCAGTTGCCCGAACACTCGAACGGCAGGGGAACTATGCGCAACGAGTTTCATCTCTTGCCTAGAGAGGTGTGGGATGAAGAAGCGTGGCAAGACGTCATTCCTAGGCTACGGGAACGAGTGCAGTCCGGTAGTAGCTGCACAGCGCTGCCCTTTTATCAGAACATCGGGCTGCTGGCGTACCGCCAAGAGGTGTCTGCTAGTTCCGCAAGCTCGTGGGAAGTGTTAAGCCGGGAGTGCTCCCGATGGGAATCCGAGAACCCGCAAGCACAGGATGTTTTTTTTGACTTTCCCAAGGTGACCGGCGAGAACTACTGCGCGTTGTTCATCGAGATCCTTCTTTGGCTCGCGGGCAAGCCGGAGGTCCTGCAAAGTGAGTGCAGCTTGCAAGCATGGTTCACCTCGGATCATGCAGTGAAGGCGGCCTGCATCATGCATCGTTTGTGTCAGCGTGCTGAGGCGCTGATACATGAAGGTGGATCGCAAAACTTGCAACAACCTTCTCCGTTTCGCGTGAATCACCAAGCTCGCGTGTGGAGGCACTGGTATTCCACGCTGAATCAGATGTTGGGTGACATGTTGCCGGTAGAACGAGCGCAGACGACGGTGGTGCCTCTCCCGGGTGCTATTTCTGTGGCGGGCGAGTGGTTCCTCGCCCTCCCGCGTTATTCAGCGGCCCCGGACGTCGGTCTGAAAATCATCGAGCTCTATACCAGCCCGGAAGCTGAGATGGACCGCGTCAGATACGGCGTAGGACTGCCTGTGCGTAGCAGTTTCTACCGTTCAATCGCGGGTAGTTCCTCAATCAGCGTCTCACCATATTTCGCGATGGATGGAAAGGACGTTCTTTCCATCATAGAGAACGCGTTCGTGCGATCTTCGTTCGCCTGCTATACGCGGCAGGCGAGTATGCTATCAACCCATTTGAAAAACGTCTTGAGTCTTCCGGCGCTAGAGGAGCATACATTGGAAGCCGCAGTTCGGCAGAGGGTAAATCAACTCAGGGACAGGCTTAATGGTAGTGCGATTCCAGGCTGCAGCAAGTGCATGTCGGCCCGTGATGCACTAAGGTCTAGGCACTGACTGCGTTGGCGAACTGCGCTCGCCACGCTTGACAGCACAGTTGGCGAACCTCCGCTACGGTTCTTTGTTCCTGTTAAGTTTCCTGTTAAGCAAAGTGACCGATCGCAGCGAGCTTGTGTGCTGGTGCGAAGTGCGAACATCTCGTCGCCATCTCCGTGTCTTTGTGACCAGCCAGCTCTGGAAAGGTTTTCAGATCGACCCCAGCCTTAATCGTAATGAGGAATCCTACTCAACAGCATCCGGTATCACCAATTGAACCATGCACGAGGTAGCGGGCGCGCGGCTCCGGTTGAAAGAGTGCATCGTGAATCGATGATGCGGGCTTGTGGCAGCCAATGTCTTCATGGATGACATTGAAGTCGTCACCAATGAGCGTAGGCATGTCACTCTGAAGTCACTTCTGCATCTGTAGTGCAAGGCGGTCCACCCGCCCGAGCTTGGAGATGAACTTGTCTGTGCCGACCGGATTGCTGTCGGCAAGTAGATGTTCACGATCCGAACGCCTGCTACGAAATCTTGGATGACTGTCTACCTCATCACCACCGAGTGGTCTTCAGGCATTCGATAGGTGTGCGAGACAGGGATGTGACGGAATGGTTCAAGGAACGTCAGCCCGACCTACTTCTGCTTCAAGAACTCTAGGGCCAGCGTTTCCTGCGGAACATGCCTCCAATACCGAGGTAGAAACCCGCTCGGAACTCGCTGGCGCGTGTTAGATTACTAGCCAAATAATGAACCGCTCTATTGTCTCCTGCAAATGAGTCGCGCTCGTTATTGGGCCCACGCCGCGCACTCTACCCGCTGAGGATCGTCACATGATTGTCAAGCCTGAGCTTACGCCCGAGTTTTGTCTGCATGTCGCTATCAATGCTTCACCTTACCCCAGTCGCTTTAAGGACAATGACGATCCTACCCGAGTAACGCTCTTTGCCTTAGGTGTTGTCGGCACTGTGTCAACGGCGTTTTACGTGGAAGCTGTCAAGAACCGCATCTTTCCGTGGCATATCGATGATTCTAGTATTTCCGCCACTCCCGATACAGCGATTCAAGCGGCTGCGGATTCTATTCAAACAGGTGCATTTTAGGACGGTATCATGCTTCGAAGAATGCTTGGCTGCATTGCCCTGAGTTCCATAACCGCATTGGCGCAGACTCCATTCAAGCTCACGGGCGTGATACCTCAGCGATCACCCAATGTCGCGCTTAACGTGAACTACCAAGGCACCTTCCCGGTCGCTACAGGAGCGCCATACAAAAATCCGATCTTCTGGCGCGTGTGGTTCACCCCTATAGGCGCCGATAAAGCAACAGAAGTGGACGTTGTCGGAGTCACCATCGCTGAGGACGCTCAGGGAAGAGCACTGCACAAGTTGGTGCTTACTCTTCGCGGCAGCGTTCCGGGACCGCAAAATGCGATGACATCTGGATGGCGTGCTCAGTTCTCGCCCGACAAGTCTTTCGGTATCGAGGGCAATCAATGGGATTTCACGGTGAATCAGACCCCACAGGCAAGCCCAATCGGTGTCAAGCCTGCAGCTAAGAGCTGCGACAACAAACCTCCTGATGCCGTTCCGTATCTTTGCCCCACACCTAGCGGTGGAAGCCCGGACCTGAGCTTCAGCGGCACATTCACCAGCGCGGGCGGTTCGAAGCCGCTCTACCAGTTTGAGCTACTTGGAGGCCTTTACGCACATAAGGATTTGGGAGATGCCCTAGCGCGCTTCCGCCCTGGCTTCACAACCAAAACAGAAATCAATCAGAACTCATCGACGCCAAACAGCAGGACGACGTTCGATCCGGATTCCGTCACTGCGGGGTTCGCGTTCCAACGTTTGAGATACTTCAGGAATGCTCCTTTCGATCTGTACGGAATCCAGTTCGACGAAACCTTGCCAGGCGGAGAGTTCACCCGGAAGGATCCTACCAGCAATATCGTCGTAAGCTCTAGCGCACAATTCATCCTGCGCCCATTCAGTCAGCGCGGCAGCTTGCTGTATGGCACACTTTATCCGCTTATCGGAGTGGAGGTCGGACACAACCTTAACAAGCCCAGAATGATGGACTCCGTTGCGGTCGATCTATCGAACTACAATGCAATCGTGCGCGGAGTAGGGGGAGCCAACGCGACCTTCGCAAGAAAATCGAAGGACTATAAGTCGGACGTATGGTCCGTTACGGCTTCTTATCTAGTGCGTCTGCCAGCAACGAATGAGCCGCTCGTCAAGACGATCCACGAGGTGACTACCGTCCAACTCACGGACAGGGCGAGGCATTGGATCGAAGTGGACAGCAACATCTCTCCTTGGTCGTTCAAGTATTTGGCCATTACCGCAAAATACCAGTACGGCGAACTGCCGCCCGCCTTCAAATTTGTGAATAACTCCTTTTCTATAGGGCTCACTTTGAAGGCTATACAGTCGAATAAGCCGAACGCATCTGGACCTCCTCTCGCAGTCACGTTCCCAGCAAATCCGTGAACAAGTGGTTCTGAATAGCTCGGAATGCTTCAGGATGTTGCCATTCCACTCCGGGGTGAATAAGTAACAGCTCGTTTTCGGCAGGGGCCGTCCAACTGCAATGATGACCGATTCACGAAGGGACGGAGCGAGAAGTTGCGTTTCTACGTGCGAGGCTTTGCGGCTGCGTCGGAGCTGTCTGCCCTCCTATGCGAAGGCCGAAATGGCCCTCTTAAATCGAGGGCTGCGCAGTGAACTCCACATGTGGCGTGCCCGATCTTTTGTGCCGTTGGATGAGTTAGTGTAGCGCAGCTATTTCTGAGTTCAAGTAGCCGCCGTCGGGGGTGTGGAGAAGTGGGAAGCGCGTAGCGGTTTCCACTTCTCCATGCCCTAT
>CAXTPR010000017.1:0-81779 GCA_964246235.1 uncultured Acidobacteriaceae bacterium
ACATCATCAAGCCACAGCAACTCCCTGTACACCCGGCCAACACAGGACGCTTACGCGACTCTCGCGGCGGCTCACTTCTCTCACGATCAACAAGTGAGTCATCTTGGCAGCAGCGCCGAGCGACACGGCTCCTGTGTCATCAATGAGGTGTTCCTGAGGTCTCAGGCGGAACATTGGAAGCACCTGCACTCTGAAGATTTTTATGCAAGATACGGGGGCGGGAAACCACCCTTCCCCCGCCTCACTCCTCGTCCAGATCTACTCTGCCGAGCCTGCTTCCAGCGCGTTGAACAGCAGCTTGAAGGTGCCATGCGGTTGGCCGCGGAAGGTAATCTCCGGTCCGTAGAGCACGATGCTGCCCTTGCCCTGCTTGATCCGCACCACAGCCGCCGAGTCGTTCAGATAGGTTTCGCCCCAGGCCCAGCCGCTGTCCAACAGCTTGCCCTTGCCATACCAGGCCACAGTTTCCACGCCCCGCTGCTTGGCATCCGGTGCCAGCTTGAACGCCGGGCTGCGGTCGAAGAACACGTCTGCGGTGGTGTTCATGCCGTAGGCCAGGGGGAGGGTGTTGTCCACCTGAGTTTTCATCAGCGAGCCCGGAACGTAGAAGCGCTCGCCCGGAACCGGCTGCTCAACGCCCTTGTTGATCTCCACCACGGCGTTCGATACCGGCAGGTTCATCGCCTGGTAGAGCGAAGCCGTCGACGAGCCGATCGCCAAGAGCGTCCCGCCCGCCTGTACAAACGCCTGCAGCTGCGGAATGGTCTTCTCCTGCGTCACGTTGCCAAGCCAGGGCCGGAACTCCGCAGGAATCTGCTCCGGTGAAGGCTGGCGGCCGAAGAAGCCTTCACCGCCGCCGCCGCGCGCGCCTGCTCCCAGACTGATCGCGCCGTCGCTGAACACGATCACGTCGTATTTACTCTTGATGTCACCCGCGTCGAGCGTTTGCGGATAGATCACCGTGAATGGAAACTCGAATTGTTCCAGCAGCCAGCGAATCCAGCCCGAGGGCATAAGGCCGCCGTAGCGGTCGAACAGCGCAATGCGCTGCTGGTGCAGCTCCATACGCTCTGCCGCAGGAGCCTGCGCCATGCCCACCGCGCTGATGCCCATCTGCTGCACCGCCGCATCCACGATGCCTTTGGAGCCCGCCGTCGCCGGAATCCAGAGCGCCCCGGCCGCGAACTGCTTGCCCTCCGCCGACACCGGCTGCTTCAGCCAGTAGACCGCCTCGTGTGCCTTGAACAGCCGGTTCGTCAGGATGAAGCCATCGTTATAGCTATGGCTTACCAGCCAGCCCCTGGGCCGCGCCGCGCCAGTCAAGGTCCCCGGCAGAGGCTTCGCAAGCGCGCTGGAGTTTTCCAGCGCGACCGGCTGGAACGGCCCGGTGAAGCCTTCCAAGATGCGGTCGTACACCACACCCATCTGCAGCGCCAGCGTCCAGCCGGTTGCATCGTAGGGACGGTTCGGCGGCCCGCCTGGATACGGGAAGTCGTTCGGGTGGTCCTGGCGCTCGAACATATCCATGATCTGCGGACGGTATGCCTGCGCCGCCATGATGGCATAGCTGCCGGACGGATAGCTCTTTCCATTTACCGAGAAGGGCGCGGTCGCCTGCTCCACGATGACCCCGCTCTTGATCAGGGAGTTGACGAACTTGGTCGCCGTGGGGAAGTCGGGCTGATCCGAAGGCAGGATGTAGCCGCGAGGATCGCGCATCGCGGGATCGTGCAGCACCTTGGTATAGAGTTCCGTAGGAACCGGCGCACTGCCCGGTCCCGCCGGCCCGCCTCCCAGGCCTCCCGCCTGTGGACCTGCACCCTGCGCCACTGCGGGTGCGCCCGGCGCGCGAGGCGCTTGCCCTGACGTGGCGTCGCCCCCGCCGCCCGGCGAGGTCTGAGTGGTACCGGCCCCGGCTACAGGTGATCCCGCCGCTCCACGGGAGGGCGCGGTCGCGCTTGCTCCCGCCGGCGCGTTCGAGGCTTCAGCGCCTGGCATGCCGGGCGTCATCTGCGTGCTCTCAGCTGTTGGAGCACCTGCGGCACCGCCTCGACGCCCGCGTCCGGCAGTCCCGGCCACCGGCATCGCAGCCGCCGCAGCCTCCAATGCATCAATGCGCTTGGGAGTGATCGTCCAGCTATCCTTGCTGCCGCGCGCGATCGAGTTTTTGCCCATCAGGTAGGTGTCGTAAAGCAGGTGCTCCTTTTCCCGCGAGGCGTAATCGAGCACCGCGCGGTTGTTGGTCAACTCATACTCAATGGATTGACGGTAGTGCCAGGTTTGCGGGGGCACGGGGTACGGGAGATCGTTGGAGCCCAGCTGACGGTTGGGGATGAGCGGCAGCTGCATGGGCGTGGGGCTGCCGATGATTTCGGTGAGCAGACCGATCGTGTTGTGGAAGTAGGTGATTGTGCGCAGGCCGCCGTTGTACCAGGTGGAGTAGTTTGCGCCGGAGCGCATGGTGGAGCCGGGCTTGCCTTCCTCGATCAGGCGTTCATGCATAGCCGTGCCGACGGCCTCGATCTTGGTCGGGATCAGCGGGTCGTAGTCGTAGTTGTAGGGATCGCGGAACGGCGGCATGAAGATGACTGTGCCCGCGGGGCCGGCCTGATGGTGGTTGTAGATGATCTCCGGGTACCAGTCGCGGAAGAGAATACGGGAGACATTCGTAGACTCGGGCATGGCATTCAGGTAAAAGTCACGATTGTTGTCATGGCCGATGTAGTGCTGCCAGAGGCGGGGGGTTCCGCCGGCGGGACCTTCGGTGACACGCTTCTCAGGGACCGGCTCGCGGTTGTACCAATCGGCGACCAGATCCATGCCGTCAGGGTTGGCGAAGGTGCAGAGCACGATGTCGTCGCGCAGCAGCCGCATCATCTCCGGGTCGGTCGCGGAGTTAAGCATGTAGATGGTCTCGATCAGCTGCTGGGCGCCGACAGTCTCGGAAGCGTGCAATCCACCATCAATCCACACAATAGCGCGGCCCTCCTCGGAGAGGGCATGGGCTTCGGCTTCGGAGACACCCTCGACACGGGCCAGCTTGCGGGCGATCTCCTTGTAGCGGTCCAGCTTCGCCAGGTTCTCCGGGGACGAGATGATCGCCATGTATTGGCGGCGGTTCTCGGCGGTCGGACCGATATCGACCAGCTTCATCCGGTCGGATTCGCCGGCCAGCTTTTTGAGATACTCCGTCTCCTTGGCGTAATTCACCATCTGGTAGTCGGCACCGATGTCGAAGCCGAACTGCTGCTTGGGCGTGGTGATGGAGCGTGGCGCCGGGGACTGGGCAGTCGAGGCGCAGGAAGTCAGGAAAGCTCCCAGCAGCGGGAGCACGGCCGCCGCAGTGAAGACGGGACGGCGAAACAATGCGAAGGGCATGCGCATGGGACAGGTGTCCTCAGAACGTAGGGAGATGAATTGCGGGGTACGTTCTTTACTGTACCCGCGAAGACGCCGTGTGGAAACGAAGAGCTTCTGGAGGGCTCCCCACCCCTCTTGCGCAAAGTATTCCAAACACAAGACTTAGGGGCGGACGTGTGGATGCTTCCGGCTGCACCGGATCCGGTGCAGTCCCCTTTGGACTCAAAAGCACCGCGGCGAACGAAGCAGTCGCCTGGAAAGTCACCATCACCTGCTATACTCGCGAGTGCACTTGTCCCGGCGCACCCCAGGCCGGTATGCCCTCTCAGACCTACAACCAGGCCACCCAACCGGTGTGCCGGAGACCGTTCCTATTCCCCCTCTCGACAAACGCTCGCAAAAGTCCTTTATCCGCACCAATGAACGCATCCGCGCCCGCGAAGTGCGCGTGATCGATGACAACGGAGAGCAGCTCGGTGTGATGGCTCCGTTCGAAGCCCTGAAGATGGCTCGCGAGCGTTCACTCGATCTGGTAGAGATTTCGCCGAACGCGACCCCACCGGTCTGCAAGATCCAGGACTACGGAAAATACCTGTACGAGAAGGACAAGTCCGAACGCGCCGCGCGCAAGACGCAGAAGGTCATCGTCATCAAGGAAGTGAAGTTCTCGGTGACAGTGGACGAGCACGACTATCAGACCAAGAAGAACCAGGCCGTCCGCTTTTTGGGCGAAGGCGACAAGGTGAAGGCCAGTCTGCGTTTCAAGGGCCGGCAAATGGCGCACCGCGACCTCGGGTACAAGATCATCAATCGGCTGATCATGGACATCGGCGAAGCCGGAGTGGTGGAGTTCATGCCGCGTATGGAAGGCACCACGCTGCATGCGATCCTGGCGCCGAATAAAAAGATCCCCGCGCCCGCTGCTCCCAAGCCGAAGCCGGTTGCGCCGGCACCGGCTGTGTCCGCGCCGATTGCTTAAGGAATGTTTCGAAGAAGTCCAAAGCGTGGCTCAGCGGTGATGTGCTGCTGCCAACAGTGGCGCGGCTCTTGTCCAAGCGCAGCGCTGGTCCGAAACTGAAGCAGATTCACTTTGCTGCGCGTGGATTGCAAGCCTTTCGGAGGTGGTAAGGCCTGCGTCGGCCATGCCCTCTGCGAAGGCGAAAAGCTTCCGTTGTCACGAGCAAACGTGACCGATTGTCTCGGTACCGGTCACGGGTTCAATGCCGGCTCTCGCCCAGGCATTGCGGTCATCGCGACCGTTGTCTACGAATTTCTCTTGCGGGTGGGGCAATTTCGTGTAAGGTGCTGTGTATCGACAGCACTGAATGACATTTCCTGCCTTCACGGGCCGGAAGCTCGTGCGCGAAAAGCGAGGACGGTCCGATTATGGCGGGTAAGAAGCTGTTTGCGGAGTTTCTGGGTACGCTGTGGCTTGTGCTGGGCGGATGTGGAAGTGCAGTTCTGGCCGCGGGGTATCCGAAGCTGGGTATCGGCTTCGTGGGTGTGTCGCTGGCCTTCGGTTTGACCGTGCTCACAATGGCGTACGCGGTCGGTCATATTTCGGGCTGCCACCTGAATCCTGCTGTGAGCTTCGGCCTGGCGGCCGCCAAGCGGTTCCAGTGGAAGGAACTGCCGGGCTATGTCGTGGCCCAGGTCCTTGGCGGCACGGCGGGAGCGGCGATCCTGTATGCGATCGCAAGCGGCAAAAGCGGCTTCGACGTGCACGCGGGCTTCGCCTCGAACGGCTACGGGCTCCATTCGCCGGATGGTTATGGCCTGACAGCGGCGCTCCTGTGCGAAGTGGCAATGACGTTCCTTTTCCTGATGATCATTCTGGGCTCGACGCATGCGCGCGCGCCGAAAGGCTTTGCACCCATCGCGATCGGGCTGGGCCTGACTCTTATTCATCTGATCAGCATCCCGGTCACAAACACGTCCGTGAACCCGGCACGCAGCACAGCGGTGGCCGTGTTTGCGGGCGGCTGGGCGATCGGCCAGTTGTGGCTGTTCTGGCTTGCGCCAATCGCAGGCGGGGTACTCGGAGGCCTTGTACACCATGCCGTACTCGAGAAGTATCCGGAACCGGATATCGCGGGCGATCTGCCGGGAGAGCGCGTCTAGATTCTTACCGAAGGACAACGAGTCTGAACAAAAGCGAGCTCCTCCTGACGAGAGGAGCTTCGCTCCCCTTGCTGCTGCGATTCAGCTGGTGCCCTGTGGTTCGCTCGTTAGTTTTCAGGCTTGCTCCTGCTCTTCAAATTCAGCGTCACGGCAGCTTGAATAAGTTCGCGTAAGGCTGCCTCATCGACCCTCTCGCCTTCGCGGATGTCGATGGCGCGCCGGACCTTTCCCTCAAGGCTCGAGTTGAAGAGACGGGACGGATCCTTGAGCGCCGCACCCCTGGCGAATGTCAGCTTGACGACGCTCTTATAGGTTTCTCCGGTGCAGATAATGCCGCCATGAGACCAGACGGGAACGCCACGCCACTTCCATTCCTCAACAACTTCCGGATCTGCTGTGCGAACGATCTGGCGCACCCTGGCGAGCGCTGCGCCGCGCCAGTCCGCAAGCTCCTTGATTCGTTTGTCGATGAGGGTTGAGGCGGATTCCATCGAGAAGACTCCTTCCGGGCGGCAGGGAAACCGCATCTCACCGTTCTCCTGCAATCACCGTTGCAGCGGCCGAGCGGTAAAGCCGCCGCAGACTGCACAGCAGGAACTTAGAATACTCGTCAGGGACGGTGTCGAGAGGAATCGAACATGCAAAAACGAATATTGGGACGGAATGGACTGGAAGTTTCCGAGCTGGGGTTTGGCTGCATGGGGCTGAGTTTTGGATTCGGCCCCGCCACGGAAAAGCAGGAAGCGATCCGGGTAATTCGCGGAGCCGTGGAGCAGGGCGTGACGTTCTTCGATACCGCCGAGGTGTACGGCCCGTTTGCCAACGAGGAACTGGTCGGCGAGGCGCTGGCGCCCTTTCGCGGGCAGGTGGTGATCGCCACCAAGTTCGGATGGGCCGCCAACCCGGAGGATAGCGGCAAATGGAGTGCGCTGGACAGCCGGCCCGAGCACATCCGAGAGGTCGCGGAAGCCTCGCTGCGGCGGTTGCAGGTGGAAGCGTTGGACCTCTTCTACCAGCATCGCGTGGACCTGAACGTGCCGATCGAGGATGTAGCCGGTGCCGTGAAAGACCTGATCGCGGAAGGCAAGGTGAAGCATTTCGGCCTGTCGGAAGCTGCTGCTCAGACCATACGGCGGGCGCATGCGGTGCAGCCGGTGACGGCGCTGCAGAGTGAATATTCACTGTTCTTCCGGGAGCCGGAGAGGACGGTACTGCCCACGCTGGAGGAGCTGGGGATCGGCTTTGTTCCGTTCAGTCCGCTGGGCAAGGGATTCCTGACGGGCAAGATCACCGCGGACACAACGTTCGACAGCACGGACTTCCGCAGCGTCGTTCCGCGCTTTACGCCGGACAATCGCGAGGCAAACCAGGAGTTGGTCGACGTAGTGACCGCGTTCGGCGGGAAGAAAGGAGCAACCCCAGCGCAGATTGCTCTGGCATGGCTGCTGGCGCAGAAGCCGTGGATTGTTCCCATCCCGGGAACGACCAAGCTTCCAAGGCTGGAAGAGAACCTCGGGGCAACCAACGTTCAGTTGACTGCCGAGGACATGCGCTCGCTGGAGGAGGCGACGTCGAAGATCAAGCTGGAAGGGGAGCGGTATCCCGCGTCTCACGCGAAGCTGGTGGGGCGGTAAGGCGGCAGGAGCGTCTTCCCTGCGGGTGTGTAGCTGGTTCGAGAAGCAGAATCCTCGGCTTCGCTGCGGAACGACAACAACAAGCCAGCGGGACAACAAGAGCGCGCGGGGGTTCCAAGTCCGCGCGAAACGCCTTCAGTGCGTTTTCACGAGGTTCTCGACGGCTTCGTGCAGGCCAGCGCCATTCCCCTGGCGGGTGTAAAACATGTGGCCGCCGGGGAACTCCTGAATTTCGACCTGTTTTTGCAGGCTATAAGGAAGCTGGTTGGCGGTGATGATGGAGCCCATGAAGGGGCAGGACAGGTCGTTCCAGCCATGCACAATGAGCACCTTCAGCTTGGGGTCGGCTGAGATGGCTTCGCGCAGGTCGGCGGCTGACTCCCCGCGCTGGCCCTGATCGCGGGTGAAGCGGACCTCGTAGTTCAGGGCGTGGTAGCGGGCTTCGGTCTTCCAGCCCACGACGCGGGTAATGAAGTCGGCCATGGCCGTGGTCGTCGGGGCGATGATGCTTTCGAGAATCGGGTCGCTGCCTTCCTGCTGCGCGGAGTAAGGGAAAGGGTCTGGCAGGGTGACGTTGGAGTCATACACGGATCCAATGGTGCCTTGCTCGCGATGCACTTCGCGCAGAAAGGCACCGGTCTCCAGGCGGCCGCCGGCGTCGCGGACGAACTTGGGATCCAGGCCAGTCATCTCCGTCACATGCTTGATCATGGCCTCGTTGAGGGCCTTGTCGGCGGGTCCCTTGATGAGCGCGGTAGCGTAGTCGCCCTCGGTGTAGGCGATGACCGGGGCCATGGCCGCCGCGCTGAGCTTGCCCTCATTTTCCAGATGCGCGGCGGTGATGGAGGGCAGCGTTACCATCCAAGGCACGGGCGAGATGGTGGAGTCTCCGGTGGGAGGCCGAAGCGCGGGACTGACCAGCGTGACACCGTTGAAGGCCACGCCGATCTGCGACTGCAGGTAGTGCGCGATGCGCGGTCCACGATAGCCGCCGTAGCTTTCGCCCACGTAGTACTTCTTCGATTGCAGGCGCTCGTTCTTGACCAGCCACTTGTACATGACCAGCGAGATGTACTGAATGTCCGGCGTTGAGGCGTAGAAGAGCTTGCGGGTCTCGGCCTCATCGACCAGGGAGCGCGAGAAGCCTGTGCCGACAGGATCGATGAAGACCAGATCGGTGAAATCGAGCCAGGTGCCGGGGTTATCGGTCAGGTTGGTGGGGTCGGAGGCGGAGTCGCCCTGGTTGGCAAAAGCGATGTGCTTGGGGCCGATGGCTCCGAGGTTGAGGTAGACGGAACTGGCGCCGGGTCCACCATTGAGTGCGAAGGTGACCGGCCGGTTCGGACCGTCGACGGTGTAGGCGATGTACATGACGTCGGCGGTGGGCTTGCCTTCGTCGTCCTCCAGATGGATCGTACCGACGGTCGCGGTGTACTGGATGGTCTTGCCATTGACGTGGATGGTCTGCGGCACCGACTTGTCGGCGGGGAAGGGCTCGAGATTCATGGCCGGCTTGGGCGCCGAAGGGGCCGCACCGTTCGTGACGGCACCATCCGGCTGTGCGCCGCCGCCACGGTTTCCACGCTGGGCGGGCGCAGGGAATGCCAGGGCGAGCAGCATCGCTGTTGCTGCGGGAACGAATATGCGTGCGGTCATGCCGCTATGGTAACCGGTTCGGCAGCCTATGGAGGTTAGCGGCCCTGCTCTTCGAGGTACTTCTCGACTTCGAGCGCGGCCATGCAGCCGGTTCCTGCGGCTGTGATGGCCTGGCGATAGCGGCGGTCCTGCACGTCGCCGCAGGCATAGACACCATGCAGCTGGATCCCTTGGCGTGTGCAGAAAACGTTGTGCTCGGTCGTGACGTAGCCGTCCGCGTCGAGATCGATCTGGCCCTTGAACATGGTGGCGTTGGGATCGTGGCCGATGCCGAGAAACATGAAGCTGACGGGAAGCTCCCAGCGCTCGCCGGTCTTGCGGTTGACGAGCTTGAGCGCTTTCAGATCTTTCTCTTCGACGCCGACGCACTCTTCGACGAGGGTATTGTGCAGGAATTCGATCTGCGGATGGGCGATGGCGCGCTCCAGCATGATGCGGCTGGCGCGGAAGTTCTCGCTGCGGTTGATCAGAGTGACCTTGGTCGCGAAGCGGGTAAGGAACAGCGCTTCTTCCATGGCGGAGTCGCCACCGCCGATGACGGCGATCTCCTTGCCGGAGGCAAAGAAGCCGTCGCAGGTGGCGCAGGAACTCACACCGTGGCCAATGAGCGCCTGCTCGGAGGGCAGACCGAGCCAGCGGGCCGAGGCTCCGGAGGCGATGATGAGCGAGCGCGTTTTGATGACCTCACGGCCGAGGCTGAGCTCGAAGGGCGAGCAGGTGACGTCGACCGAAGTGAGGTGCGCCATGCGCAGCTCGGCACCAAAGCGGGTGGCCTGTTTTTTCATGTTTTCGATCAGCTCGGGACCCTGGACACCCTCAGGCCAGCCGGGAAAATTTTCAACCAGCGTGGTGATGGAGAGCTGGCCGCCGGGCTCATGACCTTCCAACACCAGAGGCTTGAGATTAGCGCGCGCTGCGTAGATGGCAGCGGTCAGGCCGGAGCATCCGGAGCCCAGAATGACAGTGTCGCGAACGGCGGGTGTGAGATCAGACATACCCCTTAGATTCTACTGGCCGCGTGTAGATTCCCAACGGGGCCGAGCAGGTGCTGCCCGATCTGGCGATCTGTGCAGCGTGGAGAGCGCCGCGTGGCCGGGCGTAGCATGGGTGCTATGGCGAACCTGGTATTGGTGTACGGCATGCGCTTGCTGCCGGCGGACGAAGTGGCGAGTGTGCAGGCAGCGCCGATCGCACTCCAGAACGGCAACGAGGCGCAGGTCACGATGCACATCCTGGAGGGCAGCCGGGAGCAGATCGAGTCGCAGCTGCGCCACTCCATCGACGCATTCTTCGATTTTTACCCGGAGATTTGAAGACCAGGAACACTCCGCGCCGGCAGGAGCAGATGTCTCATACCGGTTCCACTGGGACCATTTCCATTGGAACCATCGTGTTCGGAGAGGTGTTGCGGCGCATGGATGCGAACCCAAAGATCGCAATGTAGATGTAGCAAAGGGCCGGGATGACGAAGGAAGCATGCAAGCCGATGCCGGGACGATCGGCCAGCTTGCCCTGCGTCCACGGAATGATGGCACCCCCCAGGATCGCGGCGATGAGCAGCGAGGACCCTTTGCTGGTGAGCGGCCCGAGACCCGCGATGCCAAGCGTGAAGATGGAAGGAAACATAATGCTGTTGAAGAAGCCGACGGCGAGGAGGGCTCCCATGGCGAGATGGCCGCTGGTGAACAGGGAGACGACCACCAGGCTGAACGCTCCCACGGCTGCCGAACCGAGCACGGGCGCCGTACGCAGCTTCTGAAGAATCGCGGAGCCAATGAAGCGACCCGTCATGGCTCCGCCCCAATAGCACATGAGGAAGTAGCCGGCTCTGGACTCGGGCAGCCCAGCGATCTGGGGGAGCCCCATGTAGCTGATGAGGAGGTTGCCGATGGAAACCTCGGCGCCAACGTAGGTGAAAATGCCGAGCGCGCCGAGAAGCACCCACTTATGTTTCCAGATGCTGTCCTGCCGGTAGAGCGCTTCAGAGAAGGCACCCGGGCGGAAGTCCTGCGTGTGCTCCGAGACGCCGGTGGTGGTCTTCAGCTTGATAGCGGCGAGCGCAATGGCCAGCAGCGCCAGAGCCAACGCGATCAGCATGTAGGGCAGGCGCACCGTGGAGGCCTGCTCGCCGCGGTAAAGCTGGCGCTGCAGTTCCGACATGACACTGACCTGCTTCGCGGATAAGGGTGCCGCAGCGTTCCTCAGGATGAGGTAGGTGCCCACGAAAGGAGCGATGAACGTTCCAACCGAGTTGAAAGCCTGGGCCAGGTTGAGCCGGCTTGCCGCGGTACTTGCGGGACCGATCACGGTGACATACGGGTTGATGGCGACCTGCACGACCGTCATGCCGGCGGCGAGAATAACCAGCGCGGTGAGAAAGAGTGGGAACTTAGCGGAGTGAGCGGCAGGCAGGAAGGCGAGGGCGCCGCAAGCCATGATGAACAGCCCGACGACCATCGTTCTCTTGTATCCAAGACGCTCGACAAGCGCGCCGCCCGGATAGCTGAAGACAAAGTAGGAGCTGAAGAAGAAAAAGGGAATGTACTGCACCTGGGTATAGTTCAGCGCAAAGATGGACTTCAGGTGGGGGCTGATGACATCGTTCAGGCAGGTGAGGAAGCCCACCATGAAGAAGAGGGCCGTGGCCACGGACATGGCGCGAACGTCGGTCCGGGTGACCAGATCGTCGGCGTACCCGGGGGCACTGACATTGCGGATGACGGCCAAGTAAAGCTCCTTGTTCACCGCGCATAGCACCAGCGGTGTGGTGTTCCAGAGTACCTGTTCGAAGCCGCTGCTGGCGATGGGCAGTGAGCTTTTGTGAGGCAGGACTGCTCCTCCGGCAGCGGGTTACGGCTGTGGAGGCCTGCCGGTATCCAGTGGGCTGCGCTGCCGGGGCGCCGCTGGGGGCTGAGCCGGAGGCAACACGATGGGCGCGGAAGGAGGCGGGCCGCCTCCGTTCAACAAGCTGCTGCCCAGTGTCTGCGTATCCTGGCCCATGCGGGAGCAGGTGCCCTGCGGCGCCGTTCCGACGAAAAATGCGGCCTCGAAGCTGTCCCCGGGACAGCTTTCATCGACGGGCAGGTTGCTGGTCCTGTTGATGCGGAGGTTCTCCACCCCATCCGGGGCGGGCAGAAACGGTTTCATATCGGAGTACTGCGGCAGGCGAATGGCCCGATTCATGAACTCGGCCCAGATGGGCGCAGCGGCAATTGCGCCGGAAAGCTGCACATCGGTGTAGTCGTCATTGCCGATCCAGACCACGCAGATCAGGTTGGAAGAGTAGGCGGCAAACCACGCATCATGCGAGGTGCCGGTCTTCCCGGCGGCGGGAGCCATGAAGCCGGCTTTGCGGACGGCCGTGCCGTAACCGAAGTTCATCACGCCCTGCAGCAGCGACTGGGTGAGGTACGCGGCGCGGGGATCCATCACCTGATGGGCTTCGGGAGCGAAGTCAGCGACGATGTCGCCCTGCGGATTGCGCACGCTGGCCAGCAGCCAGGGCGTGATGTGCACGCCGGAGTTGGCAAACGTGGTGTAGGCGCCGGCCATGTCCACGGGTGTTGCCCCGTAGCTGCCAAGCGACACCGCCGGGGTGCCGCGCGCGGCGCTGATGCCTGAAGCGCGCGCGAGCGAAGCCACGTTGTTGAAGCCAACCATCTGCCCCAGCGAGATGGTCGCGTTGTTGAGCGAATGCGCCAGCGCATAGATCGCGGTCACGTCGCCGTGGTACTCATCCTTGTAATTGCCGGGGTTGTAGGTTTGCCCGTTGCCAAAGGTGAAGGTCGTGGGAACGTCATGGAGGATCGTGAGCGCCGTGAAAGGGACACCGCTCAGGGTCTGGCCGGCGACCGCCTGCTGCTCTGCGGTTGCGTACACGAACGGCTTGAAAATAGAGCCGGTAGGCCGACTGGAGGTGGCATGGTTCAACTGCGAGACGCCGTAGTTGCGGCCGCCCACCAGCGCGAGCACCTGGCCGGTGTGTGGATTCAGCGCCACGAGCGCGACCTGAGGGTAGGTGATGGAGGCGGGGCTGCGGCCATGCTGACGGCGCACGAGCTCATCCACGTTGCGCATGCTTGCATTGACGGCGTCGGAAGCCGCACGCTGCAACTCCGGGTCCAGTGAGGTGTAGATGCGCAGCGAGGAGTGCGATGCGCCCTGCTCCCCGAGCCTTTGCACGAGCTGCTCGTGCACCAGGTCCACAAAGTACGGAGCTTCGCTGGCATCGATGTTCGGGGGTGCCAGGCGAATCGGTTCCTGCCTGGCCTCGGCGGCCTCCGCAGCGGTCAGAGCGCCGGTTTCCACCATGGATTGCAGCACCACGCTGCGACGCTCGACGGCGCGGTCGGGATGACGATACGGGTTGCGCCAGCTGGGGCTTTGAATCATGCCGGCGATGAGCGCACACTGAGCGGTGTCCAGCCGGTCGAGATCCTTGCCGAAGTACGCCTGCGCGGCTTCTCCGAACCCATTGATGGCGTAGCTGCCGCGCTGCCCAATGTTGATTTCGTTGGCGTACATCTCAAAGATCTGCTGCTTGGTAAAGCGGGATTCAAGCTGAAACGTGATCATCAGCTCTTCGATTTTGCGCGATACCTTCTTGTCCGGCGTAAGGAAGAAGTTCTTGGCGAGCTGCTGCGTGATGGTGGAGCCGCCGCAATCCTTGCGGCCCGCCAGGATGTCATGAACGACACACTTGAGGGTGCGGGCGTAGTTGATGCCGCCATGCTCGAAAAACTTGCGGTCCTCGATGGCGGTGACCGCGTCCACCATGCGCTGAGGGATTTCCTTGTACGTGACCATCCGCCGCTTGGTGCGGTTCTTGTCTTCGGAAAGCGCGGTGATGAGCTGTGGCTCGAGTTTATAAGCGGCGAGCGATGCGCCATTTTCCGCAACGATGGATTGAACAACACCACCGCTGCTCGAGATGGTGGCGCCATCGCTGCTCATGTAGCTCTGTGGACCCGGTTTGATGAAGACTGCGCCGTCGCCGCGCAGCTGGAAGCTGCCCATGGCGTCGTTGTTCTGGGGATTGTTATAGCCGGCGCGACGCAACTCGGATGCGATGGTGGAGGCGGAAAGCTGCTGGCCGGGCCGCACCTCCTGCGGAGCCGCGTAGATCTGCGCGATGGAGGCAAAGAGCGGGCCCTGCGCCAGCCGGTCGTCCACCACGTGTTGAAAGTGCTGGTAGTCGATGTAGAAGACGATGGCGCCCACGAGCGCGAGCCCGAGCGCCGCAACAAACAGCGCGCGGACAAGGCGGAACAGAAGCGAGTGGCGGCTCCCTCCCAGCTTCACTCTCATGCGGCGGCCGTTCTTTCGCCGCCTGCCTCCGCTTTGGACGATGCGACGAGAGAGCGAACGTGCCCGGTCACGGCGGATAGCGCCAAGTCGACCGTAGTCCCCGCGAGCCGGTCGACCAGCTCGACGTGCCCTTCCGCCAGCTTCTTTCCAATGTTGATGCGGAAGGGCACACCGATGAGGTCTGCGTCCTTGAACTTCACGCCGGCGCGCTCATCGCGGTCGTCCAGCAGCACGTCTACGCCGGCGGCGGAGAGCTCCGCAGCCAGCGAATCACCGGCGGTGCGAAGGTCCGCTTCGCGCACGTTGGTGACTGTGACGACGACCTCGAAGGGCGCGATCGCGACGGGCAGGGCATATTGCTCGGCGGGCGGGTTGGCCTTCGGCTCGGGGCCGTCCTGCTTGGCCACGGCAGTGAAGCGGGCGGCGGAGCTTTCGATAGCGGCGGTGAGGATGCGCTCGACGCCGATGCCGTAGCTGCCCATGATCGGCGTGACTTCCTTGCCGTGCGGATCCAGAACGCTGGCGCCCATGGACTTCGAGTACTTGTAGCCGAGCTTGAAGATATGTCCGATTTCGACAGCCTTGCCGAGGCGCAGCGGCTGGCCGCCAAGCGGATCGAGCTCGCCCTCGTTGATGTTGCGGATGTCGGCAATGAGCGTGGCTGTGAAGTCGCGGCCCGGCGTCACGTTGCGGAAGTGGTAGTCGAGCCGGTTGGCTCCGGCGACGAGGTTTTGTCGGCCTTGGAGGCCGAGGTCCATGATCACAATGGTGCGCAGGCCTTCGGTGGGCACTTCGCGGAAGATTCCCTTCACCGTGTTCAGTGGTTTCCCGGAGTTCAAGCCGTTGAGAGAACCACCGCTCATGACCTGCGCGATGCCGACGGGGCCGAGAAAACCCGCGGGGCCGCCTATGTGGAGCTCCAGCTCCTCGGCCACCATAGGCCGCAGCTCCGACGTGCCCGCGAGCGCGTTCAGCTTGGTTTCGTTTACCTGGTGATCGCCGCGCAGGAAGGCGACAACGGGCCGCAGCGGCTCGCCTGCGGGGTGCGCGATGCGGCTGCCCATGAAAGCGACGCACTTGATGTCCTGCGAGGGCTGAATGGAGAGGAACTCGCAGATGTCGGCGATGGCCCCCTGGCCGGGCGTGTAGACCTGCTCCGGCAGGCCGTTGCCGGTGGGTTCTAGGTCGATGACGGGAGCAAGCCTCGATGTGGCCTTCTCCAGGTTGGCCGCGTAGCCGGAAGCCGAGCTGGCGATCAGGTCTTCGCCGGCTTCGGTGTAGACCATGAACTCCTGCGACTGCGAGCCGCCCATCGATCCCGAATCGGCTTCGACGGCGACGAACTCCAGCCCGCAGCGGGTGAAGATGCGCCGGTAGGCCTCATCGTGCTTTTTGTAGCTGATGTCCAGGCCGGCCTCGTCCAGGTCGAAGGAGTAGGCGTCCTTCATCAGGAACTGGCGCACGCGCAGCAGGCCAGATTTGGGGCGCGGCTCGTCACGGAACTTGGTCTGTATCTGGTACCATATCTGCGGAAGTTGCTTGTAGCTGCGCAGCTCGTTGCGGGCTATGGAAGTCACGATCTCCTCGTGCGTCATGGCCAGGCAGAGCTCGGCGCCCTTGCGATCCTTGAGGCGGAACATGTTGTCGCCCATGCCGGTCCAGCGGCCGCTTTCTTCCCACACCTCACGGGGATTGAGAGCCGGCAGAAGGAACTCCTGGCCGATGCGGTCCATCTCCTGGCGCACAATGGCGACGATCTTGTTGAGCGCGCGCTGCCCCAGCGGCAGGTAGCTGTAAAGGCCGGCGCCGAGCTGGCGCACGTAGCCGGCGCGCAGAAGGAGCTTGTGGCTGGCGACTTCCGCGTCCGCGGGAGCCTCGCGGAGCGTGGGGATGAAGAGTTGCGACCAACGGTGCATGCTGCTTCGGATTGTACTAACTCGCGTTGTGCGGATTGGCACTGCCGGGGCTCTTGGCCGCTGGTGCGAACTCCCAGAGATCGTGCAGGTGCACCACCCCCAGCAGCGCTGATGCTGCGGTGCCGTCCGCGGTCACCAGAAGCGCGGTGATCCTGTGCCGTTCCATCAGCGCGAGCGCATCGGCGGCAAAAGCCTCCGGAGCAATGGTGCGAGGATGAGCATTCATCACCTCGGCGGCACACAGGTGAAAGGCATCGGGGCCGTTGCTTTCGAGCAGGCGGCGGAGGTCGCCATCCGAGAGCATGCCGAGCAACGCGTCGCCGTCGGCGATGACCGTGAGCCCAAGGCGTCCAGCGCTCATCTCGTGAATGATCTGCGGCATGGGTGCGTTTGGAAGCACCTTCGGCAAATCTTTCCCGGTATGCATAAGCTGACGCACGGTGGCGAGACGCCGCCCAAGCTGTCCGCCGGGATGCAGCTCGGCGAAGTCGCGGGGATGGAAGCCGAGCCGCTGGCTGACCACGATGGCGAGGGCGTCTCCAAGCGCGAGCATGGCCGCGGTCGAGGCCGTAGGGGCAAGCTGGTGAGCGCAGGCCTCGCGATCCACGCTCACGTCCAGCACATGCGTGCTGGCGGAGGCGAGCGTCGAAGCTGGGCAACCGCAGAAGCTGACCACGGCAATGTCCAACCGGTGCAGCACCGGCAGCAGGCGCAGAACCTCTTCGGTCTCCCCGGAGTAGGACAGCGCAAGGACGAGGTCACCCGAGGCCAGCATGCCGAGGTCGCCGTGCATGGCGTCGGTGGCATGGAGAAACAGCGCGGGGGTGCCGGTGGAAACGAACGTGGCGGCGATCTTGCGGGCGATCAAGCCGCTCTTGCCCACGCCGGTGAGCACGACCCGGCCCTTGCGGCGGGTGGTCTGGACGATGAGGTTCACGAGACGTCCGAAAGGCTCGGCCAAAGGGCCGTCCATGCGATCCGCGAGACGCTGAAGTGCCGCCGCCTCGATCCGCACGAGATTTGCCGGAGAGTCGAAGCGGTCTCCGGGCTGCGCCGATTCATCTGCGAAGCTCTGGTTGGAAGAGTCAGACGAGGGTGTCACATGAGCCATAGCGAACGCACCAGACAGAGTGAATCGTAGCAGGATGTATCGGACCTCCCTGGCCACGAAGCGTCACACCAGGTGCGCCGCTGTACTCTTAAGTCATGCGGCTGCAAACTCCGCTGGAGGTGATGTTTGGCGCGTCGTGTTGGTGTTCTGATTTTTGTGGTGGCGGTCCTGAGTCTGTTCGTCTGGGCGGGTGTACACAATCTGCGAGCCCGACGGGCGACGATGCAGCAGGCCCAACAGGCCCATCTCACGCTGACCAAGGACGGCGGCAGCATGAGCATGGACGAAACGGGCGCGCCCGCGGCCCAGGGACTGACCCTGCGTGGGAAGCCCGCGCCGGCTTTCAACCTGACAGATACGTCGGGGAAGAAGGTATCTCTGGCGGGTCTGAAGGGCCATGCGGTAGTGGTGAACTTCTGGGCCACATGGTGCGGTCCCTGCAAGCAGGAGATGCCGTGGCTGGAGGAGCTGTCCCGGAAGTACGCGGCGCAAGGGCTGGTTGTGCTCGGGCTCGATCAGGATGACGGCATTAGCCGCACCGAACTGGCAGCCGATGCTAGCAAGCTGGGCGTGAGCTACCCCATCCTGCTTTCCGAAGACAAGGTGGATAAGTCCTATGGCGGCATCGATTATCTGCCGCAGACGTTTTACATCGACAAGGCGGGAACGGTGGTGAATGCGACCGCTGGTGGACGGCCGCGCGATGAGATTGAAGCGGACATCCAAAGAGCTCTCGCAGGTGCCCTGTGAGAAGGGCAGGATCGGAGACACCCGGATATGTCGTCTGCAGCGCGCTTCTTCGTCTGCTCCTTGCCGGAGGGGGGGTGCTTGGCGCGTGCGTTGATGCTCCTGCGCAGCAGATCCAGTTTGGCGACCATGTGGGTGAGGCCAGGAAGGCGCACGTTCAGCTGCTGACGCAGACGGCTGAGGTCTCTGCCGGCATGTCTCAGGATGTCGAAGTGAGATTTCGGGTGGATGCCGGTTTCCATATCAATTCGCACACGCCGAAGGACGAGTTTTTGCTCCCGACGGCGTTGAAATTCGACCTTCCGGAAACGTGCAAGCTGCTGGACGAACACTACCCCGCGGGCACGGCCTTCCGGCTGCAGGGAGCGGATGGAGACTCTTTGGATGTGTACCAGAATGAGTTTGGGGTAAGGCTCCGGCTTATCGCGAAGCGCGGAAGCAGCACGCTCACGGGCGTTCTGCACTACCAGGCCTGCGACAGTGCCGCGTGTTTTCCGCCGCGGACGTTACCCGTGCAGGTGCTGATCACGGCGAAGTAGGGCACTCACACGTGCTGTGAGACCGAAAGTGTGTTGCCATCGGGATCATTGAACCAGGCGACCCTGGTTCCATCGGGCGCACGCCAGATGCCGAGCGAGTCCTGCTCGAAGAAACCGTAACGCAGGAACTCGATGCCTTTGGCGGTGAGCTCATCCACGGTCTTCTCGATATCCTGCGACTCCCAACCGAAGACGGTGTACTGCACCGGCTTGAAGTCGGGCGCCTGCACGATGCGCAGCATATAGCCGTCGCCGTTACCTACACGAAAGACCATGGCGAAATGGTCGTCCTTGACGAAGTGCAGACCAAGGGTTTCTTCATAGAAGCGCCGCGACACGGCCGCGTTGGCTGTCGGGATAAAAGCGATCGGGGGGTTCGAGGTCAGGCTCATGGCGGCTGCTCCAGGGAGAGTGATCTCAGTATGCAGCCGCCTGCCGGTTTTCGGCTAAAGCCTGAAGTATTCCTCCTGGGAGAGCCGCCGTGAGACACCAGAGACGCAGATCCCCGGAATCACAAGGAGGGACGCGCGCTCGGTGAAGCCAGGCGTGGGCCGGGCCCGGCACGTGAAAGTGGACCGGAAGATAAAGTCTAGCGTGGGCCGGGGCCATACATGTGGCGGACCGCAACGTCGTAGCCGCGGCGGAACCCAGAGCGGTAATCGCGGCGGTCGGGCGGCGCAATGAACTTCGGATTACGGAACTCATCACGATTTCGGACGTCGGGAGGACGGTGGTTCTCGAAGTCGCGCCTCGCGCCCTCGATCCCGTCGCGAAAGCCGCGCTGCTGGGCAGCCGCGAACTCGGGCGGAGGTGCGTCCCAGCCTCCCTGAGCGTAACTGCCGGGAGGTGGCGGAGGAGGTCCCGGGTTGTACTGCGCTTGCGCGAGACCTGTGCCTGCGAAGAATGCGAGAGCAAGAAGTGTGCGAGTCATCGGCGTTCCTTTCGTCGCGGGTGAGGAGGAGTACCCGCTCCGTGGGTTAAGAACACGCACTCGTCAGGGGAGTTTCGTCGCGACCGATCTTGCCTAGCGGCGCTGCGTGGCAAGCTTCTTCTGCGTTTCGAGGAAGCGACGCATGCGGTCCAGCGTGCGGGCCTTGCCGAAGACGATCAGGGACTCCATGAGCGGCGGCGATTGGGTGCTGCCGGTGAGGATGGCGCGGAGCAGCATGAAGTTTTCCTTCACGCTCCACTGCTCCGCTTCGCCAAGCTGCTTCAGGGCGGCTTCGATGGCGGCGGGCTCCCAGGGCGCGGCTTCCAGTGTGGTGAGCATCTCCGCGGCGAACTTCAGCGTGTCCTCCGGTGTGCGCTTCTTCGGCACCCACACGTTTTCAGGGGGAAGGACGTTGTCGCGGAAGAAGAAGTCGGCCATGTCGCCAAAGCCGCCGAGGGTGTCAATGCGAGTCTGCACGAGCGGCGCGATGGCGCGCAGGTAGGTGTCGGAGAAGACGGTTTCGCGCATGGCGGCGAAGAAGGCTTCCGAGTCCAGCTTGCGCAGGTACTCGCCGTTCATCCAGCGCAGCTTGACGAGATCGAACACGGGGCCGCCAAGCGAGATGCGACTGAAGTCGTATTTCGCGAGCATGTCGTTGAGCGAGAAGAGGTCGGACTCCTTGGTGCTGATACCCGAAGAGACGATCTCCGCTTCGGTGGGCTGCGCCATGCCGCCGCCGAGCAGGCCGAGAAAGTTGAGCATGGCCTGCGGGAGGAAGCCGGAGTCGCGATAGAAGTTGAGCGAGACGGGGTTCTTGCGCTTGGAAATTTTGGACTTGTCGGCGTTGCGCAGCAGCGGCATGTGCCAGAACTTCGGCAGAGTCCAGCCAAACGCGTTGTAGAGCAGTACATGCTTGGGGGTGGAGCTGATCCATTCCTCGGCACGGATCACGTCGGTGATCTGCATGAGGTGGTCATCGACCACGTTGGCCAGGTGATAGGTAGGGAAGCCGTCGGACTTGAGCAGGACCTGGTCGTCCACGTTGAAGTGGTCGAAGGTGATAGCGCCGCGCAGCTCGTCGCGGAAGGTGGTCGCGCCTTCGGCGGGAACCTTGAGGCGGATGGTGAAGGGCTCGCCGGCGTCGACCCTGACCTGCGCCTGCTCGGGGGTGAGGTGGCGCGATGGGCCGTTGTACTTGGGCGGCTGCTTGGCGGCGAGCTGCGACTTGCGTTCGGCTTCCAGTTCTTCCGGCGTTTCAAAGGCGCGGTAAGCATGACCGCTTTGCAGCAGCTGGTCGCAGTACCGGCGGTAAATTTCGGTGCGCTCGGATTGGCGGTAGGGACCGAAAGGGCCACCGACGTCCGGGCCTTCCTGCCAGCTCAGACCGAGCCAGCGGAGCGAGTCGAAGATCATCTGCTCCGAAGTGGGCACGAAGCGGGTGCGGTCGGTATCCTCGATGCGCAGGACGAACTCCCCGCCGCGCTGCGCCGCGAACAAAAAATTCAGCAGACCGATATATGCGGTACCGACGTGGGGATCGCCGGTAGGTGAGGGTGCGATCCGGACACGGGTGGGACAGGTCTGTGCGGGAGGCAGGGCGGAGGCTTCGGAGATCATCGGGTCAACAACCGATGTTAACAGAGCAAAAGCCTGCACGCTGTGTCCTGGAGCTCCCCGGAGTTCACGGAGCTTAGGCCGCGGGTCCCTGCGGAGGGTAGCCTGAGGGCGGATAGCTGGGCGGCCCTGCCGGTGGGTATCCGCCGGGAGGCGGGTAGGGGGTCACGCCGGTGTAGTGGTTCTGGACCGGTACGACCTTCCATTGGGAGAACGCCAGGATGCAGAGCACGATGAGCGGACCGATTGGATACAGCAGATTGAGCAAAGCCAACGGCCCGGACAGGCCGGCCCTGGTGAGACAGCGCCAGAACAGAAACGTGATGAAGGCATAGACCGCAATGCCGAAGAACAGGGCAAACACGAAAATGCCGGCGCCAAGGTGCGCGAACTGGTTAAACGCTTGCTGCTGTTGAGGGTCCATGACGGGGTCTCCTGAAGATAGGGAAACTCTACGACAAGATGGCGCGTAGCGGGAAACTTTTGCGCTTCCGCGACGGCGTTCGATCTCGTGTTCAGGTTTCGCGGGAAGCGCTGACGCGGAGGGCTGGCGGTCTTTCAGGACCAGGGGTCCGCGGAGTGACGGCTTTGCAATTCATCATGCATGGCTTGAGAGCGTCGCCTTCTGGAGCCAACGGTGAAGCCGTGCTCTGGCGCGGGTGGTTGAACGTACCCCTGCGGTGCGGTGACGCTCGCCGCGCTGCAATCGGCGCAACGGTTCGAACTAACCAAGTGGGGCTGGCGAAGGGTATAGTCGGAGAGGCGACCCATTTGCTGCTTCCCATGTATTTCATACCCGCGCAGGGACTCGCCGGCCCTGAACGAAGCGGCCAAACGCACTGCCTGCCTATGCATCTATATGCCGACCCGGTACGCCGGCGATCCACGACGCCGATGAGCCAAGTGGCCAACGAGGCAGCGGACCCATGGACGGTAAGGTCCGCTCGCGGAAACGTGTCGAGGTTCGCGAACCTACAGTGAATGCACATGCAGATATGACACGCCGACTTGTTCTGCTGCGGGCACTCCTTGTCGTGACGTTTCTCGCCGTGGCCTGCTTCTATGCAGTGACATCCATCCACTGGCCCATGATGTCGGACTCCCCCATCATGCATTACGTGAACTTCCTGATGCGTCACGGGATGAAGCCGTACGTCGATATCACCGACAACAACATGCCCGGTTCCTACCTTGCGGAAGCGGCGGCCATGAAGGTCTTCGGCCCGGGAGATCTTGGGTGGCGAGTCTACGAGTTTTCGCTGCTCGCCCTGCTGACGGGCGCGCTGATCGTGATCGCGCGGCCGTACGACTGGCTTGCAGGCTTCTATGCGGGCGGGCTGTTTCTGCTGGCTCACGCCGCGGACGGACCCAACTACGCCGCGGAGCGCGAGCAGGTGCTTACCCTGCTCCTGATGATCTCGTACGCCTGTCTCTTTGTGGCCGTTCGCCGCCGATGGCCGGCGCTGATGCTGGCCTTCGGACTTTGCTCCGCGTTTGCCGGATCGATCAAACCGACGATGAGCCCGCTGGCGCTCGCGCTGCTTTTCTTAGCCGGCGCCATTCTCTGGAAGAGGCGAGTTCCTGTACGACCCTACATGCTTTTCGGCCTGCTCGGCATGACGATCGTTGCGGCTGCCGACCTCGCCTTTCTGGCCCACTATGGGGCGATACGACCGTTCCTCTTCGTTCTGCATACGGTGACACCGGCGTATGTCTCGCTGAATCATCCTCGCTGGAGCGATATGCTGCTCGGCGCCTTTCCCCTCACCATGGTGCTGCTTCTGCCGTTTGCCGCTGTGGCCGGCGTCCTCAGCAGGGAATGGAATTGGGAGCGCTGGGCGCTCGCGATGGGGGCGGCCTTCGGGCTCTTCTCCTACTTCGCTCAACAGAAGGGCTTTGTGCACCACAGGTACATGTTCATGACCTGCGTGTTTTTGCTGCTGTGCCTTGAACTGATGAGCGGCCTTCGTCAAGGGGGCCTGGCGAGAGCATCCGCTGTAGCAGGGATCGCACTGACCGTGGCGTTCATCGTGCCGCGTTACGTAGAGGTGTACAGACGGCAGCCGGTGCAAAGTGAGTTCGCCGCACAACTGCAAACCGATCTCCAGAGCCTCGGCGGCCAGAGGCTGCAATCGCAAGTGCAGTGTTTCGACCTGGTCTACGGCTGCCTGAACGCTCTTTACCATCTTCAGCTCGTGGAAAATACAGGCTTCACGGGCGATCTGCTGTTCTTTGTTCCCAACGAGAGCCCGGCCAGAACTCACTATCGAGACATGTTCTGGGCACTGGCTCGCAAGGACCCCGCCAACGTCATGGTGGTGAGCAACGAGTGGTTCGGCATGCCCAACAGCTTTGCAAAGGTAAACACCTGGCCGGAGTTCGCTGCCTACCTCAAGAGCAATTACACGCAGGTGATAGAGCGCAGCTTCCCCGAAGAAGTAGGAATCAGCCGAGGACGTTCGCGCTCTGCGGAGGCGGACGCCTACCGTATCTACATACGTAACGGCAGTTCGCTCACCAACGGTACAGCAAAGCCGACTCCGTAGATACATTAGTGGTACACTTCGGGGCAAACCGATCCTGTCAATACCGCTGAAGTGCTCCGCCAGCAGGCTAAGCGGGGCGAACCGTTGACCCGTTTTCGATCAGCTGCCGCCATGTGCATGAGCGAGCAGCAAACCCTGCCCATGCATTCCCGCCGATTTCCGGCTCCGGAGACCTGGATGCTGCGTCACGTGCTCGTGATCGCCTCTTTCTTTCTTCTTGCCGGCGCCGGCCGTGTGGCGGCGCAAAACAGCTGCGGCAGCAATAAACTCTCCTGCTTGTTGCCAGTCGCATTGCACACCGATCCTCCCACCTTCAACTTCTTCAATCAGACATTCGCCACGCAGATCGCGCAGCTTCCTTTGGCCACTCCGGCCTCCGGCTTCCTGTTCACTTTCAATAAGCGCCTGGGAGTTTTTCAGGCGTCGCAGGAAAGCTTCGGGCCGCTGGTTGCCCAGCGTGCGGAGACAATCGGCGTGCACAGGATCTTTGTCGCGCTGACCTACCAGCGGTTTGCGTTCAACGTTCTGGACGGAAACGATCTGAAGAAACTTCCGCTGGTGTTCGCCTACCCCACCACGGAGAATCCTGACGTGGTGACGCAGACGATCAACCGTATCGATACCAAGATGGATCAGTATGTGATGTTCGCGACCTACGGCATTTCCGGCCGAGTCGATGTGTCGGTAGCGGTTCCCCTGAACAGGATTTCACTTGGGGTTACATCGGTCGGCACGGAGTATAGTACCTCGACCAACGCCACAGGATCGTTTACGCAAACCGTCGGAGGGGTCGCGAGCGGCTTTGGCGATGTTGTGCTGGCAGGCAAGGGAACGGTGTGGCAAAACAGCCGCTACGGCCTGGCGGCCGGCATGGAGATGAGATTGCCCACAGGCGATGAACTCAACCTGCTGGGGTCCGGTGCGATCGGCGTGAAGCCCTACTTCGTCGTCGAGCGACGCGGCCGGATTGCACCACACCTGAATGTGCTGTACCAGTGGAACGCGGACTCCGTTCTGGCGGCGGGGGCAGATGGAGTACAAAAGCCACTGCCCCGTTTTTTCGGCTACAGCGGGGGTTTCGATACAAGCGTGTGGAGGCCGGTCACTCTGGCAGTCGACCTGGTGGGCCAGCACGTGTTCAACGCGCCGCGCATCACCACTGCACAAACCATCTCAAGCACGGTCCCCGACCCATCCGTGACACTCTCCAGCGCGCTTCCGTTCACCGGAGATTATGAGACGGAAAACCTTGCGGTGGGAGTGAAAGTGAACGCATGGAAGAAGCTGATCGCGATTGGAAATGTTACGGCGAGGCTGAACGGCGCCGGTTTGCGCACCACCCTTGTTCCGCTTGTTGGCCTGTCGTACTCGTTCTGATGGAGGGCGGGTCCGTTCGCGCTAGCGGCCCGTCTCCCGAAATACCTCCTCGACGTTGCCGCCGAGTTCACTTTTGCGAGGATCTCTGATGTTTCGTTCCGGCGTTTGTCCCGCGTTGTTCCGCCATGCGTTCGGGTCTGCCCTGATGCTGTGCCTGCTCGCCTGCGGCCACGCCGCAGAAGCCCAGGGCACAGCGGCCCACCTGGAACGCACGGTGGTTACTAACCTGAATTCGCCCTTCGGTGTGGCTGTGGATGCGAAGGGCAACCTTGCCGTTGCAGATAGTTTCGACAATCGGGTGCTGCTGGAGACCGTGGGATCGGACGGCAGCTTTACGCAGCACGTGGTGGCCGTGGAGAGCAGCCCCTACAATCTTCAAATCCCCTACGGCACGGCGTTTGACAAGAACGGAAACATCTTTGTCGCGGACGAAAACTCCAACCGCGTCCTGAAGGAAACTCCGTCACCCTCGGGCGGTTACACGCAGACGGTGGTGGCGGACGGCAATGCTCCCTATGGGCTGAGCAACCCCAACGGCGTCTTCGTAGATAGCAGCGGCAACGTGTACATCGCAGATTCCACGAACAACCGGGTGCTCATGGAGACGCCCTCGGCTACGGGACCCTACACGCAAACTGTTGTTGCCGATGGCAGCGCCGCCTATGGACTGAATACCCCGAAGGCGATTGCCGTAGACAGCAGCGGCAATGTGTATATCGCCGACCAGGCAAACCACCGAGTGCTGAAGGAGACGCTGCTGCCCTCGGGCAGCTATGTTCAGAGCGTTGTCGCCACCAGCGTTCAGGCCCCTTCCAGTTTCAATCCATCCTTTTATTACGATTTCCCCTTCGGCGTGGCTGTGGATGCCAGCGGGAATGTGTACTACAGCACCTACAACTCCAACACATCGAAGGCGGAGGTGCGGCGGGCGGTTCCGAGCGGAGGCGGCTACGCATCCTCCCTGGTCTGGACAGACGTCACAACTCCGTACGGTATGAGCATCAGTCCCAGCGGTCTGCTTTACATTGCGCTCGCCGATATGGGAACCATCGTCGAGGTAGCTACAAGCGGTATTTCCCTGGGAACACAAATCCTGGGAGCGGCCAGCCAGACCGTCAGCCTGACCTTCAAGTTCGATCGGAGCGTTTTTCTGGGAGGGGTTTCGGTGCTTACGGAGGGAGCCCAAAACCGCGACTTCGTCGACGCTGGAAACAGCACCTGCGTTCCGGCTCTAACGTACGGTTCCGGGAGAAACACGTGCACGGTGTATATCGCGTTTACGGCGAAAGCTCCGGGAGAGCGTAGAGGCGCGGTGCGTCTGAATGACTACTACGGCTATCCAGTAGCAACGGCCTATCTAAACGGGGTCGGAGTGGGGCCCGAAGCGCAGTTCTCGCCGGCTGCGCAGAGCATCGTGGGAATCGGATTCAAGCTGCCGGGCGGTGTGGCTGTGGATGGCTCCGGCAATGTGTATGTCTCGGACTCCGGCCATAGCCAGGTTGTGCGGGAAACGCCCTCCTCCAGCGGCTACTCCTCAAACGAAACTCTAACGCTCCAGAGCACGGCCGGAGTGGCAGTCGATGGAAGGGGGTGCTTGTACGTTGTCGATCCCACCGGCGGTGACGTAGTAAGCGAATGCGATCTGCTAACCGTAGGCAATGCCCAAACCACCATCGACAGCGAACTGAATAGTCCGTATGGCGTGGCGGTCGACACGGCGGGGAACGTCTACGTCACCACCAGTACCGCGGTGCTCAAGGAGACGCTCGCCACCGATGGGTCGTACACCCGGAGCACGGTTGCGAGTGGACTCGGCGGTCCCGAGGGTGTTGCCGTGGACGGCGATGGCAACGTGTACATCGCCGACACCCGCAACGGACGTTTGCTGAAGGAAACACGCTCTTCGAGTGGTTACAGCCAAAGTGTGATCGCTCCCGCGGTGGGCTCGCCCTGGGGCGTGGCAGTGGATGGCGCCGGCAATGTGTATGTGACCGACATCAGCCAGGACCGCGTACTGAGAGAGGCGCGCCTGTCTTCGGGAGCGTACACGGAGACGGTGGTTCAGACGGGTCTCTTCCAGCCTCATGGCGTGGCAGTGGACTCCGCCGGAAATTTGTTTATCGCCGATACCAACGACAACCAGGTGCTGAAGGAAGATGTTGCCGATCCACCCAGCCTGACCTTTGCCACCACCGCCATCGGCGACACCAGCACCGACAGTCCCAAGGCCGTCACCGTCTTTAACGGAGGCAACAGTCCGCTGATCTTCAGCGTGCCTTCAAGCGGAACGAACCCTGCAATCAGCTCTTCCTCGTATGTTCTCAGCGCGACCTCCACCTGCCCGCAATTGACCCCGAACATGGCAGCGGCTTCGCTGGATGTGGGAACCAGCTGCACGGAAGCGCTCAATTTTTCGCCAGCACAAACCGGCACATTGAGCGGAACACTCAAATTTACGGATAACACCTTGAACGTGACCAACAGCGTGCAAAGTGTTGCGCTGAGCGGCACCGGGATCCTGCCCACGCCGACCGTGAACGTGCCCACGACCACGGTGACCTACGGTCTTGCCGGCAACCTGACAGCACAGATCAGCTATACGCTGGCGACCGCACCCACGGGCAGCGTCATATTCACCATCGATGGCGAATCCAACGCAGGAACCGGCACCTGCATCGTGAACGCCGGGATCAGGACCTGCAGGACAAGCTTGAAAGCCGCCGCTTATCCGCCCGGCACCCACACGGTGTATGCGCAGGAATCAGCCGACGCGAACTACAACCCCGCGCAGGGCACAGGGTCACTGGTGGTGAATACACCGGTGGCGACCGTGACCGTGAGCCCGCAAACCATCGCGTATGGAACCTCATCGACAACACTGACCGCGAGCGTTGCCTACACGGGAGTGTCTCCGCAGGGTGGACTCACCTTTTCCGTGGACGGAGGAACGGCGATCACGGCAACCTGCTCCGGTTCGTCCTCCCCGCTTACCTGCACAGCTACCCTGTCCACGGCGAGCCTGGCTGTCGGCAGCCACACGGTCATCGCCACGGAAGCTGCCGCTCCCAGTCAGTACTATCAGCGCGCCACGGGCACGGCTACGTTGACGGTGGCGAGACCCGCTTCCGCGACTACGCTGACGCTTTCCAGCGGATCCGCCGCGGTGAGCAGCGTGTCGCCAGGCACCGTCGTCACCCTTACGGCTTCGGTGCGGTCCGGTTCCAGCTCGGTTCTCAGGGGTCTGGTGAAGTTCTGCGACTCCGGCAGTCTCTGCGCAGGCAATCATCTGCTGGGTGTGGCTTCGCTCACGAGTGCGGGCACCGCCGTGCTGAAGATCAGGCCGAGCCTGGGCAGCCACAGCTACGTGGCTGCCTTCCAGGGAAACACAGCAGTGGCTGCCAGCAAGTCAAGCGCCTCCGCTCTCTCGGTCACAGGGCAGACTCCCGTGACCGTGGTCACCACGAGCGGCAGCGCGGGCAATTACACGCTGGCCGCTGCGGTGACGGGAAGTGGAACCCAGACGGCCCCGGCTGGAAACGTCTCCTTCGTCGACACAAGCAACGCAAACTACGTTCTGGGAACCGCCAAGCTCGTAGCGGGATCGCCAACGCAGAGCTTCGCTGCCGCGGTGAACTACCCAACGGGACGGTTCCCCGAGCAGGTGGTGACGGGGGACTTCAACGGAGACGGCCTGCCGGACCTCGTGGTTGCGGTCAGTAGCTCGCTTTCGATACTGCTGGGGAAAGGCGACGGCACGTTCAGCTCCGCCGTCGCGATCGCGGGGAACGCGGGCGGCACTCTCGGCTATGGTGCGGTCGCGGTGGGCGACTTCAACGGAGATGGCATTCTGGACCTGGTGCTTACCAACCCGCTTGCGAGGCAGTTCTCGGTGCTACTTGGCAACGGCGATGGAACCTTCGGGTCCGGCCTGTCCCAAACGATCGGCAGCTACTCCGTGGCCATCGCGGTGGCTGACCTGAATGGGGATGGCATTCCCGACCTCGCTTTCAGCAACCAGGATTCCACGATCTCCGTGCTTCTGGGCAAGGGAGACGGAACTTTCGGCACACCGGTGAAGTATACCGCCGGGCAGCTAACCAGCGGAATCGCAGCGGAGGACTTCAATGGGGACGGGTTTCCGGATCTGGTCGTCACGAACGAGAGTGACAACACCGTTTCGGTACTCCTGGGAAAAGGGGACGGAACGTTTTCCACGCAGGTTTCCTATGCAACAGGAAGCGATCCCGAAGCGGTAGCTGTGGGCGACTTCAATGGTGACGGTATCGCGGACCTTGCGGTTGAGAACTCCGGCGACTCAACGGTAGGCATTCTGCTAGGTACCGGGAACGGAACCTTCAGAGCCCAGAGCACCTACGACAGCGGAGGGTATTACTCTATCACGGCGGCGGATCTTGACGGAGACGGAGTTCTCGATCTGGCACTCGCGAATCCTACTCCCGGCACGGTCACGGTACTCATCGGAAAAGGAGACGGGAGCTTCGGCGCACCGGTTTCGTACGCCACCGGCGGGGGGCCCACTTCCGTTGCCATCGCAGATTTCGATGGCGATGGTATTGAGGACCTTAGCGCAACCAACAACTCCGACAACACCGTTTCGGTCCTGCTGAACCACGTTTCCGCGACCGCGACCGCGACGCTGACGGGAGTTTCCCCCATCGGTCAAAACGGAACAGTCCATGCCGTGGATGCCAGCTTCCCGGCCAACAGCCTCTACCAGAGCAGCGTCTCCCCAACCGTTCCCCTGACCGTAGCGCCCGCAGCCACCACGCTGACTCTGTCGGCAACCCCCAGCACGAGTCCCTATGGATCGCCCGTGGTGCTGACCGCGACGCTCACTCCTTTCTCTGTCCAAGGGCGGACGACGGATGGCGACACCGTCATCTTTTCGTCCACGGCGGACAGCCGCACTGTGTCGGTGGCCCTGAAGTCCGGCGTGGCGACACTCACGACTGGGGGGCTTCCCGTGGGCACCAGCCAGTTGAGCGCCAAGTTTTCCGGAGACACGAACTTCCTTCCGAGTAGCAGCGCTGCCCTGGCGGTGACGGTTACGCGGGGAAACGCGACCGTCGTGATCAACCCGCCACCCGCAACTGTTTACGGCGCGGCAACGATTTCGCTGAGTGCCTCGATTACGTACAGCGGTTCGGCCGCTCCGAGTGGTGCGGTTAGCTTCAGCATCGACGGCGGGTCGGCCATCAAGGCCACTTGTACGGGAACGTCCTCGCCCCTGACCTGCTCTGCCTCGTACGCCGGCACCCTCACGGGCGGCGTTCACACCATCACGGCGGTTCTGGCAAGCGACGCGAACTACGCGGCGGTCACAAGCGCACCGTCGAGCTTCACGGTTTCACCATCGACGCCCGTGGTGACGGCGTCGGTCAACCCCACGTCCATCATCTACGGCCCCGGCACTGTCACCTTGTCCGCTGTGGCTGCATACAGCGGGACAACGTCGCCAAGCCCCAGCATCACTTTTACGGTGGACGGTGCTTCCGCTCCGGCGGCGACGTGCCCCGGCGCGGCTCCACCGAACCCCGGAACGCCTCAAAGTATCGCATGCGGAGTCAGCTTTTCCGTGTACGAACTCACCGCAGGCGTACACACCGTGGTGGCGGCGCTCGCAGCAGACACCAACTACAACGGTGCGTCGAGTCCACCCGTTACGTTCACGGTCGGCAAGGCAACGCCGATCGTTTCCGCGAGCTTCAACCCTTCTTCCATCTCGTACGGCACCTCGTCGGTGAACCTCACTGCCTCTGTTGCCTACTCCGGGAAGCTGGCGCCCACAGGCAGCCTGCAGTTCGCCGTCGATGGGTCCGCGGGCTACACCGCTGCCTGCGCAGGGAGCTCTTCACCCCTGCAATGCACGGCGACATACGCGAGCGCTCTCCTGAGTGCAGGCACACACAGCCTGAGCGCCTCACTCGCAGCCGACGGGAACTATAACGCCGCCACGAGCGCCGTCAGTACCCTCGACGACCATTATCTACCGCCGGTCTGCACCTTGAAAGTTGTTTCCGCACCGACGCCCCTTACCGTGACCGCGACCGCCGGTTGCACCGATCCGCAGAACCTCGCGCTGACATCGATGACGCTGGACTGGGGAGACACGACCAGCAACGCCGCCCAGACGGGAGCCAACACACATACGTACAAGGCACCCGGCATGTACACAGTCGTTCTCTCCGCGACGAACAAGGCCGGGCTTTCGCAATCGGCGAGTCAGACGATCATCACGTACCAGCTCCCGACATGCACGCTGGATGTGATCACGAGCAACTCGGCTTCCAGTGCGATGGTGACGGCCAGCGTCACCGGCAGCTGTGTAAGCAGTTCCGGTACGCCGTTGCCAGGAGGGACCATCGACTGGGGGGACGGGTCGATGAAGATGCCTGCCACCAACGGCCAGAATGTGCACATGTACCCCTACGCCCTTGTACCCACCACCTACACCGTGACGCTCTCCGCCGTCGATCCGAACGGGGGGACCGCCTCTGCGACACAGAAGGTGATCGTTGTTCAACAACTGGCGGTTGCGCAGGGGGGCGGCAATGCCCTTGTCTCCACTACAACGGATGCCCAACTGCCGACCATCGCACCGACGCTGGTGACATTTGTATGTTCCAGCGTGAGCTACATCTTGAATAACCGCACCGTCACAAACGCGCTGCCTTCGGACTATCGCATCAGCTGTACTTCCCCTACGGTGACCGCCTCGCCGGCCTCGACAACACAAGTCAGTGTGACGATTCTGACGAGCTCTGGAAACTCTACGCTTGTCCAGAACCGCAGCCTGGAACCCCGTATCTTCTTTTGCGTGCTCGGGTTTCCCTTGCCCTTCCTGATGCTCGGACTCAGCCGCGGCCGAAGCGCCCGGCTGAAAACGCTATCGCGGGCGTTTGCCGGAAGCAGCCTGTTGCTTCTCTGCCTGGCGGTGTCTTCCTGCGGCGGCTCGTTCGTTACTCCCACAGCGGTCGCGACGCCCTCGGGTCTTTACCTGATCACCGTGACGGAAAAGATCGTCACCTCACCGACGCCTCCGGGGTTTGTCCAGACCTCTCTAATTGTGCCCCTGAAGGTAGGCACTTAACCTAGCGACTTATCCTGAGAGTGTAGAGGCAGCCAAAGTGCAGAGTCTCCGTCTTCGACTTCGCTCAGGGTGCGAAGTGACACACGAGAGCGCACGCGACGCTTTATACCTGCGCGAGAACGGCCCTAGCTATCAAGCGGCTCCATGTCGACTTCGACCTTCAGGGTGTTTCCGCCTCCACCGAGGATCAACCCGCGCAATGGGCTGACATCGCTGTAATCCCGGCCCCAGGCAAGCGTCACGTGTCCCTGCGCGGGAGCGACGTTGTTGGTGGGGTCCATGTCCAGCCACCCCAGATCTTTGCTGTAGGCAGAGACCCAGGCGTGCGATGCATCCGCGCCAATGAGACGGGGCCTGCCCGGGGGCGGGTAGGTGCGCAGATAGCCGCTGACATAGCGCGCCGCAACATTGATCGAGCGCAAGCAGGCAATCTGGACATGCGAGAAGTCCTGGCAAACGCCGCGGCGTTTCTTGAAGACTTCCTCGGTGGGCGTTCGCACCGTGGTGACCTTCGAATCGAAGCGGAAGTCGGTGTAGATCCTGGCCGTGAGCTCCAGGAGAGCCTCCCGCATGGGCCGGCCCGGCGTAAAAGACTCCAGCGCATAGGCTGCGAACTCAGGCCGGAGCCGAATGCGCGGGGACTCGAACTGGAACTGGCAGGCTGCCAACCCGGCAGGGCTGTGATCGCCGGCAAGGGACTTTGCGGAAGCCTCCCAGGGCAGCGATTGCGCCGCGGGGAGAATCGCATCGGCCCCAACCGCTACCCTGCTTCTGGATTCGACCACCAGTTCCCTGTGCGGCTCGTGGATCGTGAAGAAGCAAAGCGTATTGCCGAAGTAGTCGATGCGCTCATTGAAGGTCGCCGGCGCAGGGTGAATCGCCAGCGTGTTGTGCAGCAGCTGGTTGCGCGCGAAGGAGCGTGGCTTCAGGCACGCCACATGGTCTCCCACCGAAACCGGGTAGGTGTACTGATACGTGGTGCGGTGGCTGACCCTGTAGATCATCAGTCGTTGCCTATCCTGATCGGCAGAGTGCGCGCGTGGCTGAAGTAGTGGCTGGAAAGATTGTTCGACCACGAGGGCAAAAGGCTGCCAAGCTCGGCAAGGAAGCGGTCCAGCTGAGCGAAAGGATCCGCCGCGCGGGCGGCCTTGCGTGTGGGTGGTGCGGACTTTGGCGCGGGGAACGCGACGGCCTGCAGATCGATGGCGCGCAGCGAGTGAAGGGCGACGTGCATCGCTTCAAGATCGGCGGGCAAATGCCGGGGAAGCTTTGCGTAGAGCTCGACCAGGTGTTCGAGCTGGAAGTCGAGGGAGCGCGGGTTGGTTTCATCGGCCATCAGGACGTCCAGGACGGCGAGGGGCTGCAGGGTGGTGTAGTAGCGGGTGCGGTAGGTCATGGAGCTATCCGCTACCTCCAGCAGGAAGTCGAGGTAAGCCCAGTTTTCCGGGCTCAGTGGCCGGGTGATCTGGCGCAGGTGGCGCACCAGCGCGATCGCGCGTTCCAGCCGGCGGCCAAGGCTCATAAACAGCCAGCCGGAGCCGCGGACGGTGTTCTCGCGTTCGAGCCCTGAGAACGCGGAGAGCAGCTCCAGGCACTTGGTCAGCATGGGTGCATAGTCAGCAACCGAAGCGCCAGGCTGGGATTGCATGGTGCTGCGCATCTGCCCGATGAGCAGCATCATGTCTGCAGAAAGGCGTTCGCGCACGTTGCCGCCGATGCGCGAGATCTCGTTGAGCGTGGAGCACAGGCTGTCATACCGCTTGCCGTCGGTCAGCAGCGAGAGCACTTCCTTCGTGAGCAGGGAAAACGTGGCCGGCTTGCGCCTGGGCAGCTTGCTGTGGCGTGTTCCCAGGCAGCCGTGCAGCGCCAGGAGGCTGCCGAGCTCGGCCTCTTCGGCAAGCTGAACCCGCGGGATCATGGAGCGCAGGATGCGTGCCATGCTTTCGGCGCGCTCCACATAGCGGCCCAGCCAGAAGGTGTTGTCGGCCACGCGGCTGGGCACGACACGGGAGGCGCGGCGCAGCTCCAGGGGCTGGTCGCGCGCGGGCAACAGGCTGTACGGGTCAACCGGCCCGTCGGAGAGCACCCAGGCATCCTTGCTGTGGCCGCCGCGTTGCATGGAGACCACCGAGCCATTGGCCCCGGCCACGCGCACCAGCCCGCCTGCGATGACCATCCAGCCGCTGCCGGTATTGAGCGCGTAGGTGCGCAACACCACGCTGCGGGAGGGGAGTGCTTCGTTCTCCCAGACCGGCGCGGTAGACAGCGAGACCTGCTCCTGCGCGACAAACTCCTGCGGGCGGGCGCGCAGGCGCCCGATCAACTGCGCGCGCTCCGCGGGTGAAAGCGCCGAACCGAACACAGGTTCCATGGCGACGGAGGCGAAGGCCGGTTTGATGACAACGGACTCGAGGTGGGAGGTCACCCAGTCCAGCGCCGTCGCCTGCCCGCACCACCATGTCGCGACCGAGGGCAGCTTGAGGTCTTCTCCAAGCAAGTGACGCGCCAGGCCTGGAAGGAAGGGCATCACGGCCGCAGACTCGATCAAGCCACTGCCCAGGGCGTTAGCCACTTTGACGTTGCCCGCGACCACGGCTTCCACTAGGCCGGAGACACCGAGCAGGGAGTCGCCGCGCAACTCCAGGGGATCGCAGAAGTCGTCATCCACGCGGCGCAGGATGACATCCACCTGATCCAGGCCGGCGACGGTCTTGAGGTACACGCAGTGGTCGCGCACGGTGAGGTCGGCGCCTTCGACCAGCGTAAAGCCAAGATACTTGGCGAGATAGGAGTGCTCGAAGTAGGTCTCGTTATGAGGGCCGGGGGTCAGGAGCACGATGCGCGGATTGGGTTTGCCGGCCATGCCGGTCAGTGCCTCACGCTGGGCGTTGAAAAAATGCGACAAGCGCAGCACGTTGGAGGCGCGAAAGAGTTCGGGCAGCAGCTCCGCGACGATCAGGCGGTTTTCCAGCGCGTAACCGCTGCCGGAAGGCGCCTGCGTGCGGTTGGCGAGAACCCACCACTGACCATCAGGAGAGCGCGCCAGGTCGACGGCCATCATATGCAGGTAACTGCCCCCGGGCACCGGCACACCCACCAGCGGGCGCAGAAAACCGGGGCTGGCGTACAGCAGCGCCGCAGGGAAGTGACCCTGCTGGAGCAGGTGCTGGGGACCGTACAGATCGGCGAGCAAACGGTTGAGTAACTCGGCACGCTGGATCACGCCGGCTTCGATGTAGGTCCATTCCGCGGCGGGGATGATGAGCGGAACGATGTCCACCTGCCACGGGCGGTTGGCGCCACGTGGGTCCCCATAGACGTTGTAGGTGATGCCGTTCTCGCGGATGCGGCTTTCCGCTCGGGCGCGCCGGCGCTCGAGCTCCGCAGGCCCCATGGCTTGCAGCGACTGCATGAGGGGAGCCCAGTGGGGGCGGGGCGTCACACCGTCGGCCAGAGACTCCTCATAGGTGCCGCCATAACGCAACGGAGATTGGTAAAGATCGACGCTCATGGGGTGCCGGGCTGACCAGGCTGATCGGGTTGACGCAGGGGAGCGCTCACGAAGGCCGGCACGCCGGGGCTGGCCTGCTCCGCAGGCGAAGGCCAGCGCATATCCAGCGTCATGGGGAAGACGGGGTTGGTCTCCTCCGGCGGTGCGGGCATCCGGCCGGCGGGCGGTCCGCCGACCTGGAAGCGTTGCTGCCTGCGAGCATGAGCTTCGCCGGCATCGGCGGGCCGGGTGGTGTGCACGCTACCATCCGGCGGGCCGGCGTAGTACGTGCAACGGGCGATCGAACACTCCTTCCGGGTATCGATCAGGTCGAAGGTGAGAGGCGTGTGCACCGGAATGGTCGGATGCAATGCCGCCGTGAGACGCCGCGCACGGTAGCGAATGCCCGCAACGGATTCCCCGGGAGCGTCGGTCGCATGGAGCGGCACCCGGCGGCCATTGCAGGCGACCACGTACGGTGAGCCCACACGGAGCCCGGTAAGCTTGACCTGCATGCGCTCCAGGGACGAGTCCACGCTGCGGCCCGTGCCGCCGGCGGAGGTCTCTTCGGCGAGCACGTTCCATGGCTCCAGCGCCTGCCGCAATTCGAGTTCGAGGCCGTCAGCGCGGATCGAGCCGATAAGTGGAAACCGAAATTCACGCTGGGCGGCGAACCACCTGTCTTCGAAGGCATAGCCGGCGTCCCGCAGGCCGGCCAGCACCTCAGCAAAGTCCTTTTCCACGAAGTGCGGAAGCATGAAGCGGTCATGCAGCGCAGCGCCCCAGCGCAGCAGGTTTCCGGGAAAGGGCTGCCGCCAGAAACGGCACACCAGGGCACGCACCAGCAACATGGCGAGAAGCCCCATGCGCACGTGCGGCGCCATCTCGAAGGCTCGCAGCTCCAGCAGGCCGGCACGCAGACCCTGGCCCTCGGGCGGGTACATCTTGTCGATGCAAAACTCCGCACGATGCGAATTGCCGGTGACATCGACCAGCAGGTTGCGAAACAGACCGTCGAGAATGTATGGCTCACAGTTCTCGGCGGGGATGTGGCTGAAGGCGACTTCCAGCTCGTAGAGCGCATCGACGCGGGCCTCATCCACGCGCGGATACTGACTGGTGGGGCCCACGTACATGCCCGCAAACAGGTAGGACAGGGACGGGTGGTTTTGCCAGAATGTCACCATGCTGCGCAGCAGGTCAGGACGGCGCAGCACCGGGCTGTCCGGCACGGTCGGGCCGCCCAGGGTAATGTGGCTGCCGCCGCCGGTGGCCAGGTGGCTGCCGTCGTAGGCGAACTTGCCGGGAATCAACCGGTGCTTTTGCGCTTCCTCGGCCAGGACCACGTTGAGCGTTTCCAACTCGTTCCAATCGCCGGTGGGCGGCAGGTTGACCTCGAGCACTCCAGGATCGGGCGTGAGGCTGAACGTCTGTACGCGCGGATCGTAAGGGGCCGTGTAGCCCTCAACCCAGACCGGCTTGGTGAGAAACCTGGCTGTGTCTTCCACGGCGGCCACGAGGTCGAGATAGTCCGGCAGCACGGGAACGAAGGGCAGAAAAACGTGCAAACGGCCTTCGCGAACCTGCACGCACAGTGCCGGACGGACAAGCACCGGCGCATCCGCCGCGTTTTCCGGTACGGGGTCCAGGGTGTCCGGCTCAGGTTCGATGCCAAAGAGCTCCGGACGCCGTGCGGGTCCTGGAGGCAGGAGGGCCCGGTCCGGCATGGGCTCGCCATCCGGCCCGCGCTCGTTTTCATACATCAGCGTGTCCGGCGCGACGAACGGCATGGACTCAACCGGGATGCGATAGCCGATGGGTGAATCGCCGGGGAAGAGTACGAACTTCCCGGCGCGCGGGAACCACGGCTGGCTCGACCACGCCAGGGTGCCGCCGGGCTGGCGGCGGCGCAGCGGGAGCACATAGCCGACCGGCGGCGCTTCGTCGTCCGGGCCGGTGGCTGGATCGAAGGCAGGCAGGATGTTGTCCGCAGTCACCTGCAAACGGCGAGTCAGCGCTTGCAGGAAGGCCAGCGCGTCAGCCCCGGTGAAGCCATACGCCTGTTGTTCCAGCGCGAACAGATCGCCGTCTTCCCAGACGGCGACGCCATCCTTGCGCGACACACAATGGAACGCCCAGCGCGGCAGCGCCTCGCCCGGATACCACTTGCCCTGGCCCAGGTGCAGCAGAGCCCCCGGCGCGGTTCGCTCCCGCAGCGACCGGATCAGCTCCAGGCCGAGCGTTCGCTTGTGCGGTCCCAGCGCTTCAATATTCCATTGCGGGCTTTCGGCTTCATCGATGCCCACGAATGTAGGCTCGCCGCCCATGGTCAGCCGCACGTCCTGTGCCTGAAGATCTCGGTCGACCGCGTGGGCCACGACGCGGACCCTTGCCCACTCCTCCTCGCTGAAGGGAGCGGAAATCGGGGGCGGGTTCTCGGATGCGAGAGGCTCCGGCGAAGCAGTTTTCTTCGCAGCCGACGGAAGGTCCAACGGCGCTCCGTCGAGCCTGCGGATCGACAGGCTGTAGCTGAAGTCCACGTGGGCGGGTTCGACGGTGCCGCCGATGGGAGCGGCTCCCGCTGGGGTCGGGGCGCAGGCGAGCGGGATGTGGCACTCGGCGGTCAGCAGCCCGGAGGTGGCGTCAAAGCCAATCCATCCGGCTCCGGGCAGAAATACCTCCGCCCAGGCATGCAAGTCGGCGGAGTCTTCCGTGCGGCCCGTAGCCTCGCCGGGTGCTGTGTTTTCATGATCGGCCAGCTGGATGAGGTAGCCCGACACGAAGCGCGCCGCCAGCCCAAGGTGGCGGCAGGCCTCGACCAGCAGCCAGGCCGAGTCGCGGCACGATCCGCTACGCTGCTCAAGCGTTTCTTCTGGAGTTTGTACCCCGTGCTCGAGGCGCGTGGTGTAGCGCACTTCGCTCTGCACGCGCGCGTTGAGCCCCACGAGGAAGCTCACCGTCGGCAGCGGCCCGGCCGGCAGGCTGTCGAGCAAATCCAGCAGCAGCGGCCCGGCCTCTTCGGCAACAAGGTAGGGCGCCAGATCCCGCTGCAACTCCGCGCTGTATGCAAAGGGGAACGAGCCGCACGCGGGCTCCAGGACAAAAGCGAAGGGATTGATCGGGGTGAGATCGGCGATCAGGTCTACAGCAACGACGAACTCAGCCGTTTTCCCAGAAAAGAGGACGCGGGCCACATGGTTGGCAAGCGCGTCAAACTGCCAGGTCAGCAGGTGGCCGGTCGGCACAACGTGAAGCTCGTAGCCAGAGATGGGTGTGCGGCAGTGCGGAGCAGGCCGCAACTGAATGACCTGCGGCCCAAGTGCGACCTGTCTTTCATACCGGTACTCGGTTCGGTGCTGCAGTGCGACCTTCAGTTCCATTCCTCCTCGAATATCTTTTTTGTTTCTACCGCACCGCTCCGTGTACGAACCTGCTCGTACCGTGTGCCGCGCCACGCGGTACGAAGGTGCCGATCAAGTTGTCGCGGCCTGCGTCTGGGATGGACTCGACTCACTGGCGTTGCTCTGGGTCGGGGTGTTGGGCTCCGGCACTGTCGGCGGTGGGGTGCCATTCTGGGGAACCGGACGTGTGATCCGGGCGCCCGCCGCGTCAACCTCGTTGGATTCCACATAGAAGTACGTGAGCTGCGCCGAGCCGAAGCTGGTGGTGATGGCCACATCGGCGGCATCCCTGCCCGTTGCCATCAAAATGCGTCCCAGGCGGCGGTAGTTATGGCGCGCGTCGAGATCGACCCAGCGGCCACCGAGAAACACCTGGTACCAGGCGCTGAAGTCGCCCAGACCGCTGTAAGGCATGCGGATATCGCCGATGTAACCGGTGACGTAGCGCGCCGGGAGGTTCTGGCACCTGGATAACGTGACCGCCAGATGCTGGAAGTCACGGCACACACCGACACGCTCCGTGAAGACATCCATGGCGGTCTTGGTAGGACGCGCCGCGTTGTAGTTGAACATGACGCGGTCATGCACCCAGTCGCGAATGGCCACAGCGCGTTGCCAGCCGGCAGGAACTGAGCCGAACAGATCATGAGCAATGCCGCCGAAGCGGTCCACCTCGCAGTAGCGGCTGGGAAGAAGGAATTGCAGAACCTCGTCGGGGAGCTCCTCAATGGGGGTCTGCTGGGCGTCGGGATAGACCGGGTCGGGGCTCTCGTCCGCTTCGATTACATTGGTGCTGGAAAGCCGCAGATGACCGGCCGGCGCGATGAAGCGCGCGCAGCGATTGCCGAAAGCATCCAGGTACTCGGTCGAGGGCACCACTATGCGACCGGAGTCGCCGGTGAGATGTTCCACCAGAAGCTCGTTGCCGGCACGTACCCGCGGCTGCAGCGAAGGATGAAGATGCAGCAGGCCAACCACCGCGGTAGGCGCCGGAAGCTGGAACTGAATGTCGAATTCGGACAGAATGAGCATCGGCTTCCGGAAGGTGGAGTGTCAGGCTCTGGCAAAACCCCAGTTTATCGCATGACACAGGCCACACCGGCCTCGCGCTCATGTAGGCGCCGAGCGTCTTGAGCGGCGCAACACAGCGTCTACTGTCCGGTAAACGCAGAATAGCAAGCGCGTTGACACCCCGTCTTCTCCGCAAAAAAGAAGATTTTGGTCTGCCCAGGAGATAAGAGGTTGATTTTGTTGCTCTTGTTCTCTGCTCAAAATCGGCGCTGAACGAGACGAATGAGGGCAGCGCCGCTACGCCCCGCTTTCGCCGACATTCTCGGTCCTTCTTATCGGGCCCGGTCACTGCTCACAAGACGAATCTATGGTAGTGGTTGTGCTCATCAATACGTGCGCTCAGTTCTGTACATGCGCGCAAACTGTACATGCGCTCAACGCTCGGAAGAACTGTTAAGCGTTGTCGGTTGTGGAAGGGCAATGCAAAGAAAGCCGTTATGGTGTTGAGGGCGTTGCTGCGGGCTTCTTGCTCATCAGAGGGGGAGCGACTTTCCAAAAGGAGGGCTCTTTGTCGATCCATTCCTTGGGAGGGTAGCTCATGCGTGGGTTGATCTCGAACAAGTTCGTGGTGGTGGTCTCGCACGGTGCAGTCAACTGGTCGACCTCTCTTCGTGCCGTGTTGCTAACGAAAAGCGCGTTGATCGGTAGTGATCAGATTGAAGCAAAAGACTCCCCTGACTATCCCACGCTGTCATGGTCCAGAAGGTCCACTTCCGGTCCGCTAAAAGCGCGCCGGTCTCGAAGCCGGGTGCGCTCCTCACCTGCTTCAACGAACGCAACGTGTGAAGGGCAAATAGTAAGACAAAGCGGATGAACGATTTTTAAATGTGTAAGGCTGACTTGGCTCATGCATGTGTTCCACGGGTTGGAGTTGTACTAACTACGTTAAGGCCGTTTACATTAGTCAGGAAGGTTGAACCTTGCGGCCCGGCATGTGTGCCAGTGAATAAGAGAGAACTGGACAGGGTGAGTGTACGGGACGAGGCAAGAAGTACCAGCGTCGCGTCCGATCCACCAGCTCAGGTGAAGCCGCGAGGATGTTGCGTCACATCGAAGCGAGATCGTGGTACGTAGTGTATGAATCGGTGCCAAGCCGGTCGAAGGAAGTCATGCTGCGACGACTTGCGCCGGACTGGACCAACCAGACTGCTTTCTCCTCGCGCTTCGCTGCCAGCAGGTTTTCGGCCTTGGCTGGAAAGGGTCCGCCCTTTGCATACAGCACCACCGGCCCGCGCATCAGCGCGACGAGGTGCTGCGACTCTGGCGCGATCGGTTGCAACCGCAGCGGAAGCGGAAAACGCAGTGTGAAAACATCGTCGCGGTGCCACAGCCGGTCCAGCGTTATGAAACCCTTGCGCGGTTGTGGCAGGACAACCGTCCTGCCGTTCACCTTCGCCGCGACCGTCCCACCTGTCCATGCCGGTACACGGAAGGAAAGGGCGAGCCGGACCCTCTGGCTGGGACGAACATGGAAGGTGACCTCCTCCTCCAGCGGGTAGCTGCCACTCTGCTCTACCTCAATAGAGGTACCGTGCTCCTGCCAGCGCACCTTCGAGGGCAGGTACAAGTTCACCACCAGTCCGCGCTCGCCGCGAAGATAGGCGCTGATGCGGTAGTCGGCGGAGACCTGTGCCAGCGTGCCGGAACAGCATGGCCACCGTGTCGCGTGGTAGACCTTGGTACCGCCTGGACTGTAATCGGAATAATAGAACGAGCGCCCGTCCGGCTGCAGCGGAAGCGAGCCGAGCACCGTGTTGTAGAGCACCTGCTCCATCGAGTCACCGTAGCGTCCATCGCCCGTGATGGACAGCAACGAACGGGCAATCTTGAAGTGCCCGTAAGCTCCGCACGGTGTTTCGAACGAGTTGTGGGTGCGCTGCAGGCTTGCGGCTAGTTCGCCACGCCCGGGCGTGATGAACGCTTCTGTCGGACCCCAACCTCCGCTGGCGTAACTCTGCGCCTGCACAAACCTGAATCCGTTCTCTGCGGCAAGCAGGGATCGTTCATCCCCTGTGACCAGAAATGCCTGTGCCGCGGAGTTTAAGGCGTTCACGTGACTATAGGCGTGCAGACCGGGGAGCACATTTTCGCCGGCCGCAAGCGGTTCCAGAAAGCTGGTGTGCATAAAACGCAGTGCCAGGTCGCGAAAGTACGTTTCGCCCGTGCGTTGGAACGCCAGGAAGTAGTTCTCCGGCAGCGTGTAGCTTTCGTCGTAGGTATACGTGATGTCGCGCGTGGTACGGTTGCGCTGCTCCGCCCTGGAGAGCGCCTTCTCCGGCAGGTGCGGCATCGCCAGCGCACTCAAGTCATGCAGGATGGTGGCCGCGTCGGGGTCGTGCGCGAAGCTGAGTGCGTCAATGAGGCCACAGTTTAGTTTTTCCAGCGTGTAGGCGGGAAAACGGTTGTCTCCGCCGAAGAATGAACCAGTCGCATCGAAAGAGTTGCCGAGGCCGCTCACCAGAGTATGCACGTGCTGCTTCAACTCCGGCTCGCCGCTGATGGCATAGGAACGTGCGAATGCGGAGAGCCACTGGCCAAAAGTGTGCCCCGGGCAATAGGCGTGGGCGTCGTACCAGCCACCTATGCTGCGGCCGGGCGCGGGCTTGCCGGAACGCTCTCGAAAAGGTTTCAGCAGTTCATCCGGCGTGAGCGCGAGCAGAACTGCAAGCGTTTCCGTACGTTGCTCTTCCGCGGTCCCAGGCCCCAGTATCACTGCGTTGTAAGGCATAGGCGTGAGCACGACGCGTGATGCCGGAGAGACAGGTTCGGCCTCAGACGCTGCTGCACGCCCTGCCTGGGACGGTGAAGGCGAGGCCGCTGGCTGCGGCTTGGATGGAATTGCCTGTGGGAGCAGATCGCCGGGAAGCAACGTTGCGCCCGCAGCCAAAGCCGCGTGGTTCAGAAATCGGCGGCGATTCATTTGCTTTGACATCCTGCGTAGCCCAATACGAAATCACAGGTTGGATGTTCCAATCGCCTTTCCTGGTTTGCCATGGTTCCTCGCGGGAAGGGGTGAAATCTACGGCTAGCTTGCAGTCGTCTTGATGTTCTCATTGAGCCGCTTGGAAAGAACAGGCCGCTGGAAAGGCCCGCGGAGGCGGCGCCGTACACGATGGGCTGCACTTGGTCGGTGGTGCGGGAAAAGCCGAGGGAGTGCCGGGAAGCATTCTCGGAGCTCAGGCAGGATTTGCATGCCGCTCTTCCCGGGAAGTGAGATATCCAGAACCAGCACATTGAAGTTCACCGCGGTGATGTGTTCCAAAGTCCTTCTCCGTCGGCGCGAGCTTCAAGTAAGCAGCAGTCTTCGCATAAAAGGGAACTAACAGCCCCTCGCATCAAGGGGTGATCCTCGGCGACGAGGAGACGGGAGGTTCCATGGGCTACTTCTAAAGAGTGACACGTCCCAGCACTGTTGTGTCTTTGCCGGGATAGGCACTCAGTAGAAGGACACCCCTGACGAGACGTGCGCGTTCCTGTGTCCTCACCCCATCGACTGAAATCGACCTCAACCGTTCGGTTGAGGTGCCTCCGTAGGAGAAAAGGTATAGTCGTTTTCACTTAATCCTTCAGGATCGGTCGTTCATGAAGCTCATCGCCCTTTGTCTAGCAATTGCGTCTGTCTGTCCGCTCACCGCCTTCAGTCAAAGCGCAAGTGCTTCGCTGAGAGGGATCGTCACCGACACCACCAAGGCAGGTGTTCCTGCCGCAGAGGTCACGGTCACCTCGATCGACACTGCCCAGCAGCACAAGGAGCATGCCGACGGCCATGGCGAGTTCTCGTTTCAGGAGTTGTTCGTCGGTGATTACCGCGTAGAGGTGCGATCTCCGGGTTTTGCCATCTGGGTCAACTCACGCATTCACCTCGATGTTGGCAACCAGTCGCAGATCGCGGTACAGCTTGTTCCCGCTAGCTCGGAGCAGACTATTGAGGTTTCTGCCGAAGCTACCCGCCTGCAGACCAACGAGATTGCACAAGGTGCTGTCATCAGCGAGCACGAAATCTCCAGTTTGCCGCTCAGTGGACGCAACTTTGCTCAACTGGGAATCCTGCAGCCTGGCGTGCGTCCTGCCGCGGCCAGCCTTACAGTGATGGGCGGATTCCGCCGCGCCGGCCAGAACTACGAGGTAAACGGCCAGCGGCCGGAGTCTAACAACTTCCTGGTCGATGGCATGCGTGACATCAACCGTATGGATGGGGGCTACGCGTTCCGCCCGCCCGCCGACGCAATCGCAGAGTTCCGTATTCTCACCGCGACCGCGCCGGCTGAGTTCGGTGGCACCAGCGGTGGTATCACCACCATCGTCACGCGCTCCGGATCAAACAAGCTCCATGGCACGCTTTATGACTTCTTCCGTAACGACGCGCTGGATGCCAACAACTACTTCGCCCCGCGGAAAGAACGCCTCCGCCAGAATCAGTATGGTCTTACGGCAGGCGGCCCTATCATTCACGATCACGTCTACTTCTTCACGTACTACGAAGGCATGCGCAATGCCCAGGACGTTACCCACGGCGTAGTCGTTCCCACAGCCGCGGAGCGTAATGGCGATTTCTCCGCGGATCCAGCCATCCTCGCCAACGCCACGCGCACACCCTACGGCAACAATCTTTCCGGCATGATCAACCCGATCACCGCGAAGTACCTTACGTACTACCCGCTTCCGAACACGTTTGAGAATCCGCATCTTGCTCAAACCAAGAACCTAGGCCGCTATGACAGTGACCAGGGCGGCATCAAGGCGGATTGGATACTCCGCGGTGCAGACGCACTTAGCGCGCGCTACAACTACTCTACCAACGAGATGCTGAGCCCTTACTCTGAGCTCGGTGCGGACATTCCTGGTTTTCCCGTGGGCTACTTCACGAACACACACCTTGGTGGCCTCACCGAGACACACACCTTTTCCCCAAAGACCGTGATTACGGCGAACGTCAGCTTCTTTCAGAACCACGTTGTTCTGGACAAGCGCTTTTCCGGCAACTCGCCTCAGGCCTTCGGCTTCACCTACGGATCCACGCGCGCTGAAGCCACCGGCGCTCCGCTCATCCAGTTGCAGGGCTATTCCAACGTCGGCGACCCGATCATCAACCCGCGCGATTCCGTGGAGAACAACTACTCTTTCAGTGGGAACCTCGCTCATACCCAAGGCAGACATGTCACCAGCTATGGCGCGCAGTTCCGGCGCATCCAGCTCAATGGCTACCAGGCCAACTTTGCCTCCGGCACTTTCTCCTTCACCGTGCAGGGTCTTACCAACAACTCACTGGCCAACTTCGAGCTTGGCCGCCCCGACATCTTCACCCAGGCTGGTGGGGACTTCAATCGTAATCTGCGCGGCTGGGAGCTTGGCGCCTACGCGCAGGACGAGTACCGCATCAGCCCCCGGTTCACCCTTAACTACGGCGTGCGGTATGAAATTACCACGCCGTTCAAAGACACTCACAATCGCCTGATGGCTTTCACGCCCGGCCAGCAATCGACCGTGAACCCCAATGCGCCGGCAGGCTTGCTGTTTCCCGGCGATGCCGGTGTCGCCGACGGTATCGCGCCGATCTTCTACAAAGACTTCGCCCCCCGCGTGGGCTTTGCCTGGGATACGCGCGGGAACAGCGAAACCGTGGTCCGCGCCGCTTACGGCATCTTCTATGACCCACTCCTGAACGGCGTGGGCATGCCGTTCCGGGCGGCTACGTCAGCTTTACCCAACGTCGTTGTGCGCACGCTTACCGGCAACATCAACTACACCAATCCGACTTCGACAGTCAGCACCCCGTTCACCCCTGGCCAGTTTGCTCTGCCCGCCTCCACATTCACGCTGGACCGCAACCTCATCCCGCCCTACACGCAGGATTGGAACCTGACGGTCGATCAGAACCTGCATGGTCAGGTGCTTTCGCTTGGCTACATCGGAGCAAAGGGCACACGTCTCCCGCGCCTGATTGAAGGCAACCCAGCCATCTACCAGCCCGGCTCAACGCTCGCCAACTCGGGCCGTCGCCGTATCTATTCCGGCTGCACGCTCACGGCCGGGACATGCCAGCTCGGCACGGCGGGCCTGGTGGTCGGCAACGCCAACTCCACCTTCCACTCCGCGCAGGTTTCGCTTACAAGGCGCAGCACACCTGCCCTCAACTACACGCTGGCTTATACCTTTTCCAAGGACCTTGACTACACCTCGAGCCTCCACATGTCCGGTCCCGCGCCCTGGCTCATGCTCGGGGAACTCGATGTGCCCCAAAACAACCAGGACTTGAAGGGTGAATACGGCCGCTCGCTCTTCGACTCGCGCCACCGCCTTGCGGCCAGCGTCACGTATGCCATCCCGTTCGGGCGCAACCTGCGCGGACCTTCCGGCGTTCTGCTCCAAGGCTGGCAACTCAACGGCTTGCTCGCAGTCAACTCCAGCACGCCGTTCACTGTATACGACTCCGCCAATGTCTCCCTGCAGGCGCCGCACCCCGGCGTGTCCGGCATGTTCGGCGACCGTCCCAACGTCGTGGGCGATCCCAACTCCAGCGCGCCACACCGCGTGACGGAGTGGGTTTCGCGTTCCTCCTTCCAGCGCCTCGACTCCGTCGCGAATGCCGGCCAGTTCGGCAATGAGGCGCGCAACAGCATCGACGGCCCGGCTTTCGGCAGCCTCGATGCCGCGATCGACAAGAACTTCCGCCTCTCGGAATCGACCAAGCTGCTTTTCCGTGCCGAAGGCTTCAACGTCACCAACCATGCAAACTTAATCGTCCCAGTGGACGACATCAACTCACCGGTGTTCGGGCAAATCATAGAAGCGCAGGCACCGCGCATTCTCCAATTTACTCTGAAAGTTCAGCGGTGAGGTCTGACAACCCAGGCGGCGCCTTTCGTGAAAAGCCCATGACGCCATTCCATTCTCAGCCACCGAAATAGAGAGCAAGACAGGCCGACGGCTGAAATCGTTGCGGCATAATGGCCTTCGTGCGGTCTCCCTCTAGACCTCGAAGGGCGTGAAGATGGAACTCCTGCGGAACATCGCAGACATGCTTCCGCGAAGGCCGATGCTACGGGCTGTTTACGGTACTTACTAGTTGTGGTTCGCGGAGAAGGCAGTGCTCTCTCCACCTTCCGGAATGCTGCGCGGATCGGGCTTGATAGTGATAGGTTGCGTGAGAGTTTCTCCGTTGACGCTCAGGAGGACCGTGTAGTTTCCGGGTTGCAGACCGGCCGGCGAGCGACGGCGTCCTTGCGGCGGTGTGCCGGGTGGGGCGGCAGGAGGCTGGGAACCCTGAGGATGGCATGCGTCTGCTGGCGGCGGGGGCGCATTGCGTTGGCCGCCACCGAATCCACGGGCTGGCCGAACGTCCAGCGAGACGCGATGTGTGCCGGCCGCCGCGGACGGCGGCGGCGGCTGCAGCTCCCAAATGGCCTGCACATTGATCGTTTCCGTGTCGATGGGGTTCACCGGCGTGTCGCTGGCAAGGCACGCACGTGTGTTGCCCCTGGAATCGATCAGCTCGATCTTCAGCGGAGTTGTGGCCGGTGACTTCAACCAGTAGTACGCGACCACGCCGCCAGGCGGATTCAGCTCCTGCGGCTCTTCATGAGGCAAGGGCGTGCCGTTCATGCCTCCCTGCCGAAGCGCGAAGGTCTCACCTGGAACAAACAGGTACGCTTTGGATGACTCGACCTTGCTGCCCCCGGCAGCGATCTGCCGCAGGGATGCCATGTCATCGAGCACCCAGAAGCCCCGGCCATACGTGGCAATGGCAAGGTCATCGCCGTGTACGACCAGGTCACGTACAGACGTCACCGGCATGTTCTGCTGCAACGATTGCCAGTGATCGCCATCGTCGAAAGAGACGTACACCCTGAGCTCTGTGGCCGCGTAAAGAAGACCTTTCTGCTTTGTATCTTCCTTCACGGAGTTGACGAAAGCGCCCTCCGGAAGGCCATGCGATATCTCCGCCCAGTTCTTCCCTCCATCATGCGTGCGCAGGATGTACGGCTTCATGTCACCGAGACGGTGACGGTCGATGGATGCATAGGCAGTACTTACGTCGAAGTGCCCGGCCTCCACCTGCGAGACCTTGCTCCATGCGGCCATGCTGGCCGGTGTAACGTTCTGCCACGTAGCGCCATCGTCGGCAGTCCTCTGCAACAGCCCGTCGTCGGTGCCGATCCATAGGGTCTTTGCATCCAGTGGTGATGGGCTGATGGTGTAGACCACCCCGAAGCGTTCCGTCATCGGCTGGTCGATATCGGTTGCGGTAACGGGATCGAGGTTCTTTGGGACTTCAGGATGAAGCCGGGTGAGGTCCGGGCTGATCTTCTGCCAGGTCTTGCCGCGATCGCGCGAGCGAAAGACAAATTGGTTGGAGTAATACAGAGCCTGGTCCGCGGACGAGAACACCTCCGGCAGCGTCCACGTCTTGCGGTTGGGATTGCCGGGGTCGGGCGCCGGCAGTTCACCGCCAGCCAGCGCAATGTTCAGCGATTGGTCGCAGGCGGCGCCGCTTCCATAAAGCACGCGGGCACGTTTCGGGTCCGGGTCGGGAACGACCGTATTGCTCTCGCCAGCCAGGCAGGTTGGCTCCCAGTCGCGGAAGCTCAACAACCCGAAGGGCGACCACGTGTCCACACCCACGCCGCCTGAGTCCTGCTGTGCGCCATACAGGTGATAAGGAAAGTCGTTGCTCGCGGCCACATGGTAGATCTGCGCGGTGGGCTGGTTGTACCAGGTGCTCCATGTCTGAGCCCCATCCACACTGACGACGGTGCCCTGATCGGTGGACAGCACCATGCGGTTGCCGTCGCGAGGATTGATCCACATCTGGTGATCGTCATCGCCACCGGGCGACCCCTTGACCGGCACGAAGGTCTTGCCGCCGTCGCGGGTTTCGTAAGTGCCGGTGTTGATCACATACGCGCGGTCCTGATTCGCAGGATCGACCGCAACGGCCTCAAAGTACCAGCCGCGTCCCCAAAGGCGCTGCTCGCTGTTGACGAGCTTCCATGTGACGCCGGCGTCGTTCGAGGTGTAGACGCCACCGCCGGTCTGCGGCGGTGTGCCGCCGCCAGCACCACCGGCCCCGCGAAGAGGCTTGGCAACTGCCGTGCCAAGGTCATCCACAACCGCCCAGAGCCGGTTAGGATTGCTCGGCGCGACCGCGATGCCGATCTTGCCGACAAAATCGTCCACTGGCAGGCCCCCCGCGAGCTTGCTCCAGTGATCGCCGCCGTCCGTGGACTTGTAGAGTCCGCCGCCGGGCAGGTTGGAGGGTGCGTACACCGACCACGGCGGGCGCCGTGTGCCCCAAAGCGACGCGTACACCGTGCGCGGGTGCGCCGGATCGATCGCCAGGTCCACTGCGCCCACGTCATCCGGCCGCTTGGGGTCGCTCAAGACCTTTCTCCAATGCGCGCCGCCATCGGTGGAACGGTACACACCCCGCGTAGGGTTCGCATCGTACACATGGCCGAGCGCGGCTACATACAGTACGGCGGGGTTTGTTGGGTCGATAACGATTCGCCCGATCTGCCTGCTGTCTTCCAGCCCGACCGGCTTCCACGACTTCCCGGCATCCATCGATTTGAAGACGCCGATTCCATAGGAGTGCTGACTGCGGATGTCGGGCTCGCCTGTCCCCACATACACAATGTTCGGGTCAGACGGCGCAACAGCGATGGCTCCGATGGAACCAATGGGAATGCCCTGATCCGCGATCGGATACCAGGTACGGCCGGCGTTCTCGGTCTTCCATACTCCTCCGCCAACGGAACCCATGTAGAAGGTATCCGGCTGCTGCGGACTGCCTGCGACGGCATAGCTTCTGCCCCCGCGCATCGGCCCCACGTCGCGCCACTCCAGCCCTCCAAGCAGACTGGCCGGGTGCTGACCGGCGGTAGCCTCTTGCGCAGGCGAGATGGCCGTCATAGCGGTAAGCGCAAGCAGACCGGATACAGCAGAAAAAGTGAGGCGTACAACTCGCATTCAGCTCCTGAAGGAACAGCAAAAGGTGTGCCCGGCGGACCGCTGACAAAATGCTAAATCTACTAGGTGCGATGGTAGACGCAGGCGGAACGCTGCGGGACGCAGAAGGATCGCAATCGCGAACTTCTGGCGATACCCGGAAAGCAATTTGCAGATCCGGGACGACCTAGGTTTCCCCGGCGACGTTTCGGTAAACCGTGGGCGATGACGACGAGCAGTGAGTTGCGTCAACGCTCCGGCTGAGGGAGCTGGAGCGATCCACGAATCGCCGAACCACACGCTCTGTGAGCTGGGTCCCTCTTGAGTCACCGAGTGCCGATGAATGCGCTGCGCCAAAGAGACGTACGCCCGCCGCGGCGCAACGCAGGCGCGAATTTGTTAAGCTGCCGCATCAGTTGCCAGCAGTTCGCTTGGGTGGAGCCAAACGCAAGGTCCACCGGCTGACATGCGGCTCCGCGCTCTGTGGGTGCCGCGCAGACAGGTCGCGTGCGAGTCGAAACTTGGTGCAATGCGTAAGCTGTTCCCCTATGATCTCGCCATATGAAGAAATGGATGATCGTCGCGTTGCTCTTTGCCACAGTTGCGGTCGCGCAGCAGACCCACAAAGACTATGAGCCGCCAAGCACCGCCGGTGCAGGTCAGGCGTTGCTATCGAAGTTTGCGGGTGACTGGGACATGGTGAAGACCTTCTTTCCGGCGAGTGGACAGCCCACCGTGACCAAGGGGACCTGCAAGCAGTTCATGATTCAGGGTGGCAAGTTTCTGCAGTCGGATTTCACCTTCTTCGATGCTGACGGCAGTAAGAGCACCGGCACTGGCATCTCAGGTTTCGACTCCAAGACGAATCGCTTCACCACCGTGTGGTACGACTCGCAGAAGACGACGATGTCGATCCGCCAGAGCGACGGCACCTTCGATGGCGCAAACATCGTCCTGTGGGCCACAAGCCTCGATCCCGATCGTCCCGGGCGCAAAACCGTCGCACGTGCCCATCTCGAGGACAACGGTCATATTCTGGTCCATCGCCATTACGCGATCGACGAGAAGGGGACTGAGCGCCTAGTGCTCGAGTGGCGGATGACCCGCAAGTAGTCTCCGCCTGCGTCAGAAGCTCAGGCGCGCCTCGAACTGCAGCTCGCGCGCCGGCAGCTGGGAGTTGATGCCCGTGCCGGAAGGCCGGCCCAGCGTGGCCGGCGCCGCTCCGTTGCCATAGGTGTTGATGAAGCCGACATAGTTGCCGTGATTCGCGACATTGAACGCTTCCGCCCGAAGCGAGAGGTGTACACGCTCGAACAGGGCAAACTCGCGCGCCACGAACGGATCGAAGCTGTAGATCGGGGTTCCACGGCCCGTGTTGCGGCCTACCACAACACCGTTGATCACAGGCCGGTCGGTGGTGCCGCCGGTGTCGCCGCTGTTGGTGCTGCCTGTTACGAGGTTGTAGGGCAAGCCGCCGGCGAGGGTAAGGATGCCCCCGATCTGGATCTTCAGCGGAGCCACGTAGTAGCCGCTGACCACGCCGCGGTTGCGCTGATCGTAGATCGCGTTGCCGCGCTCCTGGATGCCGGTGAAGTTGGCGTCGTTGGGGTTCTGGCTGGTCGTGTCGGGGTCCACGTTGTCGATGGTGTGCGACCACACATAGCTTGCCAGCAATGTGCCACGTTTGCCGAAGGTGTGCTTCAGGTTCACGTTCAGTGAGTTGTAGTGGACGTAGCCGTCGTTTACGTCGCTTTGGATGAGAGCGAAGGCGGGTTGAGGAGTCACCGCCAACTGGGCGTTTGTTGTGGGGCAAGCGAGGCCGTTCTGCTTGTAGAAATAGACCCACAAAGGCCGGGTGCAGTTTGCCAATGGAGCAGAGCGGGTCTGATTCTGCGCGGTGCGGATGAAGGGCGTGGGTGGATCGACATCCAGGGGACGGATGCCGTGCACCTGGTGCGTACCCACGTAGTCGATGTCCAGCACTGTCCTCGGCGCGAGCCGCTGCTCGATGCCGAAGGTGTACTGCTCGGAGTAAGGATTGAGCAGGGCGCTGGGATAGTTCAGCAGCGTGGACGCGGGAAAGAACTGGTTCAGGTAAGCGCTGTTGCCGGGCCGGATGTAGAGCGACCGCCCAGGCATGGAGGCCCCCGCTGCCAGGGCAGGAAGCGGCGCCGCGGAGATGCTGGTTGGAAAACCGGGCTGAGTCGGACCAGCCGTGTAGTTGATGTACAGCGGTCCTGAAAGCACGTAGTTGGCCTGCGAGTTGTCCACTACCTGCGAGTAGTACATCCCGAAGCCGCCGCGCACGATGGTTTCGCCTGTGCCGTGCGGGTCATACACAAAGCCCACGCGCGGCGCGAAGTTTGTACGCTGATCCGTAAAGGTCTGGTTCTCGTACCGCAGGCCCAGGTTCACGGTGAAGTGTTGGCCCACATGGTAATTGTCCTGTGCGAACACGGCGAAAAGGTTGTCGTTTACGGTGTAGCTGGGATTGCCAAAGCCCTGCGTGTAGCTTGCGACGTTATTGATGTTGTTCAGGAACGCTGGACTTTCGCAGTAGGCAATCAGCTGCGCCAAAGAAGCGCCCGTCTGGGAACACGGGTTGTAAACAAAGCGCCCCAGGAAGTACGGGCCACCGAACTCTTTGCTGTTGCCTCCCGTGTGAGACCGCAGCCAGTCGCCGCCCACAACAAGTTGATGCCTGCCGAAAACTGCGGAAAGCGTCTCATCCACACCATACTGCCGGTTCAAAAGGAGCGCTGATTGCGAAGTGCCGCTGGTAAAGGTCGGCCCCCCTTGAATTGGCACCGAGTACTGCGTGCCTGGGACGACAGGGTCGAACTCTGTAATCGGTGAACCGAGCTGAAATTGCAGACGCGCATTGTTCACGAAATGTGGCGACAGAATGGCCGTCTCACCTGCGGCAACAGAATACGTCTTGCGGCGAAACGTGCGAGCCACGGAAGGCAATGTCTGGCCCCCCACGATACCGTTCGGATTGGTGTCATAAAAGCCGTCCGCGTCCATACGGAGGAACGCGCTGTTGGCCGCGCCAAACTGCCGGTCCAGCCGCAGGTCGGCTAAGAGGTCACGATAGTGGCCCACGAAAGTGCCGGGCGCGAGTGCCGAAGTCACTGCCGACGTGCGGCGTTGCCGGCTGAACTCACCCGCAAAGAAGAAGTAAGTCGGATCGTTCCTGAGAAGTTTGCCGGAGAGACTGGCTGCCGTCTGCGCAAGCTGATCGCCCGTGATCTGGTTGCCGCTGGTGGCGTTGGCTGCTGTAAATCCGTAGAGTCGCGCCTCGATGTCGGCCGGGCGATAAAGTTCCAGCGCAGAACCATGCATCTTGTTGCCACCGCTCTTCGTGACGATGTTCACCACACTGCCAGTGCTGGCCCCGAATTCTGCAGAAAAGCTCTGCGTGAGCACGCTCATCTCCTGCACAGCTTCCTCAGGAATGTTGGTAAATATGGTCTGCCGGCCCCAGCTGTCGTTGCCGTTTGCACCATCCACCACAAAGGCCTGCTGCCGCCGGCCGCCACCATTTGTGGTGAACAGACTCTGGTTCATGAAGATGTCGCCCTGGTTGATAGCGGGACGGTTGGCCGCGTTAAGCAACGCGAGATAGGTGATGCGGCGGTTAAGCAGCGGCACCTCCTCAATCTGCTGTGCACTCAACCGGACTCCCACCTCCGGCTGAGACACGTTCACATCCTCCGCACCTCCCTCCACGGTGACGGAGGTCTGCTCAGGCGCAACATTTAGCAGAACGACAAGCCGAGCCATACTGCCACCCCGGAGTGTCAGGTGCGTGGTATGCGCTGCCGCAAAGCCTGACTTCTCTGTGGTCAACTCGTATTCCCCTGCAACAGGCAGGGCCCCCAGGGAAAACTCTCCGTGCGCTCCACTGACGGCGGTACGAGTCAAGCCCGTTCTGATGTCGGTCACAGTGACGGCTGCTCCCGGGACCACCGCATGCGTAGTGTCCTGGACCTGACCGGCGATCGTTGCGGTATCGGGAGTCTGCGCCGAGAGGACACCAGCGGCAAACGGCAAAAGAGCAGCAACGGCGACACGCAAGTGCAGCATAAGCCTCCAACGGCCTGAGCCGGCGGTGAAGAGGTGCAGGGAATATGTCAGTGAACGAGATCAGTTCATAAATACACATCGCAGCCCACTACTACCAGCGGTAGTAACGGGCTGCGATGGTCACGAAGCAGGTCGCCCTAGTAGATATCGCCTAATTCGGTCTGGTCTTCGACGTCGTGGTCGATGCGGAATGTAGATAGTTTCAGCGCCTCAAGATTCAGTCTTATGAGCTGCTGGTTCAGCGCTTTTAGGTCGGTAGCTTTGAGTCGGTCCCACTGAGCGACCAGGCTGTCGATCGGCTGCGTGGAGGCTGTCGCAGCGACGACCTGAGCCGTCGTCGGTGCCTCATCGGCCTTCTGGATCTCGTGCTCCATGCGAGCTGCCTGCGCACGCGCTGTGTTCAGGTTCGGCGGCCCGGCAGGCCCGCCACGTCCGCCGCCGCCTCCTCCACGGCCTCCGCGACCGCCACCACCGGCAAGGGCATCGAGCTTGGCCTCCAACGTCTGGTCTGCAGCCGCAATCGGCGCCTGACCTATGCGCGCGTGGAGTTGCTCGCGCAACATGGCGATCTCGTGCAACGCGGCGGTGGCCTTGAGAAGGCTTTCGTACATCGCTTTGGAGATATCGAACTGGGCTTGCAACTCAGCAAGCGGCGTCTTCACACGCGGGTCCATCACCACCATCAGCTGCGACGTCTGGGTCTGGCCGCCGCCGGTCAGCTTTACGGTGTACGCGCCGGGCATGACCCATGGCGCGGTAGAAACCTGGGGCGTGTCGTAGGGCACAGCCAGATCGGCATCTGGACCGGTGGACATTCCAGGCACTTGCGGATACTGCATGTCCCACAGGAAGCGATGGTGCCCAGGCTTGCTTTCCAGCACGCGCGGCAGCCGTGCCCATAGTGTCGGGTCAGGGTAGCGTGGGTCGAGAGGTGGCACAGGGTCCGTGCTGCTGACCTTCATCACCGATTCGCCTTTGCTGTCGGTGATCTCAAGGGTCAGCGCGCCCTTGAACTTCTCGCCTATGTAGTAATCGAGGATCGCGCCGTCTGGCGGGTTCTCGCCGGCCGCCATGTCGGGCGGCCACGGGGTCGGCGGATTCATGTCGTTGCGCACACGGATCGCGTTCTGGGGTGTGTAGAGATGAAGAGGACTTGACGCCACTTTGGCTGCAATCTGCCGCAGCGGCGTGAGGTTGTCCAAGATCAGGTAGCCGCGGCCGTGCGTACCGGCGATCAGGTCGTCGTCCTTAATCTGCAGGTCGCGCACCGAACTGGCCGGCATGTTCAAGCGCAGAGACTGCCAGTGATCGCCGTCGTCGAACGAGACATACACCTGGGTTTCGGTGCCGGCATACAACAGGCCTTTGCGTTTCGGGTCTTCGCGAATCGTGCTGGTCGCGCCGAAAGTAGGCAGACCGTTGTCGATCTCGGTCCAGGTCTTCCCCGTGTCGTGCGTGCGGAAAAGATGAGGCCGCATGTCGTCCAGCCGCATGGTGTTGATGGCGGCATACGCGGTCTTGGCATCGAACCGGCCCGCATCCATGTTGAAGACCTTCCAGAAAGGCTTCAGTGCGGGTGGCGTGACGTTGTCCCAATGACCGCCGCCATCGGCGGTGGTCCAGATGAAGCCGTCATCCGTTCCGGCCCAAAGGCGGTTACCGTCGATGGCGGAAAGCCCCAGCGCATAGATCACACCGCGGCGTGTAGGACGCAGCGTGGGTGAGTCTTTATAGTGAGTCAGCGACTCCGGAATGTCATAGCCTGCTTCGCGGCTCAGGTCAGGGCTGATCTCCTTCCAATCCTTGCCTCCATTGGAGGTCAGCCACAAGGTATTTGTCGCGAAGTACAACTTGTGCGGATCGACCGGCGAGAACATCAACGGCTCGGTACGCAAGACGCGATAGGTGCGCAACGCGCTCGGCTCCACGTTCTGAATCTGCCCAGTGCGACGGTTGTACTTCGTCACCTTGCCGCCGTAGACGATGTCTGGATCGAGCGGGTCGGGCGCCGCATAGCCATACTCCTCGATCCCGGCGGGGTGCCAGTCATGGAAGGTGATGCGGCCGTCATTGCTACGGCTGGAAACGCAGGCGCTGCCGGAGTCCTGCTGGCCGCCGCACACCCTGTACGGGAAGGAGTTGTCCGCGGTCACGTGGTACATCTGCGCCGTGGCCTGGTTGTACCACTTGGCCCACGTCTCACCGCCGTTTTGCGAAATGATGACTCCCTGGTCGCTGGCCAGCGCAATGATCTTCGGATTGTTCGGGTTCACGAAGATGTTCTGGTAGTCGTCGCCGCCGGGTGAGCCACGCAGGCCGTACCATGTCTTGCCGCCATCGCTGGACTTCCATGTCACCGTGGACGCCACATAGACAGTGTTCGGGTCTTTGGAGTCGGCCTTGGGAACGGGAAGATCGCCGCCGCCGATGCGCGCCTCGGGGCGGGGATCATCCTCCGGGGCATGGACCCAGGTTTTGCCGAAATCCTCCGACCGGTAGAAGCCGACGCCTCGATCGCTGGCGGCCTCAATGTAAAGACGGTTGGAGTCTGCAGGAGAAATGGTAATGTTGACCTGTGTCACAGGATCGGGCAGGCCGCCTCCAGTGATCTTGGTCCAATGATCGCCGCCATCGGTGGAGCGAAAAAGGCCGCCATGAGGCCCGCTCCAGGCGCCGTTCTCCCAGGCGCCTTCCTGCCGCTCCCACATTCCGGCGTACACCACCTCGGGATGGTTGGGATCGATCTGTACTTCGGAGGCCCCCGTGTACTCGTCGATAAACAGCACGTTCTGGAACGTCTTGCCGCCGTCGGTCGAGCGGTAGAGCCCGCGCTCTTTGTTCGGTCCGTAGGGATGTCCGGTGACCGCAACGAAGACGCGGTTGGCATCACGTGGATCGATGGCGAGCTGCCCCATCTGCTCTCCGTCGCGCAAGCCGAGGTGCGTCCACGTCTTGCCCGCATCCGTGGACTTGTACACACCGTCGCCCACGGAAAGATCGGGCCGGGCAAGCCCTTCACCACTGGCGACATAGATCACATTGGGGTCGCTCAGCGAAACGGCGACGGCTCCGATGGAACCGGTAGGCTGCGCGTCCCACACGCTGTGCCACGTATCGCCTGCGTCGGTCGTCTTCCATACGCCACCATTGACCGCGCCCAGATAAAACGTCGCCGGCTGACTAGGCACACCGGCCAGAGCTCGTGTTCTGCCTGCACGAATGGGTCCGATCTCACGCCAGCGCATGTCTGAAAACAGCGCTGGGTCTACAGCTCCGCCTTGTGCGCGTGCGACCACCTCGCTGCCTGTCGCAAGGCCCAACGAAACGATAGCCGCAAGGTGAAGTAGCGTCATGATTTCCTCCACGCATTTGCCGCACGGGACGGCGGCCTCTTTGTCGAAACGGTACTCCAGCTATACCATCAAGACACCGTTTCCCAAAGTTCCAGTTTTTGTGGAGACGTTCGCGCCCCGTTCCGCGTCTTTTCCTAAAACCGCAGTCAGGATTATGCTTCCCAAAAGCCATCGCCGATGACCGGATATTCGTCCACCGAACCAGGTCAGCCGACCGCATCTGTGGCCCAAGGCTCAGGGCGCCTGGGCATGCGTGAGCGCGAGGTTCTGCAAATCGTATGGAAAGACGGCAGCGTTACCGTCGGACAGGTGGGCGAGCGGCTTTCCATCCCTCTGGCCTACACCACTGTGATGACCACGCTGGACCGCCTCTTCAAGAAGGGCCTGCTGCGCCGCGTGAAGCAGGACCGGGCGTTTCTCTACAGCCCAGCGGTTTCTCCCAGTGACGTGGAAAGCTTACGCGCTCGCACCCTTCTGGATCGTTTCTTCGATGGCTCGAGCAGCAGCCCGGATGTTCTTCTTTCCTGCCTGATCGACGTGATCGGCAGCTATGATGATGATCTGTTGCGCAGCCTGGAAAGCAAAGTGAAGGCCGCCAAGCGTCAGCTGGAAGCACAAAAGGACACGAGCCACAGAACTTCCGGAAGACGGAGCTGATATGCAGCTTTCCTATACCTGCCGCCTGCTTTGCCTCGCCCTGTGCAGCGCAGGTGTTCTTCAATTGTTGATGGAGTTCCTGTCCTGGCTGGCAGCTCCGCTCGTGATTGCTCACGCTTCGTACTCCAATGCCCGCCGCGCTGAGGGATCGGTATTTCTTCTGGCTCTTCTCGCTCGCCTCGGCCCCTGGCTGGTGGCGCTGGGCGCGTGGCTTCCGGCTTACGTGCGCGGCGAAGACAATCTGCTGCGGGAACGGGTCGGCTGGTTTTGTGTCGTTGCCGCGATTCTTGTCGCGGCATGGTCGGTGGTCTGTAGTCTCCGGGTAGCGCAAGCCTGGTTCAGCACGCGACGCTGCTGCAGGCAATGCCAACCGGCCGGTACCGTTCTAGATGGTCTCCCATTGCTGCTCTATCCTGGTGACGAGCCCCTCCTGGCGGTGGCAGGACTCTTCCGCCCCCGGATCGTTGTTTCGCAGGCCCTGCTCACGCCAGGCCGCCTCAAGCCTGAAACGCTGGACGTGGCGCTACTTCACGAGGGTGCGCACGTCCGGCACCGCGACAATCTGAAGCTCGCTGTACTCACGTTGTTGCCTCACGTCCCGTTTGCTTCACAGAAACACCCCTCGTTGGACCAGCACTGGCGCCTGGCTGCGGAATTGGCTGCGGATGAAGAAGGCGCGAAGGGCGGACAGGAACGTTCGATCCTGCTGGCGGAGTTGTTGGTCACCCTCGCTCGAAAAAGCAGGCAGGCTATGCCGCGCGGGTCGTTCGCGCTTCTATCCCGTCCGGAAGATCTTCGTATCCGCGTGGAGAGACTCTTGCAACAACCTTCGGTCGATTTCGGCTGCGTAAGAGCGACCGCTGCAGAACGCTCCTCCGTATACGCGAGGTGTGCGCTTGCTCTTGGCTCGGTGCTGTTGGGGGCACTCTGCTACCTCGGCACAGAGCTTGGCCACGGCATCGCCGAAGTCATCTTCCATATTGGTTGAGGCCACAAAGTCCCACTCCCATGAGCCTGCTCGATCTTTGTTCGTATCTTGGCTTATGCGCGGTGGGCGCAGTTACGCTGAACCTGTGGCTTGGCATGTTGATCTCTCTGCGCTACAGTCCAGTGCGGCTGTGGCCGCATCTCCGCGTCAACCTGTTCAGGTTGCATCGCTGGACGGCGTATATCGCCCTTTCGCTTACGCTGGCGCATCCTGCGGTCCTTTTGTTCCTGCGACAGCCTCGCTTTCGCTTGATCGATGTTTTGCTGCCCTTTCATTCCTATTTGCAGCCGAAGCTCAATGTGGCAGGCGCAGGGTCGCTCTACCTTCTGCTGCTCGTGCTGGTGACATCACTGCTACGTGCCGGCATCTCGCGGAAGCTCTGGAGGGGACTGCACTACCTGGTCTTCCCGGCAGCGGGGCTCATGCTCCTGCACAGTATCCTCACGGACCCCAACCTCCGCGATGGACATCCCGACCTCCTGGATGGAGGCAAGGTATTCATCGAGATCGTCACTCTGCTCACAGCTGTTTCGATCGCTCTGCGCACGCGCTTCCGCGGTCAGGGCCTGCGGCCGGCTCTCAATGCTTCGTCGCAGACTTGAGTTCGGACAACGTCAGTTCTTGAAGCTGCAAGTCGAAGCGGCAAGTTTGGAGGGCTCCACGTCGAGTGCCGTCAGGCTCTCCTTTGCCAGCAATACATTGACATCGCTGATCTGCTGTCGCATCGACTGCCACGCGGCGAGGGTGCGGTTGTAGTTTGTACAATCGCTCTCCCATGTGGCCACCTGGGTAGGGGTGGGCGCCATATCCATCCCCACCTGCATCATGCTCACCATGGTGCTGAAGGTATTGTTCAAATCGAAGAACGATTGCATCGCGCCAGGATCGGGAGTCGTACGTCGGAAGCCGCCCCCAGCCGGCAACGTGCCGCCGATCTTGAGCAGGCTGGCGTCGAGATCCCTGGCCTGTCCAGCAAGTGTGTCAGATAGCTTGCCTTGCATCAGGGACGCGAGCTGTGAGCGAACGGCATCCACTTCATTGCGGCCCAGGAAGCTCTGCCGCATGCCTTGCATGGACAGCAACGTCAACTGGTTTTGAGCGCGAAGTGCGGTCATCAACTCGGGGCTCTGTCCTACCCGCGGATCGTTCAGCACGGTCGCCTTGCTGGCGTAAGTTTGGCCATCTACCGTGAGCTTGAGCGTGTAAACACCAGGAATCACCTGTGGGCCGTGCGGACCCGGCGTGGTGGACCCCGGCACCATGTTCATCTCGTTCTCGAGATCGTGGCGCACGGCAGGCGGATCGTCGTAGTACAAGTCCCAGTTGACGCGATTCAGCCCAACATGCGTGCTGAGGGCACGCGATTCCGGAGAAGCAAGCCAATAGCGTGGATAGGCCTCGCCTTCGATGGGAGGTGGCGGCACGCTCGACATGCTGCGAACCAGATCGCCGCGGGAGTCGAAGACTTGTAGCTGGATCGGTCCGCTTGGCTGATGGCTCAGGTAGTAATCCACAATCACGCCGTACGGCACGTTAGCGGCATGGGGAACCTCAATGGAGAACGGCTGGTCCCAGTTGCTGTTATTTCGTGCACGAATCGCCTCCTCAGGCTCGAAGAGGTACACGGAAGACGTGCGAATTGCCGCGGCGTGGGCCGCGATCTGGCGAAGCGGTTTGATGTCGTCGAGAACCCAGAATCCTCGGCCGTACGTGCCGATGACAAGATCGTTCTGATGGTGGTCGGTGTGAACGGTGAGGTCGCGAATCGATGTGCTGGGCAGGTTCTGACGCAACGACTGCCAGTGATCCCCGTTGTCAAAGCTGACATACACGGTGGTCTCAGTGCCGGCAAAGAGCAGACCGGCCTGCTCAGGATCGGCACGCAGGCTGTTCACCCAGCTTCCGGTACGCTCATCGCTGGGCAAGCCATTGACGATGCTGACCCAGGTCTTGCCGCCGTCAGTGGTGCGCCAGATCAGCGGCACGTCCACATCCAAGGCGGTGGGGGACGTGTTCGCGGCCGACGATGCATTCACGGCTGCGGCAGGACCTGCGGCGATGCGACCTGCGAGGTAGGCAGTGTTCGCGTCATCTCCCGCCACGATCGTGCTGAAGAGAGTGCGCGCGGGCACATCGGGGAGGTTGGACACGTTGTTCCAGGTCTTGCCCCCGTCCATGGTGTTGAAGATCTGGCCGTTGCTGCTCACTGTCCAGACCACACCGCGCTTCACTCTGGAGATGGAAAAGTCGACGACGGTCGCTTCTCCCCCTAAACCGCGCTGCCCCAGGTCCATCTCCGGCTCCGGCGTAAAGCTGCCCGATGGCTGATTGGGAGGCGTTCCCGCGCCCGGCGGCGGCGGTGTCGGTCCGGTGGACGGCACAGGGGGATTGGGTGTGGGAGCGGCGCCACAGGTCTGTTGCGGCGCACCCTTGGTGGTTGTCAGGTCGGGCCCGAACGCCCTGAAGGAGTGTGCGCCATCACGGGAGACCAGCAAGCACTGGTATGCAACGTAGAGGGCGCCTGGCTCAAAGGCGAGATCGAACTGTTTCTGGAAGTCGCGGCCGGCATGGTACTTGCTGACGTCGATACCGAAGTTCGGAGCGACGTTCTGCCACTGTCCGGTGGACATGTCGATCTTGATCAGGCCGCTGCCGCCGCCGCCCGGACCGTATCCGACGCCGTAGATGATGTGCGGGTTTTTGGGATCAGGCGTAACGATGCCGAACTCGGAAGAAGGCAGTGGGCTCCAATCATGAAAGTTGACTTGGCCGAATGTGCCGCGGCTGCTGATCATCACCGCGCCGGTGTCCTGCTGTGCCGCCATGATCCAGTACGGATACTGATTGTCGGTGGCGACGTGATAGACCTGCGAGATGGGCTGGGTGTACCAAAGGCTCCATGTTTTGCCGTTGTCCAGCGTGACGCTGGCGCCCTGGTCGGAACCGACCAGCATGCGGCTCCCATTCGTGGGATCGATCCAGAGCTTGTGATAATCCTCGCCGCCGGGCGCGCCCTTGAAGGCCTGGAATGTTTTGCCGCCGTCGGTGGAACGGTACATCGCAGTGCTCATGGTGTAAAGAACGTCGGGGTTCTGCGAATCGACAAAAACGCCGCTGCTGTATGCACCCTGGCCGTTGCTGATGCGAGTGTCTTTCCCCGCCATGTGCTGCCAGGTTGCGCCGCCGTCGTCGGACCGATAAAGACCTGAGCCGTTCTCGATGTTGTTGCCGACGAGATACATCCGCTGTCCTCTCGTGTGCATAGCGACCGCTGCCGCAACACGGCCCTCGAACGGTGGAATCTTGATCTGGGTCCAGGTAAGGCCCTCATCTGTGGACTTGAAGACGAGCGGTGGTTTCACTTTGGCCTGGGTGCCTCGGCCAGCTGCACCGGCGGGACCGGCGCCTCCATTGCCCTGGGTGGTTGCCAGCATCACTCCCGGTGCATCGAAGGCCGACTGCAGATCGCGTACACCGTCATAGTCGGGAGTCTTGAGAACGTTCGTCCACGTCTGGCCGCCGTTTGTGGAACGATACACGCCGCCCCCGCGCCGTGTTGCGTCTCCCAAGGCAGAGACGATCACCAGATCTGGATTTGTGGGATCGACCACGATGCTATCGACCTTCACCGTGTCCTCGAGACCGATGTGCTTCCACGAGCTGCCGGCATCGGTGGACTTCCACATGCCATTGCCGAGGCTTCCACTGATGGGGTCGCCCGCGCCCGCATACACGATAGAGGCATTGGAGGGAGCGACCTGAATGGCGCCAAAGCTGTCGGCGCTTGTCTCCTCGTCGGAGACGGGATACCAGGTAACGCCGCCACTCGTTGTCTTCCAGATCCCGCCTAGCGGAGTGCCGACGTAAAAGACACCACTCTGGCCAACGACACCGGTCACTGAGGAGATACGGCCACCGTGGAAAGGACCGACATTACGCCAACGGAGACCTGCATAGAAGCTTGGGTCAACCTGAGCCGAAAGGACTGAGCCAAACACCAAGGCGTTGGCGATCATGATAGCCCCGAACGAAGCTCTGCTCTTTCTGCTCTGCATACTCATAGTTCCTTCGTCTATTCCATTCGCGTTGGTGCTTTTAGTGTCGGGTGCCAGACTTCCGGTGTAAACCTTCGCTCTGCAAGATCGCGGAACATCCGCCGCGGCCGGTGTATAGGGCCCTACGGCATTCGCAAAGCGGGCAGATCAAAGTCTACGCGATCGCCAAGGATCAGGTTTGTGGCGTCCGTGTACGGTTGGAACCCCGTCTGTGATGAACTGGAACCGCTGCGGTGACGTAGCGCGCCGCAGCTTGTGCGGGAACTGCTCGGTGCTGTAGCGGGAGCGTTTGCCGAGATAGTAAGCCAGCGCCAGCTTCGTGTCGCGCTCCATGGCGATGAAGCAGTAAAGCGTCGCCGACGCCGGGCCATCTTCCCAGGTTTTGTTGCGTTCCTTCTTGCCGACGAGGCCCCAGATTTCGTCCGCTTGGACGTCGCGTACAGGAACCGCCTCGATCTTGCGTTCCAGCAACTTGAGGCAGTGCAGGCCGGCACGCTCCAAGATGCAGACTACCGTGTCCCGCCTCAAGCTGCTGGCGAGAAGCTGAATCTACTAGGTACGATAGTAGACTTGGAAGACGGCTGCAGGGACGCAGGAGGGCGGTCGGTTTTCTTCCGCAGCGCGCGACCTCCTGATCGTGAAACTTACACACCCGCAGCGACGTATGAAGTGCTATTCGCACATCCTTCTCTGGGAATAGCCATTGGCTCTTGCCTGAGTCCTGACCTGAGTTGTCCAAGCTGTTGGCAAACGTGAGTGCTTCGAGAAAGAGCCCGAATTTCGTGCACGAGGAGAGTCGTGAGTCAATCGAGGAAGCTGCTGGGAGTGCTCTGCGCAGGGAGTCTGGCGTTTTTGTCACTACAACTCGCGCCTGTCGCCCGAGCACAGACATACGATCCGAAGTTGTGGTCGAGCTTGAAGTATCGGATGGTCGGCCCGATTCGCGGGGGGCGCGTCACGGCTGTGACCGGCGTCGCCCAGCAGCCGTACACCTTTTACATGGGGTCGACCGGTGGCGGCGTGTGGAAGACCACGGACGCCGGGCATAGCTTCGTCAATGTTTCCGACGGGTTCTTTGCGGTCGCCTCGATCGGTGCGGTCGCCGTAGCCCCGTCGGATCCCAATGTCGTTTACGTTGGGACCGGCTCCTCCAAGATCCGCAGCAATGTTTCCATCGGGCGCGGGATGTACAAGTCGTCCGACGCGGGCAAGACTTGGTCCTTCCTCGGTCTGCCAAATACCGGCCAGATCGCCACAGTTCGTGTGGACCCCACGAACCCGGATATTGTGTACGTTGCAGCGCAGGGAAATCCTTTTCGCGCAAATCCGGAGCGCGGCGTCTATAAAACTACAGATGGCGGCAAGACGTGGGAACAGGTCCTGCACATCTCCGATACCGCCGGCGCAGCGGATCTTGAGCTACAGCCAGGACATCCCAACGTTCTATTTGCCTGCTTGTGGCATGCCTTGCGTACACCCTGGACGATCATCAGCGGCGCTCAGGAAGGTGGCATCTACAAAAGTATTGATAGCGGAGCGCATTGGACGAAATTGGGCGGGGGCTTGCCTGCGGGCTTGTTCGGTCGCAGCAATGTCGCTGTCTCCAACGCGAGCCCGGACCGTCTTTATGCGCTGGTTGAAGCGAAGCCGGGACAGGGTCTCTACCGGTCCGATGATGCTGGCGCAACCTGGGCGCTGATCAATCACTCCACCGAAATTACGACGCGGCCCTTCTATTACACCACGCTCGGCGCCGATCCCAACAACCCCGACACTGTCTGGCTGGGAGACGAGACCTGGTTCAAAAGCAGCGACGCCGGAAAATCTTTCCAGCGGATGCCCATCCCGCATGGCGACAACCACGATATCTGGATCAACCCGACGAACTCCCTCTACATGATTCAGGGAGACGACGGCGGAGCGACCGTCTCGCTCGATGGCGGGAAGACATGGACCCCGCAGAACAACCAGCCCACCGCGGAGATTTATCAGGTCTACGTGGATAACCAGTATCCCTATCGCATCTACGGCGCGCAGCAGGACAACACGGCAGTGATCGTACCAAGCTTGCCCCTCAGCAATGCGCAGGACTTTCGTGATGGTCCGGGCTGCGAAACTGGGCCCATCATTCCCGACACGACCGATCCCACCATCGTCTACGGCGGTTGCAAGGGCCAATGGACCAAGCTGAACATCAACACACGCAATGAGAAACGTTACTGGATCGGCGCGCAGTCGCTTTACGGCAACGCCGGCAGCGAGGAGGTCTATCGATTCCAGCGTGTGGCCCCGATGGAGAGTTCGCCAAACTATCCGCACGTGGAGTACTACGGTTCGCAGTTCCTCCACCGCACCAGGGACGGCGGTGTGACGTGGGAAAGAATCAGCCCGGATCTCACAGCGCATCCACCGGGAACGCAAGGCGCGAGCGGTGAGCCTATCACCCGTGACGCGACCGGTGAAGAGATCTACAGCGTGCTCTACAGCATTCGTGAGTCGCCGGTGCAGAAGGGGCTAATTTGGACGGGCTCGAATGACGGTCCCATCTACGTGACCCGCGACGACGGCAAGCACTGGGAAAATGTGACGCCGAAGGGGGTTCCTCCCGGCTGCCGCGTTCAGAATCTTGAGCCCAGTCCGCACAGTGGCGCTACCGCGTATGCCGCCATCTACTGTTTCCTGAATGGAGGCGACTTCGCGCCGTACATCTTCCGCACGGGTGATTATGGCAAATCGTGGAAGCTCCTTACCGATGGCAGGAACGGCATCCCCAAAGACACACCGACCCGTGTCGTTCGCGAAGACCCGGACCGCCCCGGTTTGCTCTATGCCGGGACCGAATTCGGCATGTATATCTCCTTTGACGATGGTGCGCAGTGGCAGCCGTTCCAGCTGAACCTGCCCGTGACGCCGGTGACCGACATTAAGGTCACGCACAAGGACCTGCAACTGTCCACACAGGGCCGGTCGTTTTACATTCTCGACGACATTACGCCGTTGCACCAGGTCAAGGCCGGAAGCGAGCGCCAGCCTCTTCTGTTCAAGCCCCGTGAGGCCGTACGCACACCCGGCGGTGGCGGCGGCGGTGGGGATGCCATCGCACACTACCCGCCCTCGCCTTCCTACCCACGTCCAGGCGCGTTGATCGACTACTACCTGCCGGCAGACGCCGCGCAGGACATCACGTTGGAAATCCTGGATGCGAAGGGTGCTCACATCAAAACCTTCACCAGCGCGCAGGCTCCTCGTCCGCCTCGAGTCGCGACCGATGAGCCGACGGCCGGCGATGAGGATCCCGAAGCGAGCCCTGCTCGCGGCCGGGGTGTCGTGATTCCTCTCGAAAAAACTGCGGGCATGCACCGGTTCACATGGGACCTTCGCTATCCGGGGCCGTGGGCGAGCGTGACCAGTCCGGAGGGACCGAACGGACCCATGGCCGTGCCCGGTACTTACATGGTCAAGCTCACCGTGGGAGCGTATACGTCCACGCAGCCCTTCACCTTGATCGAGGATCCCCGCATCACAGCCGACGGCGTGACGACGGCAGACCTGCGGGAGCAGTTCGATCACAACATGAAGGTGCGTGACCTGGTCAGCGAAGCGAACAAGAGCGTCGCGCGCATCCGGCAGGCGAGAACCAAGCTGACTGCAGATCCTGACAAGCTGGCGAAGCTGAACGACGTGGCGTCGCACATGATCACGCCGGCTATACGCTACAGCAAGCCGGAGCTGCAAACCCACGTCACGTACCTGTACAGCATGACGAACAGCACGGACCAGAAGATCGGCCGCGATGCTGTTGAGCGCTACGACGTGCTCAAAGCAGAGTTGGAGAACCGCAACCGTGAGCTTCTGGCCATCCTCGGGCCGCTGTTCGCGGACCTGGGACGCCCCGGCTTTCCGGGCGACGTTTCGGTCACCGTGGGAGATGACGATGACCAATAAGCGGATCGGAAGGTGTGTGGAGAGGGGAATCGAGCGTGTCGTCTAAGAATTTATCCTGTGGCGAAGCTCTTGAGCGCAGCTGTATCCAGGAGATCGAATGAAGAAGGCCGTTCTTGTTAGTCTGTTGCCGCTTCCACTTCTTGTCTCTGCTCTCGTGTCTGTACAAGCGCAGCGACCGCTCGTGCCAGCCTCTGGCCCGCAGGTCTGGCGCAACATCGGTCCTGACCGCGGCGGACGTTCACTCGCGGTTGCGGGAAGCTCTATGCGGCCCAACGAGTACTACTTCGGCGCCGTGGGGGGTGGGGTCTGGAAGACGACCGATGGCGGAACCACCTGGAAGCCCGTGACGGATGGCAAAATCAAGAGCTCCTCGGTTGGTGCATTGGCCATCGCGCCTTCCAATCCCGACGTGGTGTATGTCGGCATGGGCGAGACCGAACTGCGCGGCAACGTGATGCAAGGTGACGGTGTGTACAAGTCTGCCGATGGCGGCAAGACCTGGGCACACATGGGTCTGGAGAACACACAGGCCATCTCCCGCATACGCGTAGACGCGACCAATGCGGATCTCGTGTACGCCGCCGTCCTGGGCCACCCGTACGGGCCGAGCCAAGAGCGCGGTGTGTATCGCTCGCGGGACGGCGGCAAGACCTGGAAGAAGATTCTGTATGAAAACGATCGCGCGGGCGCAGAGGACCTCTCCATCGATCCACGCAATCCGCAGATCATGTTCGCGACCATTTGGGATGTCTACAGAACGCCGTGGTCGCTTTCCAGCGGTGGGCCCGCCAGTCACCTGTACAAGTCGACAGATGGCGGCGACACATGGAAAGACATCACACGCAATCCCGGTCTGCCCTCAGGGATCGACGGGAAGATCGGGGTTGCGATCTCTGCTGACTCCAACCGCATCTACACCATCGTAGAAAACGAGAACGGCGGCATCTTTCGCTCCGAAGATGGCGGGGCGACCTGGATGAGAGTCAGCGACGATCGGAACGTGCGGCAGCGGGCTTTTTACTACTCACGGATAACTGCCGACCCTAGGGATAAGGACGTCATCTACATCACCAACGTCCGCTTCTATCGCTCAGCGGATGGTGGCAAAACCTTCAAGTCGATCCGGCAGCCGCACGGCGACAACCACGACCTGTGGATCGATCCCGCCAACAACCACCGCATGGTGGAAGCCAACGATGGCGGTGGAACAGTTTCGGTGGACTACGGCGAGACATGGACCGCGCAGAATTACCCGACCGCGCAGCTCTACCATGTGGCCACCACGACAGACGTTCCTTACCAGATATGCGGTGCGCAGCAGGACAACACCACGGTCTGCGTGGCCGGCAAAGGGGGCCGCAACTTTCATAACCCGGCGCAGCCGCAAGGAGAGTGGATGTATGCGGTCGGCGGGGGCGAAAGTGGATACATTGCTCCCGACCCAAAGGATGCGAACATCTTCTTCGCCGGCAGTCAGGGCGCGATGCTCACGCGCTACGACCGCAGGGACGGGCAGGAAAGAGATATACAGCCCTACCCGTTCTTCTTCTCCGGGCAATCCGCTTCCACGATGAAAGAACGCTGGCAATGGACGTTCCCCATCGTCTTCGACCCGCTTTCCTCGAACACGATGTACTGCTCGTCGCAGCACTTGTTCAAGACCACTGACGGCGGCAGCAGCTGGACAATCATCAGCCCCGACCTGACGCTGGCCGACCCGAAGACGCTGGGTGACTCAGGTGGTCCCATCACCAAGGACCAGAACGGCCCTGAGATCTACGCGACTATCTTCTCCATCGCGCCGTCGCGGCTGGAGGAAGGCACAATCTGGACGGGTTCGGACGATGGCTTGGCCTTCATCACACGCGACAGCGGCAAGAACTGGGCCAAAGTCACGCCGCAGGGCCTGCCGACCTACAGCCGCATCGGGATGATCGATGCTTCCTGGCACAAACCAGGCACGGCGTATCTGGCAGCCAATCGTTACCAGATGGATGACCGCGCGCCATACATCTTTAAAACCGAGGATTATGGCGCGCACTGGACAAAAATCGTTACCGGCCTGCCGGCGGACGACTTCGTGCGCGTGGTCCGCGAAGATCGCGTGCGGCCCGGCCTGCTCTACGCCGGTACTGAGCATTCCGTGTATGTTTCGGACGATGATGGCGCGCAGTGGAGATCGTTGGCTTACAACCTTCCAGACACGCAGGTCGCGGACATCGCGGTGGAGAAGCAGGACCTCGTGATCGCCACCCATGGCCGTTCGTTTTACGTCCTGGACAACATCGGCTGGCTGCGTGAGCAAACACCCGAGACCAAGAATAAGGCCGCTTACCTGTTCCAGCCCGGCCCCGCGACCCGCAATGTGGATGACGGCGTCATCGACTACTTCCTTGCCAAGCCCGCCGACAAAGTAACCATCGAAGTGCTCGATCCTTCCAGGAAAGTGATCCAGACGTTCGTCAGCGCGCCTCCGGGAGAGAAGGCTCCTGCGGCAGAAGACAACGACGAACGCCGCGGGGCGACGAAACCACCCACCACGGTGCCCGGCATCAATCGCTTTACCTGGAACCTGCGCTATCCAGGAGCCTTCGAGTTTCCTGGAATGATCCTGTGGGGAGCCAACGCGAAGCAGGGCCCCATGGCTGTGCCCGGAGTGTACGAGGTGCGGCTCACGGCCAACGGTGTCACAGAAACACGGTCGCTGCAGGTCAACAAAGACCCGCGCGTAAACAGTTCGCAGGAAGACCTGCAGAAGCAGTTCGATCTCGCCTCAAAGCTCAACAAGCAGCTCTCGCAGGCGGACATGATCGTCAGCCAGATTCGAGACGTGCGCAAGCAGATCGAAGACCGGTCCAAGGACAACGCGGCCTTGAAGGACGATACGCAATGGCTGACCAACGCCAAGACTTTGATGGCTACGCTGACCGCGATCGAAGAGACGGTGTACCAGGTGCAGAACCGCAGCGATCAGGACCCGCTGAACTTTCCCATCCGGCTCAACAACTACATCGGTGCGTTAGCGCGCAGTGTCATGTCTGGGGATGCGGCGCCGACAGCACAGGCGTACGTCATCGAAGACGAGTTGGCCACGCGGCTCGCAGTGCAGCAGCAGGCATTCGACGACGCGATTCACAATGGTCTGCCCACCCTGAACTCGGCTCTCCAACAGAAGAAAGCCAAGCCGATCGTCATTCAGGCGCGGGCAGCGACAACCGAGTAAGACTGGGCAGCGGAAAGCTGCTCCGAAAGGATGGACACCCATGCCGATGACTTCCCAGGTAGCAAGTACCCACCGTGCCACATCCACACGGAGTCGTCTCCTCGGGTGTGTCGTTCCCGGGCTATCCGCCGCGGCGTTGGCGGGTACGCTGTGCGCGCAAGTCGTGCCGGGAGAGACGCAAACCCCGGCCCCTACCCAGACCGTGCAGGCCAGGTCCAACGCTCAGGGCCAGGCAACAACGCAGGAGCCCCCGGCGAGGAATCCTTACGCCGGGCTCGCCTTCCGGCAGATCGGACCTTTCCGCGGCGGACGTGTCGGCGCGGTCACGGGTGTGCAGTCGCAGCCCATGACGTTCTACTTCGGCGCGACGGGCGGCGGCATCTTCAAAACAACGGATGGCGGGATCCACTGGACACCGGTCGCAGACGGTCAGTTGAAGCTTGGGTCTATCGGTGCCATTGCGGTAGCAGATAGCGATCCCAACATCCTCTATGTCGGTACGGGAGAGTCCGACCTGCGCGGCAACGCTTCTCACGGCGATGGCGTGTACAAGTCTACCGACGCTGGCAAGACCTGGAAGAACATCGGTCTGGCCGACACGCAGCAGATCGGAGCCATCAAGATCGACCCGAAGAATCCGGATGTCGTGTACGTGGCTGCACTTGGCCACATGACAGGTCCCAATGCCGATCGTGGCGTGTTCCGCACGCGCGACGGCGGGAAAACCTGGCAGAAGGTGCTCTTCAAGTCGGATCGCGCGGGCGCCACGGACCTTTCCATCGATCCGACGAATTCACAGGTGCTCTATGCTTCCATCTACCAGTACCTGCGGAAGCCGTGGACCTTTGAGTCCGGCGGCCCGGATTCCGGCCTATGGAAGTCTACCGATGGCGGTGACACCTGGACGGACATCAGCCGCAACCCAGGCATGCCCAAGGGCGTTCTTGGCCGCATCGGGATCGCCGTTTCTCCGGCCCGCGCGGGGTCGATGTGGGTAATGGTCGAAGCCGAGGAGGGCGGCGTTTTCCACTCCGATGATGGCGGCGCCACCTGGACCAAAGTCAACGACCAACGCGACGTCAAGCAGCGGGCCTGGTACTATTCGCGCGTGTTCGCGGACCCCAAGAACCCCGACACGATGTATGCATTGAACACCAGCTTCTATCGGTCCATCGATGGCGGTCGCACCTTTCGGCCCATCGCCACCGGCCATGGCGACAACCACGATCTCTGGATTGCGAACGACGACCCCAATCGCATGATCGAGTCCAACGATGGCGGCGCCAACATCTCGTTCGACGGCGGTAAGAGCTTCTCCACCATCATGAACCAGCCCACGGGCCAGTTCTACCGCGTCACGACGGACAACGACTTTCCGTATCACATCTACGGTGCGCAGCAGGACAACACGACAGTGGAAACCTCCTCGCGCGGCAACTCCGGCGGCATCACGGAGTCCGACTGGTTCGACGTAGGCGGTGGCGAAAGCGGCTGGATCGCTCCCGACCCTACCGACAGCCGCTACGTTTATGCGGGTTCCTATGATGGCCTGCTTACTCGCTACGACCATCTGACCGGCGGCCTGCGCAACATCAATCCCTGGCCCGACAATCCCATGGGCTCCGGCGTTGAAGTGATGAAGTATCGCATGCAGTGGAACTTCCCGCTGCTGTTTTCGCCTAACGATCCCAAGCTGCTGTACGCCGGCAGCCAGTTTCTGCTCGGCACGCGCGACGAGGGCCGCTCTTGGACAGCCATGAGCCCCGACCTCACGCGCAACGACCGCTCCAAGCAGGGCCCTGTAGGTGGCCCGATTACCAAGGACAACACCGCCGTCGAGTACTACGACACCATCTTCACCGTGGACGAATCCACCCTTCAGAAGGGACTCATCTGGGTCGGCTCAGATGATGGTCTCGTCCATCTCACGCGCGATGGCGGCAAAACCTGGCAGAACGTCACGCCGAAGGGCATTCCCGACTGGATCCGCATCAACTGTATCGCCGCCTCTCCCTTCGATCCGGGCACGGCCTACTTTGCCGCTACGATGTATTTGAGCGACGACTACCGTCCGTTCCTCTACCGGACCACTGACTTCGGCAAGTCCTGGAAGCTCATCACCGCCGGCATCCCGGCGAACGACTTCACGCGTGCCGTTCGTCCCGATCCTCGGCAGAAGGGCCTGCTGATCGCTGGCACCGAAGCCCACCTGTACATCTCCTACAACGATGGCGACACCTGGGCGCCGTTTCAGCTCAACTTGCCCAACGTGCCCATGACCGATATTGCATTCCAGAAGCGTGACGACGATCTGGTGATCGCCACGCAGGGCCGAGGCTTCTATGTGCTGGACGATATGCCCTTGGTGCGCGCTTTAGGTCCGGGCAAACTTCCGGATGCGCCATTCCATCTGTTCGCGCCCAAGGAAACCTACCGGTACATCGGTGGCGGTTTTGGCGGCGGGGGGCTTGGGCGCAACCCCACTGTCGGTACGAACCCGCCTGGTGGCGTGGTTATCTACTACAGCCTTAAGGCCAAACCCAGCTCCGACCTGGTCATTCGCATCAAGGACAGCACCGGCAAGCTCGTGAACGAGCTTTCTTCCAAGCCCGACCTTAAGGAGCCTGAGGCTCTGGAAGAAGACGAGGGCCGTCGTGCTCTACCCAAGCCAACCACCAAGCCGGGCCTGAACCGCTACGTGTGGGACCTGCGGTATCCCGATACCGTCAAGTTTCCCGGCATGATCTACTGGGCCGCGAACACGCGCGGTCCGCAGGTCGTCCCTGGCACATACACTGTCGAGCTTTCAGCCGACGGGCACACCGAGACACAAACGGTCCTCATCAAACCGGACCCGCGCGTCGGCTCGACCACCGACGACTACCGCAAGCAGCTTGACCTTGCACTGGAGGTTGGAGCCCGTGTAGACGTCGCCAACCGTGCGGTCATCTCCATCCGCACACAGCGCAAACAGCTGGATAGCTATGCCGCCTCGGCTGGGCCGCAGCTTGCGGCGGAAGCCAAACGCATTTCCGCTGAGCTCGGCGCCGTGGAAGAGGCGCTGTACCAGACCAAGCTGCGCGCCAATGAGGACGCCCTGAACTTTCCCATACGCATCAACAACAAGCTTGCCGCGCTCATGGGTGTCGTTACGCAGAGCGAGACTGCCCCGACGGAGCAGACCTATGCCGTGTTCAAGGACCTGAACGCGCAGCTGCAGATACAGCTCGACAAGTTGGCGGCCATCGATGCGAAGGACATAGCCGGCTTCAACGCCCAGGTGCGCGAGCAGAACATCCCTGCGATTACGACGAGCGCCAAATGAAGACAGGCAGGTTCGCTACTGGTTGCCATTCGCGGAGAAGGCGCTGCTTTCTCCGCGAATGGCAACGCAGAGTTCGACAAGCCTTCGATGCTGCGGCAGCGCCGCGCTTCACAAACTCCCGGCGATTCATGATTGGTCTTCTCCTTCAGCCGACAAATCCTTGCGGACTAAGTGCAATAAGCAGCACTCCCTCGCGCTTTCGCTCAGAATGACTTGGCCAGCATTCCATGAGCGCGCACAGCGGAAGCCACAGTTGGCCGTTGAGCTGTCCGGCGTGTTCGAGCTGCGCGCCGCCACCCGGTACCGATTGCAATACGACTTGTGACACAGGAATGACCCGCCTTTCATCGTCCGCGCGGTTCCTGTGTCCGGGCCCTTCGGATCGAAGGTCACCGCGTCGAATTCTGTGCGCACGCCGAACCAGTCCTGGCACCATTCCCAGGTATTCCCCGTGACGGAGTAGATCCCAAAGCCGTTGGGCGGGAATGCATCGACCGGGCACGTTCCTGTATAGCCGTCGTCACCGGTATCCACCCGCGGGAAATCGCCCTGCCAGATGTTGCAACGATGCTCGCCCCCGGGTCTCAACTTGTCTCCCCACGGGTACAGCTTCTGCTCGAGCCCTCCGCGTGCGGCATACTCCCACTCCGCCTCAGTCGGCAGCCGCAAGCCGGCCCATGCGCAAAATGCCTGGGCATCGTTCCAGCTCACATGCACTACTGGATGGTCCTGCCGTTTCGTCACAGTGGAGCCCGGCCCTTCCGGCGCTTTCCACTCAGCACCAGGCACCAGGCACCACCACTGCGCGCCGCTGACCGTATCCCGCACCAATTGTGAAAACAGCTTCTCGGGGATGTGGCTCCAAAATACAAACGACCAACCGAAGACCTCCGCCTCCGTCTTGTAACCCGTTTCCTCGACAAACTTCGCGAAGCGCGCATTCGTCACCGGGTAGCGCTCGATGGCGAATGGTTGCAACGATACCCGTCTGACCGGCCGTTCGCCATCGGCGGCAAAACCCTCTTCGAAGTCTGTGCCCATGAGAAATTCGCCGCCGGGTAGGTCCATCAGGTCCCCTTGTGCCTGCCGTGTGCCTACAGGCGCTGTCATCGGGGCTGCCGGCCCTGCGACAGCACCCCGTCCGGCTGAAGGGGTGCAGCACCCCTTCTTTGCTTGCTTTACCGCTGCATTCTCAACTTCAGGCATGCATCCTCATTCTTTCGGTGCTCCAATCATGCGCAGGCAGCCGAAATGGTTGGTAAGATATTGCCTCCACAGAGGCTCGGTATCCGGCGAGGCATCCTGCTGCATGCGATACTCCCACTGCGCGCGGATGCTCGCCTCCGGCAGCTTTTCCGGGCTCGCGCACCGCGCCGGGATGCTTTCCGGAGGAACATGACCGACGACCGGATTCTTGATGGATACGCCGTCTACAACAACACCTACGCAGGACATCACGCGCATCGTCCAGGCGGAAGCGTTCTCGATGCGCACTTGCTCCACACTCAAGTGTAGGTAGTTTACAAATTCCAGCATCAGGAGACACGTGCGGCCGCGGCTCCAGGTGGAGCGAGGCCACACCGCCCCACTGCTCCTCTGGAGGGTACTTCCGGCGTCCGGAAGGCGTCCCAAACGATGGGACCTGTCCATCGACCATGCCGGGACCGGAGAGGGTCACATCGTCTGCGTCTCTCGCAAAAATCAGATGGCGAGTATTGGTATCGCCATTTGCCGGCGGGCCGGATTGTGGTGTGTATTGCCCGACATCTTTACTGCCAAGGATCACTGCGCCGGCCTCTCGATACAGCGCCACATTGCTCTTGAGAACAACCGTGCCGCAAAGGTAACCTAACGTCGTGTAATATCCTCTCTGCTTGGTTCTGGCTGTCGCCTGACAACGTTGTCCGATGGCGTGACGTATTCGGTTCAGCCGCAAACTATCAAGTCACTCGTCACTGCACTGGCGACGAGTGAAGATACAACTCAGGAGTTCTTCAGTGGATACACGCCGTCGGAACCTGCTCAAACTTTCGCCGCTGGCCATAATGACCTCTGCTGCCACAATCGGTCGCAGCGTTCTCGCTGAAACTCCCGGAGCCGCACCGACCGATGCGACGTTCAACGTGCGAACGTATGGAGCGACCGGTGATGGCAAGACTCTCGACACGCCGGCCGTCAACCGTGCGATTGAGGCTGTTGCGGCGGCGGGTGGAGGCATGCTCATCTTCCCTGCGGGGACCTATTTGTGCTTCACCATCCACCTGCGCAGCGACGTGGATCTGTATCTTTCGCAGGGCTGCACGATCCTGGCCGCAGATTCTCCGAAGCCAGGCGAAACCACCGGCTACAATGGCGGAACCTACGATGCAGCCGAACCGAACACACCCTGGGATGCCTTCCAGGATTATGGGCACGGTCACTGGCATAATTCACTCTTCGTGGGCGAGAACATAGCCAATTTCTCGATCCTTGGGCCGGGTCTGATCCATGGCAAGGGACTCTCGCGGGGAAGCAATTCGAGCCAGGTTCGCGCAGGCTACTTCGCATACGTCGCCGAGCAGCCCGGTGTGGGAAACAAAGCCATTGCCCTGAAGAACTGCCACAATGTCATCCTCCGTGACTTTTCCATCCTGAAGGGAGGCCACTTCGCGCTCCTCGCAACTGGTGTCGATCACCTCACGCTCGACAATCTTCTTATTGACACAGATCGCGACGGGTTCGATATCGATTGCTGCCACGATGTGCGGGTCTCGAACTGCACAGTGAATTCGCCATGGGACGACGGGATTTGCCCGAAATCGAGCTACGCGCTCGGCTACGCACGCACGACGGAGAACGTAACGATCTCGAACTGCTTCGTCACGGGAACGTACGAACTTGGCAGCCTCGTTGGGGGCACATGGAAGAAGTTCGCGGACAACGAGCGGGTTCCGCGCAACGGGCGCATTAAGTGCGGCACGGAGTCGAATGGCGGCTTCCGCAACATCGCCATTTCCAATTGCGTGATCGAGGGTTCGAAGGGCATAGCGCTTGAGACGGCGGATGGTGCGTACCTCGAAGACATCGCCATCTCGAATATCACGATGCGCGATATCGCCGATGCGCCGCTGTTTCTGCGCCTCAATCGGCGCAACCGCGGTCCCAAGGAGACCATGCGTCCTGGCAGACTCCGGCGCGTCGTGATCTCGAACGTGGTTTCAAGCAACTCCGCAGCATCCACATCGTCGATGCTGTCGGGCATTCCCGAGAATGCCATCGAAGACGTGAAAGTGTCCGATTGCTACTTCGCGCACCGCGGCCTCGAGCCATCCAGAGATCCGTCGAAACCACCGCTCGATTGGCGTACACGCCACGTACCGGAAATTGAAGAGGAATACCCGGACCTGAACCGTTTCGGCCAAACATCCAGCCATGGCTTCTTTGTGCGCCACCTCAAGCACCTCGAGATGTCTCACGTCGAGATCGCGCCTGGCAACAACGACCCACGTCCCGCGTTCTGGCTGGAAGATGTCCACCGTTCCGATTTTTTCGCCATCACCGCACCACTGCAACCAAACTTCGCGTTACGAAACGTAAGTGATTTACGCATCCTTTGGTCGCGCGCAGCCAAGGACACGACACTCGACCACACCGCAAACCAGACGATCTAAAGCGTTTGCGGCTTCACGAGGTCCGCGGCGTGGCGGTGGCGTGAGACGGCCATGAGCAGTTGCGATTGATGGGCGGCAAGGACCATGACTGAGGCTCGCGGCCCTGCGACAAGGCATCTGCCGGCACCAGACCGGAAGCCGCAAGAACCGGGGCTGTCGTTTTTATGAAGTCGCGTCGTAGCCTATCGTATCCTCCATGTCGGTGACGTTCGCATCGTAGGACGCAGGATCGCTGTGCTTCCGCGCCGTCCTTCGCACCCTCGCACCCTGGTCCGGCCATTCGGCGTGATTGCGTGTGTTCCCAAAGGATATATACGCTGCCGTAGGTCAAATGAGCGTTGTCGAGACAGGAGTAGGATGTTAGCCGATGACGCAGAGTGCCTGAGTGGGTGGCAGCTCGGGTAACGAGATGCAGTGAAGAGAACTGATCTCAATCGTTATGGCTCAGCTCGCGACAGGTGATTGGCCACGTATGACAAGGATGGGCGCGATCTTCAACAGCCTTATGCAGGAGAGATCAATGACTGGAACAAACCTCAGGCGAGCAATAAGAAATTTAGTCTGCTTGCTGCTGACTGCAGGTGGCCTTCTCACTTTACCTGTCGATGGACAGACAATCACCGGCAAATGGGCTGGTACGTGGCGCGTGCTGGATAACGGCGAAAAGGACCGGATGTTTTTGGATCTCCAGCAGACGGGTACGCGAGTGACTGGAACCGTGACCACCATCGGGCATGTATGGCAGGTGAAAGGCGCCGCGGCGGGGACGCACTTCGAACTGTTCTTCTCCCAGCGCGACACCAAGCCGCGTGTAACAGGCGATATAGCCGGTAAGGAGCTTCACCTGTCACGCGAGGGCGATCAGTTCGTGGCTCTGCCGGCCAAGGCTGGGGATGAGTATCCTGCGTTCGAGCACATCGAACCGCCTGCCTTACACGATGTGCCCTACAACGGGCTGGCGAAGACTCCGCCCATGGGTTGGAACAGCTGGAATTTGTTCCAGAGCCATATCGACGATACGACCGTTCGCGAGATTGCGGATGCCATGGTCTCGAGCGGCATGCGCGATGCCGGGTATGTCTACGTGAACATCGACGACACTTGGGAAGGCGTGCGGGATGCGCAGGGGAATCTCGGCTCCAACAAAAAGTTCCCGGACATGAAGGCACTTGCCGACTACATACATTCCAAGGGTCTCAAGTTTGGCATCTACTCCTCGCCTGGACCACGCACCTGCGGTGAATACCCGGGCAGTTATGGACATGAAGAGCAGGATGCGAAGACCTTCGCAATCTGGGGAGTCGACTACCTCAAATACGACTGGTGTGGCGCGCGCATGATCTACTCCAACGATTCTCTTCAGCCCGTCTACCAGAGGATGGGCGAGGCACTCCTCAAGAGCGGTCGCCCGATCGTTTATAGCCTGTGCGAGTACGGCAGCGGCAAGGTGGAGTCGTGGGGCGCAAAGGTGGGGGGGAACCTTTGGCGCACGACAGGCGACATCAGCGACACGTGGACCAGCATGATCTCGAATATCGAGAGACAGGCGCCAACCGCGCCCTACGCCGGCCCGGGGCACTGGAATGATCCAGACATGCTCGAGATCGGGAACGGCCACATGAGCGACGAAGAGTACCGGACACACTTGACCCTGTGGGCCTTAACTGCGGCTCCGCTGCTTGCGGGCAATGATATCCGCAGCATGACGCCAGCCATCAAAGAGATCCTGATGAACCGTGAGGTGTTAGCCGTCGACCAAGATCCTTTAGGCAAGCAGGCGTCGCCGGTGAAGAATGGAGACCTGGAGATGTGGCTGAAGCCGCTTGCCGACGGCTCGGTCGCTGTGGGGGTGGTAAACATGGGAACGGCCGATACCACCGCCGCCGTGAAGGCAAGCGACCTTGGGCTCAGCGGCAAAGTAACGACAGCGCGCGATCTATGGAGGCATGCGAGCGTATCGTTTCGCGAGGGCGTGTATACGGCGAAGTTGCCACCGCATGGAGCGCTCATGCTACGGGTGAGCGCGGGAAGCTGACGCCAGATCCAGGGGGTCGCTTTCACAAGCATGAGCGTAGCCGTCAACAAAAGTTAACGCCTCCCCCTCTGCCCTCTTCATCGCCGACATAAGGCCTTAGGCATTAGAGAGCGATGCGGTGCGGTGAAGCCCTGTGCATCGGTAAAGCCAGCTGTGTCACACACGCGTAGCCGTATCTAAGAGCTGCAACTATAAACTAATAAACGTTCACTAAGCTATTTTGGTGGCCCGGGCAGGAGTCCAACCCGACCTTCGCGTTAGGAGTGAGTTTTTGCCCGTGCAAAGTGATGCTACTCGCTGCAACGCAATGCTGCAAATAGCCGCGTATTTACTGGGTTTTCTTTCACTCAGATGACGGCGAAGCGTTGCATGGAATTGCAGGGATAGACGGTACAAAGTATCCCAAAAGTATCCCAGAGAAAGGTATGCTGTTTGGGAGGCGGCGACCTTCGCCTTTTACATCCGAGGTTCCCAGATGCCCAGGCCCCCAGCCCCAGTCAAAGGTGTTTATCAGCGCGACGACGATCCCAGCGGAAACTGGTATGCCCGCTTCCGTGTCGATGGGAGGTTGTTCAAGAAATCCTTCGGTACAGATCGAGCAGCCGCGATCGAGTATGTAGAGAAGGCCCGGACGCTCAGAAGGACGGGCGAGGGCCACATTCCGAAATCCGCGAAAGGCGTTCCCAAGACGGCGAAGGAACTTGAAAGGACGACTGTCAACTCCTCGGTGCTCGTGGGCGAGCTCTGCGATGACCTGTTGCGGCATATTCAGAGCAAGCCGAACGTTTACAAAGGCCAGCGCAATCCTCCGTATCGGATCGGCAAGATCAAGAAGGTGTTTGGAGACCGTCCAGCCTCGTCCATCAGGCCCTACGAGATCGCCGATTGGTTGGACAGTCTTGGAAGAGCTCCAGCGACCGTGAACCGGTATAAAGTGACACTCTCTTCAATCTACCGCTATGGGAAGCAAAGGGATAAAGTCCAGGTCAACCCGGCGCGAGAGGTCGCTCAGCTGAAGCTGAACAATGGCATCATCCGCTACCTGAAACCCGACGAAGAAAAGCGCCTTCGAGCTGTGTTGCAAGAGGCTGTAGATGCTTGCGGCCCGCAGAATGAACAACGTCGAAAGCGACTGCAGCACCGCATCTACGAACTGGATGTGGCATTAGGGACCGGAATGAGGAAGGGTGAACAGTACGGCCTTCGATGGGCGGACATCGACTTCGACCGCCGGGTCATCACCTTGCGCGACACGAAGAACGGTTCCAGCCGGACCGTGCCCATGATCGACGATGTTGTGTCTGCATTCAGGCAGCTCAAGAAACTGTCTCTCGAACGGAAAGACCGCGCCTCAGACCGGCCGAACGCCGCGCCGGACGATGTGGTGTTCGGAATAGGGGACAACAAGAAGTGGTGGGAGGCAGCGCTCAAAGACGCAAAGATCAAGGCCTTCCGGTGGCATGACTTGCGGCACACCTTCTGTTCAAGGCTGGCTCAGGCAGGCGTAAGCCTGAAAGTCATTCAGGAAGCAGCCGGCCACAAGAGCATCCAAATGTCAGCCCGCTATGCGCACATGGATCACACTACCTTGCAGAACGCGATGTCGGTCCTGAACCGAAACGCTGCAGCATAAGACGTCCACACATTGAGCAACTTGCCGCTATAATGAGAGCAGATTGCGCGGAGGCCCTATGCCCGAAGCTGTTGTCATTCCCAAAGTCGTCGTGCCGCCCCAAAGCCATCGGCGTGAACCATCAGTCTTCTATCGCCGGATGGAACGAAAACTAGGAACGGGAACCCTTACCTCTGACAGCGACCTGGCTCGGCTGGTGGAGGAGCGACTACCACTGCTTTCCATTGAGTCTTTGACTTCGCATGGCCTCAGCGACGAAGAGATCTATACCTATATTGTTCCTCGGAGAACGCTGGTACATCGGAAGTCCAAGCGCGAGCCGCTTACCCATGACGAGTCCGACCGTGCCGTGCGTATCGCTAGGATCACTTCCCTGGCTGAAGAGGTCTTCGGTGACGATGCGAAAGCCGGTCGATGGCTTCGCAAAATCAAAGAGCGTTTCGACGGACGTACTCCGTTGGAAGTCTCGCGAACCGAAGCGGGGGCGCGTCTCGTAGAGGAGATGCTGCTGCAATTGGATTACGGCATCTTTGCATGAGCGGTGGAGTCACCTTATGGCGCGTGAGCAACTACGCCACTCTGGACGGCGTGGGTGGAACGTATGTGGCCGGGCGTTGGCACACGAAAGGCCATCCGATTGTCTATTGCAGTGAAGACCCTTCCACGGCTCTGCTTGAAACTCTAGTTCACATCGAGATCGATGCCGAGGATCGACCGCAAATCTTCCAGGTCTTGAAAATTCAGTCGTCTGCGGCCCTTACGGTCGAGCGGGTGAATGTCAAGAAATTGAGTCCCGATTGGCGCACCAATTTGGCTCTGACAAAGTCGATAGGTGACGACTGGCTTCGGTCGCTGAGAAGCCTGCTTCTTGAAGTCCCAAGTGTTCTCGTTCCCGAACGCCGAAACTTCCTGATCAACCCGCTCCATGCGGAAATGAAGAAGCTGC
>CAXTPR010000018.1:0-78714 GCA_964246235.1 uncultured Acidobacteriaceae bacterium
TTGAATGAAGCGTACTTCTCAGCGAGGCAGTGAGGGACACGTGTACACTATGCGTACACAAGGAGTTTACATGCCAGCTATTAAGGTGGGGGTTCGAGAGTTTCGTGAGCAGATCACCAGATTCTTGGAGTCAGATACTCCGGTCGCCGTGACCCGTCGTGGGGAAACGCTGGGAATCTACGTTCCTACTTCGCGCAAAGCGGCCGTGAAAACGGCAGATTCTGCGGATCTCCGCGCTGCCGCTGATAGGCTGGCTGAGGCTCTTTCCGACGTCGATGAGGATGAGTTGATCACCGATTTCAAGCAAGCGAAGCGCGGGGAGCGCCACTCGACACGTTGATGCTCATCACGGATGCAAACATCCTCGTTCGAGCCGTACTGGGGAGGCGGGTACGTGCGCTGCTCGAAACCTAAGCTCCTCAAGGCGTTCGCTTCTACTCGCCGGAGCAATGCTTTCTAGACGCCGAGAAATACCTGCCAAAGCTCCTGTTGGAGCGCGGCAGATCAACAGACGACCTCGCCGCAGCTCTTGCGTACCTGAGAACACTCATCGTAGCGCTTGACGAGGAAAACTTTGCTTCGTACAGCGACGAGGCTCTGATTCGGATGAGGAGTCGCGACGCCGAGGACTGGCCGATCCTCGCTGCGGCGCTGTCGCTGTCCTGTGGCATCTGGACGGAAGACCGGGACTTCTTCGGAAGCGGCGTGGCGGTCTGGACGACGGATCGCGTGGAGATCTACTTGCGAGCGGAAGCCATCCGACGAAGGCTGTAGGGCAGCAAAACTCAATCTTGGTGAATAGGTGACCATTCGGGCAGAGGTCGCCGGCAAAGGTCTGGGCAGAGGTCGTTACGGCAGAGGACGTGGGTGCAATAAGCGTTCCCAACCGTTCCCCAGGGCTCCAAAAGTGCCAGCCGTTGCGCCCTGTTTCCAATCACTTACGACTTTCGGGTTTCCTGTCACGGCAGAGGTCGCGGGTTCGAGCCCCGTCGTCCCCGCCACTAAGGCCAAGCGAATAAGCGTTCCGCACCTGCTTACTTTGATCGTTCCAGTACAGGGCGCGCATGCACCAGCGTGCGGTGACGGCGCATGAGTACTACTAGGCCGCGCCGAATGTACTTGGCAAGAAGCGGCATCGCGACGGCCGCCACAACGAACCAGACCACCAGCGCGTGCCACTCCCACTGCCAGATTTCGCGAAACAGGCGTAATGGATGGTGACTCAGATGTTCGATCTGACGCCGGTTCATCGGCAGCCTGCCGGTATGAAACAGGTGTACGCCGAGCTCGATGAACGGAATGAAGAGCATCAGGTGAATCGGCGCCACGGCGTGGGCACCGATCTGCGAAGCGACCTTGCTCAGCCCGAAGACCCAGGCGAGCAGCAGCACCAGGAACGTTGTGATCCCCACCGATGGATTGATTCCCAGTACGATGCCCAGCGCCAGGCTCCACGCCAGCCGGCGCGGCGTCACCCCGCCGCGTAGCTGGCGCAACAGAGGGCGCAGGATTCTGCAGCGAAGGAACTCGCGGACAGACTCGGGCAGAAGCATGGCGTGATCGTACGCCCGCCAGCAACGCCACACCAGCCCTGGAGGCCCCGCTCGCGTTCGCGCTGGCCCCAGCATCCCTGCTGAGACCAGCGTTTACTTCTGGACCGTGGCGCGTAACAAGGAAATCATGCGCTTCCCTCGGGCACGGACTTGAGCACGCCGGTGTAGAGGGTTTGGGGATTCGCTTCACGATGCGGGGTGGCCCACCGCCCCGATCACGCTCAGCATGCGTCCCGTAAACCCTTGCTCTGCGCGGTGGGAAAAGTATTTCCGCCGCCCGCCGCTCAGCCGCGTGCAGGCGGTACACTCCCCAACCACGCTGATCGCTGATTCCGGCAAACCCGCATCCAGTAGCTGCCGTCGGTTCGCTTCGATCAGATCCAGGTGAATCTGCGGACCGATATTGGAGTGCCCCGGCGCACGCGCTGTCAGGAAGAGCAGAGGATACTTTTCGCGCACCGGATCTGAGTCGTACACCTCGGAAAACAGCTCTTTTGCATAGCCGAACTGGCTCTCGAAGTCGAACTTGACCTCCTCGCCTACGGCGAAGCAGCACGCCCCGATACCTGGCCCGATGGCCGCCACCAAGTCTTCCGGCCGGCTGCCCAGTTGTAGCCGCATGGAGCCGACGCCGCGCTCCACGATCCGTCCCAGCGTCCCCCTCCAACCCGCATGAAAGGCCGCGACCGCATGAGTTCTCTTGTCGGCCAGCAGCACCGGGACGCAATCCGCCGTGACGACTCCCAGCATGACCCCGGGTGCGGCAGAGATCACGGCGTCGCCCCGCAACACCGGTTTGCCATCCGCTGTCACCAGACTCTCCGCTTCCGCCGCATTCTTCACAACCCGGATCATCCCGGAATGAAACTGGCGCACCAAAAGCAAAGGCCATTTGGTCTCTGCACCGTTCAAATTCCTCTGCACAGCTCTTAGGAACCGTTTCCGATTCCCGGCTACGACTTCCGGCTTATCTTCTTTCGTCCATCCCAGGTTCTGCTCACCACGCTCTCCGTATACGGCTGTTCTGCCGCCTTCCCGGGTGCTGAATCCTGCCCGCAACCAGCTCAGACCCGCCCACTCCGGCACTGAAACCACACCCGGACCGCCAGCACGGCTCGCAGTCTCCGGAGTCACGCTTATCTTCGGTGACCGCTGACGTTCACCCCCCTGCCAGGCCCCCACCCGGGTTTGCCGGCTTCCATGCCGCAAACCAACCCCGGTGAGGATGTCGTCCACCGCTCCGATTGCCTCCGCGCTGTCCAGCCGGAAAATCATAGAGCGATTCTATCGGGCTCCTTCACGCGCGAAGCCCACCTCCTCCGCGCGATCGGACTCGATACGACGTACTCCTTCCAGGCGTCCTCTTACGCGCAGGAATCTTAAAAGTCTTGGGCCCGCCTTCCGGCGGACCCTTGAGAGGCTAAATGGGGAGGGATTGACTGAGGAATCGAAGAGGTGCCGCCCGAGGGGCAGGCAAAGAGAAGACTGCAGAAGGACTACTAGAGATTGCCTCTCAGTTAATGAATAGGATGCGGCAGGGACACAGAAGTTGCTTTCCGGAGTGCCCAAGCGCCACTCCTTCCGGCGTGTACTGTATCTCGTCCTGGCGAACGCATCTTTTCACTTATGCACCGTTTGTTCGCGGTGCGAAGCCCACGCCAAGCAGACTGTTGCATCCCATACGCAATGGCGCTACGATACCCCCGAATGTCTCGATGACAACCTCTCCCCAGATCGCCTCGCATCTTCTTCGTTCGCGCATTGGTAAGATCTGCGTGGCGATCACAGGCAATCAACCCGCCGAGATGATCGAAACAGCCGCCGAAGTCCTGAAGGAGACCTCCTTCATCGAGTTCAGGCTGGATTACCTCAGTGCACCTGCTGAAGCCTTGCCGCTGCTCAAGCGCTTTCTCGACGATCACGGCGGCGTCACGGCCATCGCCACCTGTCGCTGTACAGACTACGGGGGCCGCTTTGCAGGCAGCAGCCAACAAGCGTTCGATCTCTTGCTGCAGGCAGCCCACGCGGGCTTTCCCCTTGTGGATATCGAGCTCGAGTCCATTGAAAGCCTCACGTCCGGCAAGGACAAGCGGGACGTGATTGGAGAATTCCGCGCCGCCGGCTCTGCCGTCATCATCAGCTTCCACGATTTCCAAGGCACCCGCGACCTCGACGCCGTGTACAAACGCATGGAGCCCTTTGCTCCTGACTTCGCAAAGGTCGTTCCCACAGCTATCTCGCTCGCTGACAATGTGACTCTCATGCGCTTCCTCGGCCGCATGGAGGACAGCGCCAACGGCAACGTGGTCGGCATCTGCATGGGCGAACCCGGCGTGATCTCCCGGGTGCTCGGCCTTCGCGCCGGCTCGGCCTTCACCTTCGCCGCCGCGCATGTCGGCGAGGAGACCGCTCCCGGCCAGGTCACCGCACGCACGCTGATCGAAACCTACCGCGTCGAGCAGGTCGACTCCTCCACCAAGGTTTACGGAGTAGCCGGTGATCCCATCAGTTCTTCGCTCTCGCCGCTGATGATGAACACCGCATTTCGCCGCGAGACCGTGAATGCCGTTTACCTCGCTCTTCAGACCGCCAAGGCTGACGATCTCTTCCAGCTTGCCCGCGAGATTCCCATCCAGGGCCTGAGTGTGACCATGCCGCTCAAGCAGGAGGTGCTCTCCAGGCTGGAGCGCACCGATCCGCTTTCGGCCAAGATTGGCGCGGTAAACACCATCATGCGCATGCCGGACGGCAAGTTCTATGGCTTCAACACCGATGTGGCTGGCATCGTTGGGCCGCTCGAGCGCCGCACCAGCCTGAAGGGTGCCAAGGTGCTCGTACTTGGGGCCGGCGGCGCCGCCCGCGCGGCGGTCTTTGGCTGCCGCGATAAAGGCGCCGACGTGTGGATCCTCAACCGCACATCGGAGACCGCACAAAAGCTCGCCCGTCAGGCCGGGGCGAAGACCGTCAAGCGGGAGGCGGTTGCCAAAACCGGCTTTGACATCATCATCAACGCCACCCCGGTTGGCATGAACGGTGTGGTGGGTGCTCCGCTGCTCGGTCCGGAGGACCTGACGGCCCGAATCGTGTTCGACCTCGTCTACAACCCGCTCGAAACCCCGCTGCTGCAGATGGCCCGCGCCAAGGGACTAACCGCCATCTCCGGCGTGGAGATGTTCGTTCAACAGGGTGCGCGTCAGTTCGAGATCTGGACCGGCAAGCCCGCTCCCGAAGAAGAGATGCTGCGCGTGGTGCTTCATTCGCTGCGCCCCTCCCCGAGCCGTGACGACCCTCCGCAGGGGACCGCCCTGTCTGCGTTGCCCATCCCCTCGAAAGTGGCGGCCGCCCCGGGACAGCCCGCTCCCGCCCAGCCGACCGTCGGGAAGCCCGCCTCTTCGCCATCGGCGAAGAAGTCCACTCCGCCTGCCAAGCCCGCAACGAATCCTTCCGCGAAGCACGACTCCAAGTCTGCGCCCGCTGAGGCGGCTCCCGTAACTGCAACAAGGGGCTCCACAAAGCCGGCCGTCAAAGTTACGGTGAAAGCTACGGCGAAGACCGCGGCAAAGGTGCCCGTGAGGTCAGCGAAAAGCTCTGGACGGACCCGGTAAAGCGTTTGCGGATGCTGTTCTGGTCAACTGCTCTCTCGTGCATCAGATCACGCGCCGCGAGTCCGTGCACCTTTATGCTGTGACGCTCTTCCGGATCCACCCCCGCAGCGCCTCCATGCTCACCTCGCGCCCCAGAAATGCCTGTACCAGTTCCCTCGCCGGCTTCGACCCGCCTGGTTCCAGCACCTGCTTGCGATAGCGCTGCGCCGTCTCCCCATCGAGCTGCCCGTGCTTCGCGCCAAACTCCGCAAAGAATTCCAGCGCCATGACCTTGTCATAGAGGTACGTGTAATAGTTCGAGGTGTACCCGATCAGGTGCGTGAACGCCGCGTACATCCGGTTGCCATCCACAAATTCGTACCGGCTGAACCGGTCGTAGCCTTCGCGCAGCAGCGTGTCCAGATCCAGTTCAGCGGCCCGCCTGTCATGCGTCTCCATGGAATACGTCGCATACATGACCTGCGTCAGCGTACTCAGCGCCCGGCCGTGCGCACTGGCCCGGGTCATTCGTTTCACGGTCTCGTACGGAATTGGCTCGCCTGTCACATGATGCCGCGCAAACGTCCGCAGCAGGTCGGCGTCTTCGAAGAAATCCTCCAGCATTTGAGAGGGTACTTCCACGAAGTCGCCTTCGGTGGCAATTCCGCTCTGCCCCGCCCACCGCTGCCTGCCCCCTAACACCTCATGCATCAGGTGCCCAAATTCGTGGAAGTACGTCACCACATCCGAGTACTGCATCAGCCCCGGATCCGTCCCCTCCGGTTCGGGAAAGTTGCACACCAGCGAAGCTTCCGGCACCTGCTCGCCCAGCACCCCGCCCACCAGCGAGCACTCTGAGAACCACTTGCTCTTGCCTTCGCGCGGATGCATGTCCAGGTAAATGCGCCCGACGACGTCGGACTCCTCCCCTGCAGCAGCTTCCATATTGACGACGTCGAACGCTTTCACACCCTCCGCCCACACCGCGGCGTCCTTCGCCTCTGTGAAGGCTACGTTGAAGAGCCGCCCCGCCGTGGCGAGCACCCCGGCCTCTACCTGTTCGTATGGGAAGTAGGGCCGCACGCTCTGCGAGTCAAAGTCGTACCGCGCCCGTCGAAACTGCTCTTCCCAGAACCGCGCATCGCTCAGCGTGAGCGGCACCTGCTCCGGACTGCGCTGACGCACGAACGCCTCCAGCTCCGCCCACTCATGCTCCGCTGTCTCCCTGGCCGCATCTTCTACCTGCTGAAGAAAGCCCCTCATGTTCGCCGCCGAACCCATCATCTGGTCCACCGTCGCCAGGTCCGCCCAGCTCCGGAATCCCAGCAGTTCCGCCATCTCTTCGCGCTTCTTCAGCAGCTCCAGCAGTACCGGCGTGTTCTGCGGATATCCGCGTCCGTTGTAAGCCAGGTACATCCGGCGCCGCAGCTCACGGCTCCCTGCATAGCTCATCACTGGCGAGAGGTCGGGCGGATTTGTGGTGAGCATCACCGGCTTCTCCGCGCTCAGACCTTCGCCCTCCGTTATGCGCACACCGTGCCTGGCCAGATAATCCTCCGGTAGACCCAGCAGCTCGTTTGGGTCCTCCACTGGAATCTCCCGCACGTCGTCCTGCACGGTCCTGCTGAAGCGCATGCTCAGCTCCGTCATCTCATCGGAAAGCGAACGGATGCGCTCGCGCGTGACCTCGTCGCGGTCCACACCGCTCAGCCGGTACCCCAGCAGCACGCGCTCGAGGTAATAGCGTGTCGCGTCGTCCTCCTCTCGGGCGTCCACCGCCTGCAGTGCTTCGTACACCGGCCGGTTCAGCCCCAGCCTCACTGCCTCGGCTGAAACCACCTGCGAGAGCTCCTGCGCCGCGTCCCGCACGTCAGCCTGCGGATGCACCATAAACATCACGTGCGACTGCGAGCCCGCCATGCGCAGGTGCCACTGTGCACGATCAAAGGGCCGCAACGTGTTTCTCACATCACGAGCCCCGGCAACCGCCAGAAGCTCCTCTATGCACCCGCGCGAAGCCGCCAGATGGGCCTCCGTCCACGCCCTTACAGACTCACCCGCCTGGGCTGCCGGGCCGTTCCCTGCTTCTGCCTGTGTCGGCTCGTTCCAGATGTGCAGTGTGTCCATTGCGCTCCTTGCCACGCCGTCGAAGCCGCGCTCAAGCGCAGCCCTTCCTCCGTCATCATAGAGACTGATGAGGTCTCACTTGCCTTGCATCCCCTGCATTCCGGGGTAACGTGACAGGTGCATTCTCTTCTACCGTGCACCGCACCAAAAGTGGTATCTTCGTGCCTACTGGGGTTATGGCGAGCCGTACTCCGGCTGTTCCGTCTCCACAAGATCGAGGTTTATGCCTAGTTCTCTCGTACTTTCCGCATATTTTGCCATGCTGCTGTCGCCCTGCCTCGCGACACAGTGGGGAGACCTGCTCTCGGTAAGGTGGATCTTCGCGTTCGCGCGACGGCGTCGCACGCACTCCGCTGAACGTCTTGTGCTGAGTTTTCGCGCGGCGCGCTTTTCGGCAGCCGTCGCCCGCGAAACCGCCTACGCGATCGCGGACAACGAGTTGCTGGCGGCTCCCCGGCCGTTTGCGGTAGCGCAGCGCGCAACTCCTGTTGAAACCGCAGCCTTCATTGAGGCGCGTCAGCGCGTTGCCGCCCGTCTGGGCCAGCTGGCTGTTGTGCAGAAGCTTCGCGCCGCCGCGGAAAGTGTGGAAGCTCCGAAATCCGCGCCGAGCCTTGCCGCTCCCGTCGTCGCACCAGCCGCCAAGCACATCCGTCCTCGCAAACCGGTGCCGGAAGTTCGCTACGAGCCGGCCGTCCGCCAGCCCGCCTTCGCATCGGTACAAACGCCTGACACAGTTTCCCCTGAAGAGGCTCCACAACTTCTCCCGAACATTGCGGAGGTGGCCGCCGGGCCGTGGAGTCTCCCGGCAGCTTCTGAGGCTGCGGCCAGCCCTCCCCGGTACCATCGCCACGGTGACTCGAATATTTATGAGATCGCCGCCTGAGATCCTTTCGATACTGCAAACCACGAAATGGCGCGGGACAGCACCTTGTCCCGCGCTGTTTTGTTGGGTGCGGGCAAGCCGGCTAGCCGTCGTGGAATGGGACGCCGTTCGCAGCTAGAATAGCCGCAGTATGCGTGTCCTGATTGCTCTGCTGGCCGTTGCCGGCCTCGTTGATTCCTGTCTCGCCCTTCGCATCCACAACCAGGACCCTGGGGCTGCTGCGCCCTGTGCCGTAACCGCCTCTTTCGACTGCGGCACAGTCAATCATTCGCGATGGGCAGTCTTTCCGCCTACTTCATTTGATGAAGCGCCCGGTTCCAGAAAGCTCCACATTCCCGTAGCCATCTTCGGAATCGTAGGCTACGCCGTGATCGCTGTTCTCGCATTGGCCGATAAGCTCTGGTGGACCCTGCAAGCGGCGGAGATCGGGTTCGCGTTTGCAGCCTTCCTCAGCTACATGGAGGCGTACGAGCTTGAAAAGTGGTGTATCTACTGCATCTGGTCACAAGGCATCATCACGGCTATCCTTCTGGCCACAATTGGAGCCCTGCTCCTCCAGCGACGGCGCGAACGCCGCTTCACGCAGTCCGCGGTGACTGTCTCTTCCTAGGCATGGCTTGTGAGCCAAGCTGCCTTTATAGAGCGTGGTGTACCGGGCGTGTAGGAATGCCTGCTTTATATAGCCATTTCAGCCCGGGCCGTTACCTAGGGTTGTTGGCAGGTGTGTCGGGCTTCCCTTGCACTTTGTGCACTACCTTGCGTGTGCCGTGAGCCGTGGCATGTCCCGCTACTTTGGCGCCGTGCGCCGTATCGTGAGCAGCTACTTTGGTGCCGTGAGCGGTGTCTTTCGCCGCGACCTTTGTGCCGTGAGCGGTATCTTTCGCCGCGACTTTGGTTCCGTGTGCCGTTTTGCGGCCCACGGTCTTGCTCGCGTGGGCCGTGTCATGGCCGACGTTCTTCATATCCTGCCCGACAGATTGTAGAGGCTGCGCAGCGGCTACGCCACACGAGAGCGCCAGCAACAATGCACTTGTTCCAAGAACATTTTTCATGATCAGGTCTCCTGACTGCATTGGATTACGGCGCAGGGCTTTAGGTTGGAGGAGGTTCTTCACCATTCTCCCCGCCCGCCCGGACCGGTTCAGCTAAGCATCGCCCCTGTCAGGCAGAAACAACCATCGCTGCACTCCTGTATAGTAGCTCCGGTCGGGAAAGCTTGCCTCGACTCAGGGATCATTCCAAAAGCAGGTCCGGACCGACACACCGCTCGTCGGTCTGCGAAGAGGTGGGAGAAACATGCAGGCTGCCGCATTGCTGGTCGCGAACCGTCAACTAACTCATCTTTCCGGGCCGGACATCCTGATTCTGCTCCTCTATTTCGCGGTCGTTCTTTTTATCGGCTTCTATGTAAAGGGTTCCACCAATACCAGCGAGGAGTTCTTCCTGGCCGGACGTGAGATGAGCGCCTGGATCGCGGGTCTCAGCTTCGTTTCCGCAAACCTTGGCTCCCTGGAACTCATGGGTTGGGCCGGCTCGGCCTACCAGTACGGCCTGCTCGCCACCCACTGGTACTGGATCGGCGCGATCCCGGCGATGCTTTTTCTCGGCATCGTCATGATGCCCTTCTACTACATCTCCAAAACCCACTCGGTCCCAGGCTACCTGCAGTTGCGCTTCGGCGAAGGCGCACGTGGTCTAAGCGCCGGCAGCTTCGGTCTGATGACCATTCTCATGTCCGGCGTAAACATGTATGCCATGGCCGTGGTGATGCGCACGGTCCTTGGCTGGAACATCACGTTTTCCATCTGGGTGGGTGCCGTAACGGTCGCTATTTACGTCATGCTCGGCGGCCTGCGCTCCGCCATCATCAATGAGGTGCTGCAGTTCGTGCTCATCTGGGCCGGCGCAGCGCTCATACCGATCCTCGGCCTGATCGAAGCCGGCGGTTGGACACAGCTCAAAGCCAATATCGCGACGAACGTTGGGAACGGCAGCTACACACACCTCTGGACCACCCTCGGCCACTTCAAAGACAATCCGATGGGCATCAATTGGGTTGGCATTACCTTCGGCCTGGGAGCCATCATCTCTTTCGGCTACTGGACCACGGATTTTCTTGTTGTCCAGCGTGTTCTGTCCGCTAATAATCTGCGCGCGGCGAAGCTGGCGCCTGTGATCGGCGCCGCTTTCAAAATGGCGGTGCCGCTGATCGTCATTCTTCCCGGCCTCATCTGTCTGGGTCTAATGAAGGACGGTCATCCGCTCTACCATCTCGTCTCTGACGCCGAAGCCGCCCGGACCGGTCAGCACGCGTATGACGAAGTGCTGCCGCTCATGCTGATCCGCTACTGCGGGCCCGGTCTGCTTGGACTCGGCATCACTGCACTGGTTGCCGGCTTCATGAGCGGCATGGCCGGCAATGTTTCGGCGTTCTCGACGGTCTGGACCTATGACCTCTATGGCGCCTACATCAACAAGAAAGCGTCGGACAAGCACTACGTTGCGATGGGCCGCTGGTCCACCGTGGTCGGTATGCTGATCTCCATCGCCTCGGCTTACATCCTGGCCCACGCAAGCTCCATCATGGACTATGTGCAGGCGCTGTTCAGCTTCTTTATCGCTCCACTGTACGGCACCGTGATTCTCGGCATGCTTTGGAAGCGGGCCACGGGACCGGGAGGCTTCTGGGGTCTGCTGGCCGGCACGCTGAGCTCGATCAGCATGTTTGTGTACACCCTGAAGGGCGGTCCCACGGCGCTCGCGCACATTGCCATGTCGCCCGACGCGCAACCCATGGCCGAGAACATGTTCCGGGCCTTATGGAGCTGGGTCATCTGCGTTGCGGTGACTGTGATCGTGAGCTTGATGACAAAGCCCAAGACGGACGCCGAACTTTCCGGACTCGTCTACGGCGCAACGGCGATCCCCGACGACGGGGCGCGTACGCTCTGGCAGAAACCGATTTTCTGGGCAGGTGTCGTCTCGCTCGTCTTCATCGCTCTCAACGTCATATTCTTCTAACGGCAAGGGTGCGCTGCGCACGAGGAGGTTCGAGTGGCTGAGGGAACGGGACGCGGAGAGATGCTCTCCATCTGGTTTTTCGTCGGAATCATGACTCTGGCCTACGGAGCGGTCCTGCTGCCGTACGGCGCCTGGGCCTGGTTCGGTGGTCATGAGGCACCCACAGTGCTCAACGAGCTGCACCCCACCTTCTGGTGGGGACTTCTGCTGGTCGTCTTCGGCGGCTTTTACACTTTCCGGTTTCGCCCCAGGTCGGGCGACCGGAATCGGACCTAGCTGTCAAGAAGCGGCCACGGGGCGACGGCAGCGCCGAAAGCGAATGCATCTGTCCATTCGCCGCACAGGCAAGTCTCCGCCCTGAGCTACCCTTGATGCAGCTCTATGGCTTCCAGAAAAGCAGCAGCGAAGAAACCCGCCCGCAGAAAGCCCACCGCAACGTCCAAGGTCTCCCGCTCTCAGCCACAGCCCGGTGGCCGATTCTTCAACCGGGATGAAAGCTGGATGCTTTTCAACCAGCGTGTGCTCGAAGAAGCCGACGATGCCGGTAACCCGCTGCTCGAGCGCGTCAAATTTCTCGCCATTACCTCGAGCAACCTCGATGAGTTCGTAGAGATCCGCATCGCCGGAACTCTTCAGCAGATGGAAGAGCAGGGCGGCACACCGCAAAGACCCGATGAGGGCGGCCTCACCGCGGACCAGCGGCTGGTGCGCATCAGTGACATGCTGCACACCTTTGCGCTTGAACAGGACCGCACCTGGCGCAAGCGGCTGGTGCCCGCGCTTGAGGAGGCGGGCATCCGCATCCTCCGCTGGAAAAACCTGAACGAAAGCGAGCGGCATTTTGCCACGAAATTCTTCCAGGAGCAGATCGACCCGCTGCTTACGCCGGTCACGATCGATCCCTCGCATCCTTTCCCGCGCGTTCTGAACAAATCGTTGTGCATAGCGCTTCTACTCCGGTTGAAGCGCAAAATCCCGGGTACACGCCGTCCCCGCTCGCTAGGCGTGATCACCATTCCACGTTCGCTTCCCAACCTCATCGCGTTGCCGGTCTCGGGTGGACAGCGCCGCTTTCTGCTTCTGGACGAGTTGATCGAAGCGCATACCGAAAGCATGTTCCGCGGGTACGAGGTGCTCAGCCGTGCAGCCTTCCGCGTGACGCGCAACAGCAATTTGTACATGGAGGAAGAAGAAAGCCGATCCGTGCTCGAACGCGTCGCTTCCGAACTGCACAACCGCCGCAAAGGGGATGCTGTCCGCATGGAAATTGACGCCAGGGCCGCCGAAGACATCGCCGAGCGCCTGCGGGTGAACTTCGAGATGGAGCCGTGGCAGGTGTTCCGCACCGAGTCTCCGGTGAACCTCTCCCGCCTCATGGATCTGTACAACGCCGTCAAAGTCCCCAGCCTGAAATTCCCCGAGTTTCACGGCCGCCGCCTGCAACTGCGCGAGAGCCACCAGAACATCTTTGACGAAGTGCGTTCCCGGGACGTTCTGCTGCACCATCCCTACGACAGTTACAGCGCCGTGGAAAGCTTTATCAGCGCCGGCAGTGCCGATGCCCGTGTTGTCTCCATCAAGCAGACTCTCTATCGAACCAGCGCGGATTCTCCCATGTTTCGTGCGCTCACCGAGGCCGCAGAAAGCAAAAGCGTAACGGTGGTCGTCGAACTGATGGCGAGGTTCGACGAGGCGTCCAATATCCGTTGGGCGCGCGAGCTGGAAGATGCCGGCGTACAGGTTTTTCACGGTCTCTTCGGTCTCAAGACTCACTGCAAGCTGGCGCTCCTCGTGCGTCAGGACCCGGACGGTGCCACCCGCAGCTACGCACACCTCGGCACCGGTAACTACAATCCGATCACCGCTCGCTTCTACACCGACATCAGCTTGCTCACTGCCCGTCCGGAGATCACCGGAGCTGTGCAGAATGTTTTTCGCTACCTCACCGCCGACTGGAAAGCGCCCGGTGACGCCTACCGTCCCCTGCTTCTTGCACCGCTCACCCTTGCCTCGGACCTCGTCGCGCTGGTCGGCCGAGAGGCCGCGCACGCGGGCGCAGGCAGACCCGCGCGCGTTATCGCCAAAATGAACGCGCTGCTAGATGCCCCTCTGATCGAGGCCCTCTACGAGGCGTCCCAGGCCGGGGTAGAAGTCGACCTGATCATCCGCGGCATGTGCGCGTTGCGCCCCGGTGTACGCGGTCTGAGCGAACGCATCCGCGTGCGCTCGGTAGTGGGCCGCTTCCTGGAGCATAGCCGCATCTTCTGGTTCGCCAACGGCGAGCGTCCCGAAGTGTACGCCGGCAGCGCGGACTGGATGCCGCGCAACTTGTATGAGCGCTGCGAGGTCGTTTTTCCTGTCTCCGAACCTGTTCTGCTTGCGCGCCTGCGTGACGAAATCCTGGAAGCCTACCTGCGTGATGACGTGAAGAGCCGAATCCTGCAGTCCGATGGTTCCTATGTTCGCCCTGCAGCATCGGCTGGACGCGTGAACGCGCAGGATTGGCTCATGCAACGCTCCGCCGAGCCCCTGCCGTCCGCAACCGAACACTTCCCTACGCTGCCCGAAGCACCGCGGAAACACGAAGCGACGGTGAGCCATACAGCGCCTGCCAGGCGCCGCCGCGCAGCGGCTCGCGGTTCGGCTGCCCGCCCTACTGCACGTTGACCGAGATCTGGTAAACATGCTGCACAGTGGACGCTCCTTGTGTACCTGACGTCGTGATTGTCAGTTGCAGGGTGCCTGCGGGCGTTCCGGATCCCAGTCCGCTGCCCGCTGGCGGATTCACAAGGTTCGTGCAGCCCACGGTGCTCCCCAGTACGGCACCGAGGGCCAGGATCAGGGCCAAGCCGCGGAACCGCAGACGGCGACGGTATGCCGCAGGCAGCAGCAGGCTGAGCAGCACGGCACCGGCGACGCCGGTACCCGCCTCCACCAGGTGTCGGCTGAACACAGCCGCGGACCGGGTGGTGGTGGTCACAGTCAGTGTCGCCAATCCTGAAGTTGTGAGAGTGGTCTTGTCGAAGGCGCAAGTGATCGCGGAGCCGGCCGGCGCTGTGCATCCCAAGGTGACTGAACCAGTAAAGCCGTTTACGGCGTTCACCGCCGCTGTGACAGTGCCACTTTGCCCGGCGTTCAGGCTCAGACTGGCTGGCGTAAACGCCACCGTGTAGTCGGAAATCTGCACGGTGGTGCTCACCGTGCTCGAAGAGGCGAGGAAGCCGCTGCTGCCTTGGAAGGCGGCGCTGATCACGTCCGTGCCCGCCCGCAGTGCCGTCGTGGGCAGCACCGCGCTGGCGCTGCTCAGTCCATTTGTACTCAGAGACGCGCTGCCCAGAAGGAACTGGGTGCCGTTCACCGTATCGTAGAAGTAGACCGTACCCGTGGGCGCGCCAGTCGTGGTGCTGCCCATCGTCGGTGTGGTTACAACGTTCGCCGTCAACGTCACCACGGCACCGGCCAAGGATGACGCCGTATTCGCGGAGACAGTAGTGGCTGTTCCGGTTGGAATGCCGCCTGTTCCCGTGGTACTGCCGGTGCTCTTGCTGGAGTTGTTGTTGCCGTCCCCGTTATAAACCGCCACGATGTTGTCTCCGCCGGCCGCGCTCAGCGTGAACGTGGCGCTGGCCTGGTTTCCATTCAGGCCGAAGGTCCCGACATTCGTGGCATTGTCATAGAACGTCACCGTACCCGTGATCGTGCCGCTCGTGCCCGTAGGGGTCAGCGTGGGAGTGACGACCGCAGTGGCCGTGACGCTGGTGCCGCCCACCAGCGTAGACGGGTTCAATAGCAAGGTGGTCGTGGTATCCGCCTTCACGACATTGAACGTGAATCCGCCCGTGTTGAAGTTCGAGCAATCGAAGTTCGCGTTCACGCAGTACAGGTTGACCGTATACGTTCCCACGCTCAGCGCCTGCGTAATCTTCAGGGTCGCCGCTGCCGTTGTTGCCGTGCTGTTGCTCAGCGCCACGGTTTGCGTCGTGAAGTCGGTACCGTTGATGTTGAATTTGATGCTGCCGGTCAGGGCTGTTGCGCCGCCCGTCGGCGTGGCCGTGATCGCGGCGTTGAGCGTCACGAGATTTCCGTACGTCACGTTGCCGGAAGGCGTCGCCGTGAGCACGACCGCGCTCGCCGGGCCGACCACCACGGTTTGCGTATCGGAGACTCCCTTTGCATAGTTGGAGTCGCCGCTGTAGTTCGCGTAGATAGTGTGCGTTCCCTGGCTGGTCAACGTTACCTGCACGCTGGCGCTGTAGGGATTCGAGCCCAGCGTCACCAGCCCGATCTGATTGTTTCCGTCATAGAACGTTACGTTGCCGGTCGGAGGCTGTCCGTTGACTGTCGTCGTGGGGGAGAGACCCGCAGTCAGGGTGATTGGCGTATTGACCACGATCGGGCTGCCGATCGCGTTCAGGGTTACCTTGGTCGCAATCTGCGTGAGTGTGTACTGGGCCGACCCCTTGGCTGGAAGGTAGTTCTTGTCGCCGGAGTAGGCTCCCGTCACGGTACCTGCCGCGCTTGCAAGGTTGGTCGCGGTGCAGGAAACATCTCCCGTAATTGCTGCGGAGTAGGTTGTCGTGCACAACATGGTGTTGTTTGTATCGGTAAACACCACCTGGCCGCTTGGCGACACCCCGCCTGCATTGGTGATCGTGGCGGTCAACGTGGTGCTCTGGTTCGCCTGCACGGGGGTGGGCGAAATCCTGACCGCAACCGACGGCGTGGCCTGGCTCACGTTCACGCTGGTGTTGCCGCCGTAGCACTTGTAGTTGGAGTCCACAGTGCAATCCACGGTGACGTAGAGCGCTCCCGCCTGGCTGGCGACGAAATCCTTCGACACGGATACCTTCCCGTTCGTGCCTGTGAAGCTCACCGTCTGCGCCGTTGTGTTCGCCGGCGTGATGGTGAAGGAGCCGGTCGGCGATCCCGAGTTCCCTGTCAAGGCGACGTTCACCTGGTAGGTACCGCCCACGCTGGGGGAGCCGGTTGTCGACGCGGTGAGCGTCAGTGGTTGCGGATTCACATACAGTGCCGTACTGCCGGTGCCGGTGGTGTAAACGGTATCGCCGTTATAGGTGACCGTAATGGTGTAGGTCGTGGTGTTCGCGACGGGCACCCTCGTCAATTGGCTCAGGGTGAAGGTCGCAGCCCCATTGACCAGCGCAATCGGTCCGGCGGTCGTATATCCGTTGGGAGAAAGGCTCACCGTGACCGTGCCCTCGGGAACCGTCCCCGCAAACCCGTAGATGTTGATCTGGTAGCTCATCGCGTCGCCGTAGTTGATTGAGTAGTTTCCATTCATCGGGACGACTGCAACTGTGACCGCGGCGGTTCCGTCAGGAAAGCTCTTGGCGAGCTTCCCGAGATCGGTCAACCCAAGGCCGGTCGCGGCCTCCCAGGTTCCCGCGCCAGCCCCATCCGGCTGTGTGTAGAGCCCCGGCGTCAAGGCCATGGAGTACAGCTTTCCGCCGATGCTCCCTAGCCGTGCCGCGGTGCCGTCTGCGGCAACGGGCTGCTTCGCCAGAATGGCGAGAAAGGTGCTCTCGAGCTCGGCCAGGCTACTTACCGTCAGGTCAGGCTCGTGCCGCATTCCGTCCTCCGGCAGCCCGAAGGCACTCTGCCACTCTGGCCGCGCCTCGGTCAGGTCCGGCGAAAGTGCAGGCGTGACGCCTGGCGCAATGGCTACCGAAAGAACCTCGGCGAGCGACCCCGGAAAGCTCGCCGCACCACGACCACTGCACCCACTTGTGGCCAGCGTGATGATTCCCTGCGCGGCAGCGGCCTTCAGCAGCAAATGCATGGCCGCAGCGGTGGCCGCATCCACATCCTCCACGCACGCGGCTGAGGCGATGCTCAAGAGCCGGCTGGTGTTCGCCTCCACCACCGCATCCACGTCGGCAAGCAGATTGCCCGCGACGACGCGATCAGTCTCCGTTCGTACGGACACTGCCAGTGCTGCCGGTATCGTGTTCAAGCCGTCCACGGCAAGAAGGTTGGCGGCAATAGCCTCCGGTAAGGCCGGCACAGCCGTATTGGCGATGTAATGCTGTCCATTCATCTGCACATCGTGCAGACCCATCCCAAACGCGGACTCCAGTTGCGCCGCGGTTCCTGAAACGAGGATCGAGGTCGCGGACGCCGAAACCGATTTCGCCTGCAAACCCTGCTGTTCCGCCCACACCTTCACAGCGGCGATCTGCCCGGCGGTTGCGCCGAAGTTCTCCGCAAAGTTCGCCGGCGTCATCCACTGGTGATATCGCGCCGATCCTGGCCGTTGCAGCTCTGCCAGAAACGCGTCCAGGCCGGCAACGCGCCCCGCTGGGGGAGCCAGATAGATGGTCACGTTCACCACCTGCGTACCCGGCAGTGCCCCCGCGTCGACCGCTCCGGCGGGAAGCAGAGGAACCGCCGTTCCTGGCAAAGCGCGTTGCGCCCTGCAGACTTCGAGGGACAGCGAAAGAGCGGTGAGGCACATCAATCCGCGGCAAACGAAACGTTGCAGGCCAGAAACTCGCATGGTATGACACCGATTCTTCCCCACCCACGTGGGAATGGCAAGGCTTCTCTGTCCCGTGCCGAACAATCCGCAGTCCGGCGGTTCAGTCCGGCGGTATGGATCGGAACGCAGTCTACTGGATAGCGCTCACCGCCGTCTGTGCCACGTTTGTCTCCTCCCGGCACCTGCGCCCGCCGCAAGCCCTCTCCATACGCAGTCGTTTCCTAGCGCTAAACTAGGGTCACAGGGGTGTGCATGCCCCGTGGACTGAGGCACAACATGGCAAACACATCCTACGGCAACGGAGCATCGTCCCCAAACGGCAACGGAACCGGAAGCCTGCGCCTGAAAACCGGCTTGGCCGAGATGCTGAAAGGCGGCGTCATCATGGACGTCATGAGCGTGGAACAGGCGCGCATCGCCGAAGAAGCCGGTGCCGTATCCGTGATGGCGCTGGAGCGCGTGCCCGCCATGATTCGCGCCGAAGGCGGCGTTGCCCGCATGGCGAATCCGAAGCTCATCCGCCAGATCCAGGCCGCTGTGTCCATCCCTGTCATGGCCAAGGTCCGCATCGGTCACTTCGCCGAAGCACAGGTGCTGCAGGAGCTCGCCGTCGACTTCATTGACGAATCCGAAGTGCTTACGCCGGCCGACGAGACCCATCACATCGACAAGCACGCCTTCACTACGCCTTTCGTTTGCGGCGCCAAGAATCTCGGCGAAGCGCTCCGCCGCATTGCCGAAGGCGCCGCCATGATCCGCACCAAGGGCGAGCCGGGAACCGGCGACGTCGTTCATGCCGTGCAGCACATGCGTCACATCACTCGCGAGATCAAGGCTCTCACCGTGCTCGACGACCAGGAACTGTACCATCAGGCCAAGGTCCTGCAGGCGTCCTACGAGCTGGTCCGCATGGTCGCAAAGTCAGGCAAGCTGCCCGTGCCGAACTTCTCCGCCGGCGGCATCGCCACGCCTGCAGATGCAGCGCTCATGATGCAACTCGGCGCGGAGACAGTCTTCGTCGGCTCGGGCATTTTCATGAAATCCGGCGCCGAACAGTTGGAAGTGCGCGACTTCACCACAGAGGACGCCGAGGTCGGCTTCTGCACCAAGGATGAGGTCGGTACACCACGCAATCCGGACGAACACGCCGAGGCGGTGAGCCGCGCCAAGGCCATTGTCCTTGCCACGCTGCACCACAACGATCCGAAAATCCTCGCCGAAGCCTCGGAGGCCATCGTAGGCAGCATGAAGGGCCTGGCCGCTGCGGCCATCGAAGCGCAGCACCGCATGCAAGACCGCGGCTGGTAGATCCGCTCTCTGCCTTGGAATGCTCTCTACACCGGAATGCCCGCGCCTTCGGCAAGCGCGGGCACTCCTTAGTGCCTAGACTGTGGGACTGCCGCGCCGGCCGCGCATGATCAGGTAGATGATCGGCACGATGGGACAGCACAAGAAGGTTCCAATCGCCCATCCGATCGCGGCCGAATCTCCCCGGCTCTGTGCATCCTGGTAAACCCAGTAAGCGACGGCAGCGTTGACCAAAAGACCTACGAGATAACCAATCGAATGCATCGGATGCACCTACCTTAGGAAGTTATTTGCAGCCCACATGACAAGCACGAGGCACAGAACGCAACTCTGCAGTCTGCGATCGCTGAACACGTAAAGCTGATTCGTACGAAACGTATACATCAAAAGCGTGGGATACAAAAGATAAATCACAACGGCCGCGAGAATTGAGAACGGATTCTCATGCGGCATGCTTCCCTTCCACATCGCCATGAAGTCGGTCGTCATGCCGCAGAAGGGGCAGCGGATTCCCGTCACGGTGCGCAGCGCGCAACCTAATGAGATCGTCCGCAACCAGCCTGGACGCAGTGCAGCCATCGCCGAGCCGACAATCACCAGCAGGCAGACAAAGATGTGTGTAAGCGCCTCATACCTTCCTTCCTCTGTGTGCAAGGCTGTCATCAGCATCCGTATACCACACCTGCACCGGGTCCGAGGCCGATCAGGGCATGACCCTGCTCGCACTATACTGGCGGCACATGAGTGAAGATGCGCTCAAAGGAACGTCACTCATTGGCGTTCTTTCCCTGCAGGGAGCCTTTGAAGTTCATGCTCGCCGCCTCGCTGACCTTGGCGCCGAGACCCGGCTCGTCCGCAAACCTGAAGATCTCGCCGGTCTCCATGGCCTCGTCATCCCGGGCGGAGAGTCTACTACCTTCCTGAAACATCTGGAGCGGGCCGGGTTCTATGACGTTCTGCACGACTTCGTGCAGCGCAAGCCCGTTTTCGGCACCTGCGCAGGTTGCATCCTGCTCGCGCGCGAGGTTCTCAATCCGCCCCAACGCAGTTTCGCCGCACTGGACATTACGGTGGAGCGCAACGCCTACGGCCGACAGAACGACTCGGTCATCCTGACCGCCGACTCGCCTCTGCCCGGCGGACCGCTGGAGATGGTCTTCATCCGCGCGCCACGCATCAGCCGGGTCGGTCCGGAAACAGAGATCCTGGCCACGCGTCACGGCGACCCCGTTCTCATTCGCCAGAGCCGGATACTCGCTGCCACCTTTCACCCCGAGCTGAGCGACGACCGCCGAGTCCACGCGCTGTTCCTCGACATGGTGCGTGGCGTCGCGGGCTAGCACCTCCATGCGTCGCGCCAACAAATCTCCTCGAAGCATCGGCAACCCTGCAGATACTTGCGGAGCTCCCTGGCTCTGCGCGGCGGCAACCCGCTGACTACAATCCCCTCATGGCCTCCGCCGCGCCGTTCCGTTGGTTCCTCCCTGCCGACGCCGCGCTGCATGGCTCCGCTCTCGATCGGCACCTGCTGCTCAATCTCTGGATCGGCTTCGCTCTTCTGGCTCTCGCGCACGCGCTGTTCCTGCTTGGTCTGGGTTTTCGCCGTCGCGCGCACCAACCGATCCATCGCCTTACGCTGGAATACCTGCCGCTCGCCGCGCTCACGCTGCTGTTCGCCTATCTGGCGCTGCGCGCGCAGCAGCTCTGGGCGGCCCACCGCTACACCGGCGCCGATCCGGCAGCCATGCAGGTCGAGGTAACCGGCATGCAGTTCGCCTGGTACTTCCGCTACCCTGGCCGCGACGCCCACTTCGGCCAGACCCGCCTCGACCTGGTAGCTCCCGGCGAAGGCAACCCGGTCGGCCTCGACCCGCATGACCCAGCGGGCGCGGATGACTTCATCCGTAGCCTGCTCGTTCTGCCCGCCGGCCGCGAAGTCGACCTGACTCTCCGCGCGCAGGACGTCATCCACGGCTTCAACATCCCGGAGATGCGCCTCAAGCAGAACGCCGTTCCCGGCGAAACCGTCCACATCCACTTCACTCCCAGTGTTCCGGGAAGTTACGCGATCCTCTGCACACAGCTATGCGGCTCCGGTCACTACCGCATGCAAAGCACCCTGCGTGTGCTTCCGCAGCCTGCATTTGCCGAATGGCTTGCGCAGCAACAAGCCATACAGGCGTCCGCACAAAGATCACAAGTCCAGCCATGACAAGTCCCGCAAGCCCAGCCCCGCTCCCGCCGCGGCCGCCGTTGCGGACTCTCGCATCCTCCGCGCCCGTGGTGTCAAAGCGTCCGATCCGGCAAGCCGTCCGTCTCCTCTTCACTACCGATCACCGCCACATCGGTCTCGGCTATCTCGCGCTTTCCCTGGTAGCCGTCGTGACCGGCACGTTGCTTTCGCTGCTGATGCGTCTCCATCTCACCTGGCCGGACCGCGTACTTCCCTTGCACGGCCCCATCCTGCCAGAAGAGTACCTGGCGCTGGTGACGATGCACGGCACGCTGATGCTCTTCTTCGTCATGACGGTCGCGCCGCAGTCCGGGTTCGGCAACCTGATTCTGCCCGCGCAGATCGGATCGCGCCGCATGGCGTTTCCGCGGCTCAACGCCGCCGGCCTATGGCTCACGGGCTTGGCTCTCCTGACGCTCCTGGCCGCGTTCTTTGCTCCGGCGGGTGCGCCCCTCTCCGGCTGGACGAGCTATCCGCCGCTCTCCTCTACGCCGCTCGCCGGCCCCGGTCAGGGTGCCGGCATGGACCTCTGGCTAGCCAGCATCGCAGTCTTCGCGGTGGCGTCCACCATGAGCGCGATCAACACCCTGACTACCGTGATCAAGCTGCGCGGCGACGGCATGACCTGGATTCGCCTTCCGCTGACGGTGTGGGCCTGGTTCACGGCCGCACTGCTGGCTGTACTGGCGTTCTCCGTTCTGCTGGCAGCCATCCTGCTGCTGGTCTGCGACCGGCATCTACACACCGCTTTCTTTTTGCCTGCCCAGGAAGTCATCAACGGGACGCTGCTCACCCACAAGGGTGACGGTTCGCCGCTGCTTTGGCTTCATCTCTTCTGGTTCTTCGGACACCCGGAGGTTTACATCGCCATACTGCCGGGCATGGGCCTCACCTCCATGGTGCTGGCCAACTTCGCGCGCAGGCCTGTGTTCGCTTACAGGCTGATGATCGCCACCACGCTGCTGATCGGTCTGCTCGGCATCCTCGTCTGGGGACACCACATGTTCGTCGCCGGCCTGAACCCCTTCGCCGGCTCTGCCTTCGCGGTCTCCTCCATGGCCATCGCTGTTCCGGCTGCCGCCAAGGTCCTCAGCTGGATGGCGACCACCTGGCGCTCGCGCCCGCACTTCACCACACCGATGCTGTGGGCGCTCGGCTTTGTTTCTCTCTTCATCACCGGCGGCTTGAGCGGTCCCATCCTCGCTCAGCCCATCCTTGACGAGTACCTGCACAACACGTTCTTTGTCGTCGCCCACTTTCACCTCATCATGGCGATGGCGGGTGCCTTCGGCCTGTTCTGCGCCGTGTACTACTGGTTTCCGCTAGTCTTCCACCGCAGACTTTCCGAGCGCCTGGGCAGGTTCCACTTTGCAGGTACGCTGGTTGGCGCGTATGCCACCTTCCTGCCCATGCACCTGGCCGGTCTCGCGGGAGAGCCTCGCCATTATGCGCAGTTGACCGGCATTTCGCCAGCCGCTAACGCACTCCTCGCCCGCGTCGTTCCCCTCCAGACCTTCATAACCTGGGGGGCGTTCTGCACGGTTCTCGCGCAGGTACCCTTTCTGATCGCGGTCATCCGCGCCTGGCGTTCGCCGCCCGATTCCGACCCGAACCCCTGGCTCGCCACGACGATGGAGTGGGCTCCCGGCGCCCTGAATACAGGCGACGCGGCGCCCCTTCTCACGCACCGCGGACCGTGCCACTACGCCGAACCCGGAGCAGGCGGCAGCGCCATGAAACCGCAATGGGAAGCACCCGCGACATCCGCAGTCGCACCGGAGTAATCTCAATCTCAGCCGCCCGTTCGCGCGCTCCTGACCGCCATGCCCAGCGTTCTTACACCCCCGGAGGTCCGCAGGCCCGAGCGCCCGCTCGAGCCAAACGACAATGACAACGGCTCTGGCCGACGGCCGCCTCCGCCCCCGCGCGACAAGCGTACCGGCGGCAACGGCGAAGGCGATAACTGGGGCGACCGTCCGCAGGGCCGCCGCGGCCCGCGCGACCGGCTTTCTCAGGTACGCACGGGGGTGTTCTTCGCGCTGTTCGCTGTGCTCATGCTCTTTGTCGCGCTCGTCAGCGCGTTCTTCGTCACGCGCTCGGCCGGACACTTCGATGCCTATGACCGCTACATCAATGAGTGGCTTCCCACCGTTCTGCCGTCTGTGCTCTGGCTCAGCACGGCCGCACTGGTGCTGAGCTCCGCTACGGCCGAGGTGGCGCGCCGCTCCATGTTCCGCGAGCATGAAAATCTGGAAGAGTGGCTCGGTCTAGGCCGTCCCACGTCCCGCCGCGCTTCGCTCTGGTTGTGGGCCACGCTGTGTACAGGTCTGCTGTTCGTGGGCGGGCAGTTCATCGCCTGGCAGCAGCTCTGGCCACAGTACAAGCGCTACGCTTCCAACCCCAGCAGCCACTTCTTCTACCTCATCACCGGCGCGCACGCCGCGCACGTGGCCGTGGGTATCGGTGCGCTGATGTATGCGCTCTCGGAGCTCCAGCGCTCCCGTCACTTTGCCACCCGGCAGATTGTCGTAGATGCCACGGTCTGGTACTGGCATGCCATGGGCGCGCTCTGGATTGCCCTCTTCTGCCTGCTTGAGTTCTGCCAATGAAGCCCATGACCGGCAGCTATCCTATCGGTCAGCATCCTGAGCCGCAGGGAAAGGGCCCCTGTGTTTGGGCTCACCCCAGTAGACCGCGGCAACGCAACGCCTGCTTCGCCTTGTTCTTCTGCCTCCTCCTGTTGTTCGTCTCTCCTGCACGCGCCAACGCCCAGGGCTGCGCGCAATGCCTCGATGGGACCCGCGCCACACCGCCTCAGGTCCAGGCAGCCTACCGCCACGCCATCTACCTGCTCGGCGGCACGGGCGCGCTGCTCTTCCTCGTCGGAGCCTTTCTTCTCCGCCGCGAACGCTGAGAACTCCTCAGCTGGATAGCCGGGCAGCTACCTTCGCGTCGCCAGCACCTGCAGATACTCATTCCTTACAAGCGTCCGAGTCTGCGGATCGTCCGCCACGTTGGCAGAGCTCCAAAGGTCTTCCAGATCGCTCTGCAGCGCCGCTTGACCGCCAGCATCGAGCCGGCTGAACGCCACCTGCGTCGGCCCGAAGTAGGTTCGGAAGAAGTTGACCGCACCTGCCGGGTCGGCGGGAATCGCGAAGTCGATGGGGATCAACTCTGTCCGAATGTCGCGGAAGCTTCCACCCAGCCGCGCCCGTACCGTCTCCTCATCGCCCCAGAGCACCGGCGGCTCGACACCCGGCGGCGGGGCGAGATGCCGGCTGTTCACCTTGAACATCCGTCCGGAAAAGCTGGCCGGATTCCAATTCGCCATGGCCAGCAGGCCACCCGGCTTGAGCACCCTGGCCAGCTCCGCCGCAACGACCTCCGGCCGGGGAGCGAACATCGCGCCGAACATCGTCACCACCGCGTCGAAGCCCTCCTCTGCATACGGAAGCTGCTCCGCATCGCCCTCATCGAACTGAATTGTGAGCGCCTCCGCCAGCGCTCGTTCACGCGCCTGCTGTAAGAGATTCGGCGCGATGTCCACCCCGATCACCCTACAGCCGCGACGAGCCAGGGGGATGGCGAGATTGCCGGAGCCGCACGCCACGTCGAGCACGTGCGCGCCCGCGGGCAAATCCAGGCGATGCACAAACGCTTCGGCGCTGCCTAACATCATCTTCGCGATTACGCCAAAGTCGCCGGCCATCCAGGTGGCGCGCATGGACGTCTTCAGTCTCTCCAGCTGCTGATTTTGCTGCTTCTCAGAGGTCTCCAACGTGCATCTCCTCGAATACCTTTGGAACGCTTTTCGGTAGCATCTGACGCGATGAGGCCGGAGATCCAATGCGAAATCGCACTCTACAACGACCCCGGTGCGGTTTTCGTGGGCTTTGCCTGCAGTGTAGGCACCCAGGACCTGATTGCTAGACTGTGCCATGGTCTCACGACGCTTGCTCCTGTGCGCCTGCCTTGCCGGTCTTCTGGGTCCGCTGGCGGGCTGCAAAAATCAGGAGTCCAGCCGCGGTGACACCGTGCGGTTTCTCATCGAAAGCTCCCCCACCAACCTCGACCTTCGTCAAGGAACCGATGCCCAGGCGGAGCGCGTCGGCGCGCTCATCTACGACGCGCTCGTGCGCAAGGACGAGCACTTCGACCTGCAGCCCTGGCTGGCCACCGGCTGGGAGCGCCCAGATCCCCGGACGTGGATCTTCCAGGTCCGCGACGGCGTTCGATTCCACGACGGCAAGCTCCTCACAGCGGAGGACGTCGCCTGGTCGATCCGCAGCATGACCGACGGGACGCTGGCAACCACAAAAGGCGGAGCCTTCGCCTCAGTCGAGAACGTTCAGGTCACCGGACCCCGCACCGTCAGGGTCCACACCAAGGAGCCGGATGCAGGCCTCCTCTTCAACCTCAGTGACGGCCTCTTCGGCGTGGTGGAGCAAGGTGCGGGCCGCGACGAGGGTCTACATCCCATCGGCACGGGTCCGTTCCGGTTTGTGAGCCAGGCGCAGGACCGAAATGTCGTGCTGGAGCGCTTCAACGGCTGCTGGTCCGGCGCTCCCAAGCTCACCCGGGTGCGCTTTGATGTGGTTCCTGACAACATCACCACAGCGCTCGAGTTGAAGAAGGGCTCCGCCGACGTCGAAAGCAACGCCATCACGCTTGATGAGGTGTACGCGCTACGCAACGTGCCGGCGCTCCGCACCGAGACCGCGCCTGGCTCCGTCGTCCTGTATGCCAACTTCAACGTGACCGATCCGGCCCTGCGCGATCCACGTATTCGCCAGGCGGTCGCCTACGCCCTCAACCGGCCCGAACTGATCGACGCGATCTGGCGTGGCAACGCCAGGCCGGCCGATTCGCTGCTGCCACCCGGACACTGGGCTCGCGCGGCGGCCTCCGAACTTCCTCAGTATTCGTGGGACACCCACCGATCCATCGCTTTGCTGGAAGCCGCCGGGATGCACCCCGATGCCCACGGCATCCGCCTGCGCTTCACGCTAAAAACCTCCACAGATGAGACAACCAGACTGCTGGCGCAATCCGTGCAGCAGCAACTCGCCGCGGTGGGCATCGCCGTTGAGATTCGCTCCGCTGAGTTCGGCACTTTCTACGCCGACATCACAAAAGGCGCATTCCAGATGTACATTCTGCGTTGGATCGGCGCCAATGAAGATCCCGACATCTTTCAGAATGCCTATGGCAGCAACCGATTTCCGCCCAGGGGAGCCAACCGGGGTCACTTTTCTTCTGCTGAGGTGGACCGGCTGCTGGCGCAAGCCTCGACAGAAACCAGCCAGGCCAACCGGAAACGCGATTACATTGCGGTACAGAAGCTCCTCGCGGACCAGCTGCCCTCCATTCCGCTCTGGTATCCCAATACCGAGATTGTGCACTCCGCGCGCCTGCGGAACGTCCATGCGGATTCCGGTGGTACGTTTCAGTGGCTCCGGTCAGCGGTCCTTGAGTAGCTTTCCCCGTCTGCGAACCATCTGGCGGAAGAACATGCAACCATTACATAAAAGTGGTGGCTGTGTGCCGCCAAAGTAATAGCGACTAACTTGATGCAAAAGAGTAACTTACTTCGGCTTTAGGCGACAGGCCGACTTGATTTCAGAAGCTTGTGCCCTAGACTCGTGCTTGTAACCCAACTCAGGAGTTTCTCAGATGCGCCTACGTAATGCCTTGCTCGCAACAGCCATGTTGGTTTCCGCCGCCGCAGCCCGCGCCGACATTATCACCTTCAGCATCAACGGGGCCGATAACTTTAGCGGCACCATGAAGGTGACTGGCACGACGACCATCAACACGACGACCGGTGTGGTGCAGTCCATAACTTTCACGACGACACCCAACAACTTCGTCTATTCTGTAATCACGAACCAGTCTGATCAAGGCGACGTCTCTGTGCTTGGAACCGACGGCACCGCAAAATTCACCTTTACCAATCCCCTGATCAACTATGCCGGCGGCACCTTCAACCTCAAGGTGCCAAGCAGCACAATCTACAATGGCCAGGTCATGACCATTTCCGGTATGCTGACACCGATTAACCCAACGCCGGAGCCCTCCAGCATTGCTCTTCTCGGCACCGGCCTGCTCGGAGTGGCTGGTGTGGTGAGACGACGCTTCGTCTAGGCGAATCTTCCCTGGTTGGGTCAGTTGAAGAAGGGATCGCTCCTTTGGAGCGATCCCTTCTTTCGTTTAGCCCACGAGCAACGCTCGGCCTATCAAGCAACGGAGCGCCCGCATCACCTCGATGCGCTGGCAGTTGGGACCTCACTTGAAGGAGACACTGCGGCCAGGAACTGTAGTTTGTTGGTTGCCCCCCAGGGATTCGAACCCCGATTAGACGAGTCAGAGTCGTCGGTCCTACCATTGAACGAGAGGGCAACACAGGTTAGCTACTGGAGGAAGTAGCGGCAGCCGCAGGCTCGGCGGGAGCCACAATCAGCCGCCTCATTGAGTGTACGAGGAGCCGTCCAGCCGGTCAACCGATGCTCCGGGACCGAGCACACCGCTCGATGCTATTGTCTTCGGGTTCTCACCCGGCTTTCCGGTGTACGCAAAACATTCCGAAGATGAGGCGTTTTTCCCGATACAGGAAAGCGTCCCATACTGTGTGACGGAACAGATCGTATGTGCATGTGGCCGAGTGTGGAGTGTCGAGCGCACGACTTTGAAGAAGTTTGTTGTAGATTCTACCATTTGCCTGTGCGGTAAGGTCCTGAAGTCATGGCACGAGGCTGCGGATTACACCTTTCGCCCACTTCGTACGCATGTGCCGCGCAAGGAGTCCGGGCCGTTAGAAGAAGCCGCGGATCCACACCAGGGAGAGCCCGGTCCAGAGCAGGAGTGAACACCCTTTCCTGACAACTCGGACAGCTACTCCTCTCGCAGAACTTCCAGCGGCTTCTGTCCCAGGACACGATGGCTCGCGAGCCAGCCGGCGACCATGGTCAAGGCTGCAGTGCAGAATACGGCCGAAGAGCTCAAACCGGCCGCAAAGCTGTACTCGAACTTGAGTGCGCGCACCAGAACAAATCTTGAAAGCAGATTCGCAAACACAACGCCGACCACCCCCGCCACCAGACCGAGGACGGCGAATTCCACGGAAAAGATCGCTGCGATTCTCGGCCTCGTCGCGCCCAGCGTCTTGAGCACCACAACTTCGCGAATACGCCGGTACCGTGTACCGGCGATTGCGCTCGCCAGGATGACGATTCCCGCAAAGATGCTGAACGAGGCCAGGAACTGGATCACCCGCGTGATCTGCAGCACCGCTTGCCGCACGGTTTCCAGCGTGGCCGCTACATTGATCACGGTGATCGTGGGGTAGTGCTGATACAGCACGCGTTCCAGCGAAGCAGTCGCAGCCGGATCGCAGTGCACGCCGCCGTACCAGACGGCAGGAAATTCAGCCAGCGCGTCCGCAGGCAGAATATATTCGGCCCGGGAATACGCGTGCTGTTCATCCGCCACAACCAGCGCTGCCACGGTGGCGGTAAACTCCGTGTCCTGCGCGTTGAAGGTGATGCTCTGCCCTACTTTTACGTGCAGGCGCTGTGCCTGCGCCCTGCCCAGGGCCACCAGCGGATGCGCCGCGGCGTCCTTCGCCTGCTGGGCGGTCCACCATGTGCCTTCCACCACCTTGTCCCCCGGCGGCGGCCGGTCTTGCGCAGGCGCCGAGGTCAGATTGACGGAGTTTAGCGCCCGTCTCGGCATGTGCTCGACTTTGAGTTTCGCTGTCGGCGTGCCGTTGATCGCTGTGATTCGCCCGCTGATGACTGGCAGCAGCTCGGGTGTGCCACGCACTCCCGGGTGCTGCTGAACAAGGGTACGCAGGCCCTCCACCTCACGCGGCGAAATGTCGATCAGGAACACGTTCGGCAAATTGTTTGCCGCCAGCACCGCCACCTGGCTTACCACCGCGCGTTGCGTGATGTACACCGCCGTGATCTGCATCACGCCGAGACCCAGCGCCGCAAGCAGCGCCGCCGAGGGGTTCCCCGGCCGATACAGGTTCGCCAGCCCATGCCGCAGCACAGACGGCAGGTGCAGGCGCGTTCCGCGGAGGAGCGCCTTCAATCCCCAGAGCAGCAATGCGCTCATTCCCAGCAGAACCAGCAGCACGGCGGCCAAGCCTGCGGTGAAGAGGCTTCCTATCTTCCCAGAGTCGGATACCCAGTACGCCACAAAGCCCAGCCCGAGCAGGATGATGGCAACGGCGAGAAGCTGCACTCCCGACTGGCGGAGCTTGCGCCGCAACCGCGTGGTGAAGGGATCGTCATCGGCCTCCACATTGCGTCGCAGGACCAGCAGGGGCCGTACGCCGCGGATGTCCAGCAGCGGAGGCAGCGTGAACAGCAGCGTCGTCAGCAACCCGGTGCTCAGGCCGACCGCCACGGCGCGCCCGCCGACATGGAAGGCTGGAGTGATGTGGAACAGCTTGGCCAGGAACAAGGGAAACGCCATCTGCACGAGCAGGCCGAACCCAACGCCCACCACGCCGCCCAACACTCCCAGCAGCAGAGTCTGCAGCACATAGATCTTCATGATCTGCGCTGACTGCGCTCCCAGCGCCTTCATGATCGCGATCGAGTCCAGCCGCGCCGCCAGGTGCGCGCGCATCGCCATCGCCACGCCGACCGCTCCCAAGACCAATGCAACCAGCGACATCAGCGAGAGTAGCCCTGTCGCTCCGTCCAGCCCTTTGCTGAGCGCCGCGCTGGCGTCGCGATAGTCGTTCACAGTGGCTTCCGGCAAGGCCGCCTCGAGCTGCCTCTTCAATGCACCCACTTCCTCGTCCGAACGCGCCTGCCCCGGCTTCGCAGCCTCCAATTTGTAGAGAAAGCGACGGGTAGCGCGGGATCCAGGAGCCAGCAGGCCCGTCTCCTCCAGAGCTTCGTTGCTGAGCAGCACGCGCGGTCCAGCGGCAAAGTTGGCGCTGAGGCGATCCGGTTCGTCGACCACGGTGGCCGCAATGCGATAGTTGCGCTCGCCCAGCCTGATTGAATCGCCAACCTTGGCATGCAGCCGCAAGAGAAGGTCCTGGCCCACCGCGACGGAATCCCGGGTCACCGCCTGCGCCAGCGGCATCGCCGGGTCCAGCACCACCTCGCCGTAAAACGGATAACGGTTCGGGTCGACGGCTTTCATCGAGACGAGCAGCGGATCGAGAGAGGGTGGCGCGGAGGCCATCGAGAGCATCTCGACGACCTCCGTTCGCCGCACGCCGAACCCGGTCAACTTATCCAGAGCCGCCTGCTCTACCGGTGTCGGCTGCGCATTGGCGCGCGCGCTCAGATCGGCCGCAAGGATCGACCGGGCCCGCAGCAGCAGCATGCTGCGGAAGGAGGCAGCAAAGCCGCGGACTCCGGTCAGGGCGGCCACGCCGATCGCCACCGACAGGATCACAAAAGCGAACTTGCCGCGTGAAGAGCGCAACTCTCTCCCAGCGATGCGGCCGGCGGTGGCGTAGCTGAGACTGGGCATGTGCTTTCTCCTGGCTAAACCTGCGCAGCGGTGGAAGGAGCGGAGGGAGCGAAAGCGGCGGGCGTTTGCTGCTCGTCCGAGATCACCAGCCCATCGCTCAACACGATGCGCCGCTTTGCATGCTGCGCCAGCGCCGGGTCGTGCGTCACAAGCACCAGCGTGGTGCCTTCCGTGCGGTTCAGATTCAGCAGCAGATCCAGCACGTGCTGCCCGTTCGCCGTGTCAAGGTTCCCGGTCGGCTCATCCGCCAGGACCAGCAGCGGCCGCAGAACGAAGGCTCTTGCCAGCGCTACGCGCTGTTGCTCCCCCCCGGAAAGCTGCACCGGGTAGTGATCGAGGCGAGCTGCGAGGCCTACCGAATTCAGCAGCTGGCGCGCCCGCTCCAACCCTGCCTTGCGATTGCGGCTGGTGTCGTTCAACTCACAAGGCAGCAGAACATTTTCTAGCGCAGTCAGCGTTGGAATGAGCTGATAACTCTGGAACACGAAGCCGATCAGCCGCCCGCGCAACTGGGCCAGCTTGTCTTCCGGCATATGACTGATGTTCTGTCCATCCAGTAGCACCGCGCCCGAACTCGGGTTGTCCAGGCCCGCCAGCAAACCCAACAGGGTTGACTTGCCTGATCCCGAGGCGCCCATGATGGCCGCGAACTCGCCGCGCTCGAAACTCAAGTCCAGTCCCCTCAGGATGTCTACCTGCGTTCCACCGGTTCGCAGCGACTTGCGCAAGGCTTGCACCGCCAGGATGACGCGCGTACCGGCGCCATCGTTGGCCATTGAGGACATGGAATGGAGAGGGGTCAACGAGATGGATACCTCAGTAAAATGGAAGTGTGAACCGATCGTTCTTTAGACCTATCGTACCTACGCTCGTCGGGTCCATGTTGTTCCTGCTTGGCTGCGACGCCCGCAGCGCTAAACCAGACCCGGTTGCGAGCGACGCAACCGCCACGCGGGGGGCGGGTGCTCCCATCGCGCCGGCGGATTCCAAAGCAGCAGTTCCGCCCTCGTCCGAGCCGGTCATCGTCTGCTTTGGTGACAGCATCACAGCAGGCTACGGCGTCGATCCCGAAGGCAGCTATCCCGCCGATATGCAGCGCGACCTGACCGCAGCGGGCTATCGCTATCGCGTGCTGAATATGGGTGTGAGCGGCGAAACCACCAAGGATGCGCTGCTGCGCGTTCCGCATGTGCTGGCTCGCAAACCGGACATCGTTGTGGTCGAGTTTGGCGGCAATGACGGCTTGCGCGGTGTTCCCATCCCTGATGCGCAACGCAACCTCGCCGCTATCGTCAAGACTCTGCGGAAGGGCGGGGTGCGTGTCCTGCTGGCGGGGATCACGCTGCCGCCGCAGTACGGCACGGCGTACGTTTCGCAGTTCAACGAGATGTACACAAGCGTTGCGAAGCAGACCGGCGTTCCGCTCCTGCCGTTTATCTACAAGAACGTCTACAACGTTGCCGGTTCCATTCAGGAAGACGGCATTCACCCCACCCTTGAAGGCGCTAGGCAGGTGGCCCTCAACGTGGAAGAGCTGCTCAAACCGATGCTGCGCAAGTAAGACGTTCTACCCCAGCACAACACTCGGCTGCACCAGAGTACCCGCAATTCGCTTCGCGATCCCCAGCAACTCCCGCGGTCCGGCAAACACCTTGATCATCGGGGCTGCTGAAAATTCCGGCACATTTGCCGTCATGCCGTTGCGCAGACGGCCTGCTGTTGCGTCGTCGACGCTCACAGAAGGCAGTTCCGGCAACAACGTCCGTGGGTGCGGTAAACGCGCTTCGATGGTGCCGGGCGCAAGCGTCTTCAATTCGTCCAGCGTGATCGCCTCATCCAAGGTGAATGCCCCCGCCTGAGTGCGCCGCAAGCTTGCCAAATGAGCCCCGCAACCGGCAAGCTGCCCTACCTCATGCGCCACGGAGCGTACGTATCCGCCTGCCGAAACATGCATCGTGAAGCTCGCCACGTTCCCTTCAAGGGAGATCAGTTCGAAACTGTGAATGACGATCCGCGCCGGCTTCACCGGCACGTCCTTGCCTTGCCGCGCCAGCTTGTGCGCGGGCACACCGTTGATCTTTTTCGCGGAAAAGACTGGAGGTGTCTGCTCCAATTCGCCTTGGAAACGCGTCGTCAGCGCACGCAGACCCTGCAGCGAGCGACGTAACGGCAACAGCTCCGACGTGGGCGTACCTTCGAAGTCGAAGGTATCTGTCGCAATTCCGAAACGAATCGTGCCGGCATAGTGCTTCTCGGCCTGGCCGAAGAACTGCGCAAGCCGTGTGTACTTGCCCAGCAGCAGGGGCAAAACGCCCGTCGCCATGGGATCCAGCGTTCCCAGGTGCCCTACCGACCGTTCTCCCGTGACGCGCCGCACGATGGCGACGCAATCATGCGAAGTCAGCCCTGCGGGCTTGTCGAGAACCAGGAGTCCGTTCACACTATTGCCTGCGATGATCGATCAAGGAAAGAAATTCGCTGCGGGTCTGCAGTTGCGTCTTGAACACGCCCAGCATTGCGCTAGTCACCGTGGATGAGCTCTGCTTCTCCACGCCCCGCATCATCATGCACAGGTGCTGCGCCTCGATCACGACCCCAACGCCCTGGGGTTCGATGGCTTCCTTGATGGCTTCAGCCACCTGCTGCGTAAGCCGTTCCTGCACCTGCAACCGCCGTGCAAATACGTCTACAATCCGCGGCATCTTGCTCAAACCGATCACTTTGCCTTGCGGTACATACGCGATGTGCGCCTTACCGAAGAATGGCAGCAGATGGTGTTCGCACTGCGAGTAGAACTCGATGTCCTTCACGATCACCATCTCGTCGTAGTCCACATCGAACAACGCCGCGTGCAGCACTTCGTCCACGCTCTGCTTATATCCTCGCGTGAAAAACGCCAGCGCCTTCTCCATGCGTTGAGGCGTGCGCAGCAGACCGTCGCGGGCCGGGTCTTCCCCTACGCGGCGGAGAAGCTCCGCATAAATCTGTTCCGTGCTCGCCCTGGATAGCTCAACTTGTGCGGCTTCATCCGCAACCTCAGCCGGGAGTTTTCCGGGACGTTGCGGTGTGGCTGTTTCTACAGGTTCTTTCGTGCTCATGCGTTCTTTCTCGGCTTGCCGTGCAGCGGCATCTGGTCGTCCTGATGAATCGGAGCGCCCTCTCCGAAATAGTCGAAAGCGTTCTTGTTCGTTTCTTCCACGCGGATGCGTGTCAACTTCGCGTGAGGGTACGCAGCCAAAATCAGCCAAAGTTTCAGGCAGAGATTTTCGGTACTCGGCACCGCGTCGCGAAAGCAGTCCAGCATATTCAGGTTCACCATGTCGAAGTGCGCAAGCACCTCCTCTTGTACGAATGCGTCAAGAGCGCTGAGGTCCGTCACCATTCCTGTATCCGCATGTACCGGGCCGCCGTAGGTCACCTGCACCGTGTAGTTGTGCCCATGTCCGAAGGGGTTGTTGCACTTGCCGAACAGTTCGCGGTTCAGATTCGGTGAAAGCTCATCCACATGCAAACGATGCGATGCAGAGAAATGGTACCTTCGGCAGAGATACGCCGTGGGACCGGCTTGCAGCATGCTCAAGCGCCTTCTCCGTAGAAGTCCGCAAACAGGTCAGGCATCTCGTACACGCGCACCCGATACAGCTTCGCGTGAGGAATCTTGCCTTCCAGACGGCGCCAGATCGCGATGGCGATATTCTCCGTGGTCGGCTGCATCGTCTTGAACTCCGGCACCTCGTGGTTTAGATGGCGATGATCGTACACAGCGATCACTTCTTGCTCCATCACTTCCTTCAGCTTCTTCAAGTCCACCACGAAGCCGGACGTAGGATCAACGTCACCCTCGACGGTGACTTCCAGCGTGTAATTATGGCCGTGCCCCTGCCGGTTGCTGCACTTTCCGAACACACGCCTGTTCTCTTCGCCGCTCCAGTTCTCGTTCCAGTAGAAGTGGGCAGCGGCAAAATCGGCTTTCCGTGTCAGCAGGATCATTGGTTTCCACAACTCCCTGAGTTGGATGCGAAGCGGCCCTCTTCGATGCCGTCGGGGAGCTCCATCGTTCCTACCTCCCTGTCCGGTACTCACGTCCCTTCCACACAACCTGATGCAGCAGCCTGTGCCGAACGTAGCTGTTCAGCAACAAGAAGACGAACAACGGCAATCCCAGGGGGGCGATCGCTGTATTCACAAACCCGAAGTTGCCCCGCGCGGCGCGCCGATAGAACCGCATGGCAGTCCGCAGCCAGAGCAGCACGATCGCCAGCTTCTGCCACAGCACAAGCCACGGCAGCACCAGGAGCAGGACGGGAAGCAGCAGCAGCGCCGCATCCAGGATGCGCCACGCCGCCAGCGCCAGAGCATGCGGAAAGAGCTGCGCCAGGTTCTTCGTCCAACCCTCCACCAGATCGCCAAACCCGCGATACATCTGCGCACTCACCGCATCCGGTGCGTAGCGCAGACGGATCGCGTACCTGGCTCGCTTCACGTTAGCCGCCAGATCCACATCCTCCAGCACCGACCTTCCTACCATGCGATGCCCACCTACCGCGAAGTACGCTGCCCGGCTGATCAGCAGGAACTGCCCGTTGGCAGCCGCGACGCGCTTGTTCGGATCGTTCACCTCGGCGGGCTTGTACACGCTTGCGAGCTCGCTGAAGACCAGCGGCATAAGCGTTCGCTGCGCAAGCCCATGCACAATCTGGCTCGGGGAGTAGCTGAGCAGCGCCAAGCCATGCTTCTCCGCTTCACCCAGCGCGTGCTGCAAGCTGCCGGGCTCGTGGAGAGTATCCGCATCGGTAAACAGCAGGCTGCGGCCCTGCGCCTGCCCTGCGGCAAACCAGCATGCACTTGACTTGCCCGTGAACGCGCGCGGGTCCAATGCTGGCGCGTCGAGCAGGCGAACTCCAGTCTTGGCGCCGATCGCCTCCAGCGCCACAGCTCGAGTCGTATCGGTTGAGCTGTCGTCAACGACAAGCAGTTCCCAGTCTTCACCCAGCTTGAACACGGCAGAATCCTGCGACAACAGCGTCTGCAGGCAAGCGGGCAGGTTCTGTTCCTCATTGCGCGCCGGGATGATCACCGAAAGCCGCAGGGCGGATGGCGCAGCCTGGCTCCCCTCCTCGGAAGCCACTACCCGGGAAGGGGTATCCGGCGCGGCATCGTCGACCGGCAGTCCCAGGATCGGACTCACCCTTCCGGAGTCTCCGCCTGAAAGCTTCGCGTTGGGACCGGACGGCACAGCTTCGTATTATAGAAAGCGGTGAACAGAACCAGAGCCACGCGTGTAGCCCAGCTCGCTTTGTATCGGTACCGGCTTGTCCTGCGAACAGTGCGGACCTCTCGAACGGCAGCCGTGGCTGTGCTTCTTGCCTGTCTTTCAAACTCCGGGTGTGACCGCGGCGAGCATCCCGCCCGCGTCGGGCAGCCGGCTCCGCTCTTCGCGGTCCATGACGGCGAACATACGGTGGATCTGCAGCAGTTCCGCGGCAGGGTGGTCGTCCTCAATTTCTGGGCTTCGTGGTGCCCGCCTTGCCTGGTCGAGCTCCCCGGCCTGGAAGCCCTGCAGCGCGATCTGCCGCAGGTCGCCCTGATCGGCATCTCCTTCGACACCGATCACGCCGCTTACAGCCGCTTTGTATCCCGCCATTCCATCAGCTTCCTCACGGTGAATGACACCGCCGAGTATGCCAACCGGCTTTACGAGAGCGTCCGTCCGCCGGAGACATACATCATCGACAAGACCGGCACCATCCGCCGCAAGTTCATCGGCCCGCAGGACTGGACCTCGCCTGAGATCGAGGACTTCCTTCGCAAGCTCGCCGCCTGAGCCGCTGTACACTGTGGCCTATGACGCAGTGTGATGTGCTCTACCGCTACGGCGCAACGCCCAGCGAAGCCGCCGCCATGGCCATGGCGCGGATTCGCGAGGTCTACGGGATTCGCGGCCTTGTCACCGATGAGCGGGCCCGTACGGTGCGCATCGAGTACGACGCCACCCGCCTCAGCGAATCGACCGTGCACCAGCTTCTCCGCCGCGCGGGCCTGGATGTGGTGGAGCGTGTTTCGTTGATCCCACCCGCGCCAGAGCCCGCCGTTCCCGCGGCGTAGCTGTCTGGTTTCAGAGCTTCCCCCTCACTCTTCGGCTTGAACGGTCAGCACGAGTCCGGTATGCTTGACTAGTTGCTTCTGTTGCAATGTGCGCCCGTAGCTCAGCTGGATAGAGCAACTGGCTACGAACCAGTAGGTCGGAGGTTCGACTCCTTCCGGGCGCACCATCCTTCCCCTCTCTGTGGGACCTCTCTTCCTCCAGGCTTCGCAACTCCCTTCGCGCAGGCGCGTATATTGAATTAGGACTAATCGAGTCTTGATTCGAGGCGCAGCAAACGTGTTGGCATTGAGTGAGGTTGGGGTGGGGCAATCGGGAAGGGTGGAATCCGTCGATCTGCCGGAAGAGGTGAGTCACCATCTGGCCCATCTTGGCTTCCTGCCTGGCGCCGATATTCAGGTGTTGCGGCGCGCGCCGGCTGGTGACCCTACCGTATACCGTGTGGACGGAGTCGAGGTGGGGCTGCGCACGGAGACCGCCCGCCATATCCGGATAACGATCGATGACTCGGTTCCCGAGGCCTCGCGGTGAGCGGCTGCTGCGAGCCCGGTGGCACGGCCACGCTCGAGCCTGTCCGGATCGATTCCCCGGCACCGCAAAAGGGCCGTCGCCTGAAGACCGTTGCGCTGATCGGACCGCCCAACTGCGGCAAGTCCACGCTCTTCAACCGGCTTACGGGACTCCGCCAGAAAACGGCCAATTACCCGGGAGTTACAGTCGATCATCACTCCGGCCACATGAGGGGCATCGATCGCGGCGATCTCACGCTCATCGACCTGCCCGGCATCTACTCGCTCGCAACCTACTCCGAAGACGCGCGCGTTGCCGTGGATGTGCTGACAGGCCGCATGCCCGGCGTGCCTGCCCCGGACGTCGTTCTCCTTGTCCTCGATTCCTTGCACATGAACCGCCAACTCATGCTGGCGCAGACCGTCTTCTCGCTCGGTCTGCCTACCATGGTGCTGCTCAACATGGCTGACCTGCTCGAGGCGCAGGGGGGCAAGCTCGATCCTCTGGCGCTGTCCCAGGAACTGGGTCATCCCGTGGCTCTTGTCTCCAGCAAGCGCGGTACCGGCATGGAGCTCATCCAGAGCTTTCTGCATCAGTTCGGCGGCCCTGCGGAAGCGACGCCGCAACCCCTCCGACTGCCGGTGCTGCAAAGCCCCGCCGCGAGCCGCAAGTGGGCCACGCAGGTTTCGCAGCGCACGCGTTACCAGGCGCCAGAAGCTCCCAGGTGGACGCGCCGCCTTGACGCCGTCCTCCTCCACCGCGTTTGGGGGCCCTGCATTTTTCTGCTGGTCGTTATTACCGTCTTCCAAGTCGTTTTTGCTATCGGTCAGCCACTCTCCGACGGGCTAGGCAAGCTCCTTACCGGCGCCGGGGAACACGCGACCGGTCTGCTCCCCGGCAACTGGCTGCGCGCCCTGCTCCGCGACGGCGTCTGGAACGGTGTGCAGTCCGTGCTCGTCTTCCTGCCGCAGATCCTTCTGCTGTTCCTCTTTATCGGCATCCTTGAAGACTCCGGCTACCTGGCGAGGGCGGCTCTGATTGCGGACCGTGCCATGCGCGCCATCGGCCTGAACGGCAAAGCCTTCATTCCCCTGCTCAGCGCGTACGCGTGCGCCGTGCCCGCCATCATGGCGACGCGAACCATCGAGAACAAGCGTGAGCGCCTCGCCACCATACTCGTCGCCCCGTTCATGACCTGCTCGGCGCGCCTGCCGGTCTACACGCTTATCATCGCGGCCTTCGTTCCCAATCGTAGCCTCTTCCGCCACAACATCATCGGCCTGCGCGCTTTGGTCATGCTCGGCCTGTATGCGCTCGGCTTTCTCGCGGCGCTGGGCACGGCCAAGCTCCTCAACTCGTCCGTGCTCAGAGCCAATCCCGCGCCTTTTGTCCTGGAGCTTCCGCAATACCGCTGGCCGACACCGCGTGGACTTTCTCTTCGGCTCTACGACCGCTGCATGCTCTTCCTGAAGAAGGCGGGCACCGTGATCCTCGCCTGCACTTTCCTCGTCTGGGTTCTTAGTGTTCTGCCTCTCCGGACCTGTTATGGCTGTGGCGATGCCGGCGGCGCCCATGCGAACGTCGTCCACGTCTCCGACCTGGCCCACAGTGTCATCGGACACATCGGGCGCTTCATCGAGCCCGTGATCAGGCCACTGGGCTTCAACTGGAAGATCGGCATCGGCCTGCTCAGTTCCATCGTCGCCCGTGAGGTCATCGTCGGCACCCTGGGAACGCTTTACGGTGTCGATCCGGATACCCACGCCGCCAGCCTGCAGGCCGCGCTTCGCCACGACATGACGCTCGGCGGCGCGATCGCTTTGGTCGTCTTCTTTGCCTTCGCCATGCAGTGCACCAGTACCCTCGCGGTCGTTCGCCGCGAAACCAACTCCTGGAAGCTGCCCGCGCTTCAGTTCCTCTATATGACGGGCGTCGCCTATCTCGCCGCGCTCCTCACCAACCAGATTTTGGTTCGGATCCTGTGGCGCTGGGCATTGTAGGTTCCATCGCAGTTCGCACGAGCGCGAATGCCAGGTCCACCTGATCGAGCTACTCCGCGTAAAAGAAGAACGCCGCAGCCCGGAGGCTGCGGCGTTCTTTCTTCTTACCGTTCCAGTCAGCTTCAAGCCGCTACTGCGTGACGAACACAGAGGCTCCCCACAACGCCGTGCTGCCCGTCAGCGTCGTTGCGCCCCAAAGAGCGGTGGTTCCCGTGGGAGCACCCGCGCCCCACAGCGCCGTCGAGCCGTCCAGCGTAGTTGCGCCCCAAAGAGCCGTGGCTGCCTGCGGTGTCGCCGCGCCCCACAGAGCCGTTGCGCCCCACAACGCCGTGAAGGCCTGCGGATCGTTGGCTCCCCATAGCGCTGTGCTGGCGGTGTTGCTGCCCGCCCCCCACAGTGCCGTCGCACCCCACAGCGCGGTATTCGCCGTGTTGATGCTGGCGCCCCAGAGTGCCGTCTGGCCATTCACGAAGGCGTTCGTGCCGTATACCGTGCTCGCGCCCCATAGTGCCGTGGCTCCCCACAGCGCCGTGCTGTCGGTCACCAGCGACACCGTACCCGACTTCGAATCGTACGAGGCCAGCGGCGACATGGCCGTACCCGTAGGCAGCGGTGCGCCGGAGAGCGCGTCGTTCAGGGCCGCCGCCACATCCAGGTAGCCCGCGCCCACCGTGAACACATCGTTGTGCGCCACATAGGTGGATGGGCCGTCCACAACATTGCTGGTTTGCGGCAGGGCGCTCTTGTTCGCGTCCCGCATCAGCAGCGCCTTCACCTGGTCCGGGGTCAGGGCCGGGTTGGCGTTCAGCAGCAGGGCCACCGCGCCGCTGGCCACGCCCGCCGCCATGCTCGTGCCGCTCAGCGGCATGTAGTCGGGAGACTTCGTCGAGCTCCCATTCACCTGGTAGAAGGAAAGCGGTGTGTAGAACGTTGGGTTGGCCGTCTGCAGGTTGGCCTTGGGCGCCAGCAGGCTGGTGACCAGGTTACCGGGAGCCACCAGGTCCGGCTTGGCGACGTGATCGCCGAACGTCGGTCCCTTGGAGCTGTAGCTGCCCATCAGGTCATCGTTGATGGCCGGGGTATGGTTCGTATTCACCGCGCCTACGGTGATCACATACGGGTCGTTGCCCGGCGCTTCCACCGTTCCGTAGCCCTCGGTGTTCAAGGCCAGGTCGCGGCCGTCGTTGCCCGCGGCCGTCACTACCACAATGCCGGCTTTCCACGCCTGCTCGACCGCCTGGCACAGCGGATCGAGCGTGAAGCTCTCGAAGACCGGTCTGCCGAGCGACAGGTTGATCACGCGGATGTTGTACGTATTCTTGAGCGCAATGGCCGTCTGAATGGCTTGGATAACTTGGGCGTCGGTGCCCTGGCCGTTCGCGTCCAGCACACGCAGGTTGATGAGGTTGACGTTGGGTGCGACCCCCGCGAACGTGCGGAAGAACTTGCTACCCGTCGAGGACGCGCCATTGCCGCCGATCAGGCCGGCCACGTGCGTTCCATGGCCGTATGGGTCCGTGGCCGGCGAGGTGGACGAAACCTTGCCGCTTGTATTTGCGCCCGCCGTGAAGTCCTGCGTGTACACCACGCGCGAGCCGGAGGTGAGCGCCTGCAGGTCTTTGACCTGGCTGATGCCGCTGTCGATCACGGCCACGCCCACGCCGGTGCCGAAGTACCCCTGGGCCCATACCGCAGTCGCGTTGATCGGCTCAAGCGTGTACTCCGGGCTGGTGGCGATCGAGTTCTGGCTCGACGAGGAGGACCACCGTGTGCTGAGCGTACGGTCCACGCTCAAGTACTTGACGTTGGGGCTGGCCTCGAGCAGCGGCAGCAGCAGCGTCGGCACCTGCAGCTCCACCGCGCCGATGCTGGGCAGCAGAATAAGGTTTTCGCCCGCGATGGACCGCAGCAGGGCAAGGTCCGCGTCGCTGAGAGCCACCTTGTACTGAACGATGACCGAAACGGTCGGAACGCGGGCCAGAAGTTTGGACAGGTCCGGCGATTGTTTGGAATGTTCCGCAGCGCGTGCCGGAAGAACTGAGATCAGGAAAGCGCAGAGAGGTAGACCGGCTTTCCGTACAGCCGCAAAAGACAGCATCGAGGGAACTCCTGGGGAGTAAAGTGGTGCAGTTTCCATTCCGATCGGCGCTGCCCGTTACCTCCGGACCCTCGAGGCGGCATGGTCTGCCGTCTTCGTGGCTTGCTGGGGCGCAAGCATCCGCTTCCCGTACAGGTTCAAAAACTACATTCGCAGAGTAGCGCCCCGGCGTACCGTGGCACGATGGCCCACGCCCCGGCTTTTGTCACTCGAAGGGGGACGTCACGTTACACCTGTTGCAGCCTGTTCGGCCCCTTACCTCCGGGTCCGCTCCGCTGGTTACCGTTCGCCCCAGCTCAACTTGGCGCGCAGCACATTGAAGAGCCCGTTCTTGTGCAGCCGCAGCAACCGCACGCTCAGCTCGCTCCGCCGGCACACGATGCGGTCGCCCAGCAGGAGCTCCAGCGCTTCCTGCCCGTCCACGGTGATGTACGTCTCGTGCGGGACGGAGTCGATCACTACCCCGATCTCCGAGCCGCCGGGCACCACGATCGGCCGAATCGTGAGCAGATGCGGGCAGATCGCGGTTAGCACCATCGCATCCACTGTGGGCATCAGGATTGGACCGTTGGCGGCCAGCGTGTACGCCGTCGAGCCCGTCGGTGTGGAAACAATGACGCCGTCCGCGCGGAACCGGGCCACGAACTCTCCATCGAGTTCGATCGCAAACTCGCCGATGCGTGCGATTGCGCCCTTCGCAAGCACCACATCGTTCAACGCGTCCCAGCGCCGGAAGCGGCGCCCGTCACGAAACAGCTCCGTGCACATCAGGCTGCGGGTATCCAGCACGGTCTGCCCGGCAAGCCACGCTTCGAGCGTGTCGTACATTTCGCTCAGTGGAGTTTCTGTCAGAAAGCCCAGCCATCCAAGGTTCACACCGATGATCGGCGTTCCCGACTGGGCAAACGCGCGTGCCGCGGAAAGCAACGTTCCGTCGCCTCCGAGGGAGAGAACGACATCAGGACTTTCGGCAGGAAGATCGGGCCGTTCCACGCCGTCGTTGACGCGGTCCAGGTACATCGCACTATCCGGGTCGAGCACGTAATCGCAACCGTGCCCGGCAAGCCACGCGGTGAGTTCGCGCAAAATGCCTTCAAGCTCCGGCTTCTGCGGCTTCGAGATGATCGCTGCTCTAGGCATGCCGTTCCGATTCTTCAGACTCTGCCTAGTCTAACCGCGCATGTTGTCCAGCTGCCGCCGCGTACCAACCGACTCAATCCACCGCGCAGATTGAAGGCGTCCGACGTCACCGATATTTCATAGTGGCTGCCGTTGTTGCCTGGCCATAGACCTCGAGGCTCCCAGCTGCAGACACCGAACGGCTGCCCGCGCGCCTACCCTAGGAGACTTCGTTGTTCCAACAGCTCCAGCAACGCCCGCTCCTCACTATGCAGCGCGTGCGCGTGGTTCTCGATCTCCTGCTCGATCTCTCGCTTGGCTTCCTGTGCTGTAATGCCTCCCAGATAGGCTTCCAGCACCGCTGGGTGCACGTAGCACTTACGGCACACGCTGGGCGTATTTCCGAGCTTCGCGGCTACGGCTTTGATGGCTTCGACCACGTTCTTCTTGGCTTGTGTCACGGTCTCGAAGGGGCCGAACTCGCGCAGCAGATCGCAGGCCAGCACGCTGCCTGCCCACGTCCGGAAATCCTTGGCCGTAAAGTGCTGGCCCGTTGCCTGACGCAGATACTCGTTGACGTCGTGAGAATCGATCGCGTGATGGTTCCCGTCATGGTCCAGATATTGGAACAGCTCATACCCCGGCAGATCCGAACACTGCTTGATCACCCGTGCCAGCTTGCGATCATGCAGGGAAATGGTGTGATGAACTCGGCTCTTGCCCTGAAAGTCAAAGGTAATTTCGGATCCGTCTACCCGTACATGCCTGTTGCGCATCGTGGTGAGGCCATAGCTTTTGTTCTCCTTGGCATACTCCTCATTTCCGACGCGAATGTGTGTCTGCTCCATGACGCTGACAATCGTCGCCAGCACCTTTTCCCGAGGCAGCCCCGGCTTCCCCAGGTCCTTTCTTACATGCTCGCGGAGGGACGGAAGAGCCGCCGCGAAGTGAACCATGCGCTCATACTTGGTCTCGTCCCGTGCCTCGCGCCACTTGAGATGGTAGCGGCTCTGCTTGCGTCCCCTTTGATCCCTGCCGGTGGCCTGCAGATGGCCATTGGCCTGCGGGGAAATCCAGACATCGGTCCAGGCCGGCGGAATGACAAGGATTTTGATCCGCGCCAATACTGTTTCGTCCGTCACTTCGCTTCCGTGAGCGTCCCTGTACCGGAACGTGTGCTCCCCCAGCTTTTCGCGGCGTATGCCCGGCCGCGCGTCGGACACATACCGCAGCCCCGCAGCCTTGGCAGACTCTTCGGGAGCGAGGCTGTTGAATATTGTTTCCAGTTCGCGCTGCCGTGCGGTCTTGCGCCTCGCCTTGGGGCTGCCATGGGCCGGAGAGGGCCGCGTGTTCCTGTGCGTTGTAGGTTCCGTCTGCATGTTCGCCTTGGCCTGCATACACGGGTCTGATGACAAGCGGAGCCGGGCATCGCTTGTCATCAGTGAAAAGGTTTGCGCAAGCTGAAAACGCGACGAACCCGGATGCTCTACTCTCGAAAGACATCGAAAGTTCGAGGAGACACGAGCCATGAGCACCCCGCCCGCCGCGCCAGCCACCCAGCCCCTGACCGACCTTTCTGCCTGGAAGGCCCTGAAGCAACACTTCACCCGAATGAAGAGCGCCAGCCTCCGCGATCTCTTCAGCAACGATCCTGACCGCGGCACCCGGCTAAACGTCGAAGCGGAAGGACTTTTCCTCGACTACTCCAAGAATCGGATCACCGATGAAACGATCCATCTCCTCACGCAGCTGGCGGAGGAAGTCGGCCTTAAAGATCGGATTGAAGCGATGTTTACAGGCGAGAAGATCAACATCACGGAGAACCGCGCCGTCCTCCATGTGGCTCTCCGGGCACCGCGCTCGGAATCCATCCTGGTCGACGGTGAAGATGTTGTTCCTGAGGTCCACAAGGTTCTCGACAAAATGTCCGGATTCGCGGACCAGATTCGCTCCGGCAAGTGGAAGGGCTTCACCGGGAAACGCATCCGCAATGTAGTCAACATCGGCATAGGCGGTTCAGACCTCGGTCCGGTGATGGCCTACGAAGCCCTGAAGCACTACTCGCAGCGGGATATCACGTTCCGCTTTGTTTCCAACGTGGACGGCACCGACTTCGCCGAAGCGGTCATTGATCTGCATCCGGACGAAACGCTTTTTCTGGTTGCCTCCAAAACCTTCACCACACTCGAAACGATGACCAATGCTCACACCGCCCGCGAATGGTTTCTGCGTTCCGGCGCGGAGGAGAACGCAGTGGCCAAACATTTTGCGGCGATATCCACCAACAGCAAGGAGGTTGCCAAGTTCGGAATCGACACCGCGAACATGTTCGGCTTCTGGGATTGGGTGGGCGGCCGTTACTCCATGGATTCCGCCATTGGCCTGAGCACCATGATCGCGGTCGGGCCCGAAAACTTTCGCGAGATGCTCGCTGGCTTCCACGCCATGGACGTTCACTACCGGACAACGCCGCTGGAGCGCAATCTCCCGGCCCTGCTTGGTCTTCTCACCGTTTGGTACACCGACTTTTTCGATGCTCAAACGGTCGCCATTCTGCCTTACGACCAGTACCTCAAGCGCTTTCCCGCATACCTCCAGCAACTCACAATGGAGTCGAACGGGAAGCACGTCACACTGACCGGTTCCAAGGTGACGTATGAAACGGGTCCGATTTACTGGGGCGAACCCGGAACCAACGGCCAGCACAGCTTCTACCAGTTGATTCATCAGGGCACCCGCCTCATTCCGTGCGATTTCATCGGATTTGCGAAGTCGCTGAACCCGCTCGGAAATCATCACGATCTGCTGATGGCCAATGTCTTCGCACAAACCGAGGCGCTCGCATTCGGCAAGTCCGCCGAGCAGGTGCGGGCGGAGGGCACTCCTGAGTGGCTGGTTCCACACCGGGTGTTCGAAGGGAACCGTCCCTCCAATACCCTTCTTGCCGACACCCTCACACCCCGCCTGCTCGGAACGCTGATCGCCCTCTACGAGCACTCGGTGTTCACTCAGGGAGTTGTCTGGGGCATCGATTCCTTCGATCAATGGGGCGTGGAGTTGGGGAAGGTTCTGGCGCAGCGTATCATCGGCGAGCTTTCCGCCGGGAAGAACGAATCGCTACAGCACGACAGCTCAACCAACCACCTGATCGAACGCTACAAGTCGACCAAGTAGATCGTTTTCGCTGTCCCAGCGGTCCCTCCCGAACTCGAGAGCGTTCTCCTTGTCATTTTCCTTGTGTGCGTTTATCGTATTCGTATACCGTAAATCGCCCAACGGAGCCGCTCATGATACTTGTCGAGGAAGTTATCACCCCCACGCCTCCGCCGCAGCCGCCAAAGGCGAAGCAGACGGCGGCGGCGGCGCTGGAGGTGTACACGGGCGATCCAAATTTCATGGCGTCGCTCGCTCGCGGTCTGGCCGTGATTCAGGCATTTACTCCACAAATGCCGCAGATGACCATCTCGCAGCTCAGCCTGCGCACGGGACTCTCCCGCGCGGCTGTTCGGCGCTGCCTGTACACGCTGGTGCAGCTGGGCTTCGCCGGGGCGGATGAGGCGCAGCGCTACTCCCTGCGCCCGAAGATGCTCACCCTGGCAAACACCTATACAGCTTCCAGCACGCTGGCCAACGCCGCACAACCCATCCTGGAGCGCATGTCTTCCGCGCTGGGAGAATCCTTTTCCGTCGCCACGCTGGATGGAGAGGACATCGTGTACATCGCCCGCACCACGGTGACGCGCGTGATGTCGGTCGATCTGCATATAGGGTCTCGGCTGCCTGCGTTTTGCACGAGCATGGGACGTGTGCTGCTGGCCTACCTGCCCCAGGATCAGCTGGAGCAGTATCTGGCCCGGGTCACATTCACTCAGTTCACTCCGCGCACCATCACCTCTGCCGACAAGCTGAGACTCGCCTTGCGGAACGTGCGACGAAATGGCTACGCTTTATGCGATCAGGAGCTGGAGATCGGGTTGCGATCCATTGCGGTGCCGGTTCAGGCGCCGAACGGGCGCGTGGTCGCTACCGTGAACCTGAGCGGTCACGCTCCCCGTATGCCCATGCTGGAGATGCAGACCCGCTTTCTCCCCCACCTGCGGAACGCGGCTGTGGAGCTAAGCGCCTTCCTCCGTTAGCAGGCGATGTAAACGAGATGGTCCGGCAACGCGTCAAAGGTCTCTAGGCGGTGTCTATTCATTCGTCCATCTCGCTCTGCAAGGACCGTTTCGCCCCCGGGTTGCCGTCGAGGATGCTCCGTCAGTTTCCCGCAAGGCCTCCGGTAGAATGGTGATACAACACTTGGACAGCATGATTTCTGCCGTTGATTCCCAGGAAGACGTCGTTGGACTCCCGTTTGCTCAGGCTTCCGCGTCTTTCGGGAAGAAGTCTCCCGATCCTGCCGTGCACTACTGCTGGCGAATCGTTTTGCTGCCGCTGCTGGCCATCCCGGTCTTTATCCTGCTGGGAAAATCCGACTTCTTCCTGCACCACGGCGCGAGCGTCTGGGTGCAGGCGAACGATTCGACCTTCAACATGCGGAATCGCGACGATTGTGATGTTCTGGTGTATGGCGATTCGACGGCGATGACGGGCATCAATCCCGCGGTCGTGGAGCGAGAGACAGGCTTTCGCACGTGCAACATCGCCGTGACGAATGCGGTGCTGGCAGTAACCGGCAACCTGACCCTTGATCGCTATCTCCAGCAGAACGAGAAACCGAAGGTCCTGATCGTGCAGCTTTCCCCGGACGATTTTCAGCAGGAAAATCGCGTCTGGGCGCACACGATCTATGCGGAGGGGCTCCTGGAGTTGCTCCGTCACGGACCTCCTCGGGAGAGTCGGCAGGTACTCCTCACCCATCCGCACGAATCTGTTTCTTTCGCCGGCTATGCTGCCGGTTTTTCAGCCTACTACGCCATCAAGGATGTTTGGTTCCGTACCACGCATCTCCGCCCGGAAGAGGATACGATCCAGGTTCCGCAAGGCTCCACCTTTTTCACGCCCCCTGCCCCCGCGCGAACCTATTGCGACACCGTGGCGAAACTGAACGACCGTTCCCACGGAGGCTTCTCCCGCGCCCTTGCCGAAGAGTTCAGGCAACGGTACGCGACGGCCGCCACGCGGGTGCTCGTCGATGTGGCGCCGATTCCGTCCTGCGACGAGAATCTTACTGCGTATCGTGCCGAGTTGAAGGGTATAACCAGCAACCAGCTGCAGGATCTGCCCATCACGCTGTTTAACGACGGACGCCATTACACGGCGCAGGGAGCATGGCGAGTGAGCGAGTTCATATCGCAGCAGGTGAATGAACTGGCCCTTCAGAATCCCGCTCTGCAGCGTTCAGGCCCGTCGTCCCTGAGCTTGGCGACATTGCGCCGCGCCTCGTGGTCCCGGTAACGGTTCTCCCGCGCAGCTTCCCTTGTTCGGTTCGCCTGCGCGCGCCATCCCTGCCGTCCCGGCCTTTTTGATACCCTGCCCAGAGCCTCAAGGCGCTAGCTCCCGATGCTTTTCAATTCGTTCGAATTCCTCTTCTGCTTCCTGCCGATTGCGATGGCCGGGTTCCATCTGCTCGGGCGCAGCGGACGGCGGCCGGTCATCGCATGGCTGGCTTGCTGTTCCGTCGTGTTCTACGCGGTTTGGAAGCCGGTCTTTGTTTTCTTCCTGCTCGGTTCCATCGTGGCGAATTACCTCTTTTCCATCGCGATCGCTTCGGCTACCGAGGGTTCACGGCGCCGCCGCATCATCCTTGCACTGGGTGTCGCAGCCAATCTGGCGGCGCTCTTCTATTTCAAGTACCTGTACAAGACACTGCTGCTGCTCGCCGGCCTCCATCTGCCTGCGCCGCACATGGCGCCGATTCTGCTGCCGCTGGGGATCTCCTTCTTTACTTTCACGCAGATCTCCTACCTGGTGGATCTAGCGCAGGGACAGGCCGAGCGGCAGGACTTCCTCAGCTATCTTCTGTTCGTCACCTTCTTCCCTCATCTGATCGCCGGCCCCATTCTCCACCACAAGGAGATGATGCCGCAGTTCGCCGCCAGCCGTCGTTTCCGGCTCATTCCAGCCGACGTGTCTCTTGGGCTCACATGGTTTCTGCTCGGCCTGGGCAAAAAGGTCCTGATTGCGGACTCGCTTTCCAAGATCGCCGACAATGCATTCGCGCATGCGGGCTCACAGAGTGCGGCCTCCGCCTGGGCAGGGCTTGTGATGTACACGATGCAGCTCTACTTCGATTTCTCCGGCTACTCGGACATGGCGCTGGGACTCGCCCGCATCTTTTCGATCCGCTTTCCTTTGAACTTCGACTCGCCCTTCAAAGCCACCAGTGTCACAGAGTACTGGCAGCGCTGGCACATGACGCTCACACGCTACGTGACACTCTACCTCTACAACCCTCTTCTGTTGGGCGTGCAGAGGAGGCGTCTCGCAGACGGCAAGAAGATCTCGCGCAAGTCGCTGGCAACCGTAACCGGCTTTGCCTCGATGGTCGCCTATCCAACTCTCGTGACCATGTTGCTGACCGGCCTCTGGCACGGAGCCGGACTGCAGTTCCTCATCTTTGGGCTACTCCACGGGGTCTATCTGACAAGCAACCAGGCCTGGAGGCATTTTCGGCAACGGAAAAGAGGCGAGACCGCGGAGCCTCCAACGGGATTGCTGCGCATGGGCTTGCGCATCGGTGTGTACCTGCAGGTTGCCTTCGCCCTCATCTTCTTTCGCGCCGACTCGCTGCGGGCTGCCTTCGCCATGATCGGCGATCTGGCAGGGCTGCGCGGTGGCGGACATATAGGCAGCTTGTTGAACGCTTTCGCAGGTTTTGCACTTTTCCCAGTCGTCTGGTTCCTGCCGAACACCCAACAACTGCTCGGCGAGCAGACGTTCACAACTTCGGGAGCAAATTCACTGCTGGCGAGGCTGCGCTGGTCCCCCAACTTGGGATGGGGCCTCGTCATCGCGCTGTTGTTCTTTGCGATTCTCGCCAACATGGAGACGAGTTCCTTCCTGTATTTTCAGTTCTGATCAACAGGGTGGCGCCTTATACCCCGTCGCCGGGCCTTCCGGAGCAGACGTGCCGTCTTTTCCAATCAACTCCGCTGGAAGCCCCACAGAAACGAGGCGCTGACGGCGAGTTTGTCGCCTGCCTCGGATGAGACACAGACCTGTCCTGATCCCGTGACAAAAGTGTTACACCCGCTCGTGGTACGCCGCCTATATCTTCGTAGTTGGTACGAGCCGTAATGAAATACGAGGTACAGAAACGACATGAGTCTTGCCGCAACGCCGCTGGAAGCAACACCCGTCCCTTCACAAGACATTCAATCAGAAGGCAACCGCCTTCTGGCGGCGCAGCTCATGGCGCAGAAGGTCAAACAGGATCTCCGCATGGGCCGCGAGCATGGCGATGGCCGGACTAACTGGATCACCTCGATCTTCATGGGACTCTTCCACGTTGGCGCAGTCGCCGCGATGTTCTTCTTTTCGTGGAAGAACCTGCTGGTCGCCATGGTCATGTACTTCTTCGCGATCAACGTGGGTATCGGAATGGCCTACCATCGCCTGCTGACACATCGTGGGTATCGTGTCCCCAAATGGTTGGAGTATTTTCTTACCGCGTGCGGCACCATGGCGCTTGAGGGCGGACCGATCTTCTGGGTGGCCACGCACCGCGTGCATCACCAGAACTCCGATCAGGAAGGTGATCCCCACACGCCGCATGACGGCACCTGGTGGGCTCACATGGGTTGGATTCTTTCCGGCCGCGTGATGCACTCTGAAACGGCCCTGCTGGGACGCTACGCGCCCGATCTAACCCGCGACAAGGGGCAGGTCTGGCTCTCCAAGTTCCATTGGGTGCCGCTTACCATTGCCGGGCTTCTGCAGCTGGCGCTGGGCGCCGCGCTTGCTCCAGCCGGGCATCGTATGAGCGGGGCTATGGGCATGATGCTCTGGGGCACCTTCCTCCGCGTCACGTTAGGGCTGCATGCCACCTGGTTGGTCAACTCAGCCACGCACCTGTGGGGCAAGCGGCGCTTTGAAACACGTGACGACTCGCGCAACAACTGGTGGGTGGCGATTCTTACCGGCGGCGAAGGATGGCATAATAATCACCACGCGCATCCTGTGAGCGCCCGTCATGGTCTCGCCTGGTATGAATTCGACATCAACTACTACGGCATCTGGGTGATGGAAAAGCTTGGCCTGGCGAAGAAGGTACAGATCGCCAGCTTCGATCCCCACCATCCGCGCCCTGCAGGCGCCTGAGGAGCCCGTAAGCTGAACAGGAAGTAGGCGTTCTCCGTCGCGGAGGGCGCCTTTTCCACTCTGTGTCGCTATACTCCTCTCAATCCAATGAACCTGACTCGCCGCCGCGGGGCCAAAGCTTTCTTCATTACACTCGGCGTGTGCCTGACCGCGCTAGCGGTCACGCTGAATATCGCCTGGATCCATAACAACGGCCGCCGACTTGCGATCGATGTTCTAGGGATCCTGCTCTTTGGCATTCTGATCGGCGGGGTGGTACTGAACACCGTCTTTCTGGTGCGAGAGATCCGCCGTAATGAACGTCAGGACTCGTTCCTGAACGCCGTGACGCATGAGCTGAAAACTCCCATCGCGAGCGTACGGCTGTACCTCGACACCCTTCAGCGGCGAAGCGTCGACGAATCCCAGAAGCAGAAGTTTTACGCCATCATGCAAGCGGACACGGACCGCCTGCTGGCAACCGTGGAGCAGGTTCTCAAGGCAGGGGAACTCGGGCAGCGCCAGCGGGAGGGCAAGTGGAGACGAATCGAGCTGCTGTTTCTGGTCGCGGAGTGCATACAAACTGTACGCACCCGGCAACACCTGCCGGAGGACGCCATCGAGCTGTTCGAAACACCGGGCAGCGTGCGGCTCTTCATCCGCGGCGACCCGGAAGATCTTCGCACCGCTGTCCTCAACCTCCTGGATAACGCCGTCAAGTATTCACCGAACGGGGTGCGCGTTGCGTGCCGCCTTTCCATCGAGCACTACACCTGGGCCGTGATTTCCGTCTCGGATCATGGCATCGGTCTCCCCTCCCATGAGTTGAAGCGAATTTTTAAACGTTTCTACCGCGCTTCCGGAACGGACCGCGTCAAAATCAAGGGCACCGGTCTCGGCCTGTTCCTGGTCCGGACCATCGCTCGCCAGCACGGGGGCGATGTACGTGCTTCCAGCGAAGGTCCTGGCCGCGGTTCCACCCTGTATCTCAAGCTTCCCCTGGACCTTGGCAGTTCCGCTGCTGCGGAGCCAGGCTAACGCCAAGCAACTTCGGAGCCGCCTTGTTGCCAGACAGTCCACCTGCCCAGCCTCTCATTCTCGTCGTCGAAGACGAAGAACACCTTGCGCATGGGTTGCTCTTCAATCTGCAGGCCGAGGGGTATCGCACGCATCATGAAAGCGACGGCGAAGCAGCGCTGCAGTGGCTGCTCGCGCCGGAGCATTCCCCGGATGCCGTGCTGCTCGATGTCATGCTCCCCAGCAGGGATGGCTTTTCCATCCTCCGCGCAGTCCGGGAAGCGGGTCGCTTTATGCCCGTTCTGCTGCTTACGGCAAGGGGACGGACGGAAGATGTGGTGCAGGGTTTCGAAGCGGGAGCGGACGACTACCTGCCCAAACCTTTCGATCTCGCCGTCCTCTTTGCGCGCGTTGCAGCCCTGTTGCGGAGGGCTCACTGGCAGCGTCACCGAGACACCGGTGCTGCCGCAGCAGTGCCTTCTTCCCCCGGCTCGAACGGCGTGCAGGTGGGCGACCGCACGGTCCTGTTCGATGACCTCCAGATAAGGACCCCAGAGCGCACGATCCACCTCACCATGATGGAAGCCGACCTTCTCCGTTACCTGATCGAGCGGCCTGGGAAAGTCGTTTCGCGAAAAGAAATCCTGGAGAACGTCTGGGGCCTGCGGGAGGATACCGATACCAGAGCCGTCGACAACTTCATCGTGCGGCTTCGCCGCTATCTCGAACCCGATGCAGCCAAGCCGATTCATCTGCAAACGATTCGAGGAATCGGCTACCGGTTCCAGTTCGACAAGTAGCGAGATGCAGCCAAGCCGTTCCTCCGGCATCCAATACGAATGCCTACCATGACGCTTCGCATAGAGAACATGCACTGCAGCGCCTGTGTGCGGCGGGTTCTTGGGCTCTTGAACGGCCTCGCCTCAACCCACGCCGAAGAAGTGCGCCTTGGCAGCGCCAAGGTCCGCACTGAGCAGACTGCAGAGCGCGTGTGTGCCGTCTTGGCATTGGAAGGATTTCCCGCACACATCGCGTCTGAGGCGCGATGACCGAGCAGCGGTTACGCATCGCCGGGATGAACTGCGCGGCCTGTCAGCACCACGTGCAGAAGGCCTTGGCGGAGATACCGGGCGTACGGTCCGCGCAGGTGGACCTGATGAACCAAAGTGCAACTGTGGCCACCGAGCGGCCGCTGCCGCTTGAAACCATGGTAAGCGCCGTGCGGCGCGCCGGGTATGGTGCCTCCTCGCATCAGCCGGGCGAGGAGGCAGCCCTTGCGCGAGCCGAAGGTGCAGAACGCCTGCTCGGCCTGCGCGCTTTGCTTGCCCTTTCAGCCGGCGCGATTGCCATGCTGCTTTCCATGCCGTTGATGATGAGCCATGAAGCGTCGGAATCGAAGACGGACCCACTTCTGGGCGTGCTCGCGCGCGGCATGCAGCCCTGGGTACCCGACAGTTTCATGAACCCATCACCGGGTGCCCTGCGCGGCACACTGTGTATTTTGACGCTCGCGGTCATGCTGTTTGCTGGCCCAGACGTTTACCGGGCAGCCTGGCGTGCGGCTCTCCACCGCACCACCAACATGAACACGCTCGTCTCGCTTGGCACGCTGATCGCATTCTTCTCCTCAGCGCTCGCGAGCGTCGCGCCTGCTTTTGCCATGGAACATGGCCTGAGCACGGAGGTCTACTTTGAAGCCGTAGACCTGATACTCGCCTTTCTGCTGGCTGGCCGTTGGCTGGAGGCGCGTGCCCGCGGCCGGGCGACCGCGGCCGTCCGCCACTTCACTTCCCTGCAACCCGCGGAAGCGCGGCTACTCACCACACAGGGCGATGACCTGAGCTCGGCACCGGAAACACTGCTCCCGGCCGACGCTTTGGAGATAGGCGACCTGGTCCGGGTGCTTCCGGGTGAGAGGGTGCCTGCGGATGGCCTGATTGTCCACGGTCAGAGCTCCCTAAGTGAATCGATGCTCACCGGTGAACCGCTCCCGGTGACGCGACGCCTCGGCGAACGCGTTCTGGGCGGCACACTGAATCTGGATGGCGCGATCGTCCTTCGGGTGAGCGCGGATGCATCGCAATCCACCCCCGCGCAGATGGAACGGATTCTGGCGGAAGCCCAGGCGCGCCGGGCTCCCATGCAGCGCCTTGCTGACCGTGCCAGTGCATTTTTTGTCCCCGCAGTGCTGGCGCTCTCGGCGCTTACCTTCCTTGTATGGCTGGTTGAACTGCGCCTGCATTCCTCGAGCTTCGCCACGGGGCGGTCCTTGCAGGCGGCTATTTCCGTTCTGGTGGTTGCATGTCCGTGTGCCATGGGCCTGGCTGTACCCGCCGCCGTGACGGTGGCTGTCGGGAGAGCCGCGCAGGCCGGCCTTCTCATCAAAGGCGGCGAGGTGCTGGAGCGCCTGGCGTCAGCGGATACATGCGCGCTCGACAAAACCGGAACTTTGACCGAAGGTGCGCCGCGCATTGCAGAGATGCACCTGTCGGCTGCCGCCGACTTCAGCCGGGAAACGCTCCTGGCCTGGGCAGCGGCGGTAGAACGGCTTTCAACGCATCCTCTGGCGCATGCGGTGATCGCCTTTGCGGAAGAGAGCGGCATTCATCCTGGAGCCCTGGAAATCGAGGAACTTCGCGTGCTGCCCGGAAATGGAATGACCGGGACAGTGGGAGGGCAGAAGCTCGCGATCGGCAATGCAGCGATGCTGGGAGACGGAACCGATATGACGGCGTTCTCAAAGATCTTCTCAGCGGAACCCAAGACCGCTACGCCGATTTATCTCGCTGTGAACGGCCATGTGCAGGCTGTCCTGCTCGCCACGGATACCGTGCATCCTTCTGCTATCGAGGCGGTGCAACAGCTGCGCAAGCTCTCGGTAGCCTCGCTTCTTCTTACCGGAGACACCAAAGCATCTGCAGAACCTGTCGCGGCCTCCGTGGGGATCGCGGACGTGCGGGCTCATTTGCTGCCGGAAGACAAGGTTGCTGCCGTTCAGGAGCTGCAGCAGGCAGGGCGGCGCGTGATCATGGTCGGAGACGGCATGAACGATGCTGCTGCGCTCGCGCAAGCTGACGTCGGCATCGCCATGGCCAGCGGCACCGATCTCGCGAGAGAAACCGGCGGCGTTCTGCTGATGCAGGGCGACCTGAGACTGGTGCCGTTATCTGTTTTCATCGCGCGGCGCACGGTGCGCATCATGCGCCAAAACCTTGGCTGGGCACTCGGATACAACCTGCTCGGCCTGCCCGTTGCCGCCGGTATTCTCTATCCGCACTACCACATTCTTTTCAGTCCGGTACTGGCCAGCGCCGCCATGACGCTCAGCTCTGTGAGCGTCGTGCTCAACTCTCTGCGGCTCCGCCGCCTGCCCAGGCATGGCACTCGCTCGCCCGCTATACACTGAGGGCAGCTGAGATCGGCTCTCATCCCGTGCGCATCCTTTCCCGTTACATTCTCCGCGAGATCCTCGGCTACGTGCTGTTGAGTGGTGTCCTGTTCACCTTCATCCTGTTCATGCGGTATCTGCTGCCGCTCATGGAGCTGGCCGTACGCGGAGCGGCGTCCCCCCCTGACGTCCTGCGCCTCGTCGGCTTTCTTCTGCCCAGCTTCTTCACGCTTACGGTGCCGATGGCCGTCCTTGCCGGCATCCTTCTGGGGCTGAGCCGGCTCGCCGCCGACAGCGAAATTACGGCGATGCGCGCCAGCGGCATGGGTATCACTGATTTCCTGCGCATCGTGAGTGTCGTCGCCGTGCTCTGCTGGGTGCTCGGGCTGGTGAACTCGCTTTACGTGGCTCCCCGCGCAGCGTCCGCCCTGCTTGCATTCGAAGAGCAAAGCAGGAGTGGCCAGGCTGCTGTCGAAGTGCAGCCGCGCGTTTTCTATGAAGACTTCAAGAACTACGTGCTGTACACACAGGATGTGGTGCCGGGGACCGGCGCGGCCGTCTGGCGCAACGTATTCCTTGCGGACCTCACTCAGCCGGCCACGCCGCATATCGTGACCGCACGGCAGGCCATCGTGCAGAACGGCGGCGCCCAGACGCTGCGTCTGCAGCTCCTGGACGGCTCACGACATGACATCTCGGCGAAGGATCCACAGCAGTACGACATTTCTACCTTCTCCTCGACCGAACTCCCCATCCAGACCGGCCAGAATGAGGATTCGCACCTCAGCAGACGCGATACACCGATGCAGGCGATGAGCACGCGCGAACTCTGGCGACGAGCAGAACATGGCCGCGACACTCGGCCTTACGCCATCGAGTGGAACCGTCGGCTGTCCTTGCCGGCGGCTTGCCTGGTACTTATGCTCGTGGGTGTCCCGCTGGGCTTGTCGTCGAAGCGGGGTGGCAAAGCCACCGGCCTCGTCGTAACGCTGGTTCTGGTGTTTCTGTATTACATGCTGTGGTTCATCGGCATCGCACTCGCGCGAGAAGGCAAGGTGTCCGCCTTTGCAGGCGTTTGGAGTGCAAACCTTCTCTTCGCCTCCTGCGGCATTTTCCTCATACAACAGCTCTCGCGAAACGGTGTCGCGCTGAACAAGCTTTCCGATGCGGGACTCGCGCTGGCGAAGCTCTTCACCCGCCGCGCTGCCCTGGCGGAGGGACCGGGGCTTACCCAGGGCTCGGCACCCGCGGTGCAGCGGTTGCGGCGCGCGGTGCGGAGTCGCTTCCCGCTCATCCTGGACGAGTATGTGATGAGCGGCTTCATGCGCAACTTTCTCCTGGTCCTGGCGAGCCTTTCCGCCCTTTTCCTGATCTTCACTTTTTTCGAGCTGATCGGGGACATCATTCGCAACCGGACGCCACTCGTCACGGTGGGTGACTATCTGCTGAACCTGATCCCCTTCGTGCTCTACAACGTGACACCGGTGTGTTCCCTGCTCGCGGTCCTCATCACCTTCGGAACCTTCAGCAGGACGAGTGAAATTACGGCGATGAAGGCGACCGGCGTGAGTCTTTACCGCATGATTGTCCCGGTCCTGCTCGTTGCGACGTTCTTTTCGGCTGCCCTCTTCGCTTTCAACGAGTACTATCTTCCCGGCGCCAACAGGAAGCAGGAAGCCCTGCGGTCCGTGATCAAAGGCAAACCGGCGCAAACGTTCCTGCGTCCCGATCGACAGTGGATGTCCGGACAGGCTGCGGGTAGCGGGGAGCCGACGCGCATCTTCTACTACCAGTTTTTCGATCCCGAAAAGAACGTCTTCGCGAATGTCACGGTTTTCGAGTTTCAGCCCGGCTCCTTCACCATGACTCGCCGCATCTTCGCTGCCAGCGCCCACTGGGATGGCGCCTCCAACCGATGGATCTTCGAGGAGGGCTGGCAACGTACCTTCCAGGGCGAAACCGTTTCACAGTTCCAACCGTTCAGCACGACCAGCTTTCCCGAGATTCGTGAGCAGCCTTCCTATTTCAAGAAGGAGGCACGGCCATCGCAGGAGATGTCGTACGCGGAGCTGTCGGACTACATCCGCGATCTGAAGCAGAGCGGGTTCGACACAATGCGGCTGCGGGTTCAACTCAACCGCAAGCTTGCGGATCCTCTGATAACACTGGTCATGGCCGTACTGGCCGTGCCCTTTGCGCTCGCCGCCGGAAAGCGTGGCGGCCTGGCCGGTGTCGGTGCGGGGGTGGCCGTCGCGATTGTGTATTTCGTGGTGGCAGCGGTCTTCGAGAACCTGGGTGATGTGAACTCCCTGCCTGCTGCCGTCGCGGCATGGTCTCCTGACGTCCTGTTTGCAACCGTTGGAGCGTACCTGCTGCTGCGAGTCCCCACCTGATCCATGGGTAGTGATCGAATACACTGGAAGTCGATGAAAACTTACTTGCTTTGTCTTGCCACCACAACCGCCTTCGCAGTTGCACCTCCCTTCCTGCTCGCACAAACGTCGGCTACGCCACATCGGTCAGCTCCCGCTGGGGCATCCGCACACCGGCCGGTCACAGCCGCCAGACCTCTCGCCGGCTGCGCTGTAGTGCCTCCGCTCTCTCCCAAGATCCCTGCAATGCCCGTGGGGACCGGTTGCGCAAAGGCACTCTACACGATTACGTCCTCCGCATCCCAGCTCAGTCCCATGCTCAGCGCGGATCTGAAAGCGAATCTCGAGAAGCTCAATCAGAGCTTTTCGATCTCTTTTGTGGACACCAAGGTGGGAAGCGGTGCGCTTGCCGCGGCCAAGATGTACTTCACTGTGAACTACACCGGCTATCTGCTGGATGGGACCAAGTTCGACTCCTCGGAAGGCAAGGACCCAATCACGTTTCCCTACGGAACTCACCGTGTCATCCAGGGCTGGGATACCGGCTTTGAAGGCATGCACGTCGGCGGCAAGCGCAGGCTCTTCGTGCCCTACCAGCTGGCGTATGGCGAAGCGGGTCGGCCGCCCGTGATCCCGGCCCGGGCCATGCTCATCTTCGATGTGGAGCTGGTCAGCCAAAGCGATCAGCCTCCAGCTCCTAAGACGCCTCCGACTCCACCCACATCCCCTGCCGGCTCTACGCCGCCTGCCGGAGCGCCAGGGACGCAGCCTGCGACTCCGCCGCCGGCCACACCTCCGCAGGCCACGCCTCCGCAAGCCACGCCTCCAGGGGTCGCCGGTCAACCTTCCAGTAAGCCCGCAACGCCGCCCGTAAGATCGACAACTCCCGGAACTCCGCCTTCGCCCACCGGCAGCACCACCCCGAAGCAGTAGCCCTTCCGGCAAGAGCGGTCAGAGCGATCCCGCGACCGCTCCCCCCAACGCGAGCCTCCTCATGCTGCAACGACTCAGTCCGCTGTTTCCGTACCTCCGCCGCTACTGGCGGAGCTTGGGCTGGGGCTGCCTCGCACTCGTAATCTACAACTGCTCAAAAGCTGTCGTTCCGATTCTGGTGGGGCGCGCGGTAGACAGTATGCGCTCTGGCCGCGGGACGGCGCGGCTGACCCAGGATGCACTGATTTTGCTGGGAGTGGCAGCTGTTTCAGCGGTATTCCTGTACCTGACGAGGCAAATCATCATCGGAGCCTCGCGTGAAATTGAGTTCGACTTGCGCAACGATCTTTTTTCGCGCCTTGAACTGCAGCCGCCCAGCTTCTTCCAGCGCCATCGTACCGGCGATATCATGGCCCGCTCCACCAACGACCTGAATGCGGTCCGGCAGCTGCTTGGCCCTGCAATCATGTACAGCCTTAACACATTGGTTTTTACGGCCGCGGCTCTGCCCTTCATGCTGCACATCAGCTTGCGGCTGACGGCCTTTGCGTTCGTTCCGCTGCCGTTTGCTTCCGTGCTGGTGCAGTACTTCGGGGCCAAAATTCATACGCGATTCGAACGCATTCAGGCCATGTTCTCCGACATCTCCGCGCAGGCAGAGGAGAACTTTTCGGCGGCGCGCCTCATACGGGCTTTTGCGCAGGAAGAAGCGCAGATCGCTTCCTTCGAAAGAGCGAATCTCGAGTACATACGCCGCAGCCTTCTGCTGGCCCGATTAATGGCGATGCTCTGGCCGACGCTTGAACTTGTGCTCGGCGTCTCGCTCATGATCACACTGCTGGTGGGCGGCCATGAAGTAGTGGCACACCGCATCAGCGTGGGCCAGTTTGCATCGTTCAACGTGTACATGGTGCAGCTCATCTGGCCGATGATCGCGATCGGCTGGGTGGTGAACCTGGTGCAGCGCGGCGCGGCATCGGTCGTCCGTATCGATCAGCTTCTGAAAGAGGAGCCGGCGATCGACGATGCCGCTGCCTCTCCTGCGCTCGCGTCCGAACCGATCGCCGGAACGATCACGTTCGCTGATCTGAGCTTTACCTACGGCCAGGGTCCGGAAGTGCTGCATGGGATTTCGCTGGAGGTGCCGGCAGGGGGGAGCCTGGCGATCGTAGGCCCGACAGGATCGGGAAAGAGCACGCTCGTCTCGCTCGTTCCGCGGCTGCAGGATGCCGCGCCGGGGAGCGTGCTGATCGATGGCAGACCGATCCGTGAGTTCCCTCTCGCTACGCTGCGCCAGGCCATCGGGTTCGTGCCGCAGGAAACATTCCTGTTCTCCGCGACCATCCACGACAACATCGCTTTCGGTAAGCCGGATGCCGGCGCGCCGGCGGTGGAAGCGGCGGCACGCTCGGCGCACATCGCCAACGAGATCCTCGAGTTCCCGAAGGGCTTCGATACCATTGTGGGCGAGCGCGGGCTCACGCTTTCCGGAGGCCAGAAGCAGCGCACCGCGATTGCGCGGGCGTTGTTGCGCGACCCTCGCATCCTGATCTTCGACGATGCGCTCGCGAGTGTAGACACCTACACGGAAGAGCAGATCCTCCATGCGATGCGCTCGGCGATGCAGGGCAGGACAACGATCCTCATAGCGCACCGCGCGTCCACAGCGCGGCATGCGGATCGCATCGCGGTGCTGGTGGAAGGACGCGTCGCCGAACTCGGCACACACGAGGAGCTGCTCGCTCGTGGCGGATATTACAGCGATCTGTTCGAAAAGCAGAGCCTGGAAGAAGAGCTGGCACTAACGGCGTAACTTCTGTCGCCTGGTTTCACGTCACTTTCCTTGCTGCTGCTACGAAATATGAAACCTGCGGCTCAGCTGACACCTTTCCAGGTTGGGATAGCGTCTACGGCGCAAAAGCTCCCTTTCCCCTACTCGTCCCTGCCTTTGCCCATCACTTTCACGATGACCCGCTTGCTGCGCTGCCCATCGAATTCGGCGTAGAAGATGCGCTGCCAGGTGCCGAGATCGAGCTTGCCGCGAGTGACCGGCAGCGTGGTTTCGTGGTGCAGGAGCAGGGCTTTCAGGTGCGCGTCGGCGTTGTCTTCGCCGGTCTGGTGATGCTTGTAGCCGGGCCAGCGCGGGGCCAGCTTCTCCAGCCACTTTGAGATGTCTTCGATCAGGCCGTCTTCGTTGTCGTTGACGTAGATGGCCGCTGTGATGTGCATGGGCGAGACGAAGCACAGGCCGTCCTCGACACCGGACTTACGAACAATGGCTTCGACTTCCGGAGTCATGTGAACCATCTCGTACTGTTCTGCGGTCCTGTATGTGAGGTATTCGGTGTAGACCTTCATGGGCTTATGGTAGCGGACCCCCTTCCCTGAAAGTGAGGAGGGCGCTTGGCTCCGCATTCGGTGTCCCGGCGCAGAAGGAGATACGCTGGATCCTACGATCCGGCCGGACAGCCGCATGCAGGTGCGTATGCCGCTTCCAACCTATCGGCCAGCGTTCCTCGCAGCGCCGAGCCCTACGCAGCCGAACAAGAAAGCGGCACAATACCGGTCCGCCGCGAGGAATAAAGGCGCGCGAGATTGCGCGGGTGCTTGTGAAGAGGCGGGAGGCGGGCACCGTAAGGGTCCGGGCCGCGTACGCAGTGTGCGGACCGCTGGCTACATCCAGGGACGAATACGCCGGAGATAGGAGGTCACGAACCTGTGGCCAAACCGTATGATAGGAGACCTGCAAGCAGGGGTCGCAGAACACATCACGCAAACCAACATCAGCACCTACCGGCAGGATTCACCGCTGCTGCCCTCCGGATTGATTGTTCGCTATGCTGGCGCGTAGAACGCTGACCGGAAGGAAGAACGAAGGCGAGGAATGAGCGAGAGCCTCCATACACGGCAAGGAAGCGGCCTGCGGGAGTTCTCGGCCCCGGCGCGTGTCAATCTCATTGGGGAGCACACGGATTACACCGGAGGCCTGGTGATGCCGATGGCGATTCCATTTACTACAACGGCAGCAATTCAGCCTGCGAACGACGGCCGGTACAGTTTTGCCAGCGCGATGTTCCCTGACAGCAGGAGCATGGCGCCGGAGGATCGCTCGGCAAGGACAGACGACTGGACCGACTATCCGGTGGGGGTGTTGCGGGAGTTGCAGGCGCTGGGAATCGAACCGCCGCCCTTCGCCTTGCATCTGCGCGGCGACGTTCCGCTGGGCTCGGGGCTGAGCTCGTCGGCCTCCGTGGAGGTCGCAACGGCGATGGCGCTGCTGGCGCACAGCGGAGCGCAGCTGGCTCCGGAGCTGATCGCCACGCTATGCCAACGGGCGGAGAACCGGTACGTAGGTTCGCCGTGCGGAATCATGGATCAATTCGTGATCACCGCGGCAACCACTGGCCACGCGCTGCTCCTGCATACGCGCGACCTGCGGTATGAGCTGCTGCCGATGAATACGGGCGAGCTCGCCGGGTGCGTTGTTGTGGTGGCCAACTCCGGGGTGAAGCATCAAATCCGCGACGGCGGCTACCCGGAACGGCGCGAACAGCTGGAGGCCGGGCAGGCCGTGCTGCGGGCACGGTACCCGGAGCTTCGCGACCTGGGCGACGCGACGCTGGAGCAGTTGGGAACGGTTCGGGACGAAATGAGTGAGAAAAGCTTTCGGCGCTGCCGTCACATTATCAGCGAGAATGGACGTGTGCTGAAGGCCGCGCAAGCCATAACAGACGGCGACCCGGAGCTGCTGGGGGAAATCATGACAGCGGCCCATGCCAGTGAGCGGGATGACTTCGAATGCAGCATCCCGCAAATCGACTTCATGGTGGAAACGGCGGTGAATCTACCTGGATGCCACGGGGCGCGGTTGACGGGCGGCGGCTTCGGCGGGTGCACCGTCAACCTGGTGGATGCCGCTGCGGCCGAAAGCTTCGCCGAAAGCCTGCGCTTGCGGTATCGGGAGCGCTATGGTGCAGAGCCGGGCTTCCAGGAGGCGCAGACGTACGTTTGCGAAGCCGTGGACGGCGCGGTGGCGCGCGCGGAACGTACGGAGGGGGTGCCATGGTAGAGGTCTTCCTGCAGAATCCGCATCGCCGCTGGAACCCGCTGCGCCGCGAGTGGGTGCTGGTCTCGCCGCACAGGACGCAGCGGCCCTGGCAAGGCCAGACGGAAGAAACGGCGGCCGCCGCCGCGCCGCAGTACGACCCGGCCTGCTACCTGTGCCCCGGCAACACGCGCGCGGGCGGCCATCAAACGCCGCAGTACACCGAGACGTTCGTCTTCGAGAATGACTATGCGGCGTTGAAACCGGATGTCGTGGACGCGTCGCTGGATGTGGACGGCGCCGGCTTGCTGCAGGCGGCCACGGAGCGTGGCACCTGCCGCGTGCTGTGCTTCGACCCGCGGCACGACCTGACGCTGGCCACCATGAGTCTGCGCAGCATTGAGCGTGTGGTAGAGGTGTGGGCGGCGCAGGAAGCGGAGCTGGCGGCGCGGCCCGACATCGGCTATGTGCAGATCTTCGAGAACCGCGGCGCCATGATGGGAGCCAGCAATCCCCATCCGCATGGGCAGATATGGGCCACCGAGCACGTGCCGAATGAGCCTTCGGTGGAGTTGGCGGCGCAGCGGCAATACAGGGCCGAGCACGGAGGCACGCTGCTGGCCGACTATCTGGCTCTGGAGCTGAAGCAGGGTGAGCGCGTGGTGGCGGAGAATAGTGCGTGGGTCGCATTGGTGCCGTTCTGGGCGGTGTGGCCCTTTGAAGTGCTGCTGCTGCCACGCACGGCCGTCGCCAACATGCGCGACCTGGATGACGACGGACGAGTGGGTTTGGCGGCGATGTTGCAGACCGTCACGTCGGGTTACAACCGTGTGTTCGACACACCGTTTCCCTACTCCATGGGCTTCCATCCGGCGCCATGCGACGACGCGCCGCATCCCGAGTGGCTGCTGCATGCGCACTTCTATCCGCCGCTGTTACGCTCGGCCACGGTTCGCAAATTCATGGTGGGCTTCGAGCTGCTCGGCTCCCCGCAGCGCGATATCACCCCCGAGCTGGCAGCGGCGACGTTGCGTGGCGTCATGCAGGGCTCAAACAGTCAGGGCTGAAGCAGTCAGGAGACGACGATGAAAATTCTCGTGACCGGTGGTGCCGGTTACATAGGTGGGACCGTGGCGACGATCCTCATGAAGGCTGGGCATCAGGTAACGGTGCTCGATAACCTGTGCCACAGCCGCCGCAACGAGGTGCCCGCGGGCGCCGAGTTCGTCGAGTGCGACATCGCCGAGAGGCCCCGTGTCGAAGCCCTGCTGCGCGAGCTGCAGCCGGACGGCGTGCTGCACTTCGCTGCGCTCATCGAAGCCGGCGAAAGCATGCAGAAGCCGGAGATCTACTTTCGCAACAACACCGCTTCCACGCTGACGCTGCTTGAGGCGATGCATGCGACCGGCGTAAACAAGCTGGTCTTCAGTTCGACGGCGGCGGTCTACGGCGAGCCGGAGAAAGTGCCGATCGACGAAGACGCGAAGCTTGCGCCCACGAACACTTACGGCGAGTCGAAGCTGCTGGTTGAGTACATGCTGCAATGGCTCCATCGCATCCACGGACTGCGCTACGCGTCGCTCCGCTACTTCAATGTGGCCGGCGCGCTGCCTGGGCGCGGCGAAGCGCATGAACCCGAAACGCACATCATTCCGCTCATCCTGGATGTGGCGCTGGGACGCCGCGAAAAAATCTTTATCTACGGCGACGACTACGACACGCCGGACGGCACTTGCATCCGTGACTACATTCACGTGGGGGACCTGGCGGACGCGCATATCCTGGCGCTGAACGCGCTTGAAGAGCACGGCCGTTTGATCTGCAACCTGGGCAACGGGCAGGGCTTTTCGGTGAAGCAGCTGGTGGAAGCCGCGCGCGAAGTGACCGGCCACCCCATACCCGTGGAGCTCAAGCCGCGCAGAGCCGGCGATCCGGCGCGCCTAATCGCAAGCTCGGAGAAGGCGCGTGAGGTGCTCGGATGGGAGCCCCGGGAGTCCGCAATCAGCAAGATCCTGGAGTCTGCCTGGGCATGGCATCAGGTCCGGTACGCGAACTAGTGCCGCTTCGAAACGTTAACGAACCCTGATGGTGTGTTCGTTCTGCCGGCGCAAACCGCCCATAACAACGGAGCGCCGCGAAATCCGCGGCGCTCCGTTGTCTCGTGAAGTTCGTGAAGGGTTCAGAGGCAATGGTCCTTAGGCCTACTTCTCCAGCGGAGCGTCCGCACCCCAGAGAGCGGTCGCTCCCCAGAGGGCCGTTGCTCCCCACAATGCAGTCGCACCCCACAGAGCGGTCGATCCGTTCACGCCGCCTGCACCCCACAGAGCGGTAGCCGCCTCTGGGGTTCCGGCGCCCCAGAGAGCCGTAGCTCCCCATAGCGCGGTAAAGCTGCCCGGATCGTTTGCACCCCAGAGGGCGGTGGAGCCGTTGGGCGTGGTCGCGCCCCACAGAGCCGTGGCCGAGGCAGGATTGCTTGCACCCCACAGGGCCGTGGCTCCCCAGAGGGCGGTGCTGCTGCCCACAAAAGAGCTCTGCCCGTAGATGTTCGAAGCGCCCCAGAGAGCGGTTGCGCCCCACAATGCGGTGTTGTCGGTCACCAGGGATACCGTGCCGTTGCCGGCGTTATAGACCGCGATGGGACTCATCGCGGTACCATTCGGAATCCGGTTCTTGAGGGCGTCCGCAACAGACGCGCGGATGTCGAGATAACCCGCGCCCTGCGTGAACACGTCGTTGTGCGCGATGTAGGTTGCGCCCGTGGACGAGTCCGTCACCGCGTTGTTGCGCGGAATCACGCCCTTGTTGGCGTCGCGCATCAGCACAGCCTTGACTTGGTCAGGAGTGAGTGCAGGAGCAGCGTCCAGCAAGAGAGCCACTGCGCCGCTGGCCACGGCGCTGGCCATGCTGGTCCCGCTGAGCGGCATGTAGTCGCTGGAGGGCTTGGTGGCGCTGCCGCTGATCTTGTAGAACGCCATCGGCGTGTAGAACGCGGGGTTGGCGGTCTGCAGGGCCGAGGTGTTCGCCAGTGTGCTCGTGACCAGATTGCCCGGTGCGATGAGGTCCGGCTTGGCTACCTGATCGACGAAAGAGGGGCCTTTGGAGCTGTAGCTGGCCATCACATCGTCGCCCAGACCGGGACTGTTGCTGGTGTTCGCCGCACCTACCGTCAGCACGTAGGGATCGTTGCCCGGCGCCTCAATGGTGCCATACCCCTGCGGGCTCAGGGCCAGGTCCCGGCCGTTGTTTCCGGCTGCCGCCACGACTACGATTCCGGCTTTCCAGGCCTGCTCCACTGCCTGGCAAAGCGGGTCCTTGGTATAGCTCTCATAGATCGGGCGGCCGAGTGAGAGGTTGATGACCTTGATGTTGTAAACGTTCTTGAGCGCGATGGCCTGCTCGATTGCCGCAATCACCTGCGAATCGGTGCCCTGGCCATTCTGATCGAGAACACGCAGATTAATGAGGTTGACGTTTGGAGCCACGCCCAGGAAGGTCCTGAAGTATTTTGCTCCAAAGGAGTTGTACCCATTGCCTCCGATCAGACCGGCAACGTGCGTTCCGTGGCCAAAAGGGTCTGACGTGATGTTGGTTTGTCCGGCGACGAAGCTCTGACTGTAGACCACGCGGCTGCCGTTCAGGCCCACCAGATCATTCACATTGTTGATGCCGCTGTCTATGACGGCCACACCAACGTTTGTTCCTATATATCCCGAGTACCAGACTGCGGGAGCGTTGATCGGCTCGACGGTGTACTCCGGAGTGGTCGCAATGGAGGCTACGGCCGTTCCCGATGAGGAACCTCGGGCGCCGAGCGGACGGTCCAGGCTGACGTACGCCACATTGTCGTCAGCTGCAAGCCCGGCCAGTGCGGCTGCGGGAATGTTCGCCCGGAGCGCATGGATAGAGCTAAGCCGCTTCGATCCGGCGGCGCCCAGCCTGGAAACTCGCCCGACCTCCTCCTCGCCTACAGCGGAGTTGTACTGGATGATGACGGGGAGGACAGCGTCCTTTGCATTGCTCAGGTCATGGGAGAGTTTATGGTGGGGGGCGCCGGCAAAGGCGGATCCCGTTACCCCAAGCAGCAGGGTAAGGGTGGAGCGAAACAAGGCAGGCGTACGGTTCATGCGGAGCTCCTAAGGGAGAAATCGGTGCAGCGGCAATGCGCACGATCCCCAACGGAGACGGTAGACTCGACGGACCCGGTAACTATGGCGATATAACCACGGTTACCCACTTCGGGCGGACCCAAGACCGTTTTGTGCAACTTTCGTGCGCGCTCTTATACTTGAGTGACACCAAAGTAACACGAAAGTAGTGGACCTGGTTACAGACTTTTCCACAGAAGTTGCGGAGCTAGGAAAAATTCAATGGGTACAGGGAGAGTTTTCACCAGCGCACCAAGTCCGGGATGCAGGTTTTCACCCGCGAGCGCAGATACCGGATGGGTCGCTACGATACGGCCCCCCTGCAGCAGCGCGATGTGCTTACACAGCTGCAGAATCGAAAGCAGGTCATGCGAGATATACAGGAGCGTGGTGTGCTCCACCTGTTGGAGGGATCGCAACAGGGAAAGAACCTCTTTTTGTGTCTCCGGGTCGAGGGCGCTGGTTGGTTCGTCGGCGATAACGACTGCAGGTTTGTGGAGGAGGGCCATCGCCAACACCACGCGTTGCGCTTGTCCCACGCTGATTTCACCCGGCCGCCGGTCCAGAAAAGACGCTTGCGCGGGAAGCTGGACCCTTGCGATAAGTTCTTCGACGCGCTGCTGGAAGTTGGCACTGCCGCTCTGGTGGGCCTTCCAGGCTTCCTTGAATTGTTTGTGAAGGCTCAGGGCCGGGTTCAATGCACTCAGCGGGCTTTGCGGCACCAGTGCGATCTCACGCCCCCGGAGACGGCGTGCCTCGTTCTCGCTGAGACTCAGCAGATTGCGCCCATTCAGCGTCACTTCGCCGCGTGCCCAACCGCGCCGCCAGGGCAGTAGACCCATTAATGCTAAAACCAGCGTGCTCTTTCCGGCCCCGCTGGATCCCGCCAAACCGAGGCAGTCTCCTGCGCAGAGATCCAGATTCACTTCCTGCAGTACGGTGGCCTTGCCGTAACCCGCGCTCAGGCGTACACGCAGGACGGGCTCCATCACGGCTTGCCTTCCTTCCAGTGGATGTAATCGATATTGGAGACCACTCCCGGTTGCAGGACGGAAAGCTCGACACCGGCAAGCCGGGGGGAGTCGGCATAAAGCATGTTCGGATAGACAAGATAGATGAAGGGCTGCTGCTCGAAAACGATCTCCTGCACGCGGTCCACGGCGCGCTTGCGGTCGGCATCCTTCCCGGCTGCGGCCTGCAGCTTCATCTCGGCGTCGATCTCCGCTTCCCAGGAAGTGGCCGGCGACCTCTCCGAAGGGTTCCACTGGTGATTGGGCGAGGAGCTCAGCCATACGTTCATCATGAAGCTGGGGTCCGGAGCGACGTTGCCGAGGCCCAGCAGCGCGGCTTCGTAATTTTGCGTGTGCATCAGCCTTTCGCTCAGCGCGGGAAAGTCCAGCGAGACGACGTTTACCTGCATACCGACCGCGGCCAGATCCTGCTGGATGAGCGACGCCATCTTTTCACGAGCACGATTGCCTGCGTTGGTGAGCAGCGAGAACCGTACCGGATGTCCCTCACGATCCACCAGGACGGTGCCCGACTTGCGAAAGCCCTCCTGCTGGAGCAGCCGCAAAGCCGCGTTAACGTCTTCCTGGATGGGAGGAAGCCTGGAGTCGTACCAGAACGAGTTTGCAGGCGAGATATAGCCGTTCGCGGGAGTGGCGTGGCCGTCATACGCGATGCGCGCCAAGTCTGCCCGGTGGATCGACTGCGAAACGGCCACGCGGAACGCGCGGCTCTGAAACCAGGCTCTTTCCCAGGCAGGCAGGGGGGCGGCGGGCGACTGGTTGAACCACATCTGTTCGGTGTTCAGGGAGGGACCCAGATCATGAACCGCGTCGGGCGCCTTCCTGGCCAGAAGTCCGAAGTTTTCCGCCGGCACACTGTCGATCACACCGTACTCGCCGCGAACGAACCTCAACTCATCCTGCTCGCGATTCGCGAGGATATCGAGGCGAAGGGAAGCAACGTACGGGAGTGGTTTGCCGCCGCTATCGCGGCGCCAGTAGTTGGGATTGCGTTGGAGGCGCAGGTATTCGCCACGCTTGTACTCCGCTACCACGAAGGACCCGGATGTGACTCGACCCTCGCTGGGACGGTTCGCGGGTTCGATGGCGATTTCATCGAAAACCTTGCCGATAGAGACGACTCTCTTCGGCAGTTGCACCTTCAGTGTGAGCGGGTCGGGTGCGGTCACCACCACCGCAGCTGGATCGAGGAACTCTTCAGCGACGGGCGCCCCAGTCGCCGGAAGCAAGACCCGCCGAACGCTTGCAGCGGCATCGGTCGACATCAGGGGAGCGCCGTCGGAGAAGCGCAGATGATCGCGAAGGTGGAACGTGATAAGCCGCCCATCGGGACTGACGCTCCAGCTTGCCGCCAGCCAGGGCTCCACCTGCTGGGTACGCCGGTTGACCCGCAGCAAAACACCACCGGTCAGGTAGCGCACCAGCTCGGACGATTGCTCGTCGACCTTGGCGGGATCCAACGTTTTCGGATCGTACTTGAGCGACCAGGCTATGGTCTGGTCACTTGCAGTCTGCGCAACGGCGACACCCAGACCCGATCCGCAAGCAAGAAGCGCCGCCAGGAGCGACATCTTCAGAACAACCGTCACGATCTCACCTCTGAAGGAAACGATTCTAAAAGCAGCAATACGAAAACGAGAAGAAGGATGGGGAGGTATACCCAGCGCGTGCCGGCCAGAATGGCGGAATGCTGCAGCGAGAGCAGCAACGAGCCCCAGGAAGGCAAAGGCTCGCTCACACCCAGGCCCAGAGCACCGAGATTGGCTTCGCCCACAACGCAGATCGGCACATAGATGAGAAATTGCGAAAAGAGCAGAGGACGCAGGTGCGGAACGACCTGCCTCGCCAGTTGCAGAGGGCGGAGACCCATTGCTCTGCCATGCACCAGCCAGTCCGCACCTCGTAAAACAGAAGCCCGCGCATGATTTGCCCGCGTAAATGCCGGCCAGCCCAGCACGCCCAGAAGCAGGAAGGTGAGAGCCGCCGAGTGAGCGGGCGACAGATTCAGCGGCAGCGCCGAGCGCACCATGAGCAGCAGAAAAAGCCACGGCAGGGTGAGCGCGAGATCGCTCAGGTACAGCAAGGTGCGGCCGAGCCATGGCTGCGCAAACGCAGCCGTCACGCCCACCGCAACCGCGAGTCCGCTTGCCACGGCCGACGCGGCCGTGGCGCCTGCGAGGCCGAGCAGCAGGGCTGCGGCTATGCGCACGGTGCGGTCCCTGCCCAGATCGTCTGTTCCCGTCGAATGCTGCGGAGAGCCTGGTGCGGAGATATGCTCACGGTCCTGATCCGCGTAGTGAAACGGGGATCGCAGCACAACCCACGCGGCGGAAAAGGCCAGCGTGAGCAGAAGCAAACTGGCGGTCAGGCGCACTGTGCGGCCCCCGCGGAGCGTTGCGTATCCACGAACAGGCCGGCAACCCCCACGCATCCTGCCATGACCATGGTCACCGCCAGAAGAACGGGTAGATCGCGGTTCATGGCCGCGTTCCAGGCCAATTGGCCGAGTCCGGGCAGGTCGAAAATAACCTCCACCGGCACGGCGGCGCTGAGCGCCAGAACAAAGGACATCATGCCGAGCGCGACGAGCTCAGAGGCAATGCCCGGCAACAGGTGCGTGCGCAGCAAATGGCCACCGGAAAGCCCTTGCGCACGCGCATACAGGAAGTGAGGCGCACGGAGCACGTGGCGCAGCAGGCGGTGGACGACTTGGAAATCGCGCGCGCCGATGAGCAGGCTGAGGACCAGTACCGGGCCGCCGAAGTCCGCAATGAGGCAGGCCGTGGCGAGCGCAGCTACGGGAACGGCGAGCAGAATGGCAACGGGGGGAGCCAAGATCGCTGCAACGGACCGCGTGCGGAGCGCGCTCAGCGGTAGCGCCAGCGCCAGCGCGCCCAGCCAGCCGGCCAGAACGCCGGCCAGTACCAGCTTTGCTGTTGTTTTCAAGCGATCGCGGAGCAGGCTGGCAACCGGCACATCAAAATGCCGCGATCGGCCCAGATCGCCGTGCGCCCACGCCCGCACGTCCATCCACACGGCAGCCGGCACCGAGCCCTCCTGCCGCTGCTGCGCCTGCAGCTGCTCGCGCGCCATGGACGCGTGTTCCGGATCCATTTCACGGTCGTCAGTGAAGTATCCAGGGGCAAACCGCACCAGCAGGATTGTTCCAATCATGGCCAGCAGGGCCAGAGAGAACACACGGCCCAGCTTAAGAGCAATCTTTGCGATCCAACCGCTCATACCGCAATGGCTTCCATCGCATCGGAGAGACCTGAGTTTGCCTGGCTATAGTGCTCCTGCTTATCCAGATACATGCGGCGGTCCGCGACCGAAAGCAACTCTTCGGCAGTGACCCCGTCATCTGGATAGAAGGACGCTCCGAGGCTGGCCGTCACCTTCGCTCCCACGCCTGGGCAACGCCTTGCTGCCGAGACCACAGCGGCCGCGATGGCATGCAGCCGGGCAAACGCCTCCGGCTCGGCGGTGTGCGGCAGCAGGAACACGAACTCGTCTCCGCCCATGCGAGCTACCTGGTCGCCCGGCCGGCAGACGCCGCGGAAGGCTTCCGCAACCCGGCTCAGCAGGCGGTTTCCAGTGAGATGTCCGCAGCGATCGTTGACGTCCTTGAAGGCGTTGAGGTCGCAGACGACGACCGTCATGGGCTGACCGCTTTCCCGGGAACGGTTCAACTCCGTCTCAAGGTGTACAAACAGACCGCGCGCATTGGGCAGCTCGGTGAGGAAGTCCGTGCCGGCGTCGAACTCCGCACGACGGAAGTTCAAGGCATTCTGCAGAGAAAGGGACAGCTTGGATTCCATGGCCTGCAGGATCCGCAGGTGATCGCGCTGGAAAGAATTTTCACACGCGGCGTATAGGGTGAGTACGCCGAGCACTTCCTTCTGCAAGTCGAAGAGCGGCACGGAAAGCGCCGACAGAAGTTCCTCCTCCTGCCCCGGCCTGCTGCGATAGTTGGGCTCGAGCGTGGCATTCCCGTTCAGGATGGGTTTGCCGCTCTGCGCCACCCAACCAGAGATGCCCTGTCCCAGAAGGACGGTGTCCGAGGAGAAAGACTTCGCTCCTTCGCCGTCCACGTATTGAGGAACAAGGCGCTCCGCCTGCCGGATGTACAGTGCGAACGCATCGAAGGGAATGAGCCGCCGCAGGCGAGACGCCATGACGGAGATGGTTTCATTGAGGCGCAAGCTGCTTCCGAGCAGTTGGCTCATCTCAAACAGGGCCTGCGCTTCCTGACTGGCTGCGGCAATCAGGTCCAGTGAAACCGTAGGCCGGGGCAGCTCGTGCTTTGCGGGATCGGTGGAGGCGTCGATCGTCTCGGTCGCGCCGGAATGTTCAAAGCCGGCCCCTGGCGCCAACCCACGCCAGACCTCTACTTCCGTGTTCAATGGTGAGAACGTCTTGGCTTCGACGGCGGCCACGTGTGCCTCCATCTTGACGTAGAGCCTTTCCATCACATCCACGACGGCGGGATCGAACTGCGTTCCGGCCATGCTCTTGACAATGTCCAGTGCCTGCTCGGCGGGCATGCCACGGCGGTACGGTCTTTCGGAGACCAGCGCATCGAAGCAGTCCACCACGCTAAGGACGCGAGCCCCGATGGGGATCTCTTTCCCGCGGAGGCCATCCGGATAGCCCTTGCCGTTCCACCACTCATGATGCGAACGGACGATGGGCACGACCGGATACGGAAAGCGGACGCGAGCCAGAATGTCGGCTCCGACAACCGGGTGGATCTTCATCTTTTCGAACTCTTCCGGAGTCAGCTTCCCAGGCTTGTTGATGATGTGCTCGGGAACCGCGAGCTTGCCGATATCGTGCAGAAAAGCCGCCGTCCGCAGCGCCTGCAGCTCATCGTTGCTGAGATGAAGGGCGCGGCCTACTTCCTCGACATAGTTCCGCACACGGAAGAGATGATCGTGCGTGTTCTGGTCCTTGGCTTCGATTGCCATCGCCAGGCCTTCGATGGTGCGCAGGTGCAGCGCCTCAGTCTCTTCCAGGTGCTGCTGGCGCTCCTTGATCCTCGAGATCTGTCCCATGTAGGAGCGATACACGGTGTAGACCATGGGAATCAGCAGCAGGGCGGTCGCCCATCCGAAACGCGCGCTGAGCCAGTGCGCCGAAGCGGCCAGGACGGCTCCTACCACGTAGAAGGGCAGGTACCAGGGAAACTCCGCTCGCCAGATGCCGTACGGACGCTCACCCGAGGAAGACGCGATGATGGCCGCGACCGAGCAGGTGCTGCAGAAGAAGTAAGCGACCGCGGCGATAGCCAAAGAGGGGGCCAGCGGGGCGCCATACGCCATCATGAAGCTATAGGTGAAGTACGCCCCGCCGGCGGCCAGCATGCTGTTGGCGACGTTGAAGCAGATCTGGATCGCGGTAAAGATCTTCGTGACCCGAACGCGACACTGCGCGGCCACCGAGATTCCTGCCAGAAGCAGCACCTGCAACGGGGAAAGCTGCACCAAGGCGAGCAGTACGAACGGAAAGTTCAGAGACATGCTGCCGTCGCCGCGCGGCAGCGCTACCTTGAACCCGGAGCTCAGCAGAATCGCAGCCAGAAAGATGCAGAAGGGAAGCCATTCCCCCGCGGAACGATGAGCCGTCCACACGGTCAGGCCGGCGGCTGCGAGGATCGTGAGCAGTATCTGCAATCTTGTGCGAACAGGCATTCTTCTTTTGCGCCGCCCTTGCAGAAGGTGGGTTGCTGATAACCGTGATGGACTCAAGGTAGCTTGATTGACCGTTGCAGTACATATACTAAAAGTTGCATCACGCGAAACTCCAGTGACAGGCGTGGTGCGGAAGCCGTGCGGGCCTGCCGATCGCGAAGCGGCCCGGAATGCGCTTCTGCGTGTCGCTCCCGGGATGCGGCGGCGGAGAGCCTCTGCAATCGCCCTACATCGCGATCAAGTTTGCGAGCTGCCTTTCCGCGGTGCCTTCCAGAGCGGTAAACATTTCGGCGTTCGTCAGCGGGCGTGTTTGTGCCGCGCCGCCCGCAAGTCCGAAGGATCGCGTGTTCGCGTCCCGCAATAACTCCGAGCGCGCCACCGTCGTCATGAGTCGGAAGAAGTTTTCGCGGAGGTGACGACGCTCCTCTTCACCAGGCCCGTGTTGCTCGGGCAGCTGAGTTCGAACCCAATCGAGACACAAGCTGTAGAGACAGATTTCCAGGCGTAGCGCTGTGACAGTCGATTGGTCGGGCGGAGTCTGCTCCTCCCCCACCAGGCCGACCCGATCTTCTCCTTCGTCCTGAATACGCTTGATGCGCCGCTTCAGATGTTCGATCACATTTCGAAAAACTGATTCCGCGAGCTGCAGCTGTTCATTGCGAGATTGCATGATCGGATTTTCTTTTGTGCAAGGAAGGGGTCCGGGTGCGCCGCACGCGCTTCGCACCCGGATGCGTTTCAGGCAGGGCGGTGAAGCTTGAAGGGAGTGGCGTAATGGTGGACCCGAAGGGGAGAAGGGGGCTGGGCGGCAGCCTGCATTTTCAACGCTTCCATGCGGCTGATCTTCTCCGCCAGCGCGAGTGCGATGAAGTGATTGAGTGAAGTACCTTCCAAGTGCGCGATGCGGGTTGCTTCTTCGCGAACCGAGACAGGAAGGCGGAGAAGGAAGCTCTGCTTCCGCTTTAGTTCCTGATCCATTTGGGCCTCATACGCCGTAACTGCGGCAAGTTATATCAAGTTTGTTGCACCACTGGGCATTTCACAATGGCACGAAAGTGTCACGCCAATTGCTAGCATTCCCCCGGTTGTAAATCGCCGAGGGCAGGCAAGCCAAGGGGTCCGCTATCGACCGCGATATCAAAGTCAGCCTTTTTCTTACGACAGTCACTTTTCTTCTCCGCGTTGGGTACTTCGGTGTCGTCTGCTTGGAACGAGAGTGCTGCCGTTACGGGCACTTCCGATCAATGGAGCTCGCATGCGCTTTCCCCACCGCTCGGCCTCAAGCAAAGTCCGATGGACCTCGATGGCCTGTATCGCTGCCCTGTTTGCGACCCCGTTAGCTCTGGCGCGCACCGTCTATCCCTCCACGGTGCTGGACGCGGGCATGGAGATCCTGGTTCCACTGACAATCGTGCTGTTCGCTCTGCGCGTTCCCCGCACCGTTCTCAAGCGCCTGGGTGCGGTGCGGCGAGAGCGCTCCTTCTTCCGTAGCATCGCCTCACGGAGCCGCCAAGCCTCCATGGTGTGCGAGCCGGTACGGAGCCCCAGCGGGGGGATTACCGACTTCCGCATTTTGTACATGAACGGCGGCGGCAGCGGGCTCATGGCACACAATACGGCCCATCGCAAAAAACTCATCGACCTGCTGTCTCGCAACGATTTCAGCAGAACGGTCGAAGCGTGGATTCGCATCCTGCGCACGGAGCAGCCGGAGATCACGAAACTGCCGATTCGCAATGCGGCGGGCGAGAAAGCGACATGGGACGTCTATGTCGTGCCCCAGTCCGGCTGCCTGGTCGTGACGGCCCTGCACAGCCGCGAAGAACAGGCTGCACAGCGCCAGGTGGAAGAGCTTCACGACTTTAACCGTGCCGTGTTCGATAGCGCTCCGGTGAGCATCATCGCCACCGACATCGGCGGCACCATCATCGCCATGAACGAAAGTGCGGAAAGGCTTACCCGGTTCAAGAAACAGGAGCTGGTAGGAAAGCACTCCTTCCTGCAACTGCACTGTCCGGAGGAGTTCCTGGAGCGATCGACAGCTGTGCGAAGGCGCGGCGGCAGGCCGTTCGGCGAAATCGAGCTTCTGCTGGAGCACAAAAGGCTGCACGAGAAGGACGACTGGACCTACAAACGGCGTGACGGCTCGCGAGTATGCGTCGACCTCACCGTCACTCCGCTGCACATCGACGGCGGCCTCTCCGGCTATCTCGCCGTAGCTTTCGACGTGACAGAGCGGAAGCAGCTGGCGGATACCGCGTTCTACATGGCGCATCACGATCAGCTCACCGGTCTGCCCAACCGCACACTGGTGCGCTCCACAATCGAAGCCGCGCTGCGGAACGCAGAAAAGTCTTCCGGCACAGTCGCAATCTTTGCCATCGACATCGACTATTTCAAGCGAATCAACGATTCTCTCGGCCATGCCGCCGGCGACACGGTGCTGACCACCGTCGCGGCGCGTGTGTCCGCATCCATTCGCCAGGCCGATTTCGCGGCGCGGCTGGGCGGCGACGAGTTCGTCATCGTTTTTCCAGACATGCGCCGTGCCGCCGACGCCGAGCATCGGGCCCGCGCGATCCTCGAGGTCATCAGTCGCCCTTTCCTGGTAGGACAACGAGAGGTCTGTGTCACGGCGTCGATCGGCTACTGCCTTTTCCCGGAGTGCGCGGGCTCCGCGGAGGACCTGCTGCGCCATGCCGATCTGGCGATGTACTCCGCGAAAGCAGCGGGCCGGGGCAGCTTCGCTCCGTACACGCCTGAGTTGCAGCGGGCCACGCAAGGGCGGCTTGAGATCGAAGAAGATCTGCGTCATGCGCTGAGACGTGGCGAGTTCACGCTGCATTACCAGCCACAGGTGGCCTGTATCTCCGGCAACGTGGACAGCCTGGAGATGTTGTTGCGCTGGAACAGTCCCAAGCACGGCAACGTTTCCCCGGATGTCTTCGTCCCCATAGCCGAAGAAGCCGGTCTAATTGCCGCTATCGGAGCCTGGTCGATCCAACAGGCCTGCCGCGATGGCGCTGCCATGCAGAGCCTCCTGCAGCGTCGTATACGGATCGCGGTCAATTTATCGCCGCATCAGATCCAGCAGCCTGCACTCTTCGTCACCGTGCAGCAGGCCCTTCGTGATTCCGGGTTGCCCCCTGGCGACCTGGAGTTCGAGATCACGGAACAGGTGCTGATGTCCGGCACCCCCAGCGTACTGCACATGCTGGATCGCATCCGCGGATTGGGCATCAGCCTCGCGATCGATGATTTCGGTACCGGGTTCAGCAGCTTCTCTTACATCCTGCAGTACCAGGTCGACCGTTTGAAGATCGACCGCAGCTTTGTCTCTCAGGTAGCGAGCGGTGGCCATGCCGCGTCGATCGTGCGTACGGTCATCGCCATGGCGCACAACCTCGGCCTGAAGGTGTGCGCGGAGGGCGCGGAAACAGAGCCACAAATCGAGTTCCTCATGCGGCGCCGATGCGATGAGATCCAGGGATACTTCTTTGCGAGGCCGGTGCCCTTCGAGCGCGTGCTGGAGACCATTCGCGCCATCGAGCAGCCGGCCCGCAAACGGAGCCGGGCCTCGCTCGCGGCCAAACGCCACGTCACGCTTCCCTTCCCCGCGCCCGCTCCGCAGTCCGCTGACACCAGAGCCCGATTGCCGGCCTGAACCGCAGACGCGCAGAGACTGCACGCAATTCTGTCGGCGGAGTGATCTGCCCGAACGGCAGTTCGAAGGCTGGAAAAGCACAGGGTTGAGCAGCGGGTATCGCGGGTGATATCACACGGCGGTTTTATCTTCCGACGCGCTGGTAACTGCTCCCACTTTCCCTTCGTAACCGGGCATGCTCCAGACACGCAGTTCCGTGCCGGGCGAAGGATGTGTACTTCCGGCCTGAGCGGATGCGAGAACGAGCTTCAGGGAGAGTCGTCAATGAAGGCCATCATTCGGTTTCCGGCAGCACCGGTAGTCCATTCGTGGGTTCCGCTCGATCAAACAACCGCACCTGCCTGCAACTGGCTCACGGTGTCGCAGGGGGATGGGGACACGCCGGCAGCTCTGCCTGTTGTCGCTCTCCGCCCGGAGCTGCGGGCCAGAAACCTGGCCTCCGTCTCGGCGTGGTTTCACGTTGCCTCGTTGCTGACGCTCTGCCTGGTCCTGTACCTCACGGTGGTGGGCTGCGGCGGTGGCTATCCCGGGCTAGGCCTGACCGGCGTGACGGCCTCCGCGTCGGTACTCGATGCCGGCCAGTCGCTTTCGATCACCGCCAGCGGCTCGGCCAACCTCCCGGTAACGTGGGCCCTCAGCGGCCCGGCCTGTGCAGGAGCTACTTGTGGCACCCTGTCGAGCGCCACGGGAACCACCAGCACCTACACCGCTCCTGTCGGCCTCACCGCGCCTCTGCAGGTGAACGTGACTGCCTCGGTGAGTGGCTCGGCGAACACCCGCTCGACCCTGATCACGGTGAACCCCGCTCCGGTCATCACCGGCGTACTGCCGGCTGGCACGGTCGGCGCAGCCTACTCTGCAAAGTTGCAGGGTAGCGGCGGCACCGGAGCACTCACGCTGAGCCTGTCCAGCGGCAATCTTCCCGCAGGCCTCGCGTTCAACGCGGCGACAGGTGTCATCAGCGGAACGCCCACAGCGGTGGGTACCACCAATTTTGTAGCGCAGGTGACGGATTCTGGCCCTGCTCCCCTCACGGTGAAAGCGGCCGAGACGATCACCGTCTCCGCCGTTGTCCCGCCGCTCGCTTTCCTCACGGGGAACCCACCCGGCGGTGCAGTCGGCGTTTCCTATACCGCGGCGCTTGCTGCGAACGGAGGCACGGCACCCTACATCTTCAGCGTCCTGAGCGGTTCCCTACCTGCGGGCCTGTCGCTTTCAACTGGAGGGGTGATCTCCGGGACACCTACGGCAGCCGGAACCTTCAGCTTCGTCGCCCAGGTGCAGGACAACACAGGCGCCAAAGCAACCGGCTCTTTCAGCATCACGGTCTTGTCGTCGCTTCTCATCACGGCCGGCACGCTGCCCAACGGTACAGTGGGCGTTTCCTACACCTCAACCCTTGGCGTGGCCGGCGGAACGGCGCCGTACGCCTGCACGGTGACCTCCGGCTCCCTCCCCGCCGGCTTGTCATTTGGCAGCGGTTGCATGGTCAGCGGAACTCCCACCGTTGCGGGCACTGTCAGCCTCATGGTGAAAGCAACCGATAGCAGCAACCCGGTGCTGACGACCACCGGGCCCGTTTCGCTGACGATCAGTCCGGCGGGGCTGAGCCTCAGCACGGGAGCGCTGCCGGCGGGGACCGTCGGCAC